>JBIIEI010000054.1:0-34356 GCA_044237915.1 Silvanigrellaceae bacterium | reverse complement strand
ATTCAATTTTCAAAAATCCTGCACTTGACTCATTGAGAATGCAAGCAGTCTCTCAACCGTTCTCACAAGACGGTTTTACTCTGTTACGACATCAAGCAACGCTCTTGTTCCCGCTGAACCAATACAGGACTCAGCTGATGTCGACTTTGAGCATAGTAATTAAGGTCGCCCAGGCCGTTGATATCCTTGTTGGCAAGTCTCAAATTTTGAAAGCTGTGGACAGATGTGGTTTCCATTCCAAGAGCAATCTGCAAGCTTGTTTCAGTGCTTAGAAAGGGGGAAATATATTTCAGAGTACCCGATACCACATTCGTCTCGGCGGGTAATTTCCCGTCCATCGTTCCATTCAGTAACATGTTTCCCCACCATTCAGTGAGGCGGAGTTTTTGAAAGACCTCATTGGAATGCACTTTGTTGACACCATTTGCCTCGAGATAAGCCTTCGTGTCTGTGCAATTTCCGAGTACGGATGTTTCTGCAGTCAGGTTGCGTGTGGTGGAATCGATTTCACCTGCGCCACAGAGAAATCGTGAATTGAGGCTATTGTAACAACTGATCGTGATGAGATAAAAGTCGTTGCTTGCGGCATTTGCCTGTTCAAAATTAAAAAGTGCTCGCCCGCCCCGTAAGGCGTTTTCAAGCAGCGAGATTGTATCGAGAGGCAACCCATTTTGGAGAATGGATTGACTTGAATTAAAGATCCTCCCCGCATTCATGAAGGCATTGCTACCTATTAAGCCCGCACCTCCCCATAAAGAATAACGCAATAAGCTTCGGCGATTCAGTTTCCTGTCTCGAGAGTTCATGTCTCTTTTTCCTATCGTGCCAAAGCAAACACGCCCGAGCCAAGTGCAGTGGCTATTGCTTTGCGTGAGTTTATTTCCTGTTCTTGCGCATCTTTTCCTGAACTGCAAAGTTCTGACATTTGTTTTGCAGCTACAGTCAGCTTAGAGTCTGCGAGCCCTGGTAAACATTTCTTTAAAAAATCGAGTGCATTTTGTTCAGTCTTGCACTGGCATGGAGAAGTTGTGGACGTGAAATCACAGTTATGAGCGACGACGTTGGCGACCGTTCCCAAGGCTCCCAAATAAGAGAGTGTCAATGAATATGTCGCAGCCTGACCGCGCATGGGAACTTTGTTCTGGTAAAGATTATTCTCTTCTCTTTGAATGATGTCTGTGCCATCGTTGGGTTCTCCTTGTAAAAAAGGAACTTTTCCGGGTGGTGGTTTCGTAGCTGAAAGTAAAAACATATCTTTGGTGGTGGGGATCGCCTTTTCACCGACGCATGATGCAATTGACTGCCGAATCAATGCCGAATTTTTAAC
Organism: Silvanigrellaceae bacterium; assembly: GCA_044237915.1. GTDB lineage: Bacteria > Bdellovibrionota_B > Oligoflexia > Silvanigrellales > Silvanigrellaceae > JBIIEI01. Next base: position 33,029 of record JBIIEI010000054.1, on the reverse strand, counting down.
TTGTTGATCTGGACCTGTGACCACAATATTTTCTTGAACTAAGCCTTGTGAGAAATTTTCTGTCTCAATATTACTGATGCTAGTGGTCTTATTTTTATCAGATTCACTTAAAATTACCGGCTGCTGTTCCTTTATTTGAACGGGCGTCGTCGTTTCTCCGGTTGCAATAAGTTTATAAGATTTTCTGATTTCGACGCAATTTTGAAGTGATAAAAAAATTAAAAACATCCAAATATTTTTTAATTTAAAATTATTCATTGCTTGCTACTTTCATCATGGCAGGAATAAGTCTCTGATGAAAAATAGGAATTTATTAATGCAGAAAGTTTGCCATCACCTTCTTTCCATGCCTTTGCTAGAGAAGTTTCAAGTTCCAAGGAGTGCCCAGCAATGTTGCTGAGAGAAATCGGAAGATGCTGACTCAATCCTTTAGCAAGCAGGGTTCCATCTCCGATCATAAACTCAAAAGTGTCTCCCACATTTTTTAATTTTGTATTGTCGATACATCCTTCTTCTGTGTCTTTTTCCAGCATGCTTGCTAAAAAATCAATGGTGATCTGTGAGCGTGTTCCATTGATGTCATTGATATGTCCCTTTGCCGTCGCGCTTTGCAATCGAGAAAAATAGGGATTGGTTTTTTCATCTGGTTTTAAAAGCGGATCGTGATCTTTAATAATTTTCCCAGATAAAATTTCACCTGATGGGCCGAAAGGTCTAAAAATAATCGAACCTAAGGCAAGATTGCGGTCGATGTGACATGCCGGGCAAAGACTGTTTAGTTTGGGAATGGCTGCAGTGCCATAGGATGCTATTTCAGAGTTTATGTCTGCTGGATTTTTCAGCGAAGCCCTTGCATCTTTTGTCTTAAAACACGTTGGAAGCGGTATGCCGACATCTGCGCCCTTTGCATTCGTATCAGGCTTAATTTGAATCCCATTTAATACAAGATATGCTGCAGCCATTCTTCCATAGTTATTATTATTTTCAATGAATGAAGAGGGCTTTGAAGCCAGGAATCCAGCTGTACCAAAGAAATTTCCACGCTCTATCGGGAGAGTGCATTCTTCCCAACCTTCAGCGGGAGCTTTGCACTCTGTTCCATACAAAAAATGTGTATTGGAAGTCACCATGACTTTGTTAAGGAGCAAAATTTCTCGATAGCTTTTTGAAAGTATATATTTTTTGAGCAGTTGATGTAATTCATTTTGGAGATCATTGACTGTTGCTGGAGTCAGAACACTCCCTTCGCTTTTTATATTTTCGCTTCCTGAGAGATACATTGCAAATCTTTTAAGGCCTTTTTCCAAAAAGATCTTGTTCCACGGATCATCTGTTTTAAAGAGCCTTGCGACAAGAGACTTTTTTGCTTCAAGAGTTGCAGGTAAATCAAGATCTTTTTGTGGAAGTAATTCTAAATCTGCGCGGCTAGGTTCTTGTCCAAGAGCGTCATTTGAAAGTCTGCGCAGAAATTTTCTCAGTGAAAGAGGGGTTTCGCATTTAAATTCCCTCGAGATGACGGCTTTTTCTCCAAACTCAATGCTGTCTGAGGCAATGGTATGAGAAACGCGGACTGCTTGTGGGAAGTTTTTCTGCAACCAAAGTATGATGTTTGAGTATTCCAACTTTTGATTAGAATCCAAAATGCCTCCCGGAGGCATGGCAGAGGGAGAAGACAATTTTGAGGCATTGTATTTTCGAATAAGCGCCAAATAGACTTTAGGTAAAGCGGGGTCAACACTCAGATCAGCTTTTTGGACGCCTTTCTTAAGGCTCCAGTATTTTGCGCCTGCCAGACCTTCGGCATGGCACGAAAGGCATTTTTCTTGGAAAAATTGAAGTGCCTTCGGCGTCTCAATGAGCAATTGACTTTGAGAGGCACCGGATATCAATTCCCTACTTTTTGCAATCTGAGAGGCATCTTGAGTGGAAGTTTCATTTACTTTACCATCAGTGGCGACTGGAAGCTCTGAGGGAACAGAAATCGTTTGTACTGACTTTTTAATACAGCCACAGAAAAGCAGTGCGGAAGCGATCGAAAACATTCCGCTTTTTCTGTGGTTGTACCGAGACTTTAAGGGCAAATCAGGCACGGCATGTCTCCTGCTGTGATGACCCCCATATCGCCCGAAATTATGAATAACTTTAGTCATTTAATTTATTCTTGAATCTCAAACAGAATTTTTGCCAATCATTTTGCATTATTTTGAAAAGACAAACGACTGGAATTTTCCAGGCTAGGAATTCTTTCTTAACTTAACATAGTTGTCACCCGCAGGATTTTCTCCAAACAAAAACTTGGCAACCCCATTGTTGAAATTTTCAATGGTAGGAATTGCGTTGCTTGGCTAAGTTTCATGGATATCTTCTCCTAGCGTGCCAATGCAAAAGCGCCCGAACCCAGGACAGCGGCAATTGCTTTTCGTGAGTTTAATTCTTGTTCGGGGGCATCTTTTCCTGTGCGACAAAGTGCGGTCATGCGCTTGGACGCTTCTATGAGAAGCGCATCGTTGTGTCCGGGCAAACATCTTTTTAAGAGATCGTGAGCATTCTGCTCGGTTTTGCACAGACAAGGCGAAGTCTCGGAGGTGAAATTGCAGTTATGAGCAACGACATTTGCAACAGTACCAAGCGCACCGAGATAGGAAAGCGACAGTGGATATGTTGCTACCTGGCCTCGAATGGGCACTGTTCCTTCATAGAGGCTGCTTTCTTCCTTTTGAATGATGTCTTCACCATCAACGGGTGTTCCCATGAGAAAGGCGCGCTTTCCAGCGGGAGCGGGTGTGGGTGTCAAAACATACATGTCTTTAGAAGTGAGTATAAATTTATCGCCCATGCATGTGTTCAGTGATTGCCGAATGAGAACAGCATTTTTAACTTGCTGATCAGCGCCTACGACTTGAATATTTTCCTGAATAATGCTCTCTGTTTCCGTTTTCGGAGTGTCGACTTTCGTTGGAATCGAGCTTTCTTGTGTGGCGCTTTTTACAACCTCTTGTGCAGCTGTGGTGGGCAGTTTTCCTTCAGCAGTCAATTTGTTAACTTTCTTGTCGTCTGCACAGCTCCAAGCGAGTGCAAGACTCAAACTTGACATAAGTGTTTTGTATTTCACGGCTTGGTTCCTTCTTCGCTGCAAGAATATGTCTCTGATGAAAAATAAGCTTCTATGAGTGAAGAGAGTTTGCCACCCCCGCTATTCCAGGCATCGCGCAGAACGTCGTCAAGTTCGGTTGAACTTCCTGCAATATTGCTTAAAGAAATTGGAAGATGTTGGCTTAATCCGTTAATAAGTACGCTTCCGTCTCCAATTAAAAGTTCGAATGCTTCTCCGACATTTTTGACTTTTGTATTATCGATGCATCCTTCTTCAGAATCTTTATCGAGAAAGCTTGCCAATGCATCGACAGTGAGTGGTGTGCGTATTCCATTCACTTCGTTGATTCGGCCTTTCTCAGTCGCGCTCTGAAGGAGAGAAAAATACGGATTGGTTTTCTCGTCTTTATTCAATGTTGGATTGTGATCTTTGATGATTTTTGCTGTAAGAAGTTCGCCAATGGGGCCAAAAGGCCTAAAGATGATGGACCCCAGTGCAAGATTTTTGTCAATGTGGCACGCCGGGCACAGGCTATTAACTTTGGGAATGGCGGCGGTACCATAGGATGCAATTTCCGAATTTGGATCCGTAACAACTTTTAAGGTCGCTCTGACATCCTTGGTTTTAAAGCACGCAGGCAGTGGAATTCCGGGACCCCCACCTTTGGCATTTGAGTCGGGTTTCAAGGATATTCCATTAAGAACAAGATAGGCGGCAGCCATTCTTCCATAGTTATTATTATTTTCAATGAAAGAAGAAGGCTTTGAAGCCAGAAATCCGGCCGTTCCAAAAAAATTGCCTCTTTCGGGAGACAAGGTGCACTCAGCCCACACTTTAGCTGGAGGAGCTTTGCATTCTGTTCCGTAAAGTCCATGGGTATTTGAAGTGACCATGACCTTGTTCATCAACAAGATCTCTTTGTATGTCTTGACATCATAATATTTTTTGAGCAACTGATGAAATTCAAATTGCAGATCTGCAGCAACGGCACTTGTCAAATGTTTTCCATCTGATTTAATGCTTGCGCCTCCAGAAAGGTACATTGCGAATTTTTTGAGGCCTCGTTCTACAAATATTTTATTCCAAGGATCCTCAGGTTTAAACAGTTTTGCAATCAGAAGTTTCTTGTTTTCTGTTGTTGCAGGCAAATCTAAGTCTTTTGCCGGAAAGGCTTCGGAATCAGTGGCTAAAGGTTCTTGACCCAGCGCATCATTCGAAAGTCGTCTTAAAAATTTACGTAACGACAGGGGAGATTCGCACTGAAAATCTCTCATGACTGTTACTTTTTCACCAAAATCTACGCTGTCCGGGGCAATGGCATGAGCTTCTTTAACTGTTTTAGGAAAGTTTTCTTGCAACCAAAGAATCACTTTTGAAAATTCAACTTTATCTTCGGAATTTAGAGCAGATCCTGGTGGCATGGCAGAAGGAGAGCTCGACTTCGACCCATTGTATTTTCGAACGAGTGCCAAATAAACCTTTGGGAGCTCTTGATCTGCCTGCAAATCTGCAGTTGTCGTTCCTTTTTTAAGAGTCCAATAGTTGGCTCCGGGCAGTCCTTCGCCATGACACTGAATGCATTTTGTATTTAGAAATTGAAGCGCTTTGGCTTCGTACGAAGGATCCATGCTTTTAGGAGCGTTGCCGCCTTGTTCCAGTCCGTTGTTGCGATTTGCTTCACTTTCGGCACGAGCGAGCTTTGAACGTTCGTTCGCAGCATTTGAATTTTTTTTCCTGAGTGCACTGAATTCAGATGCGGAAAGATTGGAAGAATGAATGGATTTATTGTCGCAACTCAACACGAGAAATACAGGGATGACCTGTATCCTCGAGAAATACCTAAAAAAGTAATTTCGCTCGAGTGGCAATATCTTCACATCATCATCCTCCGGGTGATGAAATTGGATCGACATAAAGCTCGCAATTCTTTAACTCAAATTCTTAATTTGTTGCTAATTTTTGAAATTGTTAAATATTTAGTAAAGTAACGAGCTTGAAGCTTTCTAAAAAAATCCAATTTCTAGACAACTGAAGGTCACTTTGTGTATAACGCCTCAAACTGAAAGTGGTTGCCTGGGAACTCTTTTTTTGGGGGTAACAACAATGAAGCTCTTGTTTACGTTCACATTTGGAGTTTTTGTCTGTTTTTTTGCTTCGCCAGGGTTTGCTCAAAATCCCCGGGAATCCGTTCTTGAAATCGCAGGCTTTGCAAAAATCTCCGATCCAAATCGCCTTTCGGAAGCCTATGTTGAAATTCCACTTTCGTCGCTGCGGCAGGGGGCCCTGAAGTCTTTTCAATCGGGAGGGTTTGCGCTTTCCTTGCAAGCCGACGTTATTGGGCCTGAAAAAGCTGTGCTCAAATATTCAGTCAGTCGATTCACGCTTGGAAAATGGCATTCCCTCGATCAGGGCCCGATGCGCGTTGTGCGGGGTGAGTTCAATCAACTGCTTTCTGGGCAAGGCGAGAAGACTTTTCTGTTCGAAATTTCCCTTCGGGTCGGATCGGCGACGACCAAGGGTGGTGGAAATCTCTCAATACCAGATAAAACGCGGCGACCTGCGGGGGTCATTCGAATATGATGCCGAAAGGCGCGCTCTTGCGGGCCTTCAGAAAAACATCGCTTCGCCAGGGCTGAGTTCCCCGTCCTTTGATCCGAGGCTGACACTCGGAAAATAGAATTGAAACGAAAAGCGTTCTTGGTCGGTGACGAGTTTTTTTTGTGCGGTGTCAGTTACTTTATCTTGAGCTTGGCCCCAGTCCGAAAGATTCGCTTGAAATGAAGGGAGTTCTTCGGCGAGCACGGTGGCTTCGTGAATGCGGTGCTCTAGAACTTGGCGCACAAGATCGAATCCTTGCATCGCAATCACGCAGCGATCGAGGTCTTTTTGAAGGTCGTCGAAATCACGCAAAATTTCTTCAACGGTGTGTTCCCAGGTTCCTTCTTGGCTCTCGAATTTAAATTTGCGCCTCACACTATGGATTATTTTTTCAGTAATCAGTTCCTTTGGAATTGAGCTAAAGGCTGTTCTGAGTTCTGAAACGTCTCCATAAGTAAAGATCTTGTCGCCCAGTGCAACGCCGACTTCTTCAAGGCTTTTTGTGATTTCTTGGAGATTTGTTCCGCATTTCGAAACGGTTTCTAAGGACTTTCGAAAATCTTCGGAGTCCCCTGTTTCCGAGAGGAAGAGAGTTTCCATTCCCCAGGCAAGTTCGTCATAGGGCACACAGCTGTGTTTGGTTTTAAGCATCGTCGCTTGACTCACTTCATACACGGGAGGCAACAGGCTTAAGAGCATGCGGCCACGGGTATGAGAAAAAGTGGGAACAAGAACCTTAACGGAGGCTTCCGCTGCGACAATTCGATTTGTGATGCCTTGCAAAGATTCTTCAATGAGTCGTCCCATTGATATCTGTGCAAGTAAACAGGTTTCTAAAATAGTGCGCACGTAACAAATATAATTATACCAAAACATGCATTGCTTTTTATTGTCTTTAGCCCAGGAATTGACAATATTTGGTTCGGGAAAGCTTTCGCTTCCAAAATGAGGACGGCAAAGATGGTGAAGGGAGCCTAATACTTTTCTTCCATCAGGCAAAGTCACAAAGCAGCCTTTTTCCATTCCAAGGTCGGCAAGTGTTTCCATGAGCATTTGAACGGGCTGTGTTTTTTGTTTCGCCATTGTTTCTGGATTTTCGTTCAGAACAGTAACATCAAAGCTTTCAATCTGTATGTTCTGACCGAGAAGTGGAAACATGAGAAACATGCGGTAAATATTAGAAGGCACTTTGCAAAGTAGAAACGTTGCAGGGGAGTCCATCATAATATCGTAAATGTGTTGCAGGCCTGCCCAACTCACAGAATAGAGTTGAGACATATTGACTCTTCCACCCTGCGAGAGTTGTTCGCGAAAGCAACTCACAAGGGTCGCGTCGGTGAGATGACCTTTCAGGACCAATTCCCCGTCTACCAAAAGAATGTCGAAATCCTTCACCATGAGTTCAATCCTCTGTCAGACGATTCTGCCAGCCACCGAAAGGATTTCGTGTGCTTCCCGTCGGAATCCATCGAGGGCTGAGAGTTCACAGATGACTTGCCTATGTGCCACACCATTGCGTATTTCCTGATAAGCAAGAAGCCTTTTTGTGAATGTTATGATTTCGGGGTCGATTTCACTTTTAATTTTAATGAGAACTTTGCGTCCTTTTCCGGCATCTCCACGTGACCGAGGAGCCCCGCCAATGGGTCTTGCAAACATCAGCAGAGCTGCTGCCCAGCCTCTTAATCCATCAAGGACCTTCCAGTGTTCGTTCAATATCTTGCCATTTAAAACGCCCTTTGCGACATTGACCATTTTTGCAAGCGGAAGGGTCTCGGGGGTGAAAGAGGAATCCAATTCGAAAAAACGTAACATTTTGTCGGGGCTGATCCCCTCTTCTGCCAGTCCAGTGGTGTGAACCAAGTTTTGAAATTGGTGCATTTGAGCTTCAAGGCGTGGAAAAAGGAGTTTATATCCGAGTTCCTTTTCAAGCATCAGGTCAATGGCCTTCGAATATTGTAAAATGGCACTCGACCTATCGATGTTACCTTTGAACCCTTCGGGGAGGTTAAAGGGAATTTCAGCTGCGCGCAGCACAGCCTTAACCTGTTCATCGAGTTTGCTGTAACCGTCAATGCGTTGTGTGAGTTCTTGATCGAGTTGTTTAAGGTCGACAAGGGTTCCCACGCGATCGGGATCATAGGTTGCAGAACTTTTGCTGACGTATCCAAATTCATCACGGAGCCGCGATATTCCGTCATACAGTGCGTGAGTGGGATGTATTTCCAGAAAACGGTGTAGGCGCTCTCCCAGGTCGGGGCGGTGTTTCTGTGGAGGTTTTAAGCAGCGAGAAATTTTATCGCAGAATTCCAGATCTGCCGATTGTTTCTCAAGGTGATCGATGATGATTTCCTTGGCAAGGTCGCTCGACAGTGCCGTGAGCGCATCGAGTGCTCTGCCCGCCACTGAAACTGAAGGTGATGTGAGGCATTCCGACAGTGGCAAAACACTCAAGTCATTTTGAGCATTTTTAAGAGCAATAATGGCTGCAATTTGAACTCTGTCTGAAGCTTTTAACAGTTTAACGACGTCTTGGAAAAGAGATCGAATGGGGTGCTTTGCCAGAACCTTGAGCGCAAGCACTTGTGTATCGGCGTCACGATCCAAAGCGATACACCGTTTAAGAAAGCTTTCCATGGAAGAGTTATCGTCAAATTGCCCTTTGTGTGCGGCGAGGGCCTTGAGAATTCCGTGTGGAAAAGATGTTCTCAGGTCTGCATCTTCGATGACTTTTACTACCCATGAATATGCGGTGCGTTGCGGAACTTTTTCAAGAAAAAAGAGGCATGAAGGGGTGAGATGCTTATCAAAGAGTCTGTCTTTAACGAACGCAACGATTTTGTTACTTTGGCATTGCATCTGTCCCAAGGCGCGTAAGATACGACTTTGTACAACAATGCTTGTTTCCCCAAGTAGATGCTGTTCCAGGTCGCGAACAATCGCTTGAATTCTATCATCGTTGCCATGCAGAGTCAGCGCATAGTTCACCAGGTGGTTTATTGTGATGATTTTTTCTTCAGGTCGCAAGCTGGTATACTTGGGGCCCAGCATAAAATCGCGAAATTCGACTTCGGCCTCTGGAACACACAGTGAAACTGTTTGCAGCCATTTTTCGAAAATAGGAGAGGAAGAGTCTCGTAAAGATCTACTTTTGAGTTGAATAAGTGCTTCAAAAAGACTGCGGGTGCAGTGCCCTTGCATGCTTTCTAAGATATTAAATGTCTGCTCACGTGTGAGCTTATCAAAGTCAAAAAATTCAAGGTACCAAGTGCCAATATCGGGATGACTTATCTTGGAAAGTGCAACGCAAAGCCTCTGAAAATACTCATTATTTCCCGAGAAAATCTGCAGTCCTGTTTTTTGTTCTTCTCTCGGAAATGTATTCAGTTCAAAAGGAAGAGAGGGATGAAAGCTTTCGGCTTCGAACAGTTTCAACAGGTAGTCTTCGAGGCGCCATTCTGCACGAAACTGAATCTGACTTCTGACGTTGATAAAAATCTGGTATTCGAAGGGGTCTTTTTCAAAATAGGTTTCGAACAAGTTCAACGACGTGGGGCTGCGAGACAGTTTTCCCATCCCGAGCAATGCACACAGTGCCAGACTTCGATTGTCGGTTTCCGTCATGATTTTTTCGAAGTAGGGAATCGCCTCTGTGACTTTAAGTTCCGCTAAAGTCACAACAAGGCTTTTGAGCATCATGATTTCATTTGCATCAAGTGCTTTGGGTAATTCACTTAGAAAGTCGGCTGCGAGAGTGCGATCAGGGATGCTTCCCAAGGCACTGACGACCGAAGGTCGAACGACCGTTGAACAGTGTTGATAGAAATTCACCAGAAAGCGCGCTGCAAGCCGGGTGCCGCTTTTTCCCAAGGCCTTGATAGATTCTTGACTCAGGGTAATGTCACGCTCGTCTTTCGCCAAATTCATAAGAAATTCAAGGGTGCGTTGAAAGGGCACGCGTGACAGCGCTCGGATAATGGTTATTTTGCTCGTTCGCCACTCGCAGTCGTTGTAGATCTGCAACAGCTCGCGCGCGGCATCAGGCTCATTCAGAGATGCCAGAACGTCGATCGCAGTGTTACGTTCGAGATCGTTCGCCGAATAGTAGTAGGGTTTCAGTTTCGCAATGGTCTGTTGCGAACTGCCTTCGACACTCTTCAACAATTTCATGATTTCTGTAGCGTTTTGCATCGCTTTAGCCCATCTTGTGTACTATGATAAGCATTGTAACCTGTTTTCAATTTTTTTGGTCAGGGTAAGAGTTGCCTGTCACGTTGATGAGCAAATGGACACATGAATCGAATCAAATTATTGAAATGGATTGTGCATCCCATCTCTATTTTTATCGTTGCCCAGGTAAGCTGGGGGCTGCTGATGGTGGTCTGGATTCGCTGGTATGTCCTGCGGAGCCAAGAAATTGACGACCTCCTCGAAAAAATTCCCATTAAAGTCAATCTCGGAACAGGTCAGTGGATTATTTTGGCCGAAGGTTGTTTGCTCATGGCAATCATTCTTGTTGGTCTTTATATGATATTTGTGAGCTTTCGAAAACAGGTCAAACTCAATAAATTGCAAGATTCTTTTTTAAGTAGTGTAACACACGAATTAAAAACTCCCCTGGCCAGCATCCGGCTCTATTCCGAAACAATGCTGTTACGGAGTCTCACTGAAGAAGATCGCGCAAAATTCTTGCATCGCACTTTGGGGGAGGCTGATCGTTTGCAACGTCTCATCGACAGCATTCTTATTTCTGCGCGCATTGAGTCACAAAAAGGTGGGAAGCGCCGTGAGGTTACAAATGTGTTGGAAGTTCTTTCGGCCTCATATTGTAGAGTCAAAGAACGTTACGACGATCGCAGGCAATTTTCTTTTTGTAAAGAATTTTTTGAAACTGAAGAAGACACTTTTATTATTCACTGTGATCCCCTCGATCTTTCCATCCTGTTCGACAACCTCCTTGACAATGCGGTGAAATACACGCAGGAACAGGGAAAGGTTGACCTTTTTGCAAGCATTCTTCCTCACGCCATTCACATCAAAGTGGTCGATGATGGGATGGGCATTGAGGGGGGGCATCTCAAAAGGGTTTTTCAGAAATTCTATCGTGTCGAAAGAAATCTGCGCAAAAAGGTTCACGGTTCAGGTTTAGGACTCTACGTTTGTTATTCCATCGTGGAGGCTCATGGCGGCAAGATTTACGCCACAAGCGATGGTGTTGGGAAAGGGGCCACAATCCATGTTGAATTCCAAAGAGATCTGTCTGCTGATTGAGGATGAAGAGGCCATTGGAGAAGGGCTCAAGTTCAATTTTGAAGCTGAAGGCTACCAAGTGGAATGGTTCAAGGATGGTCTTTTGGCCATGAAATTCATTGAAAATTCTCATCAAGCTGTTTCCATCATTCTCCTCGATCTCATGCTCCCCGAACTGGATGGCTTTGAAATTTTAGAACGCACGCGACTTATTGCTGAGCAAGTTCCCATCCTTGTCCTCAGTGCCAAGGGTCTTGAAAATGATAAAGTCAGAGCCTTTGAGCTTGGGGCAGATGATTATGTCACAAAGCCTTTTAGTTTACTTGAGCTTATTCATCGGGTGAAGGGCCTTGTGAAGCGTAAAAAGTGGTACAAGGCTTCGGAGTTACCCGCTGAAATTGGCTTCGGCGACGCTGTCTTCGATACTCGAAACCTCTGCTTACGCCATGGAGATGGCCTCACAACGCGGCTTTCTCCAACGGAAGGACTGTTGATTCAAGTTTTTTTGGAGAATGAAAATCGCGTGATTTCGCGGGTCGAATTGCTGCAAAAAGTCTGGAACTACGAAGCGCGCACAGAAACGAGAACTCTGGATGTTTTTGTGGCAAAGCTTCGAAAATACATCGAGGAAAATCCGGCAAAACCGCAGTATCTCTTGAACGTCAGAGCCGTGGGCTATGCTTACGTAACAGATTTTAATCTGCGTTCGCAGCTCGCTGGGAAGTAATCCCTAAATCCATTTCGACTTGTTTGCCTGCAGCTTGCATATCTACCGCTTTTCGGATTTGACGTGGTAACTTAATATCGCTTGCAAGGCCAAACATTTTTAATGTCTTAATCATGATCCAGGTTTGATCGAATTGCCACCAAGTCCAACCATGGCGTGCGACGCGCGGTTGCGCATGATGGTTGTTATGCCAGCCTTCGCCAAATGCTAAAATTCCAACCCACCAGTTGTTACGTGAACGATCTTCGAGGTTGTTGTCGTTGGTTCCCCAAAAATGCGCTGCTGAGTTGACGAGCCAAGTCACATGATATCCTGCAACCAAGCGGACAAAAAATCCCCAAACCGCAAAACTTGCACCCATGAACCAGTCGAAGCCTGCTGCAGGACCGATGAGACCGCCCAATGCAATCATCATGATTCCAAATAAAACCTGAACTAAAATCATATTGTTTTCGAGCCAGACAAAGAACTTTCGTTCGGCTAAATCAGGAGCGTAGTGTTTATAATCTTCAAAGCGCTCGAGGTCTTGTCTGCGGATCATGAAGGCCAGAAAATGTGCGTGCCAGAAGCCTTTATTCGCATCATGGGGATCTTGGGGTGTATCGGAATAGGCATGGTGACAACGGTGTTGGCCCACCCAATTGATAGGGCCGCCTTGGCATGCAAGAGTTCCTGCAAGAGCGGCCATATTTTCAACGGCAGCGGGAACACGAAACGAACGGTGCGTGAGGAGGCGATGAAATCCAAACGTGATGCCAACCATGCCTGTTAAATAGTGAAGGACAGCAAAGACGATGAGGCCTTGCCAACTGAAAAAGGGAACTGCAAGCGCAAGTGCAAGGACATGCAATCCGCCAATCCAGATGATGTTCTTCCAGGAAGTCTTAAATTCGGTGGCAGAAGGTCTGAGTTTCATAGTTACCTCTTCTCGGCTAATCAAAAGGCGACTTCATGTCTCCTGTTCCTTATTCTTACGGAACATTGATGCCTTTCCGGAAGGGGGGCTCTGTAAAAGTAGTGTAAAAGCATCTGATCACACGGAAGAGCTTGGTTTTTTTTGCTGGAAAATGGGGCATCCATGAGGGCTTTTGACGCAATTAGGGGGCACGAAGTGCATAGTCGAATGGAGTGTAATCTTTGGTACCACGTCGCACCAGATCTCTTTCATGCGTAAAGCCCTGATTATCTATGACGTAAGCTAAGGAATTTGCTTTGTCTTTCCACTTCAAGAATAAGAAAGTGTGCGCAGGTACTCCGGGCCAATCGGGTTCATCTCTAGTAAATGCAACGTCTCCAGGTAACAAGTTTGTTACTCTTTTCCAGCCTAACTCATATTGAAGATAATCCGAAAAAGGTTTTGTTACGAGCGATATCCGTTCTCCATTATAGTACCCATTTTGCGGGACACGGATTCCAATGTGGCGTAATGCAGTTGACATAAAGGCAACGCATCCGTTTTTAGTAGTACCAAACCAATTCATGACTTCAGAATAAACTTTGTTATAGTTTGTTTGTTGCGAATAATATGCCGCTAATCTCTCTCCTGTTGAAACAAAAGCTTCAAGCGTCGGAGCGGAGTTGTCTGCTTGATTATTTGAGTGACTTTCACTTGTGCCACAAGAGTTCATGAGAAGGATTGTAGGAATTAAAAGTCTTGAATTCAAGGTCGTTTTATTCATTCTCGCCTCTTTGTTTTTAAAGAGAAACACTGGTGAACTCTTTGAACCAACTTTGGTTCAAAGCGAGAATAAGGGATTGCTTGAGGTCAAGTATGGGTAATATCTTCCGAGTTGAAAGCAAGCTCAGTGGGCTATTTCTTTTGGGGATGTTTACTTTCTAATTCTGTTACTTTGAAACATTTAGATGCGTGCGAGAGGCGAGCATGTTTTCAGGCCGTAACACATCTTCAAGTTCTTCTTTGCTCATTAAGCCATGCATGAGCACGAGGTTAAAGACGCTTTCCCCCGTCTGAAGTGCTTCCAAGGCTATCTTTGTGGAGTTTTCATAACCGATATGTGGATTCAAAGCGGTCACAAGTCCGATGCTGTTTTCGACATACCTGCGGCAAACTTCTTTATTGGCAGTGATCCCCTTGATACAGAGCTTTTGAAGTGTGCGCATTCCTCTCGTCAGAATGCTCAAACTCTGGAAGAGGTTGAAGACAATGACGGGTTCCATGACGTTTAATTGAAGCTGACCTGCTTCAGCAGCCATTGTGATTGTAAGGTCATTTCCAATCACCTGAAACGCAATTTGATTCACAACTTCTGGAATGACGGGGTTGACTTTGCCTGGCATGATGCTTGAACCTGGCTGCATCGGTGGAAGATTGATCTCGCCAAATCCACAGCGGGGTCCGCTAGAAAGCAGCCTCAAGTCATTACAAATTTTACTGAGTTTTACGGCGATACGTTTAAGAATTCCGCTAAATAGAATAAAAACTCCCGTATCTGGAGTTGCTTCGATGAGGTTTGCAGAAGGAACAAACGGAAGTCCTGAGATGTTACGAAGTTCTTTGATGACTTTTGCTGTATAGTCAGGGTGTGCATTCAGCCCCGTTCCGATGGCCGTGCCTCCGAGATTGACTTCGAAAAAGAGTTTTGAAGCTTCTTTAAGGCGCGAAATATCTTCTTCCACTGTAATTCGAAAAGCTTCAAATTCTTGTCCAAGCGTCATGGGCACAGCATCTTGGAGTTGAGTGCGTCCCATTTTGATGACGTCTTGAAACTCACGCGCTTTGTTACCAAGTTCACTGCACAGTTCTGTCATGGCCTCGATCAGTTGAGGGATAGACAGCAGAGTTGCCACGCGCACTGCCGTTGGATAGGCATCGTTTGTCGACTGGCTGAGATTGACATGATTATTCGGATGCAAAAAGTCGTATTCACCTTTTTCTTTACCCGCTAATTCAAGCGCTCGATTTGCAATCACTTCGTTTGCATTCATGTTGGTTGAAGTGCCTGCGCCTCCTTGCAAAACATCAACCACAAACTGTTCGTGCCAGTGCCCTTGCTCAATTTCCTCGCACGCTTGGCAAATAAAGTTACAAATATTCTCTGGCAAGAGGCCAAGTTTTGTGTTGGCTTTAGCGGCGGCTTTTTTGACAATGGCAAAGCCTTTAATGAGAGCGGGCAAATTCCGTAAAGTAACACCCGTAATATTAAAATTTTCGCGAGCCCGGAGGGTCTGAACGCCATAATAGGCTTCGACAGGGAGTTCGCGCTCACCAAGCAGATCATGCTCCGACCGTTTGCGCCCTGAGGAGTAAACGGTTGCCATGTGTGCCTGTGGATTGGAGTGAATACGTTGAAAAATATAAGAACCAATCGCGAGTTGAATTTTGCCTGCGATGGAAGGGTGCTGTTTTGAAAGGTCCTCAAATTTTTTGCGCGTGAGCAAATAAAGTTGCAAATCGGCCAAAGCAGATCCGCGTGATGTGTGAGAATTGCCGTCTTGAAGGAGGGAACTCTCGTTCAAGAACTGGCCCGGACCAAAGACAGTCGTCGTTTCATCCCAGTCAAGTACGGAAGTCTCAACCTGAAGTCTTCCGCTCTTCACGATGCGAAGTCTATCACGAAGGTCGCCCGGATTGAAAAGGCAGTGCCCCACGGGCAAAGATGCAGTTTCCAGAAAAAGAGAAAGCACCTTGACTTCGTCAAGCGTGAGAGACTGAAAAAGCGAAACGGAAGCTAAGAAATTGAGGTCCATAGCGGAAAACTCCATCGAGTTGATCGGGAATTCACGCTACACCGACTCAGCAGTTTGGACAACTCGGATGCAGGTTCTTAATGCAAGATCGAGTTCTTTTGAAACTTCAGAAAATTGAAGTCCCAAGCGATAGTATGTTTCTTTAAGTAAAAGGCTCTCCGAAGTCACCGTCGGCGCTTTTAAAATTCGGGATGCAAAACTTCGTTGAACAACATCAAATTGACCCGCCTGCACTGTCGAAAGTGTTTTCTTGACCCATCGGATCGACACAGGGACAGAAATGGGAGCCGTCTTCGGGAAAACAAGCAGTGCGGTCAAGCCGATTTCATCTGGTTTAAGAACTTCGGAGATGGCCCCAAAGCGCGTAAAGCATGCCACTCCACCCAAGCTGACGTCATCGATACGCAATCGCATCAAGTAGTTTTTATCATCGCGCATAAAATTCGGAAAAAATGGAGCATCCATGCGATTCAGGTCAATTTTACGGTCATGGAATTCTACAAAAGCTGCATTTGAGGCGGGGACCTTGAAGCGGCTATTTTGCCGCCTTTCAATGGCAACCAGCTTTACAGGGCATGCAAGCAGAAGCTTTCCCTGAACACGAGCCTTCACCACAGAAACAAACACGAGCTTTCTGGAAAGTAGAATAAATTCGACGCGGAGCTGTTGGAAATTTTTCAACAAGGCATCACCGGCCACAGAAATTCCGCCAATGCGAATGGTCATGTCTACCGCATCAAAGCTCTCTACAAATCCTCGGACCGATTTCCCATCATTGGCGTATTTAACCAGAACCTGTAACTTTAATCGGTTTGCTTCCGCAAGGATCTCCGCAATCTGTTCCGGCTTCGAAAACGAAACAGCCTTTTCTTTTGCCCTTGGAGTTTCCACTGCATTTTCTGTCATCGTGCGCCACTCCTTGAACTGAGTCACAGTGACCAAGGAGGGTCGGTATGCATTCTTGACTCCTATGGCTCGTCTGCAATCATACGGCCAAGTCCCACTCCATTCAAAAGCGATGTCACAATTCCGTGGGCAGGTTTAATGTGAGCACCGCAAAAATAGAGACCTTTTATCCCCGAATTGTAACTCGGACGTCCGATGAGCGAATCAAAAACCGTCGGGCTAAAGCCGTAGCCACCCATGGAGAGGGAATTGAGGTAACGGGCATGTGTGAGTGGAGTGCCCAGTTCTTTCCAAACCAAATCATTTTTTAAAGAAGGGAATTCCTTGCAGAGTCTTTCTTCGAGGAGGGAGAGAATTTTTTCTTTTTTAAGACGGTAAGCACGCCCTGTACCGCCCTTGCTTTCGGGAACGCGGTAGGTTTCGAGGTTGTTTACTTCCCAAAGCGAGGCGTCAGCGGGGCAAAGAAACATGGCTTGAAAAACGCCATTGGCCTTCAACTTATTTTGTTTTTCGACAGCAAAGGGGTCCCGTAAGGAACCTGTGGAAATATAAAGCGGAGCATTCTCGGCAAGATTTTCAAGATCAAAATGATCGTAACAGGAGTTTGAATCCAAAGTTCCCATGAGCCAATAATTTCTGTTGAAAAGTTGATACTCTTCTAGTGGTTTTTTGGTGGCAAAATATCCCACTGTTAAGGCATGGGGGGTACTGGTATGTCTCAGACGAAAACGCGTTAAGGTAGGCAAAGAAAAATCCGTAGCTTTTGAAAGCAGCCGGGGATCGGGTGTCCAAACGATATCTTTGCACTTGAAATTGCCTTTGCTTGTTTGAACGAGAAAACGAAACTTATCACTTTCCTTGCTGCGAATATCCGACTTTAATTCAGGTGGCAAGTTTTTAATACTGGCATTTTCGTTGGTGAAGTAAGTAACGTCTGCATGAAGAAGTTGGTTTATCATTTCTCTGCCGCCGCCGGCAATAAAACATGGATTCTGCAGATAGTAACCATGAACAAGAAGAAAGATAAGAGCGGAGACATTCTTTGGAGCGCATCCAATTAAAACATGTTGAACAGCGAGAATTTCATAGAGTTCTTTTGAAACCTTTAAATCGTTTCGCAGATAGGAATCAAGTGTTCTTCTTGACAGTGAAAGGAGTTGCAGGCGGTCCGGAGAGGTAATGATTTTCTTGAGAATATCTTTTGTTCTTAAAGGAAAAGTCAAATCATTTGCAAACGTCCAGAGCAGTTTTAAAACATTTTCGTGCCTCAGAATTGCTGCTTTTTCAGCCGGAAATCGCTCGATCATATGTTCAAAAAAACGCTCACGGGGATAAAAAAAATTAAACGGGGTGCAGTTTTCTTTTCGGATTTCTTCAAAAGCGTTATCCAGAAAAACGGTTGGAAAAGAAACGCCTATGGCGTCACATGCCGTTGCAAATTGACTCTGTGGACCCGTATCGGAAATGTAATGTAGACCCACCTCAAAATGAACTCCGCTCCTTTCAAAGGGAAGTAAATGGCCTCCTAAATGCTCCGCGCGCTCGATGACACAAACTTTTTTACCATTGCGGGCAAGCAATCGTGCGCACGAGAGTCCAGAGAGTCCACTTCCAAAAATGATGGTGTCAAAATGCATTAACCTTTCGGAACGGTTTGCCATGACCCTGTGCTCCATGTATGTTTGAACTCAGGCTTTCTGCCTTCGTTTTTGAAATTGTCTTTGTGTTGCGTGCATCTTTGTGAAGTGTGGTTCATTTCCATACCCTTATCAATGGTGCGACTGCCAGTCACAAATCACGCTCATCTGTAACCACAAGAGGCCATTCAGGGCAAGAATGATGAGAAATCTCGCCATTGCTGTTCTTGTTTTTGTTGCTCACGTGGCACTTTACATTTTTGTTTACTTTCTGCCTTTTCCTCATTCGCGTGAACCCAGAATTTCTCAACCTGTGACGGTACGATTTGGATCGGGTACGGCAAGTCGGCCTCAATTTGGAGTTCCCCCATCCGACTTAAACTTGCGAAAAGGGACAGTCGAAACCAGCGGACAAGTCAAAGGGATGGACCGCAAAAAGGTACCGGGAAAGAGTCAGGCAAAACGAACTGAAAAGAAAGTGTCGAATTCAGGAAAAATTGCGACATCATCTGTTCAGTCTTCGGTCCGCATCCCAGAGCAGTTTGCGGCTTCACCTGATGCGCCTTCCCAACCTGCGCCCGATCCTGCAGACCTCGGGCCATCAGCTATTTCATCTAAGCTTAAAAATTTACTTCCCAACTCCAATATGAACTATGCTTCTAATCAAAAGAATGTGGGACAAGGTGAAAATGGTGGGCTAGAGTCTGGGGATGACCTAGACTATGGAACTCCAGTGAGTGTAAGCACCACGGAATACAAATACACTGCGTATTTTGACGGATTTCTCCGGCAACTCAAGGATGTTTGGAGCTATCCAGCAGAAGCTGCCCGTGCAGGAATGCAAGGAGAGGCAGTTTACGATATTGTGCTGAACCGGGATGGCACTGTGCGAAAGGTCATTCGTGTGCGTACGAGTGGCTATGAACCTTTGGACAAAGAGGTTGAAAGGGCTGTCGTTGCGGCAGGACCTTACAACCCTGTTCCTTCAAGAATTGAGAAGGATCCACTGGTCATTCGCATTCGCTTCATATATACGCTGAAATATTTTGGCATCTTCTAAAATGCCTAGTCTGACGATTCGGAGGAATGGATGTTTGATTGGTTTTTGCGGCTCATCTCTCATGATCTCGCCATAGACTTGGGGACAGCGAATACGCTTGTCTACGTTAAAAGAAAAGGAATCGTTGCAAATGAGCCTTCCGTCGTTGCAGTCCAGCGGGACGCACGCGGTGTCCGTACTGTAAAGGCAGTGGGAAGGGCGGCAAAAGAAATGCTCGGAAGAACTCCGGGCACCATTGAAGCCGTGCGGCCCATGAAAGATGGCGTTATTGCCGATTTTGAACTCACCGAAAAAATGTTGAGTTACTTTATTGGTGTCGCCCACAATCACCGCTCACTGGTGCGGCCACGTGCCGTCATCTGCATTCCCTATGGCATCACGGAAGTCGAAAAGCGTGCTGTTCGGGAGTCTGCGGAGTCTGCGGGATGTGCTTCGGTCTATCTCATCGAAGAACCTATGGCTGCGGCCATTGGGGCAGATCTTCCGATTCATGAAGCCAGCGGAAATATGATTGTTGACATCGGTGGGGGAACCACAGAAGTTGCAGTCATTTCTTTGCTAGGAATCGTGTATTCGAAGAGCATTCGCGTCGGTGGCGATAAGATGGATGAAGCCATTGTGAATTACTTGAAGCGCCGCTTTAACGTTCTCATTGGTGAACGAACTGCTGAGCAAATCAAAATTGCCATTGGATCTGCTTATCCCGAAGACGAAATCCGGACGATGCAAGTCAAAGGACGTGACCTTGTTGCAGGGATTCCCAAAACGATTGAAGTGACAAGCGAAGAAATTCGCGAAGCCATGCAAGAGCCCATCAATGCAATCGTTGAAGCTGTGCGGGTTGCGTTGGAAAAAACGCCTCCAGAATTGGCTGCCGATATCGTCGACAAAGGGATTGTCTTGGTCGGAGGGGGTGCACTCATCCGCAATCTCGACATTCTCTTGCGCGAAGAAACAGGTCTTCCCATTCTTGTTGCAGAAAATCCTCTCACCGCAGTTGTGATGGGCTCAGGACGCGTTCTTGATAATCCTGAACTCTTGCGTCAGGTCACCTTCTAAAAGTTTGCGCATTGCTCAGGAAAAGGGTCGTTTATGTTTATGAGAGACAATTTGATCAATCTTATGCTCGTCACAACGGCCCTTTTTCTTTTCACTTCTTGTCGCAGTTCGCCACCACCGCTCAAACTTCCTGACGTCAATCTCGATGAAAAAAAGATTCATGAAAAGGATTGTCGCCGAGGTGTGGCCCGTTCTTGCTTTGAAGTGGGAAAGATGGAAGAGCAATCTGGCAAATTGGCTTCAGCACGCAATTACTTTAAAGAGGCCTGCGAAAAGGGCGAAAAGGAAGCATGCGAAATCATGCGGGCTAAAAAAGGCAAAAATTAACGGGTGCAAATAAAATTCAAATCATTGAAACTTATTTAGGCTCGGCTTTTACGCACGTCACCGATTCTGCTTCAAGGCTTGTGAGCGATTCTCCCGTTGAACAATAAAATGAAAAAAGCGCTTGCCTGGCAGCGCAGGAATTATTTCCTGAAGCTTCCTTTTTTTCCTTATTGCGGGACAGGGTACATGTTGCAGGATCGTACTCCATCGTGCACATCCCTTTACTGAGAGCGCAGGTGTCGGCCTTTGCTTCTGCTTGTTTCTTTTCTTCACTCGCTTTTTCATTTTTCGAAACACAAAACTGTGTACTTGCAGACATACTCAGGACTGAAAAACTGGCAATAAGTGATGTGCGTACCATAGCATTCCTTCAATCTTTTTCGTTCAACATGTCTTTTCAGTTCACGGCAAAAAATCTTCTTTAGTGACGCGATGAAGCTTGATGAGATTTGTGGGTTGCATGGAGGTCACAGGGATTCCGCCTGTGATCACCAACAGGTCGCCCTCTTTCACTAATCCTTGTTGAGCAAGCAGTTTGCCCGTTCCTGCGATGGCATTGTCGGTATCGTAAAAGATGGGATTTTGCACTCCGACAACTCCCCGCACCAACGAGAGTTTTCTCACGACATCGGGCCTGGGGCTGAGTGCAATAATGGGGCTATAAGGGCGATATTTAGCAACCGAGCGCGCGATCGAACCCGTTAGAGTCAGACAAACAATGGCACTTGCCTTACACTTATCGGCAATTTCAGCTGCGGTTCTTGCAAAAACTTCGGGAACAGATTCATCAGGAATAAAGGAAATTTGTGTTTCCCTAATCTTGGGTTCTTTATCGACTCGATCAATAATGTCGCGCATGGTGCGCACAGTTTGAGCAGGATGTCTTCCCGAAGCGGTTTCTCCCGAGAGCATGGTTGCATCTGTGAGGTCAAAAACAGCATTTGCAACATCGCAGACCTCTGCCTTCGTCGGTCTATTGTTTTCGATCATGGAATCGAGCATCTGTGTCGCAACAATGACGGGTTTTCCATAGCGCCTTGAGGTTCGTACGATCTTTTTCTGATAGGCGGCCACATTTGCAAACCCGCATTCCACTCCGAGATCGCCGCGCGCCACCATAATGGCATCAGAAACTTTGCAAATCGCTTCGATGTTTTCTATTGCGCTCATCATTTCAATTTTTGAAACGACTGAGGTCTCGGTGCCCAGCGCTTTAAGTGTGTTACGAAGTTTGATCACATCGTCAGCGGTGCGCACAAAGGAAAGGGCTACAAAATCAACACCCTGCGATACCCCGAACAAAAGATCTCGGGTGTCCTTTTCGGTCATGGAAGGAATACTTAAGGCGCTGTCCGGAAAATTTACGCCCTTGCGTGACTTTAAAAATCCACCATAAAGAACTTCGCACTCGACATTGCCATCCTGAATTGCAATGACTTTCATGCCCATCAGACCATCATCCATGAGTATTTTTGCACCCACATGTGTATCTGCTGCAAGGTCGCGGTAATCAATGGGAAGGTTTGCATCAACCTGCTCCATCCCATAGGTCAGAATAACTTTTTGGCCTTTGCGGAGTTCGATACCCCCTCCCACAAGCTTTCCCGTCCGGATTTTAGGACCCTGAAGATCTTGAAGGATGGCGACATGTCGCTTTTTTTCGATAACAAGCTCGCGGATAATTGCAATGTTTCGTGCATGGATTTCGTGCTCACCATGTGAAAAATTGAGGCGAGCGACATTCATCCCGGCATCAATGAGGGACGATATGACTTCCCTTGACGACGACGAAGGACCCAGAGTGCAAACGATTTTTGTACGGGGAATTTCAGTTTTTGCCAAAACATTCTCCTGATGTGGAAGTCAGTCAGATTCGGAAGACTGAGTTGAGTTCGCCGAGCTTCGACGAGTGTCAATGATTTCCTCGATACGTGTTTCAGTGACGAAAAGTCGTTCCTTTAGTTTTTCAACGAGAACGTAGGCCTCTTCCAATTTCTTGGAAAGTTCATCTACGGAAACGGAATCACGCTCTAAAGACTGAAGGATAGTATTGAGTTCCGTCATCATGGATTGGTAAGTTGCAGCAGTCAATCATAGCTCCACTGAGATTCAAAGAAGTCAACTCTCGAAGATTCTCATATAGATTTCGACAGTTCATTTCTATTTCAGGTTTATAAAGTTTTAACTTGCTCGTTCGATTCGTCAAGCAGTCGCTTTTCTCCTTTTTCAACTCGAGCTTGGAGAATTGCAATCCACTTTCCTCCAGGTTCGACCATTTCGAGTTGGATTGTAGACGAAATCATTTCCATCACTGCAGTGGCATCCAAAATATTTCCATCGGCATCTCGAATTAAAGCAAATCCTCGGGCCAACGTTTTAGTTAACGAGTTTTTTAAGAGTTTGAGTGAAGACTCATAGGATTCCAGCTTTCTTTTTTCCGCCAAAACCCGTCTTCTCGCAAATTGTACCAAAGAATCTTCAATGCGTTCAATTTGACCGCGCTCATGTGCAACGCGTCGATTCAATCTTCTTCCCAAATCCTCAATGCGCAGAAATACGTTGTGCAATGTTTCTTGTGCCTTGATTCCTAAAAACCTTGCAGCTCCGGTAGGAGTTTTCTCAGATTTAAAGGACACTTCATCAGCAATGCTGACGTCTTCGAAATGGCCAATTGCCGTCATAACGGGGATGGAGCAGTAAGCGATTGCCTTTGCAATTTCTAAGTCGTCAAACCATCGAAGGTCAAGGCGACTTCCGCCACCTCTTGTTACGACAACGATGTCAAATCGGCCGGGTTCTTGTTTTGCGATCTCTTTAAAAGCAGAGCAAACATTTTTGGACGTTTGTTCCCCTTGCATATTGACGTCGTAAAGTGTGATACGAAAAGCAAATCCCGACAAGCTCAACTCATCTACAAAATCAGATGCCGCTCTCGACTGAGATGCGGTAACGAGGGCAATGCTGAGTGGCATGGGAGAAAGTATGGCTTGCTTATTTCGATCGTACAACCCTCGTTTGCGCAAGTCTCTTACAATGAGTTGACGCCGCAGTGCCAGATCTCCCGTTGTAAATGCAAGGTCGAGATCTTCAACGACCCCTGTAATTCGACTGCCCTCACGCCTCAGTTCACAGAAGACAAAGAGCTTAACTTTCAATCCTTCAGCAAGCGGGAGGTCGCCATATTTTGCGGTTAATATGCGTGATTTTCCCGCCCAAAGTACACAACTGAGGGAGGACGTTTTTAGCCCACCGGAAGTCGCGCTCTCTTCAGGTTCCGATAAATCAAAATAAAAGTGCCCATTGCTCGATTTAAAGCTCGTGATTTCGCCCGCAATCCAAAGCCCACGAGAAAGTTTTTCAGCTAGAACAGACTGAATGAAGTTTATAAATTCACTCACATTCCAGATTTTTTCTAAAGAAGTGCTCTCAACTTTTGCGACAAGTGATTCTGAACTTGGGCTCTCACCGCTTGTTTGAAGTTGAAAACCCAGGCTCAGAACAAATTCTGTGTTTTGAGGAAGGTCCTTCAGAATCCAACACTTTTTTGAGGCATCCCAGCGTCCTCCATTGGCCTTAATTTGATCCTTAAATTGAAAGGTATCTCCTCGCAAAATCAGAATGCCATCTTGCACAGAAAACAGTCTGCTCACTCATCATCTCCTGCGCTTTTAAGACTCGACATGCTTTCTTTTTGTTCAATAAAAGTAACATCGACGGGATGCATGCTTTCGTCTATTTTTGGAAAGCTATCTATCCAAATAAAAAGTGGAGTCCCCTTAAAAGCACTTAACAAGGGAGGCATTTCTGCTTTGAGCTCATCAAGAGGTCCGCCTTCAAGTGTGACTTTTGTTTCTTCTATTGCTTTGTCGCTCAAGTGACGAGCTGCAAATTGCCCAAGCCCCATTTCTGTAGGAGAAATGGGGATCCCACGTCGAAATGCAGACAACTCCATTCGAGATCTGCCTTTGTCGTTTTCGACTAAACACGTCAGGCGGGTTGGTAACGATTTCTTACCTTCCATCCGAATATGCACGACTGAGTTTCTACTTTTTTCTGAGGGCCCCACACTCATGCTTGAAACTTTTCCATTCGAGAAACATTTTTTCCATTTAAAGGAGGTTCGGACTTCGAAATCCCAGTCTATTTTGGAATCTTGATCCGAAGGGGGAAGCGAAAAATTCAGTGTTTGGTGGGTGTAACTTCGCCGAAGTTGTTGAATTTCTGTGAGGCTCTCGCTGGCCTGGAAAAGAGGCATCGTTGTCATCGACTCCGCACCCTTGATGTTGACTTCTTTCAGCATGTCTTCAGGAGAAAGGGAGGGCAAGAATAAAGACCCTTTTTCAAAAACAAAGAGTTCTCCTTTCGAAGACTGGACTATTGCAACATTTTTCTTTGCTTTCTCGCCTTCGAAAACTGAAACAGGATCAAAATTTGAATCACTTTGTTCATTGGTGTCATTAATATCATGCATTGAAAGGATGAATTTACGCAATCCGACCTGAGAATAAATCGAGCTTTTTGTTCTTACTGCCTGGTGGGAAGATTTTAATTTTGTAGAAGCAAGGAGAATTTTTCCTGGACGGATCGTGTTATTCAGAAAGTCATTGGAATTGTTGTCACTGTAATCATTTGTCAAGATAATGATGTTGGGTTTTTGTCCTGATCGAACGCTCGCACTCACTAAATCCACGAGCAAGGCATCAAGTTGCGCAAGCTTTTCTTCGGAATAAAAATTCAATGTCGATGGCTTGGAAAAAATCTTCGCTATTGTTCCTTCTTTCAACCATCCGAAAAGAGAAAGCTTTGAATCAGACGCTGTTTTCCATGTCAGGCTTAATTTCTCTTCTGGAAATCTGATGTTGGCATGAATAAAAGTATTGTTCATGGCGAGTGGCTTACTGAAAAGAAGTTTTCCTGCCGAACGCAGTTCCTTTTCACGTTCAAGTTCATAAACAGTATCAAATCGCCCTAAAGCAGCGACATTTTTTAAACTTCCTGATTTAAAGCAATCCGCTTGGTGACATTCTACTCCATTTCCTAAGTTGACTCTTGTTAAATGTAGCCCCACTTTCTTGAGTCGTTCTTCCAAAAAGGTTCTTTCGAATTCACCGATATTGATCGGTGCGGTGGGTAGGGTAATTCCTAAATCAGCGGGATGCTTTCCCATAAAGGAAGCAAAAGTGTTTGCCTCATAACTTGGAGAAAGTGGCCAGATCCCATTGAGTAATACGAGATTTTCTTTTGAATAGTGTTCAGAGAGTACAGCGGTTGTTTGTGGCAAAAAATGTTCAGTTTCGGGAATATTATCAATCGTAACAAGTAAGGTACCGGCTTGGTCGGTACGATCGTTCTTGGGTCTTTCATTTCCCAGAAATGCAAGGATTCCTGGTGAATCTTGTTTCCAATGGAATTTAATGGTCGACGACTTCAAGTTTGGAAGAACTATTTTTTGTAACTCCCCTTTGGGCGAGATGGCAAACTCGAGCTCTTTCTCGTCATCAATGACAACTTTGAGTTTAATTTCTGCGTCTAATCTATCAATTGTCGCGCCTAAACACCGGACATAAAAGCTTTGCGTCATACCCTTCTTATCTTCAAAATTCCACTGGAGGGATTCTCCAGGCAAAAGTGGCACGACTTTTTGCCATTGCGCTGAATGACTGCGGTTTTGCAGTGGCTCATTCAGAAAAAAGATACCTTCTTTTTTGCCCTGAAAGGCTTGCAGTCCGAAATGAAGTTTGCCACGTAAAAAGAAACGTGAGATTTCTTCATTGCGTGATTTGACATCCGAGAATTTTGACTCCAAGTTCCACGCTTCAAATTCTTCATGCTCAGGAAAATCAAGCTGCAATGATGTCCTGGAAAAATATTTTAAATCGGAAGCTAAATCTGGTAAATGCAATGGTTTTGACTGACTAAACTCGGATGAAATAAAATTCTTAAAAAACATTGAAAAAGGTTTGGCGTCTCGCATCGGAATCGACCAATAGGTCTGAAGACTTAAGGCCGTGTACGCGACGCAAAAAAGTGCAAGGCTAAAAATAAGAAAAATAATGGCGCGAATGCGAAGATTTTTTTTGAATTTAGAAGTTTTAAATGAATAGTTCATGGTTGCTCACCCCCACTTTGTATAGCTAAATCGTTCTTTCGGATTTTGCGAGCATCCAGGTAATCCAAAAGCTCATTTCGACTTGTCAAAGCGACATCTTTCTGAATTGATTTTCGCAATTGTTCAATGGCATATTTAGGGCATGATTCCATTTTAGACAAACTCTCATTGAAAAGCCGAATGGCTTTGGCTTCACCAAAATCTACGGACATGCTCGAAAGTCGATTGGGATGAAAGGAAATCTCTGAGGTAAAAAACTCATCACCAATCTTGAACGGGCACAGAATGGTGCGGTCACCAAAATAGATGGAATTGGTGGAATAAATTTTCGAGACAACAGGGTAATAGTCATTTTCCCATTTTGCCCAATAGAGCCAATCATCAGTGTTCCCTTGAAATCGAAGATTTTCAGCTTTTGCATTGAGCAATGGCGACGAGAAAGACTCTGTATAAAAGACATCCTCTGCATTCAGACTCTTGCCTGCAATAATTTTAGCGATATGTGGAGGAGTGAGGAATCCTTCATATCCCCGTGGGACAAAGGGTGTGTCGCGCGATTGAAAAAGTGCCATTGCGCCCGGTTGCAATGAATCTTTTGCCAAGGTAACCAGTATGACCCTCGAGTTGTGTTGGGGGTCAAAAAGTTCCAAATATCCACCTATACTATCTAGTAAATCCGCAAGTCCCGAAACATTTTTTTCCGAGGTTTTAGGGCTGCGAAGGCTTTGCATATAGCTTGTCAAAAGGCCCGTTGTGTTTGTTCCTTGAACGGATTCAATTTCCGCATTCTGAGATTTGGGCGAAGTTTTGGATTCCGCATTAAAAGAAAAACCCGCTTTATCAAGTAGCCAAAAGCTCGTGAGTTCTCCAGGCGTAGAAAGCATATTTCCAACGCGTAAAAACTCGTCTCTCAACAGCACTGCGCCGGAATAAAAATGTGACGAACAGACATACTCTGGAAATATTCTTTTAAAGACGGCATCAGGCAAAAGCGCAAAGGGAACCTTTACATCTCTGAGCCTATTTGCAACGGCGAGTTTTTTTGCCGAAAGAAGGCATAGATTGGTGCTACCCAGTCCTTTTAATGCGTGAGCACCACTGGAATAGGCTCCTAAACTTGTTGCGTGAAGATGCTTGCCTTTGGGAAGATTCTGCGTTCTGAGATGCTTTTCGAGAGTTTCAAAATCATCGGGATGCATAAAATCGAAACGGATACCGTGTTCGAAGGGCTCGAGGCCGCTGACGAGTGATGCAATTTGTGCAGTAAATGAAGGAGATGAAGGCATGACGGGTAAAAGGAGTCGAGTATTTTCTTTCCATTTTTTTAACGCAGGTTGCTCAAGCGAAAGTCTGATTTCATCAAGATTCATATCGGGAACAACAAATACAAAAGTGTGTACTTTATCTTTATTTTCGGGGGCAATTCGAGTTTCAATTCGAGATTCACGCCAGTCGCGCACAAGCCAAACTCCAATCAGTGCGGCGAGTAGAAAAAACCTCAGAATTTTCCCGCCCAATTTTTCGCCAAATGTTAAGTAACGAAAAATGAAAAGAACCGCAAAAACTGAAATAAGAGTCGTTTTAATGCCGGTCAGCATAGACTGACTTACAAAAGAACTGGTGGCATTAAAAGCACCATCTGTCCACTGACTGTTGAGTTTAATGATGGGATAATAGCTAAGTAAAAAAAACACTAAATATAGAATACAGATGAGAAGTCGTTGTGCATTTTTTCGCAAGTTAAAAAAAGTAGCTCTTACTGCGAAGGAAAAAAAACAGCCGCTTAAAAAAAATGCAATTAGCCAAGCCGAAAAAATTCGCAAAGAGAAATTAATTTTCTCAGAAGTTGTTAGGACATCTTCAATCTTTATCAATTTATTTTGCAAGACTTTGGGAAGATCTGAAAAATCACTCGGAACATTTACAAAGCCTTGTAGGCTATGGAAGAGAGCAAGAGCAATGCAAGCGGCTGCCAAAAAAATGAGGAATGGCCAGTCAAAGAGTCTTTCAAGTGTTAACTCCTGGCGTTTTGGCTTCATCCGATTTGTCATCTCGATTCCTAAAAGTATGGAAAGGCTTTTTCAAACCCATCTTGTGAAACGTAATGCATTGCTTTGATGTGAACTCATTGCGGCATCTCAAGGAGAGCGCGTTGGTGGTTCACACATCTTGCAATGCAAATGTTTTAGTTCTCATTCCCGATTGAGGCTGAGCATCATGGGGTAAGAGACCTCGCTTAGGAATATATATGCGCGAATTTCGACTGAGCTGCAAACTGTTGTGCCTGTTCTTGTGAATTTTGCAGCAAGAATGCAAGTCTTTCGCGATTGGCAGGGCTGTCTCCACCGAGTTTGACTTGTTCAAAAAACTCAAGCCAAGACTCATGTCCCAAGATGAGATTCAGGGGAGGAGCTTCATAATTATATTCGTATCCTGGAGGATTCCACGTCATTTCGAGAGGGTGCTTCGCGGTGCAAAAATAGAGGAAATGCATTCCTAAAGAAAAGAGATGAGCCCTCTCAGGGTTGATACAATGGATTTGGATGCCTTTGCACAGGTTGCCTGCATGTTTATTGAATGTGGGTCGAAAATCGTGAGGTCGAAAAACGAAGGCATCAAACTGTGCAAACTCCGTAAGCAGTGGCCCGTTCAATTTTGAAGAGTCTCGAAAAAATTTTTGTAGGCCAGAAGTATCAAGATATGGAGCCCCAATAATTTGAAAGGGAAGGGTTGTGCCCCGACCCTCCGAAATATTCGTTGCTTCGAGTGTTACAAAAGAAGGGAACAAAAAGGCAGATTCCCAGGTTGGAATATTGGGAGAAGGCATCGTCCAGGTGAGCTGGCTAAGCTCTGTCGGGGAAGTTTTGCGAAAGAGGTTGTCTACGGCAATCACACGATAATCGATCTTCAATTTGTCGGAAGCAATAAAGTAGTGCCCAAGTTCACCGAGGGTCAGTCCATGCCTCATCGGAATGGAGTACCATCCGACAAAGCTCTCCCACCGCATGTCTAACAGATTACCTTCAACGCGTTGCCACTGATTGCGCTCATTTAAGTGGCATAAGCCCAAGGGATTGGGCCTATCGAGGACAACGACTTTTTTGCCGAGCGGGGCTGTCGCACGCAGACATCCCGCAAGGGTTTCCATGTAGGTATAGACACGGCAACCAATATCCAGGAGGTCGATGACAAGGGTGTCCATCAGCGAAAGCTGTTCAACCGTTGGCATTCGAGTTTGGGAGTACAAACTGAAAAGTGGAACCTGGGATCCATCTTCAAATTGAAAGAAAGTATCCGGAGTTTCTCTCATGTTATCTTGTTCAGTTTGGCCATACCCATGTTGGGGGCCAAAGACAGCAGTCACGCGGGCGCCGTTCGCTTTTCCCGCTGCGCGCGAGATGACTTCAGCTGCAGAAACAAATTGGGAAGACGTAACAGCCTGATTTGTGACGATACCGATGCGTCCGAGGTCGGTGAGTAAGTTGCAATTTTCTACAAGTTTATCAAGTCCTACCTTCATATATTACTCTATTTCTTTTGAATTTCTGACACAATTGCGTGCAGACATTCTTCAAGTGTTTTTCCATGACAGGACTTAACAGCATCATGCGGATCTGAATTGTTGTCGGCATGCGCCATAAAATCTCCAGTCAATGATTCTTGGACTTCGATATTAAATGATTTGCCCTTGTACATGAAAAGGAAGTGATGAATTTTAAAAAATTTGTCCTTGTCACCTAATTTGACCGTTTTCCATTCGTCTCTCGAAAAAGTGCCAATCGGATTGTGCGTTCTAAACATTCCAACCTCCGGAGTAACATAGATTAATGAAATCTTTTGGGATTATACTTTGCTCTCCGGTAAACATGCAATGCACATTTTGCCCAATTAAGAGTTGCAAGGAACCGCCGATCTCAATCTTTGAAAAACCAGCACCTGTCTTCGAGAGAAAAACAACTCTGGAGGGGTTACTGAGAGCCTGGTAAAGGCTTTCTTACGAGGGGTTGGACGGAAACACGAAAAGGGTCAGGATGACCTCAGTTCGTATCCATGGGTTGACGCATTTCAAGGAGGAAATGCTATGGGTTTACGCATACAGACAAACATGCAGTCTATAAACGCACAGAGGAACCTTGTGGCAGCTAATGATGCAAATACACAATCCGCAGAAAAGTTGAGTTCCGGCTACCGGATCAACAAGGCGTCAGATGACGCGGCGGGATTGGCGATTAGTGAAAAGCTAAAAGCCGATATACGTGGTTTGAATATGGCGAAACGAAATGCAAACGATGGGATCTCCCTTGTTCAAACAGCAGAAGGCGGTTTGAATGAAGTTGGAAATATCTTGTCGAGGTTGCGTGAGCTTTCAGTTCAAGGTGCTTCGGATACAGTGGGCGACAATGAACGCGGATTTTTAAATAAGGAGTTTGCTCAGCTCAAGGATGAAATCGACCGTATTACTAAATCAACAGAGTACAATGGTACGATGCTCCTTGTCGGTGATCAAAGCAATCTTTCTGAAAACTTGAAAAACCGTTCTAACCAGTACCCTCTCGAGATTCAGGTAGGTAAAAACTACTACGCAGATGTTGACGGACTTGATCAGAGAAATGCAGTAAACATTATCAAGATCGATCTGCAAAACATTGATGTGAATACCGAAGGTGAAGCAGGTTTAGACATTGGCGCATCTGACAATGAGAATGGAACGCGCGTCGATAATAAAGTGTCGGCTCAAAATTCTATCGATAAGATGGATAAGGCAATCAACAAGGTTTCAGGCTATCGCGCCTACCTTGGTGCCATTCAAAGTCGTTTGACATCCTCTGTAACGAATCTCTCGATTCAGAGTGAAAACAACTCTGCTGCGAACAGTCGCATCCGCGATACAGATTTTGCCGAAGAAACTGCAAAGTCTACACAGTCGAGCATCATCAAACAGGCAGGTGTTGCAATCCTCTCTCAGGCGAATCAGAGTCCACAGGCTGCATTGCGTTTGCTTGGTTAACATATCCCACCATTGTTTCTGTGGAGAACAGCGAAATTGCGCTGTTCTCCTTTTTTTATTTATTTTTCTCAAATTGAAATGTTTTGCCCGCGTAAGCTGCTGTTGAGATTTGCGAGGACTACTCCTGAATGATAATGAGTTCCCAGGATCATCCCTTAGAATTTTAGGAGCTTCGAGAAAGGTAGACCATGCAAAGAGAACTCATTTCTGTTTCGAAGATCGTGGGGCGTCGATGTCTGGAACTTTCAGCGATGGGGTCGGAAATCCGCAAAATGTTTCTTATTGGACAAGAACAGATGCGGAAAAATCCGTCCCTCGATCTTATCGATCTTTCACTTGGAAATCCCGACCTCGAACCTCCACCTGAAGTCAATCAGGCCATTCAGCAACTGCTTTTGAGTGAAGAACCAGGCACCCATCGCTATATGGACAATGCGGGTTTCCCACACGTCAGAAAATTTTTGGCAGAGCAATTTTCTCTCTCTGAAGGAACTCCAATTGTCCCTGATTCAGTATTTCTCACCTGTGGTGCTGCAGGGGGGCTCCAAATTGTGTTGCGCACTCTCATCGATGAAGGTGACGAAGTTATTATTTTTGCCCCTTATTTCTCTGAATATATTCCATATACAAGCAATGTTGGCGCAATTCCTATCGTGGTTAAATCAGATGAAAATCACATTCCCATCCTCGCTCACCTCAAAGAATCTCTGACTGAAAAGACCAAAATGGTGATTGTGAATAGCCCGAACAATCCGTCGGGTGTGGTGTACCCCAAATTATTTTTCACTGCACTGGTGGATCTTTTAGAGGAGCACCGCAAGAAAACGGGCAAGGTCGTCCATATTGTTTCGGATGAACCCTATTCTCGCCTCATGTTTCCGCAAAGTGAGTCCGTTTCGCTCCTTGCTCTTTATGATGCTGCATGGGTCATTCGATCCCATTCAAAGGACCTTGGCTTAGCAGGCGAGCGCATTGGTTATGTCGCATGGGGCTCTGCGTTAGCCCAACCCGAAGTCCTCGCTGCAATGAGAAATTCTGCTCGAGCCCTTGGGTTTGTAAATGCCCCTGCGCTCATGCAAAGGCTTTTGCCCCTTGTGTATCACTCCAAGGTCGATGTCTCGATTTATCAAAAACGTGTTCAGATGTTCAGAGAGGCAATGCTCGAAGCAGGCTTAGAGTGCGCCATGCCGGGTGCTGGATTCTTCATCTTTCCCAAAAGTCCCATTGCCGACGATCGAGAATTCTGCCACCGCCTCATTGAAGCTGGAGTTCTCACGGTTCCGGGGAGCGGATTCGGCTCCCCAGGCTATTTTAGAGCGTCTTTGACGCAGTCTTTCGACAATGTAAAACGGGCAGCTGCTCGAATAGCGAGCGTTGTGAAAGAATTTAAATAGCTAGTAATTTCATTGAGAAAGGAAAAAATATAGTTTTCCTTTCTCGCTTGCTTGACAACCCAACTCCATCTGGGTACATACCGTCCTCATCGCTGATGAGAACTCAGAAAGCTGAGTAAGTCATTGAGTGACAAAAGATTATTGAGAATTAA
>JBIIEI010000204.1:0-2644 GCA_044237915.1 Silvanigrellaceae bacterium | reverse complement strand
CAAAAAGAAAGGCAAGCTAAAAACAAAAGAGAGAAAAAAATGGATTCATGATTTGAAATGGGGCGGTTAATACCCTCCACCCTAGCAGAGTTTTTCGCCCCATTTCAAATCATGAATCAGCCCTGGTCTCAGCCTTGAGGCTGGGCTTTGGAAGCAGCAATAAAACGGTTTGGAGTTGAAGTATTTCTCTAAGTTTTGGCATGTCTTTTTCATCAGAGGAAACAACAGCATCACAATCATAGAGTGAAACAACTTGGAACAAATGAAAGTCTGCAAAATCAAATAAACGAGAGTTTCTTTGTGAAACGCAAGCATCATAGCCGTCAAGGCACGTCTCTTCGCTGAAGCCGTGTTGGTTGTTGGGTAAGGAAAGAATTTGCACTTTGTATTTTTTGAATGTTTCCACAAATGCACTTACAAGTTTGCGCCTTGAATCCCCTTTTTTCTTTTCCTTCAGACCCTTCTGGTCTTCTTTTCGCAAGAGATGAAGTGTTTCTGTCACTACGGGAATGGTTGTAACGAGTATGAGGTTATCAACGCCCTTTAGCCCCAATAAGACGCTCTTTGCTGCTTCATGAAAAATATCGTTATTGATGAGTAGAGCTATCCAAAAGCCCGTATCAGCAGCGATCATCATGGTACAAATCATCCTTGTATGTTACAGATAGGTCTGAGCGGCTCGCTTCAACGCCGTAATCAATCTCAAACGCATCCGCATCACGCTCCGCAGACTTCAAATAGGCTTCTAACAGTATTTTTTGTAACATCTCAGGAAGATGAGCGTATCTTTGTTCCACATAAGCTTTAATATTTTGTTCTTTTTTCATATCTTGAACCTCCTATGTGATGACCTTACCAAAAGAGCAAATTTTGTGCCTACTTTTATTTAGAGTAATGAGAATTTGAAGCAGCTGAAACTGTTGAAATATATTTGTGGCATCCCTAAAGATTGTTTAAAAATTGTACAATTTTGGAAGGAGAGTAAAAACCATTGACAGTCCTTGAGCCTATGTCATTGCTCATCGGGAAATGGATATGGGTAAGATTTGCTGCCCGGTCGCCAACATGCCGAATATCCTCCCAGAGTGTACCTCTTACGCGACAGTACTTTTCTGATGGAACTGGCGTCCTTAGATATGATGCATCAGTTGAAAATGGAAAAATGTTCTATTCAGATGACACTCCCACACTTTTTCTCAAGATTTATAAACGAATTTACCCCTGCCCCATCCAAACGGCGTGCGGAGAATTTAATTTGTCGTTCCAGAGAAAAGTGCTTGTAGTGGAGCAATCTTTACCGTTCGAAGAATTGGATTTTAACTGAAACGAAGTGGCATTTGCCGCGAGGTTTTCGAACAAGAAAAATGCAAACTTGCGATTCCCTTGGGAGAGAAGAATTTTTCCGTCTGCAATCAGCTGATCGTTTGCATCATAGGCTTCAAGCGTAAATTGTTCACATCCAGGTGTTTCCAGGGCGAGCCCTACCGTGAGGATTTTTTTCCCGTGCGCTTCGGTGGGGAGTTTAAATTTGCCAAATTCGATGGCCTGTTTACTTGTTGAGTTTTTGAGATCTTCCCACGGGGGAGGTGGCGTTAGATAATCGCAGTGGCGTGTGTAAATCCAAGGATAGGGATTTACGGGAATGCATTGTCCGTCTGTTGCGGGGCGCTGAAAGACGGGCGTAAAGGCGCTCCAGTTTGAGTAGCCTTCGGTGGGGAAACTGGGTTTTGCAGGACGAAAATTCAAGAGGGCGTGGGTGTTGACAGAAAGCCACGTGAGAAAGAGCAGGCCTTTTTTCCAGGGAGAAGTCGGCAGGATTTCTTGAAACGTCACACCAAAGGCAAGCAAAAGCGCACTCATTCCTGCAAACCATTGACGGCCGAGGGTGTGAGACGTTTGCGCAAAGAGGTATTCCGGTTCGGGAACAGAATCGTACAGAACCTTTAATCCTGCGGTGGCTCCCGCAACCAAAAAGCCTGCTGCAAGGATGAAAACTCTTTTTTTGTCGCAATTTTTAAAAAGAACCCGGTAAAACAAACCAAGGCTCACAAATGCCGAAACAAGAATGATGATTTTTTGATGCAGGTGTGAAACGGCAGGCAGGTAAAAAACCTTGCCCACCAGGCTTTGGGAAATCAGGACTGCCCAATATTTTAATGTCGAAACAAGAATTGAAGCGAGTGAAAGAGTTTGTTTCTGTTGCTGCGCATCGCCAACCGAAAGCGAAAGCATATAAACCGTCATGGCAATGCCAAGGAGAGGTGCCGCAAAAAGCAAAGCATCTTTCCACTGCCTTTTTTGAAGAGAGTACATTGTTCTTATTAAAAAGAGCGGAGTATAAACGATAAAAAATGCTTTCGAGACACTGATAATGACAAGCGAAAAGGCGAGTAATGTAGCCTGCCAAATTTTGAAGCGGTTAAAGTTTGGCAGAATTCCAATTAAAAAGAGCGGGATCATCCCATAGTACGAAAAATTGATGAACGTTGTCAGCTCATATTCTGCGATGAGAAGAGTGCTGGCACCAATCAGAACACCCCTTCCTGACTCCATGTGAAGCAGGAATTTTGGTGCTCTAATTTTAAGCAATTTGTAAAAAAATATATTAAACTGGGGGCGGGGAACTCATTGGGTTTACTGTCTG
>JBIIEI010000130.1:0-10011 GCA_044237915.1 Silvanigrellaceae bacterium | reverse complement strand
CCCGCTCTTAAATATTGCGTCAGGGCGAGGCGCGCGAGGCGAGAGTCGACGCAATGGACGCATTGGTCCATGAGGAGACCGAGTCCGATGCGCAACGAAGCCATGGCGCAATATTTAAAGCGGGCCTCTAAAAAAGAAATGATGCGTGTCCGAGTGGGATACGGTTCCAAAACTGGCGACATTGTGTGGATTGATTCCCATGACCTGGAAGTGAGAACCAATTATGGTAGGTGTTACGATAAGTCCAAAGCCATCGAAGAATTGAGTCAAGATGCCGGGGGAATGTCTGCCAATATGTTGAGAAGCACACTCACCTGTGCGGTAGGGTTAGGGCAAGGAACTATTGGAGCTGCAGAACACTTTATTCACTCCATTCCTGGCCTCGCGTCGGGGGGAGCTAGACTTATTCAAGAAATAGGTCGACGTAACATTGATGCCTTTCTTGCTATTGGGAGTAAAGAAGCCCGCGACAGGCTTGCCGCAGCAGGTGCGCGTGATGAAGAAGGGTTGAAGTCTGCAATGGCTGTTGCAGCCAATGCGTTACCTTATATTAAAGCTTATTTGTATGGGCAATACCAATATTTTCGTGACCTTCCTCCGCCAGAACAAACGCGATTTCTATGCAGATTTCTCGGTGCTGTTTCTTTCGAAGTTTTGCTTCATGCAGGTTCATCCGAATCAATTAAGTTCTTAGAAAAAGCAACACCGGCAGTTGCGGCCAAATTTACAATTGCGTTGGGCTCAGCTGTTAAGGGCGGGCCTCGTGCAGTTTCCGCTAAGGCGGTTAAAGAAGTTGAAGAAATTGCGCATAAAGTCGCTAAACTCAGCGCTAGTGTTGGTGAAGCTGGTGTCTCAGGAGCAACGGGAGCCATCGCAGCCAAAGCATTTGTTTCGGATCTGCTGAGAACCGTTAGAGACCGCTGCGGAGCAAATCCTGCGGCGCAACCCTTTTCGTGCCTTGGCTTGCCTGCCACCGCTACCGATGCTCAAATCGACAATGCCCACGGAAAGATGATTAAACAGCTCGACGACGCGCATTCGAGTGCCAGCGAAACGGAGAAAGGCCACCTCGAAGAAGCGAAAAAGGGAGTCGACAAAGCTCATGCGGCTGCGAAAGCTGCTCACTAAGTCACTTTAAGGGCCTCATCCGAAATGTGGATTTAAATATTTTCTTGAGGTTGCGATGCCTGTTCCTAAAAACTGCAATCATAATAAATGCGACGATGGGTCCTAAGAGTCGCACCTTGGGAATAAATTTGATACGGTCGCAAATAAGTGATCCCCCGTTAGACTCAAAAACAGTGCGTTCGTGTTCCCAAAATTGAAGGCTGATGACTTTTGATCGCTCAAGAAAACGAAAACCCGGCCCAAACTCTTCAAAGCGCATTTTCCACCGATCGACGGGCAAAATCCCAAAAAGAAAAATCCAACTGGTGAAAGAGCCGCCCTGTCTTTCCATCGTTTCTGCGCAAAGTATTTCGCACACTCGAGGAAAAGTCATACGAATGAGAGGGCTCAATTCTCTGTTGACTCCTGCCATTGTGCTCGCATGATTCCACACCTCTTCAGGGGGCGCTTTAACTTCGGTCTGGAATTTATACTCAAATATTTTTCCGTTCACTTCCAAGGTCTTCCCTTTGAGATTTTTAAAGTTCATAGTGGCATTTTTCGTTGTTTTCATATCACAAATGATGTACGCAAAGTGTATGGGAATCTTTCACTTTTTTCAAGCAGAAAGGTTGAAATTAAAATGCATTTTCAGTTGATTTTTATGGCATTTTTTCTTTGTTTTGCAAGCTGTAAAACGCCTGTGGAGGTCTCTTCCAACTCTGTTCCTGCCGCACCTGAGTTGCAAGTCGAAACGACGACAAAAAACGTTTATGCAAACGACTTTGATAATTTCTATTCAAAGCTAAAAGGCATGAATTTGGTATTTTTTGGTGAAAATCATTTAAATCCGCTTTACGGGCGCATTTTTCAATCCTTTTTAACCTACGTTGAGCAACAAATCCCTGAGCATGTGGGAGTTATAGGACTAGAGATCCCCAGTCTGTATCAAAAAAGAATAGACAGTTTTTTGGAGTCGGGAGACGAGCGCATCCTGTTCAATCACAAATCAGATCCTGATGCTGAAATACTAAGAGGGCATTTAGGACAAGAATCAAAGCAGGCCATGCTCGATCTCTTTCGCTCTGTGCGTGCGTTGAATGCAAAACGAAGTCCTAACAGGAAAATGCGCATCGTGGCTTTGGATCAACGCCCTGCAACAAACGAATCTTATCGCAGTTGGCTGAAGCACAATTTTGCATCGCCTGCGTATTTTGAATGGGCAATGCAACGTGAAAAGCACATGTGGAACATTTTGCAGTCCGCGTTAAAAAGTGCTCAGTCGCAAAATCAAATGGTCTTTGTATGGACAGAGGCAGAGCACGCGCAAAAGAGTGGCGCTTGGCAGATCACCCATGCCACGGGCAAAAAAATTCTCGACATCAAGTGGCTGGCAACCTCCGCCACTGAAAATGGGCAAAAGGTAACATCTGTTTTGTTTAGTAAATTGTCCGACGAATGCCCGGATAAAATTCAGCACCTCTTAAAGGAACAGGCTTCCGTGCACCCGAGGCTTCTTGATCTGCAAAATACAGAATTCGGTAACATCACGGACTTTCAGTGTTCACAGCCTTTTTTTAAAGGATTAGATGTCGAGTTTATGCCAAAAAATAATGCGGCGAAGTCGCTCTTTGATTTCTATTGGTTCCTCCCTCAAAATTAATTTCTCTTCTGAGCTCACCTCAAACTCAATCCGACGTGTTTAAATTTTGTGACATCGGCTTCCTAAAGAGTGGGAATGAAAATCCGACACCATGCAGTGTGTTCTTTACTCACTGATCACTCGGATGGAATTCCTATGAGACTCTTGCCTAAAATCCTTGTGCTGTTGCTCACGGTAACGCTCGGAGTTATCGGAACATATTCCTATGTGGAAGTGCGTAAAACAGAGGCTCAACTTTGGGAGGATGCGCGTTCTCGAAATATTTTGATGCTTTCAAAAATCATTCCAGGGTTGGCAAAGGCGATGTGGAACGTCGACCAGGGCCTTGCGAGAACAACGATGTCTTCGCTGTTTGAACAAAGCGAAGTTTCGCGCGTCGCAACCTTCGACGACGAAGGGGGATTTTTTCTGGGACTTGAAGCAGAAAAAAAAGGCGAAGGGCAGGTCAGAATTTCAGAAATCATACAAAAAAGTACGTTTTCAAACCTGTTTCCCCAAGTCGCAGCTGGTAAAGCAATCACTCCTTTTGAAGAATCTCCTTATCGATTGATAGCGCCTGTCATTAATAAATCGACCCACGAGCATGTCTTGGTTGCTAGTTTGTGGAACATCGAAGAAGGCCAAGGGACAAAGAAATTCCTTGGACATGTCATCATGGATTTTTCGTCGCGCAGCGTCGCGGAACGTGTTGCGAGCATGCGATTGCGCATGATACTGTTTGCTCTTGGGATGGGTGTTATTATTCTGACTTTAATGTTTGTCGCCCTGCGTGAAACCGTTGTTAAACCCATCACGGAACTCGCGCGGGCCAGTCTGGAAGTTGCGCAAGGTCGCTTTTCAAAGGTGAAGGGTTCCAAAGCTCAAGATGAAATTGGAATCCTTGGACTCAACTTTAACAGCATGGTTGAAAACATCGAAAGTAACGTCCATAATCTGCGACTTTTGGTAGAAGAAGGACGCCTGCTTTCGGCCTGCTTGTCTTTTCCAGCGCTTGCCAGACAGGTACGGGAGTCTTTTGCGCACATTGCAGGCAGGCAAATCGTTGCAGAAGTCTTTTTCAGGGGGCGTTACTTTGGTCACTCTGTCATGCAAGACGATTTTTTTCCGGTCGATGCCTCGGGCGAGCCGGGACTGGCCTCAAGTTTTCAACACGTCAAAAACAAGCTTGAAGATTTAGTGCATCTGCATGTGAAAGATCCTCAGACGGGCGATGAACTTGCGCTCATTACGCTCAACGCAAAGCAAGGAAGCATTGCGCAAGGCATCAATTCAACATTGCTGGCGTTATGTAACAACGTTTCTAATTCCGTTGGCAACATTCAGGCCATGGGATCCTTACGGGCGCAAGAGCGCATGCAAAATGAACTGGCCACTGCAAGACTTGTTCAGCAGAGCTTGTTACCTAAAGTGTCTGAAACCCATGTTGGGTTTTTCGAGATTGCAGGCTTTTTTAAATCTGCCAGTGAGTGCGGTGGTGACTGGTGGCAGTATATTCCTTTAACAGACGAAAAGGTCCTAGTTTTGCTTGGAGATGTTACGGGTCACGGAACAGCCAGTGCGCTCCTCACAGCCGTTGTTAAGGGATACAGCGACTCCTTATCGAAGCGCGAAAATCTCATCCCAGGCGACATCCTTTCGGAATTGAATACCGTTGTGCGTGGGGCTTCGGATGGCAAGCGCTACATGACCATGTTTGTGGGTATCATTGATGCAAGCAAAGGCGAGATTGTGTTTGCGAGCGCAGGGCACAACCATCCCTTTGTGATATCTGAACAGCCGGGAGGTAAAAATAAAATCAAGCGATTACAGCAGATTGGAACGCGACTCGGCTATTGCGAGAATCCCGAATATAAAAACGTAACAAAGCCTTTCTTGAAGGGGGAGGTCCTGGTTGTGTTTTCCGATGGTTTAACTGAATGCCGCAACGAGTGTGGAACTGAATTTTCTGAAGTGCGTTTGCGTAAATTGCTCGAAGATCTCAAAGAGACCCATGCAACCCATGTCAAATCGACGATCGAGGCGCAGGCATTCGACTTCTATAAGGGAACACCTCAAGAAGATGACATCACCTTTCTTGTGGTGCGAGGTGTTGCGGAGAATAATTCTCAATCTGCCCATGAGCCTATCGAAGTGCGCTCCGCTTAAAGAGTTCTTCAAGAAATGTGTTGCCAGATCCGACAGAGAAGGGGTTCGCTGTAGGCTCTCATTTGGAGATCAGAGATGGATCTTTTTTTTGGCAAACTTTTAAGACTTAAAGTCACTTTGGCAGTTCTTGCTTTTTCAAGTTGTCAGCAGGAAAACGGATCAGACGAACAAAGCAACAACGGAACAACTGTAAAGCCAGGAAAAGAGCCAGGACAGATTGAAAAATCTACGGTTTATATTGCTTCTTGGCACAAAGATGAAAGTAAGAATGTGAATTGTTCTGGTGTGGCTCTCACACCCACAAAGATTCTTACGGCTGCGCATTGTGTCTATAAAAAAGAACCTGGCGTTCCTCCTCCCGAAGGCAAAGACATGCGCCCACTCACACCTGAAGACACCGAGAACAATTTTAAAAAATTTGAAAACAAAGAAGGGATTTGGGTGATTTTTGGCACTGCACGTGGAAATCACAAAAAGCTTCGGAAGGTCAAAAATACTGCCATTCACGAACGATATCCCAAAGCGCACGAAGAATTAGACAAGCTCAAAATGCTTACAAGTGCAGAGTTTAGTAAACTTTCACCACAAGGGTTCCCTCTTACGGAATATCCCGATCTTGCCGTCTTGACGCTGGAAGTGAAAGCACCCGATGGCTATGCTCCAATTCTGAATCTTTCTGGTAGCCCGCAAGAAATTTCTGAAAAGACTAAGAAAAAAGTTTCTGTTCAATTTGCTGGATGGGGTGACAAGGGGCCAGATGACCAGTCTGCGCGCACAATGAACACGTTTTCTGGGAGCTTTGGAACCGTCCCAAATCCACAAAGCTTTATGTTTATACTGGACGATACAGAAGGTGCAAAGAAATACGACGGATGTGGGGGTGACAGTGGAGGCGCACTGTACGATCAGTCGCTTTCAAAAGTCCTAGGTCTCCTATCGATGTCCTATTGCGGCTATGGCGCAAGCTATTTTGTCGAAGTTGCATCCTATGCGGGTTGGATAAAATCAAAACTTGCTAACTGATTTCCGTCTGACTCGCCTTGCTCAGAAGCTATCTAGGCTTGACCTTTTTTTCGTAGCCACGCGGTGGCCTCTTGCAAGCCGTCGAGGCTCAAAGGAAACATCTGAAAAAGGCTGCGCACGATTTTCACCGAGGGAATGTTCCATTCATGGGGAGCATCGGGATTGAGCCAGACGGTGCGTGGAAATCTTTTTTGAATTTTTTGAAGCCACGCGTAGCCAGGCTCTGCATTCCGTTGAAAGTAATTCACAGATCCGCCGGGCATCGTGAGTTCTGCGGGATGCATGGCAGCATCGCCTACGATCATGCACGTCCAGCTTGGATCGAGTTTGTTTAGGATATCAGTGGTTAACAGGGCGTCCTCATTTTCGATATCTTTATACAAAGATTCATAAGGACAGTTGTGGAAAAAGTAGTGCTCAAAGGCACGAAAATGTTTTGCGGCATAGGCTGCAGAAAAAAGAATTTCACAGATGCGGCTATGAGCCGTCATAGAGCCACCAACATCCATCAGCAATAAAAGCTTGATGGTGTTTTTCTTTTCGTGCCGAAATACCAAGTGCAAATCACCGGCGTCTTTTGCGGTGGCTTCGATGGTGGCGTCGAGGTCGAGTTCCTCGGAGTGGTTGTCGCGCGAGAGCTCTCGCAGTTGTTGAAGTGCGGCACCCATTTGCCTCGTGTCGAGGGTGAGGTCGTGGCGGAGGTTTCGAAAACGGCGTTCTGAGGCCACTTGCATGGCTGAGCGGCTGCGGCTTTCGCCGCCTGCCCGAATGCCTCCAGGATGGTATCCCGAGTGCCCAAAGGCGCTTGTTCCCCCGGTGCCCACCCAATGACTTCCGCCGTCGTGCCTTTCGTTTTGTTCTTGCAAACGCTTTTCAAATTCTTTGCGCAGTTCTTCTAGATCCCAGTCCTTCATGCGCGCCAATTCTTCGGCCGTTGGAGCTCGTGGGAACTTGGGATCTTTGAGCCAATTTAAAACATCTTCTTTCAATGAAGCGGGTGCTTCGGTCCCGTTGAAATAGGCCGAAAAACACTGGTCGTACAAATCATAGTGAGCTTCGTTCTTGATGCACACCGCTTTGCAAAGGTGATAAAAACGGAGCAGCGAAGACTCTGCGAGGCCCAGTTGCAAAGCTTCAAGCAGAGCCATCCATTCCGACAGGCTCACGTTCAGACCATGTTTCCTTAAAAAGTAAAAGAACTCTAAAAACATTTTCTTGTTACCTTTATTTTCACATCAAATCCGGTAGCGACTTTTTCCAGCTGCATTTTGCAGATGCTGCACATCGGCTTCTTTTTTCAAGAGGACTCCTAAAAAGGGAAGCTCTTTTTCAAGCTTTTCTTTGGGAATTCCTGCTTTCAAAATTGCAGAAATCCAATCGATCAACTCGCTGGTGGAAGGGCGTTTGCGGATATCGGGCTGCGAGCGCAGCCAATAAAACCTTGCAAGGCATTGGGAGAGCAAAGAATCCTCAAGGTTTGTGTGATGAACTTTAACGATTTGTTTCATCTGCTCTAATTCTGGGAAAGCGATGTAGTGAAATACGCATCTGCGCAAGAAGGCATCGGGCAATTCCTTTTCTGCATTGGAAGTGATGATGACGATGGGCCGGATGGTGGCTTGAATTTTATCCCCAGTTTCCATCACTTCAAAACCCATGGTGTCGAGTTCGTGCAAAAGGTCATTGGGAAACTCAAGATCCGCTTTGTCGATTTCGTCGATGAGGACCACAACTTGCTTGTGACCTGTAAACGAACGCCCCAGAGGACCCATTTTAATATAACTGCGGATATCGCTCACGTTCCCATCGCCAAATCGACTGTCATTGAGGCGTTTGACGGTGTCGTAAACGTAGAGTCCTTCTTGGGCTTTGGAGGTGCTTTTCACATGCCAGGTCAGCATTTCAAGGCCCAAACCGTCTGCGATAGCTTTGGCGAGCAGGGTTTTGCCCGTGCCGGGTTCACCTTTGATGAGGAGGGGCCTGCCCAATGCAACGGCAACATTGACGGTGTCTTGGAGATCTTGTGAGGCAATATAGCTTTGGGTCCCATGAAACTTCTGAAACGATGACATGCAAAAAACTC
Source organism: Silvanigrellaceae bacterium (assembly GCA_044237915.1). Taxonomy (GTDB): domain Bacteria; phylum Bdellovibrionota_B; class Oligoflexia; order Silvanigrellales; family Silvanigrellaceae; genus JBIIEI01. Next base: position 1,990 of record JBIIEI010000130.1, on the reverse strand, counting down.
CTCGCTGGAAACTGAGAAATGCGTTGAAGGCAACATCACACCTGAATCGAGTGGAAAAGTGAAGCGTTTTTTGCGAAGAAAGTGCGTCTTGCAATGTTTCACGCGGGGAGTTTGACGTGTCTGAGGAATCTTTAAAATACCGAGAGCAGCACAAGTTGCGTCTTTCTTGGATGCCCTGGCTCTATTTTTCGCTCAAAGAAAAACACCGTGCCTGGGCTGTTGAGTGGCAAGAGGCGGTGCAACATCAATTCACAGATTTGGAAACTATTCAGATTGGAAAAGGGTGTTTTGTGGCTCCCGAGGCGCGTCTGTTTGCAGAACCGGGTCGTGCCATTTGCATTGGAGATGAGTGCAGCATTGCTGCAGAAGTCTTTGTGCATGGTCCTGTGACCCTCGGAAAGGGAGTGAGTTTAAATGCCCGCGTCACCATCGATGGAGGGGCCGCGGGTGTGACCATTGGAGCAGATACCCGCATTGCAACAGGAACGGCGATATTTGCTTTCGATCATGGCATTGCCCCCGAGCGGCTTGTGCGAGAGCAGCCCGTGCGTTCCAGGGGAATTCGCATTGGCAAAGATGTTTGGATAGGTGCCAATGTGGGCATTACAGATGGTGTGCACATTGGAGATCATGCCGTTGTGGCCATGGGTGCCGTTGTTACTAAAGATGTTCCCGACTGGGCGATTGTCGGAGGAGTTCCTGCGCGCATTCTTGGAGATCGTCGCTTGCCACAGCCTTTTGATGCCACATAAAATACTTATGCTTTGGTCCGTAAGAATGTTTCATCTTGCTGTTCTGACCCGATTTTCAGTGGTTTCTAGAAGAAAACTTCTCTATATAAAAGCCTGAGCTTGCGCGCAGCTGTTCTTTCAAAAAAAATCAAATTTTGTGATGTTCCTTTATCGCACACATTGGGGTAATTTATGATTTCGAGGAAGCGTTCTTTTTGGCTTGCTCAAGTTGCGGCATGCGCTGTTTTGAGTCCTACTTTTTCGTGTTCTCGTCCTGTCAATGCGGAAAGTCGTCCCCTGTTTGATGCTGCTCATTCCGTGGCCCTCGATGGCACGATTTCAGAAGGAATTATTCACACCAAATCCACAGCGGATGATGTAATTTGGCAAGAAATTGCGAGCCAATTGCAGTACAATTTTGGACAGCTTAACGGTATCGATAGCCTTGCGGATAGCAGCAAAACCGAAATCAATATTCTCGGCAAAGAAGACGCTGGGAATGGTCTACAAAAAGTACGTTATTCTGCAAAATTGTTTGTGGCTTGGGATAAAAATCGCGCTGTTCCTGCTTCCTACGAACTCATTTTACCCGGACGCGGAGATGTCGAAGGTCTGAATCTGTTTCTTGAAACATACGGAAAAGATGCAACTGAAACTTGCCGCAAGGGTGGTTCGGGTGCTCTCAACCTCGATTCTTTTTGGTACTATTATCGCCCCGAAAAAAGTGCGTGTGCGCTTAAGAAGAAGCAAAATATCGATGCAACCTTGGTTTCTTATGTCAAACTCGATTTGGCGCCGAGCAACGACACAACTCAAAACAAAGCTCCTGAATATGGAGCCGTGTGGGAAGATGGTCAGCTCATTGTCACGGCAGTGTTTGGCAAAGCGCACGAAGGTGCCATGACCACTTCTGATGTGGGTATTGCAGCTTATAATCAAACCTACAGTGCGATTGTGCAGAAGTTTGGCAAGCCCGTCGTACAAAGTGTAGAGCTGGGCGAAGGCGCTATTCCTGGTGCCGAAAATACCTATGTGTTTTTGTCTTATGACACACCACAAGGTCACATCGAATTCAATTTATTTTTGGTGGATGTTTTAAGTAACACGTCTGAAGAATTTAAAAAGAATTTTAGTACTGTCACAGGGTGTGGCTACCATTTGATGTAGACAAAACCAAAGATCCATGTTACTTACCTAGCATAAATTTTGCGAGGTTCAAAATGAAGCCAAAGATAATTTCTCAAAGCGGCAAGAAGCGT
>JBIIEI010000053.1:0-34721 GCA_044237915.1 Silvanigrellaceae bacterium | reverse complement strand
ATCCAATCTCAACTCCGGATCGTGAAACTTTGAAGCGGTTCACAATCCGGAGCCTGGTCCCTCTTCCCGGATTCGTCAAACTTGGTGAGTCCACCAGCGCAGCTGGTGGTTTACCCTGCGAATTATCTGAGGAAAAAATGCAAAATATGATTGTCATTTCAAAAAGAGAATTCGACGAGCTGAAATTACTTGTCGATGATCTAAAGCTTTTTATAGAAATTCTAGGACCGCAAATTCAACCTGAGTGTGAAACCCTATCCGAATATTTCGATCCTTATTCCACTGACACAGAACTCAGCCAAATCTTCTAAGCCTAAGCAGCCATGGATGGTTGCACTCCAAAAAACTGAAACTTAAATTTGCACGGAATTTACTCAATCTCACGCTTTGCTAAACGAAAGAACTGTTCAAAGCAAACTAATAAAAACGGTGCAATTTAAGTTAAGAAACTACAGGCAAGCATCCACCTGACATAGGGCTCGTCAAATCGAATGAAAAGCGTACCTTTGTACTTCTCAAGGAAGGCCGATGGAGCCACGGCCATGAGATCTTGAAACGATAAATCATCAAACGTTTCAAAAATTTTTACAGATATTTGCTCTAATTTTCCCACGGCTCACCTTCCTTATTGTCTTTAATATATGTGTAGCTACGGTAGGAAATATGATCAGGGCAAATATTTTCTCGTGATATTTTTATAACCATCTTTCGTAACAACCAGATTGTCTTCAATCCGAATTCCACCGCACGGTAGGAGTTCGTCCACAAGTTTCCAATCGATGTGAGAAGCAAAAGCATCAGCACGACGTTTGTTCAGCAATATGGGATTAAAATAAAGGCCTGGCTCAATGGTGTGGTAGTAACCTTCTCTTAAAATCCCACGGGAACGGATGTAGGGAAATCTCGGATCAACGTCCGCCAACTCTCCCTGACGGTTGATTTGATGGGCTCCCACATCGTGGAGACGAAGTCCCAGAAGGTGCCCCAGGCCATGGGGGAAAAAGTCACGCGTGAGACCCGCTTCAATCGCAGCTTCGGTAGAAATTCCATGCATGACTCGATGAGTGGACAAAATCTCTGCAATTTCGACGTGAGTTTGATAGCCCAATTCAATCATGGACGCACCAGGTTTCACCATGGAACAAAGCTTTTGTTGCGATGCATTGAGAGCATTTAGGATAGAACGAAACACAGGATGTGCTTTTTCGGTAGCATATGTTCTGGTGATATCGCTCGCATAACCTTTGATCTGCGTTCCTGCATCGATCAGAAAAACACTGCCGCCTGCTTTGTTACGATCCTTTTTGTAGTAGTGAAGAGTGGCTGAATTCTCGTCGAGACAAATGATGGCTGAATATGGGAGATCCTTTTCCACCATTTGAACGGCATTTAAATAGGCTTGATAAATCTCAAGTTCATTTCGACCTTCTTGAAAGGATCGCAATGCCGCTTTATGTCCAAGAGACGCAAGCTGCGTCGCGGCTTCGAGCTGAATCAATTCGTATTCTGACTTGTGAAGCCGCATCCATTGAAGGCGAGACATCAGTGCAGGTGAGGCTTGCACGAGAGAGGAGAGGGGCCAGTTGGGGGCGGAAGGTCCATGAAAAGCAAAACTCTCGCAATTTTTTGCGACATAAGCTTTAATGTCATCTTCGGTTTTAAAATATTTTATGTCATATGCCGCTGGCCAGTAGTCGGTATTGCTGATTTGCTCTACAAAATGCCAATGATCGTCTGGCTCGTAGGCTAAAAGGAGCGGCTTCGCGTCTTTGGCAAGAATAAGCACATGGCCATGCCCTCCTGCAGGGCAAAAGTACCTAAAGTAGTGACTTGCACGAAACGGCACTGCCCTGTTGTCATCGAAATAGAATTCTTCAGAACCCGCAGAAAGGATGAGACCAGGCACTTCTAATGCGCTCAGTGCAGAGTTCAGCTCACTCAGCTTACTGGAAAGGTGTTCTTCAAAAACTGACTTCATGATTCCTCCTAAGCATTCTACGCCTTGCAAATCCAAAGCAAATAAGGGAACGAGCACCCCTTAAGCACCTTTCAATAGCATAGAACAGTTTCCTCTGCGAGGGACATTCAAAATTCTCGATTCCTAATAAATACCCTGTTTATTTCTTCAACAGAAGACACACCGCACAATGCCATCGTGTCAGTAAATTCGCATCTAAGAATGTTAAGCACATTGCTGACGCCTTCTTTTCCACTGTGCGCAAGTCCCCAAAGAATGGGCCTTCCCACTAAAACCGCATCTGCACCCAGTGCAAGGGCCTTGAAGATCTCAGTGCCCGAGCGGACACCCCCATCAACCAGCAAAAGCGGGCCAGTCGAAGGCATTGAATCTCTGATTAAAGGCAGCATTTCTGCAGTAGATGGGCATACAGAAAGCTGACGACCTCCATGATTAGAAACGACTATTCCATCCACTTCAAGCTGACAGGCCCTCACAGCATCATCTGGATGAAGGATTCCTTTCACAATAATTGGAAGACTTGTTTGTGATCGAATCCACTCGAGGTCTTTCCAGCAAAGCGAATCATCGAGTTGTTCCTTTACAAAAGCTTCGAGTGAAGACCCTGCAAATTTCATACTCAGTCGAGCAGCACTGTCTGCCGTCAAATTTGCCGGAAAATAGTCTGCTGGCAAGCAGAAACCATTTCGAATATCTCTCACTCTTTTTCCAAGAATAGGAACATCAACCGTTACGACAAATGCTTTGCAACCTGAGGCTTCTACTCGCTTTATAAGCTCCTTTGTAATGCCGCGATCACGGTAAACATAGAGTTGAAACCACGTTTGATTTCCCGAAATACTCGTCAACTTTTCAATGGGAGTATTTGAAAACGTACTCACTGTCATAATGACGCCCGCTTCAGATGCAGCACTCGCAGTTGCAAATTCCGCTTCGGGGTGTGCCAGTTTATGATACGCTGTAGGTGCAATAACACACGGGAATGGAGTTTTTATTCCAAGAATATTCGTACTTGGATTCCTGTTTGAAACATCAACAAGCACACGCGGAATGAGATTTATATCTTTCCAGCCACGCCTATTTCTCACCAATGCTTGCTCGTCACCTGAGCCCCCATTGATGTAATCCCGTGCAGTTTGAGGCAAGACCTTCGACGCGAGTTTTTTTGCTTCAAGAACAGTGTTAAAAGTGGAAGTCAATTTCAAAACTCCTGGTCCTTTGTTTCGTTAATATAAAGCCATAAACTGCTTTGACGATACAATAGGTTTTTATTTGATTCAAAGCGAGGATTGCTAACCATGTCTGAGATCAATTTTTCGCCACTTATTCCTGAATTGACAGTCACAAACTTGTCTCGAACCTTAAGTTTTTACACGTCAGCACTTGAGTTTCAAATTTTGTATGAAAGGCCCGAACATAAGTTTGCCTTTTTGGAACGTGAGCGTTCTCAAATCATGCTTGAAGAACGAAACGAAAATTGGGAAGTTGCCGAACTCGAAGTCCCCTTTGGCCGAGGAATAAACTTCCAAATTGAAGTGAGCGATATTTACAAACTCGAACAGCGTTTGAAGGACTTAAATATCAAACTTTGGAAAGAGGCGTATGACGTTTGGTACAAAATTCGCCAAACGGAAATCTGCGTGCGCGAATTTCTGATTCAAGATCCCGATGGCTATCTGTTAAGGTTTCAGCAAGAGATCGCTACCCGGGTGCTGAGCTAAAGCCTGCATTCACCAAGATCGAGACGCATACAAGCTCTTGAGTTCCTGGGCTGAATGAAAAGAGGACATAAGGTACTTCAAAGCCTTTGAGAAAGATTCGATGTTGAGGTTCAAAAATGGAGAAAGGGTTTTCATTGAAGAATGATAATTTAATATTTGAGAAGAAAAGAACAGATCATCTGCAATAAAGGCATAGGTTTTGTTTAATATTTCTGGATCGCCTCCTAGGAGACTGAAATGCCTTTCTGCAGCTGCACTCGGATCAATTTCTTCATTTATTAAGTCCATACTGTTCCTTTGCCTGCAAGCAAAATCAAGCTCATAGTGGCACAGAGACAATTGAAGAACTTTATCTTCTGGCAAGAGGTTTTTTATCACATAGCTCGTCATAATTTGTGCGACACCTTCAACAAGAAAAGCATCTTGCGTATGAATTGCAATGGCCAGAAGGTGGGGAATTTCTTGTTGGCATTTCTCATTTTTCGCAAGGGTTGAAACGTGCAGCATATGACCAATCACTTCGTGAAATGCCAAAACCGAGACCGCCGAATTTGTAAGCCTGGAGAGAGGATTTTTGTTGACGGCCAACGTGAGCTGTTCGCTTCCTGTGTTTGTCACGAGCATTCGCCACGATGCCGGAGAATCAACCATTCTAAGGGCGAAATCAAATTTTTCGAATTGTGGAAATCTTGAGGTGCAAAAATCTATCGCACACATGGCACGACTCTTCACGTCCTCGCATAAGTTTGCGGGGTAATAGGGGTGCTCGGTAAATTCTTTTGCCTTTTCTAAGCCTACAGCTTTTTTTGTTTCTTCAAATTTGTCTTTGAGTTCTTGGAGCTCTTCGTCAGGAACGGGAGTCCAAATGACCCCTCTTGCTTCGATTCCGGATCTGGAAGGTTTACTTTTAGACTTCTTCGATTCGATAAACTCAACGGATTGATTAAGTTTTGCAATTGTATATTGGCTGTTACTCAAGCTCAAATGATCGAAAATTTCGTTTTCTCTTTTTAGGAGTCCGACAAGGGATGCGTGAATTTCTGCTTCATCCGAGAAAATAAAAGGGGGAACATCCAAATGTGCAACATCTGCAATAACGACTGACTTTTGAGCGATAAAATCGGGTTCCTGAGACCTCGTCAATTCATTCCAGCCGCGATAGGTGGCCAGAATTTCTTTGCATATGGTGGGTGTTTGCATGTGTACTTTCGTCCCTGAAAATAAAGATGTTTCTCGGCATTTTTACGTGTGTCTGGCGATTTGCACTTTTTATCACGTCCATTCAGTTTAAAGGGGTTATCTCTTTCAAGCCACATTTGTCCATGGACATTCTATTGCTGTTCTGGGATTCAAATTTTCAAACCCCTTGGCCTTCAGAAAGAAGAATTCTGTTTTCTAAGATTGTTGCAAATTCTCCTCTTAGGCTTGCCAACGTAACACGTTGCACAAGGTCTGGATCTATTAAAGTCCCATCGGCATCGATTCTCGAAAATGTCGCCGTTGCATCTGACGCAACCACACACTCAAAGCTGAAATTAGCGGCCATGCGCACAGAAGTTGAAACGCAATGATCAGTTGTGAGGCCCGCAAATACGAGTTTTTTCGCCTTACGGCTCGACAAAAGTTGCAATAGATCCGTACCAATAAAGGCGCTATTCACATTCTTACTGATGATTTCTTCGTTTTGAAGGGGTTGTGCGCAATCCATAAAATGGTGTCCAGGTTGACCAGGACTGAGCGGAGATCCTTCAAGCAAAGAAAGATGACGCACGTGAATAATGGGCTGGTTGTGCTCCCTCCAGTGTTGAAGAAGTGCTGCAACATGTTGCTCAAAATGAGGATTGTTGCGTTTGCCCCACTGGGGGTCAAGGAATCCACGTTGGATATCAATAAGTATAAGAATATTGTCTGACATGATTAAAATATCTCCCTTGTAAATGGTCTCTTGTATTCAAAAAGAGGGCGTTGCAAAACCATCGCTGGACGATGAACAAGGGCAAAAGTACGTTATAAAAAGTGTTCTGTATCTTGCAAAGTTTGCACGATACTCTGCAGAATTTGCAACGACTTCAAAAACACGACACACTTCAGATCATTGCAAGACTGCTTTTTTTGACCCAAACCCGATCGATGGGCCGTCTTGAAACCAGGAGGGGACTTTGAATGGCTCATAAGCAACGTTTTCTCATTTCCTCAGAGCAGTGCGAACTGCTCCTGCAGTTTGAAACTTGCACAAGTCTTGCCGAGCTTTCAAAGAAAATATTGCGCGATGTCTCTGTGATTTCTCGCAGTCTTCAGGAACTCGCTCCTTTGGGAGTCGTCGAAAAAAAAGAGAACCGTTGGATACTTTCTACCCAAGGCCGGCAAATAAACAATGCAAGCAGGGCCGCTATTTCTGCGCAGCAACTAATTTTAGGGAACAGTCTAAAAGGAGGGGCCGTACCCAATGCGGTGCCGACGGTCGATTCCAAGACTGCTTTTATAATCTTAGGCATGCAGCATGGTTTTGATGATGAACAATGGGGCTTACGTAACAACGTTTCTGCAGAAAGTAACATCAGCGCCATTCTTTCACGTTGGCGAGCATTAAAAGGACGCGTGTTCCACATTCGACACGAGTCCAATGATGCACGCTCACCTTTGTGTAAGGGAACGCACGGCTGCACTTACAAGCCAATGGCTGTTCCAACTGAAGGTGAAATCGAAATCACTAAATCTGCAAATTCCGCATTTGTCCGCACTGAATTTGAAAAAACTCTAAGGCAGCATGGCATTGAAAAGTTGGTGATTGTGGGTTTTTCTTCAAATCACTGTGTCGATGCCACCACCCGGATGGCAGCAGACCTTGGGTTTCTTGTTACGGTCGTGAGTGATGCCTGCGTGGCCTTCGAAAGAGTAGCACCAGACGGCCTCTTACTGAATGCGGAAGAAATTCACCGCGTCGTAATGGCAAATTTGAATCAGGAATTTGCAACTCTCATCAGTACTGCGACACTTTTACAAGCTCTTGAATAATGTATTTCGTTTCATCAATAGAGTGCAATCAATAAGATTTCTGAATTACTTAGGCAATAACCGCAAAACAATCCCTTCTTCAATTTGCCGCTTGGGCCAACGTGCAACCGGGCGCATACCGGTGGGAAGTAAATCGCCGCCATATCCCATGGCTGCAATGCGATCGTCTTGAAGCTCAAATGTCTGCTGCAAATAATCTGCAACGGATTTTGCTCTGATGCGGCTTTCGGTGCGCAAATCATCGCGATCACCGGGGCGTGAGAGAAACCCCTCCACAATCAGGCGCCCTGACAGGCTTCGAAAGCGTTCAAATTCTTCACGCAAGCGCGTTTTTCCTTTTTCGCTGAGGTCAAAGGAGTAGAGCCTGCCTGCGCGCTCACGTGCAAAAAGCTCATCGACGCCCATTTCAATCAGGGGGCTGATTTGAATTTTAGAGGCGATGGATTTTTCAACGGAGACCACATAATCACCGGCCATGGGGCGCCAATACAGATTTCCACTTTGAACGGCAACACGCTCCACTTCGCCCAAGTTCTCTTCCGAGTGTGGCCCGGCCTCAACGTCCGCTTCAAAAACAGCGCCATTGCGCCCGATGACAAGCCCCTTTGCCACAGTCGCCCATTTTCCCGGACTGACACAGCGCGAGATGACAACCTCTGCGCCTACCTCAGGGGAGGGGGGGCGGACCTGGCCTTCAGTGTGCGCTTGGGACTTCCAATAAACCTTAAAGTTCCGACCCGGTTTAGATTCTAGATTTTCAACCCTTACAGCTTTCGCAGAGGAAAGCGGCAAGGGATTGCTGCGACAAGGAGCCGCAGAAATCTCCGCAGCCCTTCCTTGCTGAGCAAACCCAGCCGCAAGAAAAGCCACACCCCACAAAAGAGACTTGATTTCCACACTCATTTTCGGCAAGTTCCCACACCATCCCCGTTCCACCCGAGAGGGCAGGACTGTAGAGTTAAAATTGGAGCACCGCCGCTATGAGCTTGAAGTTTGCAGGCACCTTGGTTGAAAAACTCAAACGGGGCGAAAATGCTGAGTTGAAGCACGAAAACCCGTACCTGCAGGAAGCTTTGAAGCTTGAAGGCATCCTTTATACGAACGAAGATCTTTCTACACAATTCCCCACTTTGTTTGTGCGCAACGAACTTCCGCTGGTGCTTGAAATTGGTTGTTACATGGGCAAAAGTGTGTTGGAAATGGCGCACGGAAATCCCTCCGTTAATTTTCTCGGCCTCGACATCACCTACAAGCGCACGGTTAAAGCAGCGCGTAAAATTAAACTCCAAAACCTCGCCAATGCGCGGGTTGGAATATGTGACGCCCTTAGCTTTCTCAACATGGTACCTGATTGCTCCCTCGATGGGGTATGTGTGTTTTTTCCGGATCCATGGCCAAAAAAGCGACATGAAAAAAATAGACTTTTGCAAGCAGATTTCTTTCGGGCTTTGCGGCTTAAATTGAAGACAGACGGATTCTTTTGGCTCAAAACCGATCATCAGGAATATTTTGAATCTGCCTGCGAAGTTGCTAAGGTAACAGACTGGATGCATGGGGATGAATTTCAGCCTTCCCTGGTGCAGGGTGGCCCTTATGTGACACAGTTTGAAAGCATCTTTTTGGAAAGAAACGAACCCACCTATTCTCGGGTGTTTCGAAAGTCCGTGTCGTAAACTGCCGCAGGGCCACGCCATAGAAATGAGGGCAGCAACTTGGCACACGAAAAGATCTCGGTTGAAACCTCAGGCTCAAACAACCACCGCAAGCCTCACAAGCAAACCATTCGATCGGCGAAGTTCGCAGCGGGAGTTGCGGCCTTTGGTGCGTTCGTTTTAGCAACCGGAAAGCTGATTCTTTACTGGCAAACCGGTTCACTGATTATTGCCCTTTCGGCTTGGGACAGTTCCATTGATGTGGTCATTAGCCTTATCAACCAACGCATTGTGACGTTTGCACGTCAAGGAGCAGACAAGGAACACCCTTACGGACATGGCAAAGCAGAATCCATTGCCGCGTTGGGCCAAGGCGCCCTTATTACGGGTGGTGCCCTCGCTATTTTTGCTTCAAGTCTCATGCAGGCCAATGCCCAAGTTACAAATACCCTGCAAGTCACTCCTCAACACTGGACAACACCGGCGTTCTTTTTTGGTGCTGCGTGCCTCAGTGTCTTCATTACACAGTGGCTCAAATATCATGGTAAAGAGCACGACAGTCCCGCACTTTTAGCTGATGCAGAACACTATAAAGTGGATGTGATTTCCAATTTGGGTAGCGGAATCTCTATTGGAATTATTCTTCTCACAAAACAATATTGGCTCGATTTTATTTTCGCATCAGCGTTTGCCCTTTATATCGGCTGGGGAGGGGTTTCCTTACTGCGCACCAGTATCGATGAATTGATGGATCATGATGTGACCGATGAGGTTAAGAAAAAAGTTTTAGCACTGATTACAAGCGTGAGTGATGATATTCACGATGTTCACAAATTTCGCGGTCGTAAAAGCGGGCACCGTTACTTTTTTGATTTTCACATTACCCTAACCTCGGCACTTTCCTTTATAGAAGCCCATGCCATCACAGAACAAGTCGAAGACCTCGTTAAAGAGTACTTTGATGCCGATGTCGTGGTTCACATGGATCCAGACTCTCTCCCAGCGGCTGATTCAATTGCATTGACAAACACCCAAAAACCGCCTCCACATGCTCCCCATCTATGAACTTTTTGAAGAATTAAAAAATGCCTGTACCGAAATGGGCCTCGAAACGGTGTCGGTGCTTGATTTGCAATCAGACCCCTTGCAGACCCCAAACGTCAGTTCAAATCTTGAAAAAGATCGCTTGGCACTTAAAGCCTGGCTGCAAGCAGGTGCACATGGCGAAATGCATTTTATGGAAAAAAATCATGCGGCCAGAAGAGACGCCTCGCATATTCTTCCCCAGGCCCGCACCGCTCTTGTGTTTTTAGTTCCCTATTCCCCCGGAAAAAACATCCGTATGCGGCGCAGTGTTGCGCAACGAAAAAATGCAGGTTCGCTAGCGAGTGCATCTTTGCTCCCAAAATCGAGCATTGTTCATAAAATAGCTCGTTATGCACGCAGCAAAGATTATCATAAAATATTGAAATTAAAATTAGAAGAATGCGCAAGCAGGATTTCAAAAAATCTTGCGTTGAATTTTGAGTTTCGAGCGGTGGTCGACAGCATTCCTTTTTTTGACCGCGCCCATGCAAGAGAAGCGGGCCTTGGCTTTGTCGGCAAAAATTCAATGCTGATTCGCCCTGGCATGGGAAGTTATTTTTTTATCGCCACAATCCTTCTTACTCTAACTCCCGAGCAGCTTGGAAAGCGCATCACGAAAACCAATGCTTTGCAGTCCTTAGACTGTGGTGAATGCCGCAAATGCCTTGATGCGTGTCCCACGGGTGCCCTTGAACGGCCGCGCTTTCTCAATGCAAATAAATGCCTTTCTTATTTGAGCATCGAACACCGGGGCCTTATTTCTGAAAAATACCTCCCTTATTTTGGTGAGACTTTTTATGGGTGTGATATTTGCCAAGAGGTTTGCCCCTACAACTTAGTGACAGATGATGTCGTGCAAATCCCTGAATTTCAAGCTTCGCATTCACTGTTTTCTGATCTTACCTTGATCGATATTGCGCGCATGCGGCAGCCCGATTATGCGCGTTGGTTTGGCGGCACCGCAATGACGCGGGCTAAATATGCGGGCTTGGTACGCAATGCCCTCTATTCACTGTGGGCAACCCGTTCTTCTGAACTCGGTTCAATTCTTATAGAACGTATTGATGATGAAAATTCACTCATTAGAGAAGTCGTCGCGCAGATTAAAGATCTTCTCAAAAAACAGGAATTTTAGCATTCCATTTTTTTGCGTTGAAGTGACTTAAAAAATAGAATTCATTTTTCGCAAATCAGAAGTTAAAGGAAGTTGTTCTGCGGTGAGAGAAATCTGTAAGGGCGCTCCTTCGCGATAAACTCTCACCATCACTCTTTGCCCTGGAACGATGCGCCGAAGAATTTTTTCAAGGCTCGCGGCATCCTTTACCTGAAAACCGTTGATGCCTAAAATGACATCTCCAAGCTTAATGCCCGATTTTTCGGCCGGAGAATCCTTTGCTAAATTTTTAACATAAATTCCATATGTGTCTTGATCGGCTTCCTTTTCTTCGGTGATGGCAGAAAAAATCACGCCAAACCAAGGCCTTTGCACGGAGCCTTTTTGAATAATTTCGTCAATCAAAGGTTTGGCAATTTCCGATGGAATTGCAAATGAAATGCCCTGTGCGTCCGAAGCAACTGCTGTATTAATGCCTATAAGCTCTCCTTTGTGATTAAAAAGAGGGCCACCCGAATTTCCCGGATTGATGGCAGCATCGGTTTGCAGAAATTCATCGTAAGGACCCACTCCAATGGTGCGTCCCCTGGCAGATAAAATGCCGCTGGTGACGGTGTGTCCAAAGCCAAAGGGATTTCCGATGGCAAAAACGCCCTCACCGATTCTCAACACGCTGCTTTTATCAAAGGCGAGCGGTTTGATGCCTTCCCGTGCGGCAACTTTCAAAACTGCGATGTCTGCCTTTTCATCGAATCCGAGCACTTGGGCACTGAAGCGACGCTGTGGACTCGACGTTACAATTTCGATGGTTTCTGCATCTTTAATCACGTGATGGTTTGTGACGACGTAAGATTTTTTTCCGTAAAAAAAGCCCGAACCCAAGGACTTGGTGTGCCGGGGCTGCATCAACTGGCCGGGCAACAAAAAGAGCTGCAAAAAACGGTCTATTTGCCTGAGGGCCTGGGGGCCGTTCTTCGCTTCGAGGTTTATTTCAAGGTCTGATGTTTGGATATTGACGACACTGCCAATGACCTTTTCGACGCTGTCGGCAAGGGAAAGGAGGGGTGCAGCGTGTGCTGTGGAAGGGGCCCCGGTGCTGCTCAACAGAAGAGCAATCCAAGCTTTGGGCCACAAGAAGTTCGCCTTTTGCATTCTCTTTGACATCGCTCTGGGAGACCTCTTCTTTTCCTGTTATTCCTCTTGTTTATTGTATCGCGGTCGGGGACCTTTGCAAAAATGCATTCCTTCCCATGACAAGTCGGCCACAGGCAGCTACAGTTTGCCGCCTGTCACACTGTGTTCAGCGTTGCACTTTTGGGAGACCGGAATGTTTTTACGACAGACCTTTAAACGACCTCATAGGCTACAATTGTTGACTGTTACCTTTTTGTTCCTGACAAGCTGTGTCAGCCGGAGTGCACAAATTGGAGAAGGAATTCAACCCAAATTCCTTGCAATCAACCCGTCTCGCATCCTCGCAGTGCCTCTTTTTGTGGTTCCAGACCCTGCACAAAAGGCATCCGTCGATCTCATTGCATTCGAAACCGACAAAATTTCCACGTTGATAGAAACGGAAGTCCTCAAAGACTTTTCCAATCAGCCCTCTGTCAATGGGGTGAGTTTCAATCGTGTCCGCCAGCTTGTGGGAAGCGATTCGAAACTTTTTCAACAGATGAGCGCGGAATTGAACGATGCTTCAAAAAAGATCTCAAGTTCCGATCCCAAAGATAAATTAGATCTTACAGAGCAGTGCCTCAAAAGAAAAACGGTGCTCGAATATTATTCTTTTTGCCTCAAAGATAAAAAGAGTTGGAAAGAAAATTTAAACGCACTTTCAGCCAAAGTTCTCAATGCAGACACTGCCCTTCTTGTCTTGCTCAATAGCCTTGAAAAGGGATCCATAAAGGATAAATACCTCATCAAAGCCTCTGTCACAGTGGTTTTAGTCGACACAAACAGTGGTGCGCTCATTTGGGGAAAACAGGCCGTTAAATCCATCCCTGGCAAGTCTGCTCAACAGGCCTTTTCGAGCTGGACGGAACTTTTTGCGCCACTTTTTGATGACGAATTCTGGCGTGAGTTTCCGGGTCGAAAAATGGATCTTCCTGTCACAAAGTAACACACAAGGGAACACCGCAATGGATCGCGCAAAATACGAAAAAGAATTTGCTGCGGCAAAAAACCGCTTAAAAAGCTTTGTAACAGCTTCGAACGACGTCGTTGAAGGCCTTTATACTCCTGAAGATCTCCAAAAAAATGACGATAATAATACTGCCCAAGAATTGCCCGGACAATACCCGTTTACCCGTGGTGTGCATGCCGCCATGTACCGCAGTCAATTGTGGACAATGCGGCAATATGCCGGCTTTGGCACTGCCGAAGAATCCAATAAACGTTACCGCTATTTGCTGGAACAGGGGCAAACGGGTTTAAGCGTTGCCTTCGATCTTCCCACACAAATTGGGTATGATTCCGACTGTGAGCAGGCTGCGGGTGAAGTCGGAAAAGTCGGCGTAGCAATCGACACCCTCGACGACATGGAACGCCTATTTGATTCGATTCCCCTCGATAAAATCTCGACATCCATGACCATAAATGCTTCTGCAAGCGTACTGCTGGCGCTCTATATTGCGGTGGGCGAAAAACAAGGTGTCTCCAGTGAGAAACTGCGCGGAACCATTCAAAATGATATTTTGAAGGAATATATTGCACGGGGCACCTACATCTTTCCACCCCGGCCTTCGATGCGCATCATTACGAATATCTTTGAATACTGTAACATGCACGTGCCCAAGTGGAATACGATTTCCATCAGTGGATATCACATCCGTGAAGCTGGAAGTACCGCTGCTCAAGAAGTAGGCTTTACACTTGCAGATGGCATTGCCTATGTTGAAGCAGCATTGCAAGCCGGACTCGACGTCGATGATTTTGCACCCCGGCTCAGTTTCTTTTTTAATGGATTTACGGATGTGTTTGAAGAGGTGGCAAAGTTTCGCGCTGCACGCAGACTGTGGGCAAAAATCATGCGGGAACGGTTTAAAGCCAAAGATCCTAAAAGTTGGATGTTACGTTTTCATACTCAAACTGCGGGATCCACTCTCACCGCACAGCAGGCAGACAACAACATCGTGCGTGTTACTTTACAGGCTCTTGCAGCCGTACTCGGTGGAACTCAAAGCCTTCATACCAACAGCCGCGATGAGGCGCTTGCGCTTCCCACGGAAGACAGCGTGAGAGTTGCCCTCAGGACACAACAGATTATTGCCTCGGAAAGCGGCGTAGCAAACACCGTCGATCCCCTCGCAGGCAGTTACTTTGTTGAAGCCACAACGACGAAAATCGAAAATGAAGCCATCGCGATTATCGAAGATATCGATAAATTGGGAGGCATGGTTTCTGCAATTGAGCAAGGCGTTGTGCAAGCTGCCATTCAAAAATCAGCTTTTCGCTACCAACAAGATATTGAAAAGGGCGAGCGGCTCATCGTGGGTGTCAATACCTTTACCATTCAAGAAGACCCCCCTCAAAATCTGCTCAAAGTCAGTCCAGAGGTTGAAAAATCACAGATTGCACGTCTTTCCCACATTAAGAGCACGCGCAACAATGAAGCCGTGAAGAAATGCTTGACACAGCTTGTAAATACGGCCAGAGGAGATGGCAATTTGATGCCTGATATCCTTGAGGCCGTCAAAGTGTATGCAAGCGTTGGAGAAATCTGCAATGCTCTTCGTGGAGTCTTTGGAGAATACAAAGAGAAAGTCATTCTCTAAGGAAAGGAATTCACCGGTGACAGACGAAAAAAACAAATCAGAAAGCCCCCTTAAAGACAAAAGGAAGACCTTTCCGGTCTTAGAAATCAACTATGAAAACCGCAGGACCATTCAGCGGCCAAGCTGGGATTCCTATTTTTTAGGAATTGCCGAAGCCGCTTCATTGCGGAGTCATGACGGCGAAACTCAAGTGGGCGTTGTGATCGTGGACGAAAATAGACGCGTGCTTGGAACGGGTTACAACGGATTTCCACCGGGTTGTGCCGACGAGAAGCTCCCTAATTTGCGTCCTGATAAATATCCTTTTATGGTACATGCGGAAATGAATGCGATCGCCTCGTCACGTCAAGATTTGCGGAATGCCGCTCTTTACGTCACTTGGAGTCCATGTCGGGATTGTGTCAAAGCCATTATTACGGCTGGGATCAAAACTGTCGTTTACCGAAAAGAGTATCGCAATGAGGACTTTGATTTTGTTACTAAACTTCTCAATGATTGTGGAATTCAGGTCCGACATGTTCCTCATTAAGAGGTCTAGAATGAGAAAAATCTTTGCACCTTAAAAAACTTTGAGCTATGGGTATCCTCCGTTGCTACCCCAGAAGTTTTGATGTCTCTTCTGGGTCGAATTAACTGGGTGTTCTTTCGCCCCTTCTTTTCCAGTCGCTGGAAAGAGAACGGACCAAGCACCCCTGGAAACACTCAATGTACCCGCATTTGTCTTCGTGGAAGCCACTCGCTTTGAAGAGCTTCCTCCGTGTCAGCAGATTGTGTGCATGTCTCTCGGCGGCTCTGCCCGCTTCTGTGTGTTTTGCCGAAGCCTCCAAGCTTCAAAATGCCGTTGTCACTTCACGGCAGCATCTTAAAAACAACTATATTGTAATTACGAATAGTCTTTTTCAGTCTCCAGAACTGTCGACGGCATCGCCTGCTCAGGATGCAAACGCCAAAGGAATTGTGTTCACAACCAGTTCCTCCGATCTTTCGGCCTTGGCCGAGCAATTTCAGATCCCTTTTCAACCCGTGTATGCCATTGCTCCGCGCGCCGCTCAAAGCCGCATGGTGCAGGTGGTGGGGGTTAAAGACTCCGAAGTTTGGATTGGGCAGGGGCAAGGGCGCGGGAGTTTTTCGGGCGTGCGCAAGCTTGGCAAGGCGGTTCCCAACAGCGAAGAGCGCCTTCGCGAGTATGAAAATTCCATCGCGGGCTCTCGCCTTGTGTTGGGGTATGAGCAAGGTGGTAGCTCCGAGCTCATCGCTATTCTAGAGTCCAAGCAGCATCTTTATTTGGTGCGCAAAATGAGCGACAACTCATTTGGAATTGAAGGCGTGACGCCCTTTAAATAAGCCTTCTCGCCTCCCTTCTTGTTTTTTTACCTACATCTCTTTTCACGTTCCTAACTCAAATTCCTTACGAGCATGCCCTTGACATGTTGAGTTGGGCGTTTACTTTTTTGGGGTGCTCGAGCTCGACATCATTTTTAAGTCTAGTAACGCCAAAAAGCCCTTTTAGGAGGTTTTATGAAAATTCGTCCATTAGCAGACCGTCTCCTTGTGAAGCGAATTGCAGAAGAAACCAAAACACCTGGTGGAATCCTTATCCCCGACAATGCAAAAGAAAAGCCAACCGAAGCAACCGTTGTTGCTGTTGGATCTGGAAAAGTTTTGACAGACGGTAAAGTGAAAGCCCTTGAAGTTAAAGTGGGCGACCGCATTCTGATTAGCAAATACAGCGGAACAGAAGTGAAGCTTGACGGTGAAGAACACCTCATTTTGCGCGAAGACGAAGTTCTTGGCGTCCTCGGCTGATTTCACTTTTTCTCATTTGCTTTTAAGGAGATTCTCAAGATGGCCGCTAAAATTATTAACTTCGGTGAAGACGCTCGTAAAAAGATCCTCAGTGGTGTCAATATCCTCGCAGACGCCGTAAAAATCACCATGGGACCTCGTGGTAGAAACGTTGCCATCGACAAGTCTTTTGGCTCACCTAGCGTGACCAAAGATGGCGTTACTGTCGCTAAAGAAATCGAACTTGAAGACAAGTTCGAAAACATGGGCGCACAGATGGTTAAAGAAGTGGCGTCCAAAACTTCTGACGTTGCGGGCGACGGAACCACAACGGCTACCGTTCTTGCACAAGCGATTTACCGTGAAGGTATTAAGCTCGTTGCTGCCGGCCACAATCCTATGGATCTCAAGCGCGGAATCGACAAAGCGGTACACATCGTTGTCGAAGAACTCCGTAAATTGAGCCGCCCGACTTCAAGCCGCAATGAAATTGCACAAATTGGTACAATTTCTGCGAACAGCGACACTGCGATTGGCAACATCATTGCCGACGCTATGGAGCGCGTAGGCAAAGAAGGCGTTATTCAAGTTGAAGATGCCAAGGGCATGGAAACCACTCTCGAAGTCGTCGAAGGGATGCAGTTTGATCGCGGCTACCTTTCAAACTACTTCGTGAATGACACCGAGCGCATGGAAGTCAACTATGAGGACGCTTACACCCTCATCTACGACAAGAAGCTCTCGTCACTCAAAGATCTCGTGCCTATCCTCGAAAAAGTGGTCCGCACAGGACGCCCTCTTCTCATCATCGCTGAAGATGTTGAAGGCGAAGCACTCGCAGCCCTCGTCTTGAACCGCCTCCGTGGCAACCTCAAGATCGTTGCTGTGAAAGCTCCTGGCTTTGGCGATCGCCGTAAAGCGATGCTTGAAGACATTGCCATCCTCACGGGCGCAACTGTCATCTCTGAAGAGCTTGGCATGAAGCTTGAAAGCACCACCATTGAACACCTCGGTGTTGCAAAGCGTGTGCGTATCGACAAAGACAACACCACCGTCATCGACGGCCAAGGTACCAAAGAAAATATTCAGGCCCGCATCAAACAATTGCGCAAGCAAGTTGAAGATACGAGCAGCGATTACGACCGTGAAAAACTTCAAGAACGTCTTGCGAAGCTCGCAGGCGGTGTTGCCTTGATTCGCGTCGGCGCAGCCACTGAAACCGAAATGAAAGAAAAGAAAGCTCGCGTTGAAGATGCATTGAATGCAACACGCGCAGCTGTTGAAGAAGGCATTGTTCCTGGCGGTGGCGTTGCCCTCATCAGAGCACAAAAAGCTCTCACCACGTTCCGCGATACTTGCCCACCCGACGAAAGATTCGGCGTTGACATTATCGTACGTGCGACTGAAGAGCCCCTTCGTCAAATCGTAACAAACGCAGGCCATGAGCCTTCCGTTGTGTTGCAAAAAGTGCGTGAAAATAGCTCTGCAACCTTTGGCTTCAATGCACGCGAAGAGAAGTACGAAGACGTTGTTGCTTGCGGCATCATCGACCCGACTAAGGTGACACGCTCTGCACTTCAAAATGCAGCTTCCGTGGCTTCCCTTCTGCTCACCACAGAATGCATGATCGCAGAACGACCAAAAGACGACAAAGCATCAGCACAGGGCCCCGGCGCTGGAATGGGAATGGGCCAAGGCGGCTTTCCTGGCATGATGTAATGCCTTCGCTTTAGCGCTCTCTAAAAAAATCCTGCTTGGGTGCCATCAGTGCTATCCAAGCAGGATTTTTTATGTTTTTACCCAATTTTCATGTTTTACAAAAATTTGCCGATTCTTCCTATGATCGAATCTAGGAGGAATCTCACATGACTGATGAAGTCAAACCACTTTTTTTGCATTCAGATGGCCTGAAAAAGGCTCTGCTCGATCGTGATGAGTATTTTGCCTCCCTTCCTCCGCAGTCCCTTGAAAGAGCCCTGGAGTTTCAGGACCAAATCGATGCGGTACTTGCCGGCGCAGGCGCAAAAGGCAATCGCATGTTACTCCTGCAAACACTTATGCAGTCAAAGCTCCTTGAGCTTAAAGAAAATTTAGACAAACTTAACGAATCGATAAAGCGACTTTCTGATATTTAATAAAAGCTCATCCCTTTACTTCTCCCTGAAATCGAAGTTTAAATATATCCAGACGGACCAAGCATTTTGGCGATTGTGATTTAACACGTCACCTCTTCGTGCAATGTGCTGCCCCTGCATTTTTTCTATTCCTCGACTTCAAGGAGAGCGACATGAATATTCATGAGTACCAAGCGAAAGAGTTACTTCGCAAATTCGGATTGAACATCCCCAACGGCCGCCTTTGTTACACTCCCACAGAAGCCGAATGGGCAGCCCGCAGCTACGGCGTCGGAAAACTCTCGGTTGTCAAAGCTCAAATTCATGCTGGCGGACGCGGAAAAGGGGGCGGTGTAAAGCTTGCTAAAACTCCCGAAGAAGCAAAAGCCCATGCCGAAAAAATCTTAGGCATGCAACTTGTTACCCACCAAACTGGCCCTGAAGGAAAAAAGGTTCACAAAATCCTTGTGGCTGAAGGCTCCGACATTGCAAAAGAGTATTATCTTGGTTTTGTCGTCAACCGTGAAAATGCAACGATTGGCGTAATGGCCTCCACCGAAGGTGGAATGGACATCGAAGAAGTTGCCGAAAAACACCCTGAGAAAATCATTACTGCCAATATCGATCCCACCATTGGCCTTATGCCTTACACTCTTCGTCAATTAAACCAGGGCTTAGGCTTTTCTGGGGCCCTTGCCAAAGAGTTTGATAAAACCATGAAAGCCCTTTTTCAGGCATTTATGGCCTACGATTGCGAAATGATTGAAATCAATCCTTTGGCATTAAACAAAGAAAATCAGTTGCAAATTCTCGACTTGAAGATGTCTTTTGACGACAATGCAATGTTTCGTCATCCAGACTTGCAAGAACTTCGCGATTTTGAAGAAGAAGACGCGCGCGAATTAGAAGCTTCGAAGTATGGATTAAGCTACGTTTCGTTAACTGGGAACATCGGTTGTCTGGTAAACGGCGCAGGACTCGCCATGGGAACCATGGACATCATTAAGCAGTACGGCGGAGATCCTGCAAACTTTTTAGACGTGGGCGGTGGTGCAAACCAAGAAACCGTAACACAAGCATTCCGCATCATTTTGCGCGATAAGGCTGTCAAAGGAATCTTTGTAAACATCTTTGGCGGTATCATGAAGTGCGATGTCATTGCCAATGGGATCGTTGCAGCCGTTAAAGATCTCGGACTCAAGGTTCCCTTGGTTGTGCGCCTTGAAGGCACCAACGTCGACCTTGGAAAGAAGATTCTCATTGAATCCGGCCTCAATATCGTCAGCGCAAATTCCATGAGTGATGGCGCTGAAAAAATTGTCAAAGCTGTAAAGTAACACCAAAAATCAGATGAGTTTTCGAAAGGATATATAAAGCCATGACTATTCTAGTCAGTAAAGAAACCAGGCTTATTTGCCAGGGAATCACAGGAAGCGCCGGAAAATTTCATTCAGAAAAATGTATGGAATATGGAACAAACCTTGTGGGCGGCGTCGTTCCTGGCAAAGGTGGAACCTCGGTTCTCGACAGGCCCATCTTCAATTCCGTTCACGAAGCCAAGAAAATGGCCAAGGCGAACGCAACCATGATTTTTGTGCCACCTCCTTTTGCAGCCGATGCTATCTTGGAAGCCATCGACGCTGAAATCGAGCTGATTGTTGCCATTACAGAAGGCATTCCTGTCTTGGATATGGTGCGTGTTAAGCGTGCACTCAAGGCTTCAGGTGGCAAAAGCCGTCTGGTTGGGCCAAACTGCCCCGGTGTCATCACACCAGGCCAAGCTAAAATTGGAATCATGCCTGGGCACATTCACTTGCCCGGACGCATCGGTATTGTCTCCAAGTCTGGAACGCTCACCTACGAAGCCGTAGGCCAGCTCACCGCCCTTGGCATTGGACAATCGACTTGCGTTGGAATTGGCGGCGACCCGATTATCGGAACCACCTTTATCGACGCCCTTGAGCTCTTTAACGCCGACAAAGACACCGACGCTTTGGTTCTCATCGGTGAAATCGGTGGAAATGCCGAAATCGAAGCCGCGCAGTGGATTAAGGCCAACATGAAGAAACCCGTCGTAGGTTTCATTGCAGGTCAAACTGCTCCAAAGGGCAAGCGTATGGGCCATGCAGGCGCCATCATCAGCGGCGCCGGCGGAACGGCTGCGGAAAAATACGAAGCTATGAAATCGTGCGGCATTAGCGTTGTGATGAGCCCTGGAGACATTGGCGTGACCTTGAAAAAAGTCATCGGCAAGTGACGTCCTCTCCGCCCTAAGGGGACAAAGATTCCCTAGGATGTACTTACGCACACCGGGTCAGCGCGCAACGTCCTGCGCGGAGAATATTGCGTGCCGCGTTCGTATCGCGATCATGGTGTGTGCCACAATTTTCACAGCGCCATTCTCTTACCCCAAGCTCAATCCGTCGTGGATTTTTCAATCCACAGTTTGAACACGTCTGAGTTGAGTTCCTTTCTGAAATTTCGAAATATGTTGAACCAGCGCTATCGGCTTTGTAACTCAACATTTGCTTAAAAGTGCCTATACCAGAATCAAGTGAAATTCCGGACATGTTTTTACTGCGATTCAAGAATTTACAGGGAACATCTCCAACAACAATAAGTTTTGTTAACTTTACAAGTTTAGTGGTTTCTTTGTGCAGATAGTCTTGGCGCTTCTGATTAACTTTTGCATGTAAGTTTCTAACCTGTTTTGCTTTGGGAAGCGCACCATATTTCTTGCTTTTGGCTTGCTTGCGCTTTGCATATTTTCTTGTTTTTTCAATTCTCTTTAATTTTTCGAGAAACTTTGCTCTCAGGTTGGGTCGTTCGATTTTTTGACCATTCGATAAGCTAGCTAGAGTTTTAATTCCAATGTCTATTCCGACCTCTTCTGTGCCTTTTTGTATGCCGATTTGCTCAGACTCAAAACTGATATTAAAATACCAGCGTCCTCGCTTGTCTTGAGTAAAGGAACCCGTTTTGAATTTAGCATCTGAGGGAAATTCTCTTGATTTCCAGAAGCGAAATCGGCTGCCAGAAAAGGTAACTGCATCGCCATCTATTTTCACGCCACTGGATTTATAAGGGATCCAACCCGTCGTTTTTGCTCCTCTCCAGCGGAGGAGTTTTCCAAATTGTCTGCGCCTGCGCGCATATTCTTCCGTGACTGCTTGCACGGTTTGTGAATGCAAGCCCAATTCTTTCGAGCTTCCTGCCACAAGGTTGTTCAGCTCATACGCCGAAAGAAAATTGGGGATGCCAATGACCTGGCCCGTTTTTTTATCGGTAATTAATCGCGCAGATTTTGCGCGCAGAGCATTTATTTGTGTTTCTTTTGCGAAATTCCAGACAATATTGACAGCGTGGGACATCCGGATGAGGTTCCGGCTTGCTTTACTGCTGTCTTTAATTCTGAATTTCCAGGTCGTTATCATTTAAGTTCATGCTTTCTAAAAATCTCTTCTGCCGATATCACACGGACCGTTTGAAATCTATTGCATAAACAGAAAGTAGACATATAGGTATTCCTGACCTTGGTCGATTGAAATCAACATGTTCCATTGAATGTTTCGCATTAGGTGGGCTGGAATCGGAGAAATTCTGCAAGCGGAGATGAAAATCGCCCCATTGAGACGTCAAGATATTCCTGGTGTATTTCCCGTGCCTCAATGCAGGGTCCAAGATCTTTAGCCATGCTCCAACAGGAGTTGCGGCCTTTTCAGACGATTATATTCCCCACATAAATTTGGAGGTTTTACACTTGTTTTGATAAAACTCCTTGAACTGTGTTCAAAGGGCTTTTATAGCACTCCCAGCAGTGATGCATTGCTTGTTTGCAGTGCGTGGAAAAGGCCCCTTGGGTTTCCATTGAATTCCTCTGCGTTTCCTTAAAGGAGTTTCTCCCATGTCATCCTTCTTCAAGGGCTTGACGGTGACTTTTGCTTGTCTCGCCACAACGGCTTTTGGAATTTCACGCGTTGGAAATTCCTTTGGTCCTCCGATGCTGGTGAGTAAAGAGCTTGGATTTGTCGCACTCCTTTCGGGCGATTACGGAGACGCAAGCGATCCGCAGGACACCGGTGGTCACACCCTTGAAGCCTACGACGATGTTTCTTTGCCCGGAAATCCCATCAGAATAGAAGCACTTTCCGCTCCAGTTGATGAGCTTGCAATGCAAGCGCGCACGCACCTCTCTTTTGCCTTCGAGAGTGGATTTCAGGGAATCGCCTGGGAGCCTTTGAGTGCAGGCTCGGACTGTGCTTTGGCATTTTTAGGCACTCAAGACTCAAAAGTGCAGGGATTCGTTTTCTGGGGCAATGGAGAAGGGGTCTCTATTCAAGGAAAAGATTCCTCTGCCACAAGGGAAGGCATTCAAAGCTTTATCAAGTCATTAAGAGTCAAGAAAGGCTCGTGTGAATGGGAATTGAGCCAGTCAAACACGCCCTGAAACGGCCCAAGATTGAAGAATATCATTCCTATCGTCAGTTCCTTGCTGACTTTTTTGCCTATAAAAAAAGCCTGCGCGCAACGTTTTCGTATCGCCGCTTGAGCGATCTTGTGGGCACAAAAAGCCCTAATTTCCTATTGCTGGTCATCCAAGGCAAGCGAAACATGTCGGAAAAAATAGGCGAAAGCGTGGCAAAGGTTTTCGAGCTGACCTTGCCTGAAAAAGATTATTTTTTGGCCCTCGTGCGCAAAGAAAATGCTGAAAATGCGGCTCAATTAGAAGAAGCAGACCATGCTCTCCTGCGGGCTCTGTCAAAACTTACGACCAAGGAAATTACGCGCGGTAACACAGAAATTCTCGCACGTTGGTTTCATCTCGTAGTGCGTGAGCTTGTTTTTTTGCCTGATTTCAATCCAAGCGGAGAGTGGATTTCAAACCGGTTAAATCAGCTCATCACTCCTGAAGAAGCCCATAAGTCTCTAGATTTTCTCCTGCGCACGGGGTTTCTGAAAAAAGATGACGCTGGAAAATGGCAAGCCACCGATCCGGTGGTGGACACAGGGGAGCATTTTAGCAATGCAAGTGTCTTAAGAACGCATCTTGAAACCATGGCAGTCTGGCAATCGATTTTGCCCGGCCTCCCCGAAAATAAACGTGAACTTGGACTGCTCAATATCCCCATCAGTTCAGCCAAAATTCCTGAGTTCAAGAAAAGAATTCGCGCATTTCAAGATGAAATTGTGGGTTGGCTCCAATCGGAAACAGAATTTGATGAAGTCGTTCAACTCGGTTGCTACCTTATTCCTTTGACAGAAAAAAGAGACGGTTCAACTTCGTAACAGTCTTTCAATCAATTGGTGTGAAATGCCAATGATCTGGCGCCTGCACACCTCACTTTGGGTTAGAGTTTAGCCTAGATCTTTCTTCGTACCAGGGTGAGCCGTTATGTCGAAGTATTCTCTTGCCTTTCTGCTTTTGTCTTTCAGTGTTTTCCATTCTCAAGCCGACGCATTACCTGTCAAAACTGTTCCGCCTGTTGCGCAACCAAGCAGGAAAATCCCTGCGGAGCAGCAGCCCGAGAAAGAAAAGCGTGAACACATCCCCCTGGTTTCAGCCTACTTCGTGACAGGTGGAATTCCGACCGTCGCATATGGTGGCGTTCTAGGAATATATCTCAGTCCTAAATCTCAACTCGAGCTCGGATTTGAGCATTCTGCAGTCAATGAAAATGGCGGCAACATCAAGCATTGGCGCACGCCACTACGGTTTCGAGGCGAGGTTGCACAATCCTTTTTTCTTGCGGGCGGAATTGCGTATGATTCCTTTCTCAGGAATCGAGATGTCCCACTTGAAAATGACACGACCTCGAACGGCCTCCTGACATTCACTCAGCATTCGTTAGAGGTCGAGGCCCAGCTGGGACACAGGTGGACCTTTAACCCAGGATTCTCCATCGGAGTTGACTGGATAGGATATGCATATGGGTTCCCTTTGAGCCAGAAGAACAGTTCGCAGGAGAATCTCGATCCCGGCGAAAAAGAAAAAGAAATGAGGGATTTTGAGCTCAGGCAATCGTTAGGAAGCCTACACTTTTTAAAATTGCATCTCGGTTGGGTTTTTTAAGACTCTGTCCATATATTTATAATTTAAGCATTTTTTAACTTTTTTATTCAAAATCAAAAAAATATCTTGCTATCTTTTTTTGCAAGTCCTAAGAGTCTTTCTACTGACTGACTGGTCAGAGGTTAAAAAAGTAAAGGAGTGTCTTGCCGTGTTTAAAAATTTTGCTGCCCTCGCATTTGTTGCTGGTTTATTCAACTCTTCCCTAGGTGTGGCGCAAGATGCTCCGCGTAATATCTTGACCTGTTCAAGCCAAGAAGCCGAAAATCCTGCGGTAGTTCAAATTGACTACACAGGCTCTGCCCTTGCAACCGTTGCCTTCGAAGTCACGAATCGTCGCACATTTATGAGCACTTACGATACCGCCAATTTTTGGCCGCTGAGCCCTACTACTGAGCGCGTTGCAGAGTCGCTCACATGTTACGAAGTCGATCACAAAACCGGCGGAAGTGACTCTTACATTCATTTCTTATGCGCTTCGACACAGTTTTTAGGCGCACCTCCCTTTGCCAAAGTAAGCGCAAGTGAATTGGAAAGCGTTTACCAAAAAGGCGTTGCAGCTGTAAATGCTGGAAGTATTTCTGCTCTCGTTGCATATCGCGGAAACAGCGCGTTTGGCATGAATAAAAGCATGGAAGTGTTTGTGCGTGGAAGCCAACAAAACACAACACGTAACGTGTTGCACACCTGTGAAGATGTCAATCAGTCTCCCGCAAATAAGGGAACACTTGGATTCGAATTTTGAGGCTTTGAAAAAAAGAATTTGAAGCGAGAGAAATCTAGCTTACAAGCACATGAGGCGTCCTGAATGAACCACATCGGTCAATCAAGACGCCTCAATGCATTTAACGAAAAATGCGTACAGGTGTTGCTTTAAAGAAACACCACACCGTTCTTTTTATTAAAATGGAACATCATCATCGTAATCGGAAGCCTTAAACGAAGGCGCATTTCCACTGTTGGAAGGCGATTGCTCGGACCTTGTGTTGGACGTGCGTGGGCTTGGATTATCGTAGCCCCCACCCGATGAAGCATTGCTCGCGTAAGAATTTCCGCCGCTGGGCTCGCCATAGCTGTCGCCGACTTCAGGGGAACCCTCGTTGCCGCCTCGTGCGCCTGAATCGACAAAGACCACTTGGTTCGCAACAACTTCCGTCATGAACTTCTTTTGTCCCGACTGCGCATCATCCCAGCTGCGGGTTTGAAGACGGCCTTCGAGGTAAACCATGCGGCCTTTTTTGAGGTACTTGGAAACCATTTCTGCCTGTCTGCCCCAAACGACAATACGGTGCCATTCGGTGCGTTCCGCTTTTTGACCGTCTTTGCTGGGCCACGATTCTGAGGTGGCGATGCTAAATGTAGCAACCTGTTGCTGACTAGGCGTCATACGCAACTCGGGATCTTGCCCCAATCTACCTAAAAGTATGACCTTATTTACACTTCCCATAATGACTCCTTGACGCTTTGATAGTCCGACGACTGAGGAATACAGCGAATTCTCATCGGGGGTCAATGCAATAACTCAACTGTGGAAAATCTGTTCAAATGTTGAACAGGAATTATAAAATCTCAATAAAAACGGATAGGTCAAAAGATCGACAGTGCTATGTTATCCGTAATGACTTCGGAATTTGAAATTCCTGTAAAGTATTTTTGAAGAGATCCGATACCTTCTGTAACCGAGATATTTGATTCGGTTTGCATGTGCTATGATAGCGAGAGGTTTGGTTCGCGACTTTGAACTTTGAAGAATTCCGTTGCGGTCGTTGTGGCTGAATGTTAGATCCTGTGGCCTGATCTGTCAGACCCGAAAGGAAGGTTGAATTTCTCATGAACGAATACCAGCGCACGTTAAAATCTACGATTCGGTTTTCAGGCATAGGCTTGCATTCCGGTGCTGTGGTTTCTGTGGAAATTCGCCCCGCTACAGCCAATACGGGCATCCTTTTTCAACGCACCGATCTTCCTGGTTCGCCCTACATCAAGGCCAGCGCTGAAGCTGTCTTCGATACATCTCTGGCAACCCGGATTGGAACTCCCGAAATTTACGTATCGACAATTGAACATTTAATGGCCGCTTTTTATGGCTTTGGGATCGACAACGCCATCGTTGCCCTCAACAGCTTTGAGCTTCCCATCCTCGATGGCTCTGCAGCTCCTTTTCTTGTGCTCTTAGATGAAGCAGGAATAAGCATTCTTCAGGTCCCTCGGAAGGTTTTAGCCATCAAAAAAGTGGTTGAAGTGGTGGATGCCAAAAATCCCGAGCGCTTTATTCGCATCGAGCCTTCTCGCAAGCCCTGGATTTCTTATGTGATTGACTTCAATCAGTCGCAAGCCATTGGCAGACAAAGCGTTTCGCTCGAGTACACCGGAATTAGCTTTTGTGAAGAGTTTTCCTTTGCGCGTACCTTCTGCCTCGCAGAAGAAGTGGCTTATATGCAGTCACGGGGGCTCGCACGTGGGGGCTCACTTGAAAATGCTATCGTTGTCAGTAAGCACGAAGGCATTGTGAACGAAGGCGGACTTCGTGCAGAGTCTGAATTCGTGCGCCATAAAGTGCTCGATTGTATTGGAGATTTGGCTCTTGTCGGGATGCCTCTGCTGGGGCACGTCATTGCACACAAGGCAGGCCACGACTTGCATACGGAGCTTGCGAAAAAAATCTTGAGCGAGCTTGCGCTCCATAAGGTTTCAGAGCCTGTATCGAGAGAAGCCGGTGTTTTCCGGGATCTCCTCAAATTCCCCGAGTCCTTGGCCGAAGTCAGACGCCAACTTGCACGTGGACTTGTGATCGGTTGAACTTCCTCAATTTTTCTTTTTCTTTTGCTTTTCCCTCCAAGCAAGCTACTCTTTTGATGTACCGAAAATTTAACTTGACGGCTTAGATCACATGTTTAGGTTAAGCTGCGTGCTTTTTGCCACTGTTTAGGGACTTAAAGAAATGTCTACAAAACGAGACTACTATGAGGTCTTGGGTGTTGCTCGCAGCGCGAGCCCCGATGAAATAAAGAAGTCGTACCGCAAACTTGCGATACAGTTTCACCCGGATCGGAACCCAGGCGACAAATCTGCTGAAGAAAAATTTAAAGAAGCTGCCGAAGCTTATGAAGTCTTGAGCGACGCCGAAAAACGTCGCCGCTTCGATCAATTTGGTCATGCCGGGGTCAATGGACCGGGTGGCATGGGTGGCGGCTTCTCAAACGTAGACGATGTGTTTGAGCATTTTGGCTCCATCTTTGAAGACCTCTTTGGCCTCGGTGGCGCGGGTGGCCGGGGCGGACGAAGAGGCGGTGGCGGCGGCAACAAAGCACGCCGGGGCTCAGACCTTCGCTACGATATGGCCATCTCGTTTCGAGAAGCTGTTTTGGGAACCGAAAAAAAGATTCAAATCCCAAGACGCATTCCCTGTGCCAAATGTGAAGGAACAGGCGCGGCGGCGGGTACCAAACCTGTCTCGTGCACCACTTGTAATGGGGTGGGGCAAGTCGCCATTCAGCAAGGGTTCTTTACCTATGCAACCACCTGCCGAGACTGCAGCGGCTCTGGTAAACGCATTGTCACTCCGTGTACCGAATGCTCGGGAGCTGGACAACAGACCAAAACCAACACCATCAGCGTGAAGGTTCCAGCAGGAATCGACACCGGAATGAGATTGCGCATCTCCAATGAAGGTGAGGGAGGAGCAAACGGCGGTCCGGCCGGAGATCTCTATGTCTTTATCGAAGTGGAAGAAGACCCCCATTTCAAACGGGAAGAATTTGACCTCATTTACACTCTTAAACTGGGTGTTGCACAAGCGATCTTGGGAACAGAACTCACCATTGATGTCTTTGAAGAAGAGCCTCGAAAAGTCGACATTCCCGCAGGCGTGCAGCCTGGACAACGACTTGTTGTGCATGGCGCTGGAATTCCCAAGCTTGAAAAATATGGCAAGGGCAAGGGCGACCTAATCATCGAAGTTCAAGTCGAGATTCCAACCAAGCTTACTAAAGAGGCCGAAGATCATCTCCGCGCCTTTGCACAAAAACACAATGAGAGCATCAAAGGCGGCGGCCCTGGATTTTTCAAGGGGCTTTTTAGCTAAGATCTGCCAGTCATTTTCATTTTGTGAAAGTTGAGTAGAATAAAAGGGTGGCCACCAGATGCCACTCTTTTTTTTATTTCGCAACACATCAGGAAACCTCCACTATGGCTATCCATC
Source organism: Silvanigrellaceae bacterium (assembly GCA_044237915.1). Lineage (GTDB taxonomy): Bacteria > Bdellovibrionota_B > Oligoflexia > Silvanigrellales > Silvanigrellaceae > JBIIEI01. The sequence goes on along the minus strand of JBIIEI010000053.1, from coordinate 6,215 downwards.
TTTTCAACACCCTCTCAGCCAAGAAGGAACTCTTTCAAACGCTCACTCCGCAGAGGGTTAAGATGTATTGTTGTGGTGTGACTCCCTATAGCAATACGCATATTGGCCATTCGCGCACATTCTTTTCTTACGATCTTTTGTTTCGTACCCTTGAAGATCATGGATATGAAATCGACTGGGCAAGAAATATTACGGATGTAGACGACAAGATTATTTTAAAAGCACAAAGTGAAAACGTCACGTGCTCCGAAATTGTCAATCGGTATGTGTCTGAACAAGATGAACTTTTAAACCTCTTTAATCTTTATAAGCCCAAGCACGAACCAAAGGTGACAGAGAGCATTCCCCAAATTATTGCGCTGATTGAAAAGCTTATTCAAAATGAATTCGCTTATGTCACCTCATCGGGCGTGTATTACCGTGTTCAAAAATATGCTGAATATGGCAAACTCAGCAAAAATAATATTAAAGAATTGCGCTCTGGGGCACGCATCGATATCGACGAAGAAAAAGAAGACCCCATTGACTTTGTTCTGTGGAAATTTGCAAAACCGGGTGAAATCAAGTGGAACTCCCCGTGGGGCGAAGGCCGTCCGGGCTGGCATATCGAATGTTCTGCCATGATACATTCCCTGTTTGGCGACTCCATCGATATCCATATGGGTGGCAGAGATCTTATTTTTCCTCACCATGAAGCTGAAATTGCACAATCCGAAGGAGCAACGGGAAAACCCTTTTCGCGCTATTGGCTGCATACGGGAATGGTGACCTTATACGGCGAAAAAATGTCCAAGAGCGCCAACCACTATGTGAGCGCCGGAGACTTTTTAAGTCGCTTTCCTGCAGAAGTTTTACGGCTTGTCTTTTTGTCGGTTTCATACAGCCAGCCCCTCGATTATACCATCGAGCTTGCACAAGAAAATCTCAAAAAGCTTGCACGCATTTACCGCTTTGTTTCCCTTGTCAACGGATACCAACTTCAGGCAAGTAAACAAAATACCGGGAATGAGTATCCACAACATGTCTTTGAAGGGCTTGATACTCTCGTTTCAAAAATGCGCGTTACCATTGCAGATGACCTCGGCACCGGAGCTGCTCTTGCGCTCTTTTTCGATTTTATCCGCAACGTGAATGCACATTTAGGGACCATGGAAAAGAAGGGTTTTGTCCTCAACACAGCCGATCGCAGCATGTTGAATGCGCACTGGAACACCACGAAGAAGTGGTTTCAAAACTCTCTAGGGCTGTTGCTGTGCGAACCCGATGCCTTTTTTGCAAGCCTTGCGGCATTTAAACTCTCGGGTGAGTTTTCTGCGCAAGACATCGACAAGAAGTTGCAAGAAAGAACCGCTGCGCGCGATGCAAAAAATTGGGCAGAGGCCGATAAAATTCGCGACGTGTTGCTTGCGCAAGGAGTGCAAATTCAAGATTCACCTACGGGCACAAAATGGACAGTGCAATTATAATTGACGCTCTCAGGCTTGGCGCATCAGGATAAATTTGAAGATTTTTCAAAATCGGGAAAGCGCGACATAATAATGGTTTCGATTTCCACAGCGGTTTCTTCAAGCGCACGTCCTGTGACATCAAGAATAGGCCAGCGGCGATTTTTTCGAAACAGTTCCCGCGACCATTCCAACTCTTCAAAGATCTTATTTGAATCTGCGTATTCACCGGGTCCTGCACTTCCCAAAACCTTGAGGCGCGCTGCGCGGATTTCTGCAAGGCGCTCGGGATCAATAACTAAACCTACGATCTTGTTTTGATCCACTGAAAAGAGTTCCTTGGGAAGCTCGGTGCCTGGCACGAGGGGAATATTCGCGACCTTGTAACCCTTATGGCCCAAATACATGCTTAAAGGCGTTTTTGAGGTGCGAGAAATGCCAATGAGCACGATATCAGCATCGTTGAGATCGTGAAGCGAGAGCCCATCATCGTGCCTTACTGTATATTCAATAGCCCAGACCCGTTTGAAGTATTGGTGATCGAGCTGCCTTAACCGACCTGGCACCGCACTAGGACGCTTGCCCAACTGCTCAGACAACGTTTCGAGCAAGGGAAAAAGCACATCGACGACTTTGACCCCGAGCTGCATCGCTCTGGAAATGAGAAACACGCGCAGCTCAGGGTTCACAATGGTTGCCACCAAGGTTGCACTGCGTTCGCGCGCCTGGAGCAAAATTTGCTCTAAAACTTCACGAGTGCGAATTTGATTAAAGCGTTCAATTTGAAATTCGGCATCTTCAAACTGCACACGCACGGCGCGAATAATGCTCAGTGCCGTTTCGCCCGTTCCATCTGAAACCGTAAAGACCCTTGGGATGGCTTTTTCTTCTGTTTCCAAAAGCGATCTCCCTCACAAAAATAAAAAGAAAAACTTCAAACTCCAAGATGCCCGATGCGGCGACGTTTTACAGGAGCTTGCCCACTTCTTCCGTATCGGACGTTGGAAGTTGACACCCTGAATTATTACATAGCGCATATTTGACAGGGGAGTCGGGCACTGGCTCGGCATACCGCGAAAGCTGCTCTAGAGAGTAAACTTCGTTGGGCATGTGGGCGACGATGACGTTTGCTTTGCCTTGGGCCAGCAGGGCCTGAAAGAGCGCTCCAATGGAACCAATAGAACCCGAGCCGGGGCCTGAACGTTCGACAAGAATGGTGGTGCGGGTGTTGAGCCAACTGACCTTTTGAAGGCTATTGGCGCATGCCAGGGGTGCGTTTTCGGCAAGGCGCGCCACGTTCGAAACCGCGAGCAGAGACAAAGCTTCGAGCATTTTTAAGTCGCCCTTCGAAAACAACTCAGACTGCTGGGAAGCTCCCGCCCAAGACAGCACGGCTTGGGTTGCGCCCAAAATCGCAGAATGTGCGCTATAAATCACATTGTCTTCGGGGCGGTGGGGCCTGATCAAAAGATCGCTGCCCGCAGGTGCAAAATAAAGTGAACCCGTTGAAGGATCGGAAAACTGCGCCAGAATGGTTTTTGCAATATGCAAAAAATCTTTTACAAGTGCCACTTGGCCCGTAAGCAGAATAGCTTCCGACATGGCCTCAAGTAAGAAGGCTAAATCATCACAAAAAGCGCCAATTTTCTTTTCGCCGAAGGTAAGGCAGTGAAAGTATTTTTCACCCTCTTTGAAATTTTTCAAAAGGTTCTGAACAAGCTCTAAACCCCTCGCAAAGTAACGCGGTTCGCTGCTGAATTTTGCAGCCTGCAACAGCCCGGTTGCCGCAAGGGCATTCCAAGACAGAAGGATTTTGTTATCGAGGCCCGGACGTACTCTGCTGTCTCGAAAGGCAAGTATTTTTTGCCTTACGGATTGCAATCGTTGCTGTCCCTCCGCTAAAGAGATCCCAAAATGATGGCAAAAAGTTGAAAAGTCAGAGGGGCAGGTGAGGATATTTGCACCTTCAAAATTGCCACCTGTTGTTACTTTATAGTATTTTTTTGCAAAATTCTTTAGTTCTAAATCAGCAGAAAATATTTCATCAAATTCATCACAATAAAAAGAGTAGAATTTTCCTTCTTCACCCTCGCTGTCTGCATCTTCTGCGCTATAATAAAGACCTGTTTCTTTGCATTTTAAATCGCGCTCAAGGTAGGAAAAAATATCCTGGGCGGTGTCGCCCAAGGCCTGCGGAAGCGACGAAGCAACAGGTGCGAGGACTTTTGAAGCGGCTGCAAACAGAGGAAGCAATTGCGCGTTGTCGTAGAGCATTTTCTCGAAATGGGGCACCAACCACACGGAATCTACGCTGTAGCGCGAAATGCCGCCACCAATTTGATCGGCAATGCCGCCACACCTTATTTTATCGAGTGTGAGAAGGGCTTGTGCCCTGTCGGTTTTGCGCTCCGAAAAAAGGAGTGCTGCGATTTTGCTGGGCTGCGGAAACTTTGGGGCACGGCCAAAACCACCATTCACTTTGTCGGCGTCGCGATCTAATTCATCCAGCAACTGCGTATATTTTGGAAAAAGATGGGATGCAATTTTATCGGTTGTGAGTGAAGTGTCTTGCAAATGCACTTCGAGATCTTTGAGACTTAAAGATTTGGGAGCTTCTTTAAGCATTGCAATAAGCTCATCGGCACGACTTTCTAAGTCTGCGCGTTGATTTTCATAAAAATTGGAGACCCCATTTAAAACGTCTTTAAAGGAAGGTTGCCCGTGCCGTGCCTCGGGTGGAAAATAGGTACCCCCGTAAAAGGGCTTGAGATCGGGAGTAAGAAAAACACTTAAAGGCCATCCGCCATGCCGCGTCATGACTTGCACGGCTTCCATATAAATATCGTCGATATCGGGCCGTTCTTCGCGATCAACTTTGATATTTATAAACATCTCGTTCATAAGTTTTGCAGTTTCGACGTCTTCAAAGCTTTCGTGTGCCATCACATGGCACCAATGACAAGACGAATATCCTATGGATAAAAAAATGGGCTTATTCGCAGTGCGAGCCATGGCAAGTGCTTCGGCTCCCCACGGGTGCCAGTCCACTGGATTCGATTCGTGTTGTTTGAGATAAGGGCTTGATTCAACGGACAATCGGTTCTTGAAAGTGGAGTGGACACTCATGACGGGCCTCCAGAAGATGTTGGGCTCCTGATGTTCAATTGACAAAAGTTCAGTGCTCGAGGCAAAGGTTTGCACAAAAGCTTGAGATTTTGCAAATAAGAAAAGGACAATTCATGGATTTATGGGCATTGACCCCACCTCAGCAAGTCAAAATTCATTTGACAAACTGCTGTTTGTTCACCCTCAGTTGCTTGCTTCTGGGCCCAATCGATAAATTCTAAAAAGCGCGCTTGTATGCGCCTGCGTACTGCGTCGTCGGTAGAAAAAAGAACTGAAAAACTATACTGGCTCTCGCGTGAGTGTGTTTGCATGAACTCCATAGCCTTAAGGCGCATCTGGTTGCGATACGTGGGAAAAAGTACAGACGTGGCCGGCAGGTGAAAGTCGACTTTAAGCATTTCAATGGAATTGCCGGTGCGTCGAACCAGGCCTGCTTTTTCAATGTGAGCCAGAGCTTTGTTGAACACCTCGGCATCAAGGCCCAAGGCAACACGGATGCGCGCCGGGTCTCTTTTGAAATGTTCTAATGTTAAGAACATGTGAATAAGCTGTGCATTGAAGTCGAGATAGAAATCAATCAGCCCCGGTGTGTTAACAGCGTGGACAGGGGTGTCTTCGATGTACGCTTCAGTTGCCTGTTCCTTTGCACGCAGGGCTTCAATTTCACGTTGGAGCATTTTGCACCGACTGGGAAACACCGAACGTTCAAGTTCGTGCAAGTGGCTCGTGAAGCGGTATTCGGGCTCGCGGAGTCTTAAAAACTCACACGCCATATAGAGTTGATCAGAATTGAGATGTCCTTTGCCACCAAGGACCGCCGACAAATAGGTTCGCTGCAACCGGCATGCTTGTGCCATTTTATCAAAGGTGAACTCTTGCCCTCGCTGTGCTTTGTTGTGCAAAAGGGAGTTCTTGATCACTTCTCGATAGCTATTGAATTGAAAAATATTCAATACTGTCATAGAAAACCTTGTTGTTAAGTTTTACTGCTACATTCGCGTATAGTTAATTTATTAATTCATTTACATGCGCAGTCAAGTTCCATAGATTGAATCCAGGGCCCCAATCAGAAATTAATTGAGACTTTTTAGAACCAAAACCAACGCGCATCATCGGGAGGTGATATGTTTCGTCGTTTGATTCTTGTTTCGTTAGGAGTTTTAGGAGCACAAAATACCCTTGCTTTTGCGGGGTGGAACAGTGGGGGTGGAGAGCTTTTTTCAGATGAAAAAAACCCTTGGTTTCTTGAAAACACCAAACGCATAGATTACTGCATCGAAGCCGATGGACAGCATTTCGGACAAAGCATTGACGTCGCTCGATCCAAAATTAAAGTCGCTTTTAACTACTGGAAATCAGAGTTTGCCAAAGTAGGTAAAGTCGAATCGGACGGCCAAATATTGCGCCTGGCAACCCAGCAGGCCGTCGAAACTGATTGTTATGAAGGTATTGATCTCAAGTTTCAATTGGGCACACTCACGCAAGAGCAGGCCCAGTACCTCAAATTTCCGGGAAAGGTTATTGGTCGGGCCGTGCGCACTTCGTATGACACCCCTTCCTGACTCCATGTGAAGCAGGAATTTTGGTGCTCTAATTTTAAGCAATTTGTAAAAAAATATATTAAACTGGGGGCGGGGAACTCAT
>JBIIEI010000203.1:0-2716 GCA_044237915.1 Silvanigrellaceae bacterium | reverse complement strand
CGGTTGGAAACAGACCTGGCCGTTCCGAACCCCGTGCCGTAAAAAGGCGGCCTAAGCCTTTCCCACGTTTGCATGGCAAGAGAAGTGATTGGCACAACAGAGTAACTGCTTAACCTAGTGCCATTACACTCATTGATATCTCCGTCCGTGCATTATTAAAAGTCCACTTAGATTCTCAAATTGAGATCGATTATCGTTTGAACCATAAAAGAAAAGTAATTGTTGACACAATTAAGCTGGAGCGCGTCTTTGCAAATATTCTTGAAAACGCATTCCAAGCTGTCAACTGCAGAGGAAAAATTTGGATTTACTCCGAGGAGCTTGGAAATGAATCAACCCAATCTACGCTTGTTAAAATAGGTAACGCCGGATCATTAATTCCCGCTGAGCAGCAATCGCGACTTTTTGACGCCTTTTTCACAAGCGGAAAGAAAGGGGGAACGGGCCTTGGACTTGCCATTGCAAAACAGGTTATCAACGCACATGGTGGAAAAATCTGGTGCGAATCCGCTACATCTCTTGAATATCCTGACGGCTTTGTTGAGTTTAATTTTACATTACCAACCGCCAATATTTTTGTCACACACAATTATAATGACTTTGTTATTTCTAGTTTGGATTTCAAATCCCGCTTGGAAAGACACAGACATAATTTAAATACGGGCGATGAATTCCAAGTAATTAACCAAGAATTTTCACTAGAAAACGAGTTGATAGCAATTCTATCTGTGAATGAAATAAGCATGTTTCCAATACTTATTGTTGATGATGAGGCCGTTTATAGGAATAGTCTTTCGTCCTTACTTCTAAAATCTGGCAAACTTGCAAAAAAAATTGAAATTCACTTTGCAAAAGATTCAGACGAAGCAGAAAGGTTAGTTCACACTGTTTTTCCAAGACTCATTATTCTTGATATTGATTTAGGTGGAAGTTCGAAAAATGGGCTCGAAATCTCTAATCAACTTCGAAACAAAAATTTTACAGGCCGAATTTGCATACATTCCAATAGGTTTCTTGCCAGTGATTATCAAGATGCGATGCAGGCAGGCGCAAATTCCGTTCTTACAAAACCAATGAGCAGATCGCACTTTCTTAAGATTTTGATTGAAGCAGCCCAAGTGAAACAACCATTTTAAGCTTCTGAAGAAGAAGCGCAAGCCCGCGGACCGGCAAGTAATAATTTAATAAATTATTTAAAATAAGTTCGCCAAAATTGCGGGAAAATGAAATTACGTTCGATAAGCCCTGTTAAAGGAATCTTATTATCATAATTTCAAACACCAAGATATCCTTTTGTACCGCATGACTCGCACGAAATTCTTAGATAAGCATGCTATAAATGAATAGACAATTTAAAAAAATATCAAACCAAGAAACTTGCCGCACGAAATATAAATAGATTTATGTTTTGATTTTTCTGCAATTCTACTCAGAATAAAACAGAGAATGGCAAATAGAATAGTAAAAGGTGAGCTGTACTTTAAATAAGGTACGACTGAATTTAATTCATCTTATGGAATTAACTTTCCTATTACTTCTCCTGTAAAAGCTCCTAAAATACCAACCATAAAGATCGCGCTCAGGTTGCCACTCCGGTGGCTTACTATTGACTTGTCATCGGGGTCTCCATGGCCAATATCACCTGCAAAAACGTGAAAAAGTAACTCTATAAATAAAACCACTGTTTTGAATCCTATCTTGGTTTTGCACAACTTGATTTTAGTCCATGGATTCTAGCGTCAAACAAAGTATGATATCGTGTTGAAACTACAGTGCCTAATTCGGTCGAACTTCAAAACGTAAAACAAGGTGAGTAAAAAAATGAATTCAAATTCCCCAAATAGTACCGTAACAATCCAGCAAGTTCAGGCAGATCAATTAGATGAAATTCTACCGCTCATTTCTGCGTACCAAAAGTTTTATGGCAAAACCCCTGACGAAAACAAAAACAAAGATTTTTTTTTATGACTTATCAAGAGATCATTCAAAGGGAATACAGTTTTGTGCGAGGGACAGCAGCAAGAAGGTTGTTGGATTCGCAACTCTCTACTTTAATTTTTCGTCCCTGAAGCCAGGCCAACTCTGCATTCTTAATGATCTTTATGTCGATGATTCTTGCAGAGGTCAGGGAGTTGGGAAAGAATTGATAAAGTATTCGAAGCAGTATGCGTCCGATAAAGGCTTTGACTCCATAACTTGGGTGACTGCATCAGATAACGTTACAGCACAAAAACTTTATGACAGTCTCACAAAGGACAAGTTTCTTTGGTTTGAGTATCAGCTGAAATGAGGGAGACAAAAACATTGGAAATCATCGAAAAACATCTTGCCTGTCAAAATAAAATTCGCACTATTTTTACTTCGCTTGAAGCTTTTGTCAGAAATGGCCGCACGGAGAAAGAAATATATAATGAAATCGAACATTTTTTAAAATCTAAAGGCTATAAATCATGGCATCCTCTTGTTGTAAAATCGGGTGAAAACTCCATTAAAAAAGGAGTCAAACACATCCCTAATGCCACTGACGCAATATCAGATCTGATCGATTGGGCGGAACGCCGGTACCTGTTTTGCGGTTAACGCCAGTACGCCGGGTAGGCCAAAGGACTTTCACCCTTAGCCCCCCACAGATCCGTACGTGAGACTCTCGCCTCATACGGCTCCTCACGTTCAGCCATTGACTCGCCTAGCAACCGCCCAGTGTGCGAACAGGTTC
>JBIIEI010000129.1:0-10235 GCA_044237915.1 Silvanigrellaceae bacterium | reverse complement strand
TGCTGAGGCCTCGCAAAACAAAACTCCCGCTCCTGTCAGCCCCAATCCTGCACCTCCAGGTGCCGTCCCCGAAGAAAAGGGGGGAGGCTCTGCGTCAAGCTTTTGGAGCATGCTCTGTCCCACCAATTAAAGGGTTCTGTTTAAGGACCATGATTTAAGAACTTTCCTCGCAATGACGAAACAGGTCATTGGGGGAAGAAGCCATGTTACGTCACCTGAAGCACTTGGAAAAAAGAGACCCTGCCTTTACCTGGGCAGGGGGTTTGATGGGCTGGGGAGTTTGGGTCGCCATTGCTTTTTTGCTCTGTTTACTGAGCTTCGGAAATGAAAAAACCATACTTGCACAAGACGACCCCGTGCTCTCTGGTGGCCCCCTGTTACGGAAGCTCTCGCTTGATCTGAGGGGGCGCATTCCAGCCCGCGCAGAAGTGGATGCTGTTTTAAGTGCTGGAAAAAACCCACTTGAATTTGTCGATGAATTTATAGAGTCTCCCGATTTTTTAGAACAAGTTCGTCTTTATCACCGCGACAAAGTTTGGCCCAATTTCGACAATCCCGAAAGGCTCCATTATTTCGATTATCTCCAGGAAATGGAAGTCGATGGTCAAACCGTATATTTTCATCCTTATACCGATGGAGCGCAAGGCTGTAAGCCCCAACAAATCATCTCGGTGTTTCCTTATTGGGACCCTTCTACAAAAGTCAATGTCTGCGAAAAAACGGTAGGTGCCTTTACGACTTTAAGCTCTGTGGGCACAAAAAAACCGACCCCCGACAAAAAGAAAAGCTACAAATTCGACTGCACAAGGCGTTGGGATGTCAGGTACTGCGGCTGTGGTGAAACCTTAGAACACTGTACGGTTTACAAGCGCACACTGACACAGCTCAAAGACATGGGTGACGAAGGTCCGCGCATGGCCGTTGAAATCATTCGCCTCAATCGTCCCTACACGGATATCGTAACAGCGCAGTGGAGTATGCGCAGTGGGCCACTTTCGCACCTTTATTTGGAAAAACTCTCTACAACTCCCGTTTATGTTGGAGATCTTTTCGATAAAAAATGGCGGGCTGTGGGGCGCAAACCCGTTCACTCGGGATACCTGACTTCTGCTGGATATCTGCGGCGGTTTGGGACGGGTAAAGACTGGTCTGTGAAAACTCTCGAAGATTTTACCCATTGCAAACCTTTAACCGATGGCTCAACAAATCCACTTTTTGCCAGTGCGCCCGATGCTCTTATTTCAAACGTTGCACAATTTCATCAAGGCTGGCTTTGGAAAAGTACTGACAGAAACAGTGTTCAGTTGCCTCCATTTTTTGGATTCCTTCCCAATGCCGACAACCGCGATACCTCAGAGTTTGAAGGCCAAAGCGGGCAGGGTGTTCCAGCATTTGCAAGCATCCTTGCAGGGTCTGAGAGTTTTAGGCGTTGCACAGTTGTGAGTTTATTTCAGTATTTTGTAGGTCGAGATCCCGATGAAGTCAAAGAAAATGCAGAGATTTTAAAGTTAGCCGATTGGTTTCGCGACGTGAATTTTGACTTTAAAAAACTTGTGAAGTCTGTGGTCCTTTCGCGCGCCTATCGAAGAACACCTTGAGGTGAGTGATGACGTTTTATCTTAGAATGAAATATTTCCAGAAGCGCGCCTTGGGCATCATTGCGATTGCAATCCTTTGCCAAGCGTGCAGTGCCTTTCGACCCAAAGCTTCTAAAAAAGGAATTGATGGATCGTTTACGGATGCAAAGAATAAAATGTCATATGGTGTGGGAAAACTGGGTGAATTTGCCGAAGAGGAAGTTTTTTTAACCGAGCAGCCCACCGTGTTACCCATCGAAAATAAAGAAGTGGAAACAACCTATCCAGCCGGCACAACGAATCTGAAAAAGCTCAAACCAGAACAGGCCGATGTCAGTTTAAAGCAGTGTTTGGGAGTTCAATGGGAACGTAACGACGCCGAAGCAAGGTGGAGAAGCAAGTATGATCTTGCCTTTTCGACCAATAAGTTCGTTGCCTACAACGTTGCACTAGGTGGAGTTGACTATGTAAGCCAAGTGAAACGCAGCGAAGAAACCGCACAGTTGATGGTATTGCTGTTGCAGCGGATGGGTTACGAAGTCTGCTCTGCAAGCGTCGACAAGGAATTCAAAATGGAACCTGCACAAAGGCTTTGGATGGGAGATGTCAATGAAAATATGGGGCCTGATGCGCAAGAAGGAGCAGTGGGAACTGCGATTCAAAATCTCTATCGCGGGTGTTTAAGCAGAGACCCCACTTTGGAAGAAACCACCGCTGCAAAATCCCTGGTGCAGTCTACGTTTTCATATGAAAAAAATACGGCATCTTCATTGAAGGCAGTGTGTCTTGCATTGGTCAGTAGCGGAGAGTTTATGTTCTACTAAGGCACGAAAAGAATAACATCCGTGCAAAGGAATTATTGTTATGACGTTCCTCACAAGCGACAGAAAAAGAAATGCATTTAATAAATCTAAAGAAGACGAAACAAATCTGAACAGAATTCTGCGGCGCGATTTTTTGCGATTTTGCGGTCGCACTGGAATACTAGCAAGCTCCATGCCTTTTTGGGCAGAACTTGATTTTTTGACACAAAATCAAATCGCCCAAGCGCAAACTGTAGCCTCTAACGATCATCGATTTGTTTTTATTTGGATCGAGGGTGGCTGGGACACTTCTTCAGCAAGTGAAGTTAAAGATCGCAGCACAGGCGAATTTGATCTCGACTATGGCATGAACGACGCGGTTTCTGCAGGCTCTCTTCTCGTACCTCCTGCGATGGCGACACTTGCTCGAAACCATAAAGACATCATGTGCCTGGTAAATGGCATTCATATGGCAACAAGTGGACATGTTTTTGCAACCGATGAAATGACCTCTGGTTTTATTCGCGACAATCAGTCGACTAACCCCAGTATTCAAACTATTTTGGCCTATGAAACCGATCGTAACAATAATTATCTTATTCCCAATTTGGCAGTCCGCTTAAAGCCCACACTGGGAGCAGGAATTCCGTCGCAGTTTGGTGCCGCCATTGAGCCCGATCCTTCGAAAGTCTATAGCTTACTCGCACAAGACTTTGCAGACATGGGAAAGCAGAGCGTCTTGTCTTCTATTCAAACGTCACAGGCCATGACAAGTCGGTTTCTTTCTCGCTTACGGAACACTTCACAAACCGCAAAGGTCGGCCCCTACCAAACGAAACAAGAGCAAACGGCGCAGATTATCTTGCAAGATAAAGCCACAGAGCTTCGTATTTCCAATGAATTGCGCGAGCGGTATTTTCCAAATGGGCGAACAGACAGCATTGGCGCACAATGTGCACTGGCATTTTTAGGCATTAAAACAGGTATTGTGAAAGTCGTCACCTTAGGAACCGGAGGGTTTGATACTCACCGCGATCACTATCCTGTGCATACAAACCGCGTCCGTGAGGTGCTCGACACCATCGATAAACTTGTCACAGACCTCAAAGGGACCCCTGCGCCAGGAGGCGGTTCATTGATGGACAACACCACGATCTTGGTCATGAATGAATTCTCGCGCACAGCACGCCTCAACAATATTAGCGGTAAAGATCATGCAGACGTCAACAGCGTTATTGCCTTAGGAAAGGGAGTCAATGCGGCAGGAGGGCAAGGACTTTTATTGGGTTCGAGCAGTGCAAATGCCAGTTACTCGGCGCTCCCCGTCGATTTCGAGACCGGAGATTTTCAAAATGGAACCTTGCGACAGATCACTCCAAAACATTTTTTAGCAACTCTTGTTAAATTAGCAGGCGGCGATCCCGCCCGTTACTTTTCGAATTTGCCTGTTGTCACTCGGTTTATAAAATCTACTGTGTTAACAGCATTTATCTTAGGGATAAGCTCGCCTGTTTTGATGGCATGCGGAGATTTGAATGATTTTAATTCTCAAAAAAAGGAGTCGGAAGAGTCCTCAATCTCTGAAGAACCTGCTGAGAAAAAGCTCGGAGATGTTCCAGGCAGCACGCAGATAAACCCCGATGGTTCACGACAGTCCACTGTTAAAGTCGAAAGTTCAAGCGGAGTGTCGCGTCCCATCGCAGGCGAGGCGAGTTGGAGCCGCGATGTCAAGCCTCTATTCGACAGGTTTTGTAAGGACTGCCATGGCCTTCAAACTTACAAAAGCTCTTTTGCGCATTTTCAACTTGAGACCTATGACGCGTGGGTGACATTGGCGGATGTGGTCAAAACCCGTGCTATTCTTCTTTCAGATAACCCGATGCCCCGCTCTGGAAACATCGAAAAATCCTATCGAGACGTCATGCAGCAATGGATTGACGACGGGAAAAAACCATGAAGTCTACACAGAGAATCATCTTGAGAGGTTTCGTTATTTGCATTCCTCAGTTGTATGCACATCATGCCTTTGCAGAAATAGGAGGCAGTGCAGGCATTCTCATCTACCGTCCTTCGGATCTCAATCAAACTTTTGAAGCCGTTTCGAAAGCACCTGCAGAAAAGTCAGATTTAGGACAAGATCTTCCTCTCTCCCTTGGGGTCTTTTACCGCGCTGATTCTTTGCCTTTCAAGCCTCGCTTTATGGTGGATTATTGGACTTCGAAAGGTCAGCTGAAAGATACCGTTTCGGAGTCTGAAATTCTTGCGACTCAAAATATTCAGGCATTAGGAGTTGTGGGTGGACCAACCTGGGATGTGAATGTCGGGCAAAATTCAATGGCACGCTTTCATGGCGATATTGGAGTCCAGGCCGTTGATTATTCCTGGGAAACAAAAACAAGTAATTCTGGAATTTCCAGTGCAGTTGATGGAAAAATGGGCGCACTTGCGCTCGTTCCTATTCTGCAAATTGGGCAGGCACTTCACTATTCCTTTGCTGCCAAGGCAAAAATAAATGCCGGTGTGATGCTCCGTTTTTCGAGAATTCAAGGATTCAAAGTAGGCTCGGCAAGTGGAGCTTTTTCTGATCAGAAAAACGAGACGTTTACTTATCAAGAAAAGGCGGTTCCCATGGATCTTTCAAGCGCTCTTTTTTCAATAGGAATCAGCTATGGCCCTTGATATAGACATCCCAACCGGAATTGAAATCATTCGACCCAATGCAGCGTCTCAGATGGAGAACAGTCTTTCTCTGCTTGAAACTGCGCTGACTTCTTTCGGTGCTCAGTATACACTTCTTACAAATTCAGAAGAAAAGCGTGAGAATCGATCCCTCACCAAGAGGCCACAAATTTTTAGTGTGTTTTCGGCCAGCGATTTTGGCACCAAGTTTCTCAGATTTGGAGCTAGTCTTAAGTATGGAAATGCAGAGCGATCAGGCACACCAACTTACAGTACTACCAAGGTCACACTTTCCAACAAAAGAACTGAGGCGGGCCTTGCTCTGGCTGCAGAGAGTCCTGTGGGGATTCGAGCGGGGGTGAATGTTCAACACATCCGTGCTGAAGATATCGACCGGAATGAGCAAGAGTCGGGCGCACAATCGCGCATGACCCGCAAAGTTACAGGGCTTCTCGTGCAAATTGGAGCGGGCTACCAAAGCCAGTCCTTGCGCGTCAATGTGGGTTATCGTCCCTATTTACGCCTTTATCAAAGTAACAACTTCCTGAGCGAAAATGAACAAGAATCCAATTGGGGCACCCCTTACGGAAGACAAAATGAACTCTTGCTGGGAGTGGGGGTTCTGATTGGAAAACTCAGACTGATGTATGCGCACGAACGTCATTATCGACATCAAACCGACGATAATCTCAACGACAAATTTGTGAATGCACTCGGTGCGGAAATGGAAATTGGAACAATTGCACAGCCCTTTTTTGCATACTCCAAGCAAACACCTTCTGTAAATCGTGACAATCCACGAGCCATAGACGTTGCCTCAGGAAGACTCACGCTTGGAACACGCATTTTTTTAGGAGACAATCTCACAATGACTGGTGAGGTCCGGGATCTTTCTTCCGAAAAAGAGTTTCAGAACGAAAATGATGGTAATAACTTCTTTTCACATCATGCTCGAAGTGCCCTTGTTACGTTACAATGGGAGATGGGGCGCATTAAAATGAGCAAGTGAATTCTGGAGGAACGATGGGGAAGGCCAGCATATAGAGATAAATGATCGAAAGGCTCCTTATTTTCTCACCGCAGTCATTTGTCTAACTTTCCTTGGCCAGACTTCGCGCAGATAAAGTCACCAATTTTTATCAACAACAGGAGCAGAGCGACAGTACCCGCCGACGTCATCCAATCCGAAAAATGAAGTGGGGAGAGCTTAAGCGTTCGAGAAAAAGGCAGAACTTGGACCGCAAGAATCGACGATGCAACGGTGCAGAAAAATATAGAAGCCGCCGCCCATGTTTTTAATCGAGTAAAGTAAGCAACGAGCCCACTACTCCAGAGTGTTAAAATTGACATGGATTTTGCTCGAGCATGTCCAATATTGGAATTCTCGCTGAGTCCAGCAGAAAAGCTGAATCCCAAGGCGACGGTCGCGGTCAATCCAACCAGTAAAATCAGAACGATCTCTGGTGTCGTAAAAAACGACCTTTGTGCCCTTGCTTTTCCATCTTTGGATGAAGCTTTCTGCTGGAATGCGAATAATGCCGACGGATGAATGACGAGCTCTAGCCATACGATATGCACCGGCAAATAGAGAAGAGGATACCCGAGCAAAGGAATAACTGCGGCGGTTAGCACAAATGGGATATGCAGAAGGAGCAGGTACTTGAAGCTCAGTGTCAGGTTTGTAAAGAGCTGTCGCCCTTCCATTATCGCCCCAACAATGGTTCGAAAATTATCGTCAGCGAGGACAATAGAAGAAACCTCTTTGGCACTGCGTGTTCCTCTTTCTCCCATCGCAATCCCGACATCGGACGCTTTCAATGCGGGAACATCGTTGACACCATCTCCCGTTACTGCAACCACCTCTCCAGCTTTTTTTAACGCATTTACGATCCACAATTTCTGCAACGGCGTGCATCTTGCAACAACATTCAGTCCGCGCAAGAATGCTGAATTCTTTTCGAGCCAAGCTTCCTGAAACTTTTCAGTTTCTTCTTCGGCTGAGGCAACAACAGGGGATGCGCCACCGAGGCCAACGTCTTTAGCTATCGCGAATGCAGTATCTTGATGATCTCCTGTAATCATTAAAACGCTAATTCCATTTCGATGGCAGTACTCCATTGCCTCAATAACTTCTGGTCGAGGGGGATCCTCAAAGGCAATAAGCCCGCAAAATTGAAATTCAGATTTGGGCTCCCCATCCTGAGCGACTTCATTTTCGGAGAGGACTTTTTTTGCACAGGCGAGCACCTTGTGACCTCCTCGAGCCCACTGAGTCGTTTTTTCACTCCATTGAAAGCGTTGAACTTCATTAAGAGTCGATTTTTTAAGCACCGTTTCAGGCGCACCCTTCATGTAGGCAATAACCTGATCGTTGGTCTCTTGAACAAGCGAAGTCTCTTGCTTTCGGTCTTCGGTGAAAGGGAAAGTACGCAGTCGAATCTGTGGTAAGAGCTTTTGTTGAGCAGCGGTATCGCGGATTGCAAGATCAACGGGATCTGAGCCGTCGTGATTAGATGCTGCATATGCCGCTTTCAAGACTTCTGTTTCAGTAAAATTTTCTACGGGATCAATGTGCGTCAGTCGCAGAAGCCCGATGGTAATCGTTCCCGTTTTATCTGTGCAGATGTAGGTTACGCGACCGATATTTTCAACGGCAACGGCCCGACGAACAAGAGCACGCCTTTTAGCAAGCCGATAGATACCCACGCCTAGGAAAAAGGTGAATACCACGGGAAATTCTTCTGGAATTGCAGCAATTGCGAGTGTTGAGGCACTGATTAGAGCATCTAGCCATCCGTGCCCCTGAAAAACGCGTACTCCGGCTAAAACCAAACAGAGGAAGGCGGCAGCAAGAATCAAGTATTGAACAAGCTCGGCAATAGATTTTTGTAAGGGCGTTCGTTCGTGCGGCAACTTTGAAACACTCTGAACGATTTCTCCATAGAAAGTGCGCTGTCCCGTGAATAGAACTCTCATTGTGGCGATTCCCGTTAAGACTTGGGTGCCGGCATAACCAAATGTGGTAGGATCAATGGAAGCTGCTTCCACTCCTACCAAATTAAAAGGGCTTAGAGAAAGAGCCTTTTTATGAATCGGGAAAGCCTCGCCAGTTATAACGGATTCATCAACTTGCAAATCGTTTACGCTCTGAAAAACCCCGTCCGCTGGTAGAAAAAGTCCTGGTGTAATTCTGATAAGATCGCCAGGCACAAGTTCGTGGGAGTCGATTTGGGTATCACTGTTACTTCTGACTACTGTTACCTTTGAGGCAAGTTCTCCCTTTAAACTTGCTGTGGATGCTTGGGTTCTCCAGTGCAGTATTGCATCCATAAAAACAAGCGGAAGTATGGCGACTAGAAGAGTGATGCCTTCGCTACGATCCCCGATAAAAATGAAGAGTGTGCCAATGCTAAGCAAAAACCAAATCATGGGATCTTTGAGTGTGTCGAGCGCGAGCTCCAACCACGGATGGCCAGTCACTGTAACAATTTCATTTTTCCCATATCGAGCGCGCTGAACAGAAACCTCCTCATCTGAAAGACCATCATCCCGTTTTTTTAAGTCCTTCAGGGTTTCGAACGAGATCTTTTTCACATTAATTTTCCCTCTCGCGGCTGAGAAAAAAAGAGATTTTGAAGGAAAAATGAAGAAAGCTCCGAGGAGCGTGCACCTGATTTGGAATGATGTCGTCAATGGCGACTTGGCAATCTGTGCATTCATTGCGATCCTGAGGCTCTTTCTTGGAAAGTTTTGCATCAGTCTTCGTCAGCACCCTCACTGCTTGCGGGTTCACTCCCATTTTGAGTCGATCCTGGCCCACGAATTTCGGTGTGTCTTATTTTTCCACCAAGATTCACGGTATAAAGCAAACTTAGAAGTGCAATGATTGCAATGCCCATAACGCTCAGGTTTATCATTCGTCGTTTTGTCTCATTTTTTTGAAACCAGAGAGCGAGAAATGCACCGGCACCTGTTACCAAAGTTAATATGAGTGAAAACTTGGCAGCAAATTCGTGAGAGCCAATGAAGGATTCCTCTACTCCCGGCAAGTGCTCAACCATATCCTCTGCAGGCTCTCCCGTTAAATAAACTGGCAATACCAATGCGGCTAATCCAAATAGCATCATAAGAGAAAATCTTTGTGTCGGTGCGTTCCTCGTCCATAGCCCATAGGCTAAAAACGCAACTGTTACGGGAATTCCAACAACAGGGATGTGATTCATAATGAGGTGCAAGTGGGCAAAGTTCATAAAAACCTCCTGATGTCTCTCAACATGCACCCGGTTGGGGGTCTTTGCCCATTGAATTTAAGCCTAAAACCCCTGATTTGTCGTAAATATCTGAAAGACAGTGGAGGGTGAGGTCCGGGATCTTTCTTCCGAAACAGAGTTTCAGAGCGAAAATGAGTGTCACAATTTCTATTCACATCATGCCCGCAGTGACGAGGATCCAGCCGCACCCCAAAAAGAATGACAATTTTGAACGTAGATGAATTGAAGTTGATATTCTTGAGCGGAAAAAAAGACTGGTCGATATAGGATTGCAGATTTGAATACATGCGTCTGCCGTTGTAACCCATGGAGAGGCGCGTCTGAAGCCGGAATGCCGTGTTACCTTCTGTTACATTGTTACCTTCAACATCTTTCAGCCTGAAAATCTGGGGCCCCATTCCACCCAGAAGAGCAAGGGTGCCATAAACTTCTCCACTGCTGAGGGTGTAGCCATATCCGCCTCCCGCACCCAGGCTCGACACCGCCACCTGCTTTATCTGGGCAATACGGCCGTACTCTGCTCTGTCGGCCGATGTAAGAAGAGTGTTCTGTCCCGCAAGACTTTGATACCCACCCCATGCGAAAGCGAGAAAAGAACCTCCGCTCTCCACTTGTTTTTCTGAATTATTGAAGGCCGCACGCAATGAAAAATTCTCAGAGGAGAACACATACATTCCCAGGAGGGAAGCATTGAAAAAGGTAACATCGCTGCGGGGAACTTCGGAGTCTTCTAACAGTTCCTCGGTGAGGCCCGAGTATTTCTGAAACCAGGCATCTACAGCGTAAATTCGTTGGTGGTGGTGTGAGCTCCCGAGAAATCATTTGTACTTCAAAGGTACTGCCGAGAGATGATGCCCTCAGCTTTTGAGGAGGCGTATTGATGAAAAAAGAGATTTTAGAATTCT
>JBIIEI010000202.1:0-2770 GCA_044237915.1 Silvanigrellaceae bacterium | reverse complement strand
TCATCCGAAGCTTCATTTCGACGTGCCAAAAACAAGGGATCTGCGTTTCTTCAGCGCTGACTGACCTTTTTGAAGGCAAACTGCCGAATTTCAAACAAACGTCAACCCCCTCCCTCTGAATGGTTACGATAAATCAATATCAGATAAAAAGATTTTGACCTTTCATCTAGGAGAAAGCCATGGCACGACTTGCAATGATAGAAAAAAACAATCGCCGCCGCGAAAAGGCGATGAAACTTGAGCCCAAGAGGCGAGAGCTGCACGAAAAGTCGAAGGACATGAAGCTTTCGGCTCAAGAAAGGGAAGCTGCGCGGCAACAACTCCAATCTTTGCCGCGCAACAGTTCAATGATCCGCGTTCGTAATCGTTGCGGTGTCACAGGTCGAGCACGTGCCTATTACCGCGACTTTGGGCTGTCACGCATTATGCTGAGAGAGTGCGCATTAAAAGGGCTCATACCAGGCATGGTTAAAGCGAGCTGGTGAGTTCTGGCGTGGTGTGGAATGCTCTGCTGCATAGAAAAGGCAAAAGTCCCCATTCGGGCCTCGACTCTCGGCAGAGTTGAACTGTCTTGCCCTCCAAAGATGACCATATAAATGCGGACTCTATTTGTTCATAGATTGCTTTAATCAATAACTGCGCATTGGAGATACGAGTTAAGTAAAAGGTCATCCCGGGAAGTTGAATATTTATTGATAATATTGTATCAATAAATATTTACTTAGGCGACAGGAAATGCTTAATTCCACTTTATCACTTCTCAGACCTCATGTGGTTGGAATCTGTTGGCGCGGTCTGTATTTCCAGCTACGTCTAGCGCTCTTCGCCGCACTCGTCGCTTCGCCTCAATGGGCCCTCGCCAGTGGTAAATTTAATCAGATGACATGGTCGGAGCTGTACAGAATTGCTGCTCTGAAAGGGCATGCCATGCCAGAAAAGTCGACAGCAATGGTTTCTCTCCAGGGATTCATGGTGCCACTCGAGGATGCACAAGTGCGGGGCCGTGAATTCTTATTGGTGCCAATGCCCATGGCGTGTATTCACGTGCCGCCTCCTCCCCCCGATCAGGTCGTTCATGTTGAACTGCCTACAGGCGAAAGCACGCCTGTGAGATTTGGGCCCCTCACAGTTCGCGGCGTGTTTGAGGTTATGGCTCCCGGTGGCGCCCATAAAAATGTTCGATTCATGCTTCGGGCCAAAGAGGTGTTGGAGTGCTGTCAGTGAAAATAGAAATGCCTTGGCAAAGTTTGAATGTTACGTCTTGATTCTGCATTGCCAGAAATTGTTAGCTTATTATCAATCAGATATGCGAAGTTGTTTCCCAATTTTCAATCTTGCCCTCTATTTATTGATATTTAATTCTCAATAATATATGAAGTTGGAGAGGCACCCATTTTATAAGTTCAAACACCAGGAGTTCCATCGACATGAGTCTTTTCCCTTTGTCTGAAAATGCGCCAAGTCGTGAGATTCCAGTGACCATTATCACAGGTTTTCTTGGCTCCGGAAAAACAACACTTGTGAACCGCATTTTGACAGAACAGCATGGAAAACGAATTGCAGTCATTCTTAACGAGATTGGCGAGGTCAATCTCGATTCTGAATTCGTTGTGCAAGCTGATGAAGACCTCAAGGTGATGAACAACGGCTGCGTTTGCTGCACAGTACGTGGTGATTTGACTAAGATCTGCAAAGATTTTGTGGCAAGCGGACTTCCATTCGATGCCATGGTCATCGAAACGACGGGATTGGCAGATCCCAGTCCGGTTGCTCAGACATTTATCCTGGACGAAGAAATAAACCAACACTATTACCTCGATGGTGTCGTGACCATAGTTGATGCCAAGCACATCGACACAAACCTTCAAGAAATCAAAGAAACACAAGAGCAGATTGGGTTTGCCGACATCATCGTGCTCAACAAAATAGACTTACTGGCTCCCGAAGAGCTCAAGAAACTCCGTCAGCGAATTTTGTCTATGAACTCGCAGGCGCAGATTTTTGAAGCTGAGCATTGCAACATTCCCATTGCATCACTTTTAGAGATTAATGCCTTCAACCTTGATGAGCGGCTCTCAGTGAATCCTGACTTGGGCCGGGTATTTCATAGCCACAGCCATGACGACGACATTGAGAGTGTATATCTAGAAATTGAAGCACCGTTAAGCGCTCTGCGTTTCGAACGTTTTATGGACCTGGCAGTTGCCGAACTTGGTGGACAATTGCTCAGATACAAAGGAGTCGTAAACGTCGCTAATGTCCCCAACCGCTTTCTCTTTCAGGGAGTACATTCCATTTTGGGCGCAAACATTGATCGTCCTTGGCGCGATAACGAACGACGTCTTACACAAATGGTCTTCATTGGGCGTCATTTACCACGTGATGTGCTTAAAGAAGGGTTAGAGATGTGCGCGGCTTTAGAGTGACGAGAGTTGGAAATTTTTGACTCATCTGTGTCCTGATTTTAAAATACGTAACAACTGACTATGGCGGCTAACCTTCACAACGTATTCATCCATTTAACGAAGGAAGCCAACTTTTGGTCATGATTTTAGTTCATTTCTTAGGGGTGTTTTTCCACTCATAGAACCCTGCAGATGTTCGCCATTCGGCTTTGCTCTATTATTGATATTATCTTTTCAATAAACAGGCGTTTCCCAAACCTGACACCCCGGAAGCCTACCAAATCCGCATAGAACTTGAACAAGCATGATTTTTCTTTCATCCCAGGTTGAAATTGCTGAGTTTTTCGTTACCTTACTTTTGCGCG
>JBIIEI010000052.1:0-36638 GCA_044237915.1 Silvanigrellaceae bacterium | reverse complement strand
AACGAAAAACTCAGCAATTTCAACCTGGGATGAAAGAAAAATCATGCTTGTTCAAGTTCTATGCGGATTTGGTAGGCTTCCGGGGTGTCAGGTTTGGGAAACGCCTGTTCAATATTTTGCGCTGCGAGTCCAAATGATGCTATGGAAATATTTAGGGACGAGACGCCAGATATATGCATTCTCGATATTGATCTTAAAGCTGTTGATAAAACTGGTTTTGACCTTTTAACATCCATGAGAAATTTGTATCAAAATGCAATGATTTGTGTCCATTCCAATCGCATTTCGACAAATTTTCAAAAACAGGCTTTCGAATTAGGGGCTCATTCTTTTTTACCCAAGCCAATGAGCCGTGCGCATCTATTTTGCTTCATAGCCGAAGTGCTCCCACTCATCCGATTGGAGCTTTTGTCCGAAGGAAAGAAGTTGTCTACCTAACATTTATGAAGGCTTCATGAGCAAGATTTCACCCTATACATGAAAGATCTTTGCTACTTTGTCTGCCTATCAGGATGATTGACAGGCAAATAATTATTAAGGAAACATCTCATGCCTTATACACTCACCTGGATTCCCGACTCTCCCTATTCCAGATTCACAAAATGGATTCTGCTCTCACAGGGAGTCAGCCACACCGATCATGTCATCACCTGGGAATCGCTGGACAACGATCCCGATATTGTTCAATGGAATCCCAAACGACAGGTTCCCATTTTGATGGATGGCCAAAGTGTGACTTTTGATAGTTTCGTTATTTTGAGCAAGTTCCTCGACATCAATGCATTGCTCAAGGGGACTTCGGGTGTTTGGTTGCGCACGGCCGATGTCGACCTCGATAAAGTTATATTGTTTTTGTTTAGTGCATTTGCAGCAAAGGAACGCTTTAAAACAGATGGCGAAGATGTCTTTGTTTGGTTTGAAAAAGCAGCCAAAGACTTATTTATATCAAGCCTCCAGGCCTTGGAAAAATCCTATTTGGAATGCAAGAATGTAAGGAACGAAGTGGAGCCTCACGAAGTGGCTGTTCTTTCGATGCTCCTGTCCATTGTGACATTCGCACCTGAGTATTTGGAGTTGGTGGAAAGCTTTAAACTTGCAAATCGCCTCAAAGAGGTGGAACAGGATTCTCACTATCGTGATTTTATGATGCACGTGAGTCGATATGGGGCAACAGTTCCCCTCTTTCTGTGGGAACATTGAGAACTATTAAACCCTCACAACTGTGCAGTTTTTCCTCATCTCAGAACTGAATTTTTTTAATTTCTTTGTCAAGGTATGCGCAACCGCCCTCATCACCCGAAGTTCTTGTGAGGATTTGCGCAACGGCAAGAGGTTTATCAAGTCCGAAAAGGTCGTTGACGATGTATCTTACAAAAACATCTGCCACATCTTCAGCAGGCATGCCGTAAGCGGGCGTGTTGGCATAAAATGAAGTACTCCATTCATCTAATGCAATGGCTTGATCGATTTTTCTGGCCTTTGCAAAAAACGTGAGATTCGTAATGACTTCTGCGATACGGGCGTCAAACACAAAGAAGTCGCCGGGCTTGTGAGGTTGGCTTGGCCTTGCTGTATCCACCATCACTCCAACGAATCGCTGCTGTGCGGCTGCCACATTTTTGTTGTGAGTTTCACGCACCTGCGCCAAAGTGATTCCGGACGCTTCCAAAGGTTTCGTCCAGGCCTCAAATTGCTTGCACCTGAACGCGGCCCCCAAGTAAATGTGACGAAATTTTTCAAACTGCGGATCACCATTTTTGATAAGTCGTACAATTCGTTCGAGGTTACGTTTTCCAACATACTCGCTCAGCTCAACAATAGGTACGCCTTTCGCGGTGTCTGGGACAATCTCGTGTTCCTTTATCGTTTTAAAGGCTGAAAAAGGGTGACTATTCCCGTTGGGGTCCATGACCTCACGGTTTCTCTCAATGAGTGGAAGATGATGGTATCGATCTCCCTGTGACCTGGCAGCAATAAACTCCTTGAACAGAGCGTGCTCTGGCGAACCAAAGTTTGTACGTCCCGCATGTCCTCCAAAAGCACCCGGCCAATCTGGATAACCTTCCCAATTGGGGCGTGAGTTCTTGCGATGACACGTCGTGCAATTTTGAGGGCGAGGCTCATGGACAATTTCTCCTCGGCGAATGCTTTGCCCGGCCTCCTGATCTCGAATAACCACCTGCGGCCCCGTGAAATCGATCTCAGAAAACTCGAAGGTCTTTTTCGAATCATTAAATTCGATGACTTCAATAAACTTCCCTTTTTTCATATCCTCGCGTCCTTCGACGGCCATCATAAGACGCGCGAATTTCGAGAATAAAATAATGCGAGGAAATTTCGCATCCCGCACACCGGAACTCCTGCTTTCGTAGACAAGGATGGAACGCTCCCTTACTTCAACAGGAAGCTTTGCAAGGACGTCTTCGACGCGGGGTTGCGCACCCCTTTTCTTAGCGTCTGTCACCACCGTCTCAACAATTTCTTTGAGATCTTTGAAAGAAAATGAGGGTTGGAGATAATACTTTGCTTTATCCAGAACAGAATTGTTCTTTGAAGCATTGGGATCATTATTAAAGGTGCGTTTTTTGCAAGAACCTGAAAGCGTAGTCATCAACAGGAACATCGAGGAAAGGGCAATTGCTTTCCGCACCCGACTTTTTGCATAGAGCATGTCTTTGAATCCTCAAACAGGTCAATTATGAAGTTCTGCAATTTTCAGCATAGAGCATATTTCAAGCATCTTTATGCCTTGTCCTGGCAGAAATTTGGCGAGACTCGCGGGCCATGACCATGCCGATTTTCTATATCTTAAAAACTTGCGAATTCTAGACCGCTCAAGAAGGCGTGCTACGAAGCTTTTTTAATAAAAACATTCATGTTTAGTCCACGTTTATGCAACATATCTCTAAAATATATTTCTAGAAGCGAGTCTGCTGGAGTGTCTAAAATTCGAGAAATTTGTTTAATAAATTCAATTCCAACCTGTTTCTTTCCATGCTCGGAGAGCAAGAGTCACAAGTCCTGCCACCTTATCTCCTATACACCTGTTACCTTTACTAAATTTTCAAATCATTTTCTAATTGACAAAGCATTCATTCCCGAATAACTGTAGACACCTTAAGAGCTGTATTTCGAGAATACTTGGTTAGTTTTAAGCGGTGTTGCGGAGATTTAAGATGAAATTAACGTCAATAAAAAACCACATTATTACCTTAGCATTATCCAGTACGATGTTTTCTTCATCTCCCGCAGTTGAATTCAAAAAATCGACCAATTTTCATCAACCTCGCTTGATTTCAGAGTCGGAACTTTCGTCTGAATTTTCGAAGGTTCTTCCGCGCGTTAAGGAATTTAAGTTCACACAGTCGTTAACTCATCAAAAAAATTCTGCTACATTTTCGCAACGATACTGGGTTTTCGATGAGCATGCAGTTGGTAACAATGCCCCCGTGTTGCTGCATTTATGTGGCGAATGGGAGTGTGGCCCCGATGCCGCTGCAACCCTTGCAGATCGGGCACAAAAATTAGGGGCCATAGTTGTTGCTCTGGAGCACCGCTACTACGGTCAAAGCACTCCAACAACGAAACAGACCCTTAAAGACCTTAAATACCTCCGAACGGATCTTGCTCTCCAAGATATTAGGGGCTTGCAAACGCATCTGATTGAAAAACGGGGTTGGACAAACAACTGGATTGTTTTGGGAGTTTCTTATGCGGGAACCCTCGCAACGTACTTTCGGATCTTTTATCCAGAGCGCGTTGTGGGTGCAGTGGCATCGTCGGCTCCACTCACCGTTGATGATGATTTTTATGCCTATGAAACCTTTGCAAAAAAGGCCCTCGGAGGAGCGTGTGCAGCGGGAGTACGAAAAGTAACAGACGCCATTTATGAAAAAATTCAAACTCCCGCTGGTTTTCTTGAGATGAAAACAGTGTTTGGCATGCAAGAATTGAAAGACGTTTCGCAAGAAGATTTTTTGGCCATATTTCCAGAGACGATTCCTGCGTTTTCTCAATCTGGAGAAGAACAACTTCTTTGCAATGTCGTGACATCCGAAGAATCCATCGATTCACAGATTAAAAGCCTTGCAGAGGCCATGAAAACAACCAACGGCGGCATGGCTTATGCCGCCACTCCGCTCGATCGCACAGATGTTCGCTGGTTTTATCAGCAATGCACATCAATGGGATGGTTTCACACCATCGATTCAAACAAGGAGCGTTCGCTTTTTTCATTTTCACTGGGGCTTGATTATTATCGAAGCGCTTGTCGCAGGGTATTTGGACCTGAAATTGATGCCGAGCGTAGCAGTATCAAGGCACTTGCACTTGCAGAACTGACACGGCTGCCCTCTGCAAACATACTCTTTACACAGGGCGCAGCCGACCCTTGGAGTGCGGCATCATATCCTGAAAGCAGTCTAAAAATTCCGGGAGTTGTGACCTTGGTCATGGAGGGCGGGGCCCATGGTTCCGACTTTGCCCCCTTTGTTAAGGACACAAAAATTCCGGTTGCCAAAGGCCAAATTCTCGCCCTCGAAAAAATGGCTTCCTGGAACTCTGGAAAGCTTTAGTAAGTTACTTTAGTTCATAAATAAATCTTTGTGCGCCTGCCGTATAGCAACTAGGCTCACCCGATATTCCCGTGACTTTATCAGAAATAAAGCATGCATTAAGCCAGAGCGTGCCCGATAAACGCAAAGGTTTTGCTACAAATCCTTCAGCTTTAGGTGCGCTATTGAGAACTTTAAACACCTTTTCCCACTTTTCGATGTTCTGCACGAGAGACTGTTTAAAGTAACTCTCGCCCACTGTGAGCGCAGAATTGATTTCTACGGACTCAGCTGCTGGAAAAGCTTTTTGACCATCGCGATTGGTTGGCGCTTCACTCCATTGCGCTCCAGGAACCATGAGGTAACGCTCGATAACCGTGTACTTGGTTTCGGGAGTAGGCTGAGTCCAAGGGAGACGCGCTTGTTCACGCAGCACCACTCTGTACTTACGATTGGGATTGTTGGTAAAGCCATAAACAAGAGTTTTTTTCCGCGCACCAATTCCACCGTTTACGCTGTCCATGGTCGAATAAAGATCGAACCATTGTCCTTCGATAGCACCTGGAACTTGCACAATGAGATCAAGTTCGCGGTCGGCGGATTCGACGGTAAGCTCTAGTTCCATCAAAGAGTCTTTGAGGTCGGGCAAGGCGCTCCAAACTTCGCTTCCGGTCGTAGGATTTTTAATGGGTAAGTCTGTTTTTAAGAACGTCCAGTCTGGCAGTGTTCCATTGAGGGTGCGTTCAAATCCTTCTAATTTGGGTTTGAATTGCAGACCATCTGGAGTGTTGATTCCGGCGACTTCAATTCCCATGGGATTACGCACCACCAATGAAGAAGTCAGCACAGAATCTTTGAGTAATGGAGCTGCTTTTCCTTGCTGAACCAAAACAGGAACTGCGCCCGTATCGAAAGAAACAAGTTCGCTTTCGATGGAATACTTTCCAACGGGGACGGCACCAAACCCGAGCACACTCAGTGAAAAATAACCCGGCCTACGCAGTTCTGTAGAGGCGGGGGAGATGTATTTTACAGTGTTGCCATCGTCGAAACAGCTTGCCCCAAAGCCTGCAGCCGCTTGATCTTGCATGAACCATGCCTGTTTCGTCATGCCTTCGCCCGTGACGTCCACCTTGACTTGCGTGCAAGGGTCGCTCAAACGAGAACGATCTTGAAGACGCAAGCTGGTGCGCAAGAGGCCGTAGGGGGAAGTGTTTTGAAACAGGTAACGCTTAGCTTCCCAAGCAAGAACTTCTTCATTTTCAGCAACGATTTTATTCTTTGTTACGTAAATATAGACAGGAACCACAAAATCAGTTGTTTCGTCGCCCGGTGCCATTCCATTTTCTGCAAGATGCCCTTTGATGGTAACGACATGAATTCCAGGAACTCCTCCCACAGCTGCTTTCATGCCTTCGCGATCGACACAAATTTTAAAGCCTGCTTCGGTGTCGGTGCGGCCTTCTCCATAAACCGTAAAGGGATTGGGAAGTGCAGATTGACACGTGGGATCAAGGGACAAGCTAACTGGTTTTATCCAAGCAGGAGAAAGGGTTCTTTTTCCATCGGCGCTTACATACTCCGTTGAATGACGATATGACCATTCCGCAGTGCGGTATTCAATGGCCTTATTGCCTAAAAATGCAGGGGCGCGCAGGTCGAGCTTTACATCAAACAGACGAGGCTCGGAAAGCTTTTTGCCCGAATAGGGATCAACAACATAGGCTTCATCATTGCCATTTAAGGTGAGAAAAATACCCCGCCCCAGAAGTTCATCTTTGTAGCCTTGCGACACTGCATAAGGGTTTGCCACTCCGCCGTAAGAAACTCCATTGCGTACCAACTTCGTTTCGACTTTGACGTCAAATGGAACAAGCGGCATCGGCGCAATTTTTTGAAGGTAACGAAAGGCCCTCAACAAATTAACCTGACCATGCCCTTGATCCAGAAAGGGGATTGAATCGGAACGAAACTTGCTTGGTTCTTGAACGTCATGGCCTATTAAAGTTGCAGAACGTTTGAGTGCCTCGCGGATCGAAATCGCATCCGTGGGTAAAAACCCGCTGGTTTGCCCTTTGCCACGCTGCATTTCATTGTACGATTTTGCGGCATCCATCAGCAAAGCTGCTGCACCAGCAACCGCTGGCGTTGCCATGGATGTTCCTGGCATCACGACGGTGCCTGCAGAGCCATCTTTTTGCTTTGCTAAGGGAGCAGTTGAGCGCACCCAGCCCGGCGCCATCACATCGGGCTTGTGATTCATGTTGTTGGTCGGGCCCCTGCTTGAGAAAAAGAGCGGAAAGGGCTCATCGCTCACAGTGCGCACAGGAATATTAAGGCGCCCCACGCTTTGCAGCTGCGCCGCAGTGCTCGAAGCACCCACGGTTAAGGCATCATCTGCAGCACCGGGGCTTGCAACCGTGTGTTGCCCAACGCCATCGTTTCCTGCCGCAACTACGAACAAGACGTTACCTTGCCGCGTAACGCGCGTAATTGCCGCTGCCCAAAGGTCAAAACCATCGTTTACAAGTGGAGTTCCACCAAGCGAAAGATTGACAATTTTGGCCCCTTTTTCGACAGCATGCAACACGCCTTCCAAGATCGACAAGTCGTCTCCGGAGCCGCCTGCCAAGGCTTTTACACCATAAAGTTTAACTCCGGGATGCACGCCTCTGTGATCGATTGCAGGAAGCTCATTTCCAGAGGGGCAGCGATTGGAAAAGAGGCAACGCGCACCAATAATTCCCGAAACGTGGGTTCCGTGAATACCCGCATCAAGACCGATGAGCTGAACTGCGCTATATTCTTCTCGTCCCGCCTGGGCGCGTTCAAAGTCGTTTCCAACAACACGATCTGGAAATCGAAGTCCCTGTGTTGATTTAAATCCGACTTTTACTCCGGGCTGAATATCAAAAAGGTCGGCTTCCGTTTGGTATTCTGGAATCCAAGAATCGGGATTTAAAGCCAGAGGTCTACCGGCTTCCATCGCAGCTTTTGACATCCAAAATTCAGATCGTCCATCGGCACTTTTGCGCATGAGAACAGGGAAATTCTCCTCGCTGCTGCCATTGCCGTTGATGTCCGCAATTTCATTTGCCGCATAGGAGCGTTCGCTCACAATTGCAATTTTCAATTCGCCAGATTTAAGTTTTTCAATGACTTCATCCGCTGCTACAACGGGAAATCGGCTTTTAACTTTTCCATTTTGATGGCTTGAATTTTGCATTTCAAGCGTTGTTATACCTTGCGGATTTTTTTCCGCACTCAGCACTTTGAAAAAATTGGCGCGTCCTTCAGAAGTAACATCTGCCACTCCCATCAAACGATTGCCGAAGGCAGGAAGGAAACTGGTTCCCGTATCAACGACACCCACCAGGGTGTCTGATTCATTGAGAAAGGACGTCGACACGCCCATTTTCGTAAGTTCAGTAAGGAGTTCTTCAACTCCCAGATAGCGAGATGCCGTTTGACTTGTCGAGCTTGCACCCACTGACGACGCACCTGCCTCTCCTGAAAAACGTTCCGAGAACGTCCGCCATTGCGAAGCATTGGGAAGGTCAAAGTTCGCGCGATTGAGCGATGCCTTTGCTAAAGTCCGAATGGCAGCGAACTCGGCACTTGATGTAAATGTGGCCAAATTTTGCTTTTCCAAGCGCACAATTAAAATTCCAAATTGAGCATGCCTTGAAAGAACTTCGAGTTGAGGTGCTGCTTTATGGAGGCTCTCTTCGAGCACTGTCAGATTTTTAGAGGCATTGGAAATATCTCGTAACATGAGAGCAAAGCGAACTCTGCCATCGACATCGACCACAGTTCCTTCAGGAAGTGTGCCTTCCGAAATTTGTTTGTCTTGCGCCGGCGTAAACAGCCCTTCGGTTTGCAGAGCTGGAACTGTTTCTGCGACCGTATTGGCCACTGGCGTACTGGGATTCAGGAGACCAGCAGACTCTTGACCACCCGGCTTTGTGTTACTTTTTCGAGAGCATGCTGCAAGCGCACCAAAAAGGCCGATTCCGGCAAAAGCACCGAGAAGGACGCGTGATCGGCAAATAGACTTAACAACGTCTGTCAACGCAAGAGGATGTTGAACCATTAGAGGCTCCAATAAAAATTTTATGTTTTGTGAAAATTTGGTGAACTCTTCACACATAGTCGGCTATGTAGTCAAAGTCAATAACGTGTCGCAAAGTCACTTAAATCTGAAGAAATTGCCGACAAATTGGACAGTGGCTAAATTATGGCCAAGAACTTTTACTTCAATCGCCTTCAACCTCATGTTTTACCTTATTTCTGGACCGGCATGATCATTGCATTCCTGCTTTCTTCTTTACTTAACAGGAGACATGACCCATGCGCCAAACTAAATTCCTCGCGATCTCTGCATTTGCTTTCATTTCTACAGCCGCTTGCAACAAAAAAAGTAAACAAGACGTCAATGCGAATGTTGCAGCCGACCGAAATTCTGTCCTTGCTCAAAAAAGTCCTTTTGCTGGAGTCAGTTCGTCAAGCTTAAAAGAAATCATTCGCGAAGAACTCGCAGGTGCATTTTCTTCTGTTGTGCGAGGCTGGACGACAGGTCAAGTCAATAAACCCTCCTTTGAATTTGTCATTGAAAACGCTCGAAGAGAATTTGTAGCTATGAGAGACGAACAACTTGAACGCAATATGGAGGGCGCTAAGCGCATTTTGCGTGATCCTTACATGGCAAGAAGACTGCTCGAAAGCATGGAACGCCGCTTAAAACTCCCCAATGCGCGTGGAACCTACGGAGATGATACCCCTGAACTAAAAGCAATGATGAGCGCAATGGGTGAATCTGGGCGAAGTGAAAGCCAATTTGTCACATATGGCGTGCTCGTTTCTATTGGGTGGGGAAGTGGCGATGTTGAAGAAATCAAGAGCGAAAGAATTCCACGGGGCCCCAAAGGACTCGCTGAAGCACTGGCGCCCGAAATTGCAAGCAAATTTGCATCGCGAGTTCAGTAATAAATGCTTGTTTTCATAAAAGCATTTGTGTCGTAAACTTTTATTATACTTTTTAGATGGAAGTTAATTACTAATTAATTTACTTCAAAAGTAAAGACGTTATTCTTTATTTGTTCAAGCTGTCTGGCGACTAAATTCTTGAGATGCCCTCTTTGAGAGACTTTGAAAGAAACTAAGCAGACACTCATGACACAATGCAAAGTACGGAGATTTTACAATGCACATTCCATTTAAACTTGCGGTTTTGACCCTTTCTGTAACGGCCCTTGCAAGCTGCGGCAAAAAGCATGCAGACGACAAGGATAAACCCGGCATGGGCGACAAATTTGAGAATATGCTGACAGGTAAGCCCATGCACAAAGCTTTACAAGCCTACAATGACGGGTGGGAAGGAACGATCACCTTGAATGACGGCGCAAGCGTGCCCGTGAGCTTTGAAGTGCTCGTGCCGCAGTCCATTGAAGACGACGTTCGCAAAAATAAAGAACAGATTTTTAAATATGCTTTTGGGGACGTTTCGTTAACGCAAGAGGGATTTAAACTTCCTGCTTCCGGTGAAATTTCACACCACAATGTGGTGCGCTTTGAAGACTCTGTGCATTCAGCCCTTGAAAGCCGCGAGTTTGTTCTATTAAAGTTCAAATTTGTGGGCAATAAGTCAGAAGAAGGTTCGGAACAATTCAAGCAACTCACGAGTGAAGAAGAAGTGAAGTTCCGAAAAATGCTGACTTCGCTTGCCCCAAAATTTGTTGGAGAAGAAACAAGCAAGCTCTCGTATATTGCCGTTGAAATGCGGATGGAACGTATGAATTCCGACACCCTTGAAGGAGTTGTTGTTGCTTCAAAATTTGGAGAAGCAAAAACTCAAGTCGGAAGTGTGCAGCTCAAACGAACTTCTGCAGCTTTGAAAGCAGTTCACAAAAGCCCCACCACGATGGAAACTGAGCTGTATGAATTTAATGCCAGTCCTTCAGG
Source organism: Silvanigrellaceae bacterium (assembly GCA_044237915.1). Classification (GTDB taxonomy): domain Bacteria; phylum Bdellovibrionota_B; class Oligoflexia; order Silvanigrellales; family Silvanigrellaceae; genus JBIIEI01. The sequence goes on along the minus strand of JBIIEI010000052.1, from coordinate 26,124 downwards.
CGGTGGAATGACATTTCTCGCCAGCCGCAAATAATATCCCAAAAAGGGGGCAGCTTTGTTGAAAGCAGCCCCCTTTTATTTATCGATAATTGCGATTCCACTCGACACAAGCACGCGATTTTGGTTCGTGAGAGCTACAATTTTGTACTCGGGACTGGTGGTTTTGGGCATGCAAAAATGACTTTCTAAGGAAACACGCATTTCGACATTGCGCACGGATTGATCTGCAAACGCGCGAAGCCAACGCTCTTCACTGTCTTTGAACTGAAGTTCCCATCGCACGATGCATTCCTTTGCTTTTCCTTCGTCACAAATATTCTCGGGGTTGCCCTTGAGAAAATTACTCACCGAAAAAGAATATTTATTTATTCCATAGTCTTTAAAAATCACTTTGTGCTCAAGTGCAAGTCCACCGGAATCCAACGAGGGTTCTGTGACCTTTAAAACAGGGACAGGCGTGGGTTGAGAAACGTTGCACGTAAATGTCAGTGGGATGAGCGTGCTTTCGGGATCGAGAAGACTGAGCGAAGCCATGCGCGATAGACCTGCGACCCTTTCGCGTTCTAATTCTGAGCCCAAAGGTGTCATTTTCTCCAGGGGGGCCTGAGGATCGAACCTGCAAAGCCTGCGACCGCTTCGACATGTTTTTTCTGCTGCCTCGCCTCCAAACCCACCGGCTGAATGCCTTTCGATATGAAGATGGGCACCCAATCCGCAGGGTTTTGTACCTGGGATCTGCTTTGGATACGAGGAGTGAAGGCCCATGATTTCGCCCTTGGCAACCGCTTGCCCCGGAATCAAATTGGGTTTATCGAGGTGCAAAAATCTCCAGCGCGCTCCCGCACTGTCGAGAAAAAATACTTCATACCCACACGACTCCGAAACAAGATTGACGGACTCCACTCTCCCATTGCTCATGGCGATGGAATTCATGGGATTTAAATCAGACACCAAGTCAACCCCGATGTGCGGACTCGAAAGGCCTTCCATTTCATCTCTGCACTGACACCATTCACTGGTGATTTTTTGCGCAACAAGAGGTTTCATAAATTCTTGTAGGGGAGTGAAACCAAAAGCAGCTTGCAGACCAAAATCTGGACCGTAAACATATCCCGATGTGCTCTCACAACCTGGCAGGGCTTGCTTTAAATTCACTTTGAAGAACTGATCTTTTTCAGGTTGCGGAGCCTCTCCCAAGACTAGCCCCGCTCCTGATGATATTTTGCAATTCTCATTTTCTGCCACAGATTCTGCAGAGAGATTTAAGCGCAGAGTTGTTAAAACCCGCGCACGAATGAGATTCTGCTGAGGCTCTTTGCTCTCAGGTGTAGGTTCATCGCGACCGGGTTCTTTACTGCAACTTCCCACTAAATAAAGCAGAACGAAAAGGAATTTACATTGTTTCATCGTAACCTTTCTAAACATCATTAGTCTTTATCCAAGCGAACAATGACAAGTCATTTTCTTTACGTCTGGACTCAACTTGCAGAAAATGCTCTCGTCTCGATATCCAATGGGAATGCTATTTAGATAGGTAACATCAATAAAAGGTCCATTTCTTCCTCCAATCGCCTTCACAGCCATGGTGCGTGCCCCTTCGACTGCGCCTTTGAGCTTGGCATCGCCAAGGATCTCTTGCACAACTGAAAGAGCTTCTTCTGCATCAAGTACGCCCCCTGGCATCAGACGTGCATGAGACACATTTTTGATGTCTGTATTCATGTCAGGCGCTGATGATGAATAAAATTCGACTCGATAAACCGGCGGAGCAGCAGCACTTGACAACAAAGAAATCTGAAAATACCTGTTCCCTTGTTTCCAAAATTGAGTCAACTCTTGCACATCCACCGTGCGAGGAAATTGTTTTGTTCCTTCTACTCCAACCTTTTGCTGCAAATGGGTTACAATATTTTGAAATTTCTTTGACTCCGGAATCCTTTTGCAAGATTCAGAAAAAGTCGTCGCAATTTCTTGGGAATGATACACATCAGGCGCACTGCGCGCCGGTGGTTTAAACCAATGCTTTGCAACCCACATGCTTTCGCTTGTTTGTATTTCTTGCGCAGAATTCTCTTTTAAATGACGTGGCTTATTCTGTGTCGCTTTTAGGTTTTGAACGTTTGAATTGCTGTGCGCTTCGCCCACTCCTGAATGAGTAGGTAAAGGTTGCGCAGGCAGTACCGAGCTTTCTTTCTCTGTTACGCCAAAAAAAGAAATCAGTCCAATGCTGCTGACTATTGCAATTAAAATGATACCTTTGCTCATCCTCTCAACTCTCCTCAGCCCAATGATTTCCGCGCGTCCTGAACTCTCGCATCCTACATTGCGGGTCTCTCGAAGACCTGCGCAGGAACGATTGTGGATGCGGTTTCACCGGGAATAGTCCAAAAAAGACTCAAGGAAATTTTTGTTTTAGGCCCCTGAAAATAATCGAGTCTAAAGGTATGACTTCCTTTTGTGAGATCGAGAGGGCAGGGAGTTGAATCCTTTTCAGAATGAGTTCCATCGTTGTCACAGACCAACAATCCATCGATGTACATTTTTGCGCCATCATCGCTGCGCAACTTAAATGTATAACGACCCTCATTTTCGATAGAAATCCGACCATCAAATCGAATTCCAAAGTATTCCACAAGATTCGAAATACCCGGAAATCCTCTCGTAAAATCTCGATTAGGGAGATCAAAATTTGGAATCATCACTTTTGCAACGGAGGTCAAGGTCGAAAAATCTGGAAGCTTGGTTGGAACGCTTTCTGAACTTGATTTTGGATTTAAATCATACACATTGCCTACAAGTGCTTTGGTGACACCGTCATCTGCGACTGCAAAGTCTATAAACCGGATCTCGGTGCGATAAAGCACTTCATTTGTCGCCTTACTTCTGACAACAACAATGCTGCCCTCATGATTTTCAGGAATTTGTGAAGGCGAGATTAAGATGCCATCTGTCCCGATCGCTCCGGCCTGCATGCCCGACGCTGGATTTTTAAGTTCCACTTCAAAGAGATATTCATCGATACTTTTTCCCGCAGGGGGCTGAAACTTCCACTGTTCGGTGGCTCGCAAAAGAACTGTGGATTTGGAAACTTCAAGAATTTCTGTTTCTTCCGATTTTGGTTCTGCTCCTGTCTTGGAATTTGCGGAACTCTGGCCCTTTTCTACAAAATCTTCCTCTTTGGGAGCTGTCTCTGCGCGTTCGAATTCGATTTCTACTCCACTTTTTGTGCCGCAGTGTAAAAATAGAAAACAAGAAGCGAGGACGCCACTCACAAGAAAAGGGCGTGTCTGGACAAAGAAATTAAACGTCATGCCTGGGGTTCCTCCAAAGGTCAGGTCTTCATTACTTCGGATTTTTTTGGAGGGGCATGAGGAAACTGAGAAAGATGTGGAGTCTTGGTACGTTACTTTACGGTTTCAGTCGAGGAGCCATTGAGTGATTTTAATGGGAAAATCGAGATTCGGCAAAGTATTGCGCTTAGGCTGAAAAAGTTCAGGGCCCACACTGTCACTGATTTCGGGGCGACCATACAAGAGGAATTTTCCGTCTGAAGTGTAGGCAGCATTTGGAAAATGATGTTTTGAAAGCGCATGAAATGGAATCATTTCATCGACAACATGATATTGCAGAGCCTTATCTTTTGTATAAAGCTCCATCACTCCACCCAAGAGTCGATTCGGCAATGAATAGACATCGGTAACCTGTTTGGGTTTTACATAAGTTAACGCAATGCGATTCCCCTTGGGATGCACCGATAAACTTGTGAGATGAAATTCAGCAGAGGACGCTATTTTTACAAATCCATCCTCGGATTTTTCAACATCCAAGATTCCCACTCCCTGTTGTGCAAGTCCCGAAGGGCTCGCTTCGGCAGTGTCATAGGCAAAAATCAGATGAGAAGATTTGTTGTACGTTGCAAGAAATTTGGGCTCGACAACCTCTGAAGGGAGCGATGGTCGCACGCGACTCCACCGCACTTGTGCAGCATCGGGGCGCCCTTTGGGAGCGCTGTAGATCGTAAGGGTCGGAGGATTCCCCACGGATGTTGTGAGCGCTGCAATACGTGGTGGATTTTCCGAGGAAGTGTAGTAACGGTGGTCTTCAGGTTGCATAAAAATGGCTTCCGAAAATCCTTTGGTCACACCATTCTTTTGGCTTTCTACGACCACTCCCGCAGTCCAATCCCTACCTTCCATTTGCGGGCGACGTAAGTAAACAAGTTGCCCATAAGGAATTTTGTTACCTTCTGTTTGAAGATCTAAACTGAGCAAAAGATGCATGCAATCAGGAGTTGCGGTGATATTGGGCTTAATAAAGCCTTTTAAGCCGGGAGGCTTTACCCAGACAAGTTGTTTCATCCCTGTGCGAATATTAAAGATATAAAGTCGGCTTGGCCTTGCCAAATTTCCAACTTTGCCCGAACTGTCAACGGAAGGTCCCAAAAAAAGAATCTCTTCGGTTCCAGCGCAATATGAAACGGATTCTTTGACGTGAACCCATTTGAGGGGCTCATATTCTTCGCCCGATTCGATGTAGCGAAACCGCACCGTAAAAGGATCTGCTGGATTGTAACGGCGCTGATAAATGAGCGATCCCCCTGCGAGGGTTCCAGCACTTGGCTTCAAAAGCACCATTTGCTCGTCACGGCCCGCCTCAACCAAATTGGATTTGGCCTCTTGCTTCAAAGAAGATGGAGATTTTTTTGCATCCGTTAAAATCTGAGGTGAGCCGAGCTTGAGAAAGGGTGACGATTCGACTGCAGGGAGTGGCGTCGGTTTGGCCGTAGGCGCAGCTGTTGGAATAGGTTCTGCCATGACGGGTTGATCAGCTTTGACATTTTCTTTCTGTTCCTTTGTTTCCCCAGGCTTTGCAGGAACTGCGGGCGCAGCAGCAGGCTGTTCCTTTACTTCACCGGGCTTTGCGGGAACTGCAGGCGCAGCAGCAGGCTGTTCCTTTACTTCCCCAGGCTTTGCAGGAACTACAGGCGCAGCAGCAGGCTGTTCCTTTACTTCACCGGGCTTTGCGGGAACTGCAGGCGCAGCAGCAGGCTGTTCCTTTACTTCACCGGGCTTTGCGGGAACTGCAGGCGCAGCAGCAGGCTGTTCCTTTACTTCACCAGGCTTTGCAGGAACTGCAGGCGCAGCAGCAGGCTGTTCCTTTACTTCACCAGGCTTTGCAGGAACTGCGGGCGCAGCAACGGGCTGTTCCTTTACTTCACCGGGCTTTGCGGGAACTGCAGGCGCAGCAGCAGGCTGTGGACTCGCCGCAGGATTGGGTGCAACCACCGCCTTTTCTGCCGCTTTGGCTTCAGGTTTAACCTCCACTTTTGAAGGGTCAGTTTTACCCGCAGGGATGGCTTTTCCAGACGCTGGATTGGCGACTTCCTGTGGGGAGAGCTTGTTCTTCGATTGCTCTTCTTCACAAAGGGCTGGTACGCTACCAATGCCTGCAAAGAAGAGACAGACCGAAGCAAGTGGCATCAGGTATTTTGGGGGAAGAGCAAAAATGTCTCTTTTGTTGACATTCGTCATGAATGTTCTCTCCTTAGAACTGAGAACCGGTATAATCTTATCGCATTGATCGAGGGTATGTGTGTTAATCTCGGCAATTGATATTTGACGCTAGGTTGGACTAATGAAAATCTTTTACGACCCCGTTCAGAAGAATCATGTCCTTACCCATGAAATTATTTCAGGGAAACGCTTTCCTCACCACGAAAAGCGTTCGCGCATTGATGTGATTTTACGTCAGCTTCGGTCGGCGGGAAAGTTTGAGTTTTTTGTTCCAGAACGCATCCCTCTTGAGTACATCTATGCTGTACATGATGAGGCCTATGTAAAATTTCTGGAAAGCTCACAACACCTGCCCAAAGAAGAAGTGATTTGGCCCTACGTGTTTCCTTGTGATCGCAGATTGCAAGTGCGCGAACCCGTATCGGCTCTCACAGCAGGTTATTATTGCTTTGATGTGGGAACTCCCATCATGAAAGACACTTGGCATGCGGCAATTGCAGCGGCTTCGGGTAGCTTTGCAGCAGCTCAGCATGTGCGTAAAACGGGTGAAACTTGTTACGCATTGGCGAGACCTCCAGGCCATCATGCCACGCGCGATAAATTTGGTGGCTATTGTTACCTTAACAATGCCGCCATTGCGGCCCATTATTTCAGCCAGTACGGAAAAGTGTTACTCATCGACATCGATTTTCATCACGGAAATGGCACACAGTCGATCTTTTATGATTCCTGTGAAGTTTTCTACTTGAGTTTGCATGGCCATCCTTCAGTTGAATACCCTTATTTTACAGGCTGGGAAAACGAACTCGGCATCGATGATGGCTATGGATATAATTTGAATATTCCACTTAAGTCCCGCTGTGGACGTGAGGAATATCTTAAAAATCTACAGATTGGCATCAACAAAGCAGTTGCCATTCAAGAGCCCGAGTTTGTCGTGGTGTCTGCGGGTTTTGACATTGCCGACAACGACCCCTTGGGGCACTTTGGGTTGAGCGTCGATGATTTTACACAGATTGGAAAATGCATTGCAGGCATGGGTAAAAAGACACTCTTGATTCAAGAAGGTGGATATTTGATTGAAAATCTCGGAAAAAATGTCGAAGGTTTTCTGACGGCCTTTCTGTGAGGCGCTGATTTTTTGAAATCTTGAGAAGCACACTGCTGACTTCGATCTGATAAAATCGGGGACTCGCTTCAGTTTTCAAGCTATTATCCTTGAATACTTCTCACGTGCTTTTTTACCCAATATCCTATTCAAAAGTTGCTTATTCTTTCAACTGAATCAAAACAGGGGAGTCGACTTCACCTGTTAAAGTCCATGCCGCCAAGTGCCGATACGAAAGGCGCTGTTTTGTTTCAGCGGACAATGGAAGCAAAAGCATATGAAACTGATATTTTTAACCATTCTCGTTGCATTTGGCAGTTTCTCCTGCAAAAAGAATGAGATTGACACTCATACTAACTCAGTGGGCGCTCCCGTCCAAAACATCCTCACTCATGAGGCTGTTTTTGATTCAGACAGTTACCTGCCAGTCAACCCTGATCTGGGTGCAGCGGGTGTTGTCTCCCCTCAACAGGCGCTTGAGCACTGGCTCGCCTTTGGCGCCGAAGAAGGAAGACAGGCTCATCCGCTCTTTTATTCTCGCGATTACCTTGAACTCAACGCGGATGTTACAAATGCAGTGGGGAGAAATAATCACAAAGCTGCCATCGAGCACTATGTGAGGTCAGGCTTGACTGAGGGACGGGTGGCCCAAAAGTCTGCTATTTTCAATCCTTTGGTTTTCAATCCCACTTTCTATCTCCAAAATAACCGCGATCTTGCCCAAAATGGAGTCAGGACATCTGCGCAAGCCGCGCGCCACTGGAGAGACATTGGGGCTCAAGAGGGGAGGCAGGCTCACCCACAGTTTCACTCTCAGGCTTATCGCTCAAGGTATCCTGAAGTTCAGCAGGCCTATGGAAATGACATGCTCAAAGTCATAGAGCATTACCTGGCTTATGGACATGCAGAAGGACGAGGCGGAACAGGAGCCCCCGCCGTTGGTCAGGCTCCTGCAGCCGGTAACAGCCGGATTGGCCTGATTTACGGTATTTGGCACGCGCATGCCACGACAGCCATGAGTCAGCTTGAAGCAAAGGGAATTCAACCACTCACGATTGAAGACGTCATTCGAGGAAATGGAAAATACAGCTTTAACGATGTCCTGCAAAAACACTTTGATAGTAATTTTCTTAATCTTACCGCCGCTCACTTCTATTATCACAACAAGCCGGCTATTGGTTTTTACTGTATTTACAAAAGGCGAGCGACCGAGCAGACGAACGGGGTTCAGGACTGTCCCAACATAGAACGCACTTTGGAAACTCATGCTAAGCAAATTCTCGGTGCCGGAATCGATCACATCATCCTTGACAATACAAATCTACATACGTTGACAGCTCATGGCGATCACAGTGACACAATTCAACTTCGTCCCACTGAAATCATTTTCGAAGAGTGGCGAAAGCTTCGCGACAAAGGCATCCAGACTCCTCAAATTACCATCTGGCAAGCTCTCGCAGAGGGAGCTAACCACCAAATTCACCTCATGAACCACATTTATAATAATCCCCGCTACGACGACCTCATCGTTAAAGACAAGCAGGGCAGGAAAGTCTTTTATTATGTTGACGGCGCGCATATGCGAGCGAGCGCAAAGGCTTTAGCAGACATACGAAACATCATGGGTCCTCGGATTGCCCTTGTGCCAAAATGGGCCATTACCGATGCCGCCGAATTCAATAAGGGCAAGTTCACTGGGCTCTCTTGGTGCCTGGAAGGAAACCAAAATCATACAAGTGTGTTAGACAGGCCTTGCAATCGTCCCTACACCCCGTCAAGCGAAATTGGCAGCGGAATGATGGTTTCAACAGGATTTCATGTCAATTATTCAAGTATTCCCTTTCAGGCAAGCGGAAAACTCAGAGGTTTAACATTCCGAAAACAGTGGGAGTCGGCTTTTGCAGTGCATCCTGAGTGGATCATTTTAAATGCTTGGAACGAGAATGCTGCTCAACCCCAAAATTCGGAATTTACCTCGTCTCCCTTTCACAAAGCGATGGGCATGGAGTCTGATTCATCACGGAGTGTCAAGTACCCGGATGCAACCTATGCGTGGCAATGGGTGGATCAATATGGCGCAGAATTTGGAAGAGATATCGAGCCCACGCAAGAACACGGTGATTTTTATTATCGCTTGACTCAGTCTTGTATTCGCGTCTTGCGCTCTGGCGCTCGAAGCTGTAACAAGACAAACGAATTGTGCTGCACCACTCCTGCTGAAGATCAATTTCAAACAATTTACAGCTTGGTCACTGCAACGAGCGACGGAGGTCGACAGTTCGTAACGACACCGAGTGAAGCAGAAAAGATGACACTGCAAGGACAAAACTGGCGAGAAGTGTGCACTCCATTTCCTGGTCCCATTCATCTTTGTGTCAATATCAATGAGCCTTTAGCATCTTCGGGTGCGTTCGTGATTTTCAAGAATTCCGATGGAAAGACACCTCAACAATCACAGCGACGGCCACTCTATCGCTGCTTTAATGGCTCAAACAATTACATGAGCCTTGACGCAACCTGTGAAACAGGCACTGCACCGCAAAGTGTGCTTGGCTATATTTCCACAGTGAAGACGAGTGAAACACCTCGGCATCTTCATCGCTGTATCGGAAAAGGAGGACACTTCCATTCGACGTATGGCGGCTGTGCTGCAGGAACGTTTGAGTACACTCTGGGATTCGTCAAATAAAAACGGTCCAGAAGAGCCTTCTCACAGACGGCGACTCCATCTCGCTTCGATGTGGAGGTTTCAGGCTTGATCTGATAAAACGAGCTCGAATTCAGATTTCATCCTCTGTCGGAGACCTCAATGACGACGCAAAGCCGGTTTTTTACCACTCCCATTTATTACGCCTCCGGAAAGCCTCATATCGGGCACATCTACGCAACAACTTTGCTCAACGTGCTCAAGAATCACTATGAGCACCGTGGATTCGACACCCGCACGTTGACGGGGATGGATGAACATGGCGAAAAGGTAGCTGAAGCAGCCGCTCAACATGGACTCACTCCACAAAAGTATGTGGATGATTTGGCTGCCTCGTGGCGCCATTCCTTTGAAACTTTCGGACTGAGTTTTGACGTTTTTATGCGCACAACCAGCAAGGAGCACCGTAAAAACGTACAGCAAATTCTGACAACCTGTCACGAAAATGGCGACATTTATTTTGGCGAACACGAAGGTCATTATTGTGTTGCCTGTGAAGATTTTTTGCCCCTTTCCGAGATGGATGCAGAAAAAAATTGTTTAATTCACAAACGAAAAACCGAACCTCGCAAAGAGGGAAATTATTTTTTCAAAACGACCAAATATCGCGAGCAGCTTAAAGAACTGATCAAGGATGGAAAAGTCGTCGCCAATCCGCGCTACATCAATGAACTCTTAGCCATGATTGAAGTTCTTGATCGCGACCTGAGCATTTCTAGGCCCAAAAGCCGCACCAGTTGGGGCATTGAATTACCCTTCGACAAAGAGCATGTGGCCTATGTTTGGTTCGATGCGCTTCCCAATTATGTGACAGGCGTAGGCGGCGTTGAACAAGCACGCACGAGCACGTATTGGCAAAACTGCACGCACATCTTAGGCAAAGATATTCTTAAATTTCATGGGATTTTTTGGCCTGCGATTTGTCTTTCTCTCAAAATAAAGGTTCCAAAACTTCTCGTAACAGGCTGGCTGCTTTCAGGTGGCCACAAGATGTCTAAAAGTTTGGGCAATGTGGTGTCGCCCGATGATTTTCTACCCTTTGGCGCCGATACCTTTACAAACATCATCTTTAGGGGCGCAAATCCTGGAGAAGATTTGGATGTGACCATTCGATCGGCACTCGAAAGATTTAATGCCGATTTAGCAAATGGCATAGGTAATTTGCTCTCGCGCACCTTGGGGATGCTTGAAAAATACTGTGACAAGCGCATACCGCCGTTTCATAAAGATTTCCTCATGGAGTCCGAAAAACTGCTTGCCGTGCAGGCAGAACAACTTGTTCCATACGTGTGCACTGCATTTGATGAATACCGATTAAGCGATGCTTTGCAAAAAATTTGGGAACTGATAGGCCTTACGGATAAGTACATTGCAGAACAAAAACCGTGGTCGCTTTTAAAAGTTGAAACTCCTGAAAATAAAATCCGCCTCGAGAACGTGTTGGCGCACAGTGTGGGCGTTTTGCGTATAGTAGGCTTTCTCACTGCCGCATTTTTTCCTGAAAAGATGAAAACTCTGCTCGAATCTTTGGGTGAGAACACCTCGTCCCTCAAGGGCTCTTTGCAAAACCTCACCCGTTTTTACGACACCCGCGTGGGATATCAGTTTGGAACAGCGCCCAGGCTTTACGATCGCATCGATATTGAACTTGAGATGGCAAAATTTCCTGCAGAAGCTTCAGGCCAAGCCGCTGAGCCCACAGAAAAAAATAAGAAGCCCAAAGCACCAAAGGCAGGCACCGATGCGCCACCCTCTGGTGAATCCAAGGATGGAAAAGCAAGTTCCCTCATTGCTATTGAAGATTTTGCGCGCGTCGAAATCCGTGTGGGAACCGTGGTCAATGCCGAATTGGTAGAAGGTTCTGACAAATTGTTGAAGCTTCAGGTTTCGATGGGTGAACTGGGGACAAGGCAGATATTTTCGGGCATTCGCGAGTGGGTAAAACCAGAAGAAATCGTCAATCACAAAGTGCTGGTGGTAAGTAATTTAGCCCCACGAAAAATGCGCTTTGGAACGAGCGAGGGGATGCTTCTGTCTGCAGAAACCTTGGATGGTACCATTTGCCCTGTGTCGGTCGCAGAGCATTTGAAAGAAGGCACCAGATTAAGTTAACAACCCGGCGCCTTCATCAAAATACTTTTTAGCGCGAAATTTTGGTCCCGCTGTTGACGGAATTGAGAATTTCGTCGCGCGGAATCAGGTCGGTTGGCAACGTCGCACGCCTGATGTTTGCCTTGTACAAGATAGCGCCTCGAAGCTTGGTATAATCGAGATCGGCATCTTCTAAATTGGCACGCGTCAGATTTGCGCCTTCTAAGTTGGCATTCCAAAGGCTCGCGTTTGAGAAATCGCAGCCTTCGAGGTTGCAGTCTTTGAAGTTGACGTAGGAGAGGTTGGTGCCTGAAAAATTGCAGCTCGAAAAATCAAGCTTGGTGAGATTGGCTTTACGCAAATCAAAGCCTTGAAAATTTCGGTTCGACTGAAGAATTTCAATGGCCTCTTTGCGGGTCAAGGTTTTGGGTTTTGCGCTTTCAGGGTCGATGACGGTCACGCCGCCCGCGCCTTCATCCGCGTCGTCATCTCCAGAGTCGAAATCGTCTCCGTCATCAAAATCGTCATCGTCGTCCGATTTGCGAGGTGCGAGGTTTCTACGTTGGGACTCTTTGCGAGGACCGCCAATGCGCGAAAAACTCGCTTGGCAATTTTCAAGATCTTTGGTGATGGACATAGATTTTCTTGTCTCCTTGCAGAGTTTGAGACAGCTCTGATTTCTGCGCAACGAATATAAGCGCTCACAGTGCTGGGTCAATGATTTCTGCTCGGTTTTGTTAAATTTAATTTATGACTGCAGAATTCGCGATGGTATCCTCTGCAACTTCAAATCTGATTTCCACATCTTGTTCACCGATTCCGGTGGGTTGGCCAGAGTCATCTTCCGAGAGGTCGATAAACTCTAGGGGATTTCTCGTCCCTTCAAGCTTGATAAGCATGGGCTCGGCATGGAACACCTCTGCACCTGCTGCCTCCAGAATCAAACTTGCAAGCCTTGTGCGGATCACAGACTTTGGAACCCAAAACACGTCTGCAAGGACCTTTGCCAGATCAACCCGAGGCGGAACTTTGGAAATTTCAGCACGCAAAGCATCTCGGGGAACAAGCAGGGCATTCGACAGATCGACCATTTCATGAAATCCAAGGATTTCTTGCTTTGGAGGAATGCTGAATTGTTCGCGCTCGGAATAGAGAATGACGCGGGCAATTTCGCGGGCAATGGCTGCCCTTGTATGCGCACGCATTTCGCCTTTGCGATAGCGAATCGAATATTGACCTTGCTTGATACGCGAAGTGCGCACCAGCTTTTCCGGCACATCTCCTGGAGCGACTTGCAAAAACGACAGAACTTGCAAGACTTCGGGAAGATATACAGGAACCGATGAAATGTTCGCCTTGGAAAGAATTTGCTGGGCAACCTCTTCAAGAGCCTGCTGACGCTGAAATCGCTCTTGGGAGAGCGAAGGGTCGAGGGCCTTTGTGAGTCGCTTCCCATCTTCCGCTTCCGTGAAATCAAACCAAGCTTCGTTGAGTTCAAGATGCCCTTCACTCAAGTCGTGAATGACCTCGATATCAACGTCCAGAGTACGTGACAAAGCCTCTAATGCATAAATACTCCGGACTGCCTTTTTTCCTCTCTTCCAATGACTTGTGTCGCTCGGATTGTAGTTTAAGATATTGCCGACATCCTGGTCGTGGACTTTTTCTCCACGTTTTCGGGTCTCTAACACCTTTAAACAAAACCGAAACAAAAGCGCCGAATGGGGGAACCGCTGTGTATCATTCGTCTTGCGCATGGCCCTACCCTTATGGCCTACACCCAGTAGGCTCTATGCCGATGTTATTCGCCAAATTGTGAAAGCGTCACGACCTTTGATGAAGTGTAATGTTTTGGTGAACAGGATGTCAAGAAATCAATCTTTTTACCTATATAAACTCAACGGTTAGCTCAATGTCAACATTTAGTCGGCATTTGGCTAAAAATGCATCTTGTTTAAAAGAATGGAAGAGTTTGGATATTCTTGGCGAACACAAAAGGATCTTTACAAAAAGAAAAAGTATGGATGCCATTGACACTCCATACTTCATCTTCAAAAAAACTACTATGTTATGCTTAGTTCACAAAAAAACCGTCAGGTTGACTCAAACTCAGCGTCAACTACGCCGTCTTTTTTAGCACTTCCTGTTGGGCCACCTGCCTCAGGGCCTGCACCAGGAGCGCCGCCTTGAGGGCCCGCGTTCTTGTACATTTCTTCTGCAAGCTTGTAAGCCTTTTGCTCCAAAGCAGAAACCGCTGCAGAAAGAGCCACTTTGTCTTCTGCCTTTGTTTCAAGCACTTGGCGAGCGCTTTTCAGCTCTTCTTCCAATGCACTCTTGACATCGCCTGTAACCTTATCGCCGTTGTCCTTCAAGTTCTTTTCGACTTGGAAAATCAAACCGTCGAGCTTATTGCGCGTGTCGATGACTTCACGACGGCCCTTGTCGTCTTCTGCATGGCGCTGAGCTTCATCAACCATCTTCTGGATTTCAGACTCAGAGAGGCCTGAAGAACTTTGGATGGTGATCTTCTGCTCTTTGCCGGTACCCAAATCTTTGGCCGAGACATTCACAATCCCGTTGGCATCGATGTCGAAGGTGACTTCAACCTGGGGCACGCCCCGAGGAGCAGAGGGAATGTCGCTCAACTGGAAACGGCCCAAAAGACGGTTGTCCCGTGCCATTTCGCGTTCGCCTTGGTAGACGGCAATTTCAACGCTCGTTTGATTGTCGGCTGCCGTACTAAAGACCTGTCCTGCGCGTTTAGGAATGGTGCTGTTTCTTTCGATGAGCTTCGTAAAGACGCCGCCCAAAGTTTCAATTCCCAAGCTGAGGGGAGTGACGTCGAGGAGAAGAACGTCTTTGACTTCTCCACCCAAGACACCAGCCTGAACGGCAGCACCGATGGCCACAACTTCGTCAGGGTTCACAGAACGGTTTGGTTCTTTTTTGAAGAAGCTCTTCACCTTTTCGCCAACCAACGGAATACGAGTCGAACCACCGACCATGACCACTTCGTCGACTTGATCTGTAGAAAGGCCCGCATCTTTCAATGCAGCGCGGCAAGGTTCCATGGTTTTGTCGATGATGTCCATGACCAACTGCTCAAACTGTGAGCGCATCATGCTGAGCGAAAGGTGCTTAGGACCCGAAGCATCGGCCGTGAGGTAAGGAAGATTGATGTCGGCCTTCGTTGTCGACGAAAGCTCGATCTTTGCCTTTTCGGCAGCTTCCTTGAGGCGTTGCATTGCCATAGGATCTTTAGAAACATCGATGCTTGTTTGCTTTTTGAATTCGGCAACCAGAAATTCGATGAGTCTTTCATCGATGTTATCGCCACCAAGGTGGGTATCACCGTTCGTAGCCAAAACTTCGACAACATTGTCGCCTACTTCGAGAATAGAAACGTCGAACGTTCCGCCCCCAAAGTCGTACACGGCAATCTTTTGATTCTTTTTCTTATCGAGGCCATAGGCAAGCGCAGCTGCGGTAGGCTCGTTGATGATGCGCAGAACTTCGAGGCCAGCGATACGGCCGGCATCTTTAGTTGCTTGACGTTGGGAATCGTTAAAATAGGCAGGAACTGTAATAACGGCCTTTGTAACGGTATCGCCAAGGTAAGCTTCGGCAGCAGCCTTGAGCTTCGCCAAAACTTTGGCAGAGATCTCGGGGGGCGACATGTCGGTGCCACCGAGTTCAAATAAAATCTTGTCATTCGGGCCTTGCTTGACAGAATAAGGCATTTTGCCTGCTTCTGTGCGCCTTTCGCCGTAGGTAGAACCAATAAAGCGCTTTGCAGAGTAGACGGTGTTCTTAGGGTTGGTAACCGCTTGATTTCGAGCAGCACGTCCAACGACAAATTCTCCGTCACGGGTTAACGCCACAACCGAAGGCGTTGTACGCTCACCTTCTTGATTAGGAATAACCTTGGGAACTCCACCTTCCATCACTGCAACCACTGAGTTTGTAGTACCCAGGTCGATCCCGATGATTTTACTCATACGACAAAACCTCCAATTCACGATATTTATCTTTTGTGATTTAATTTCGTCCCTTCCATCACGATTTGACGGAGGACGCAACCTTCGCAGGCAACATAAGCACCCCCCTTGGAGTGTCAATAAGGAAGAGAAGATTTGCAGAGGTTTCTAAAGATAAGATAGGAGATAGAATGGCCTTGACTTTCACAGGAGAGCCAAATGGGATTTCTCGCGTTCTTTGAATCTATCTTTGAATCGGCAGGTTATTTTGCTTACCTCGCCGTATTCTTCATTTTACTCCTTTGCGGATTCGGACTGCCCGTTCCCGAGGACATTACCTTGGTGGCAGGAGGAATCGCTGCAGGGCTCAATCCCGACCGCGTCAACCCGCACCTCATGTTTTTGATTTCCTTTGCCGGGGTCCTCATGGGCGACGGCATCATGTTTGCCTTGGGCCGCATCTATGGCGAAAGAATTCTCAAAGTGGCCTGGATTCAACGGATCGTGACCCCAGAACGCTATGTTGCTGTGCAAGAAGCCTTTGAAAAGTACGGAAAATGGGTGCTGTTTGCGGCAAGATTTATGCCCGGCCTGCGTTCTCCAATCTTTCTCATCGCAGGCATCACGCGCCGAGTTCCAGTTTCGCGGTTTCTCTTTACCGATGGCTCAGCTGCGCTTTTAAGCGTGCCCATCTGGGTTTACTTGGGATACTGGGGAGCGTTTAACCGTGAGATGCTGATGGTGTGGATCCATCGCGGACAAACCGGCATTCTCGGAACACTGGGAGTGGCAAGCATCGTGGTCGTCTTCGTCATGTTACGACGACGAAAGAACCGCCAAGCACTGCAAAAACAACTCGAAAAAAGCGAGGTTGTTTCTAAAAGCAGCGATATTCATTCCACATAATCGGATATAATAATAGGAAAAAAGCATGAATCAGTCCTTAGATCTCGGACGCATTGCAACAACTTTTTTCGGCTTCTTGGTTGCGCTCGTGATGCGCGAAGCCGCCCGGGCACATATGGCGCGCTTTTTGGGTGATAATTCTCCGGAAATGCGTGAACGCGCGACGATTAATCCGATTCCTCATATCGACATCATGGGAACAATTCTTTTTCCACTCATTGGATTTACCACAGGTCTGCCTTTTCTGATTGGTTGGGCAAAGCCTGTCAATGTCGACATGCGTTACTTTAAAAATATCAAACGCGATTTTTTACTCGTAACTTTAGCAGGTCCCGTTGTCGGCCTTCTTATCATTATTCTTTGCGGACTGCTTCTAAATGTCGTCCCCTATTCAAGCGACCTTTTGGGAAAAGTTTCCGAGCCCATTACCCAACTTCTCTTTGCCACCGCATTTCAAAATATTGTCTTGGGAATTTTAAATATCATGCCTTTTCCAGGCAGCGATGGCTGGCGACTTGTGCTGCACGTTGCTAATTATAATGTCGCTCGCAAACTCCAAGAAATGGCAACGCCCATCAGCATCGTCTTTCTTGCGATGTTCATCTTTGGAGTTTTTAGTCCCCTGTTCTCGTTTGCGATCCGACTTTTTGTCTGGATCTTTGGCGTGAGTCCGATGCGCTTTGGTTGAAGGGATCCGCTTGTTTTTTGCTGATTTCCGCACACCTTTTTGACGAGTGGAAATTCTATGAGCCGCCTTGTGTATTCCATTTATAGCCATGCCGATGCAGACGGTGGCATCGCTGCTGCCATTTTTGGAAAATTTATCCGACAAAAATACGGATCCCATACTTGGGACCTCGACATTGTTCCTGTAAATCACGACTCCCAACATGGCGTCTGGAATTTACGCGAAATCAGTTGGCCCTGCGCCATTCTCGATTTTACCTTGCATCCCCAGCTCATGGACGAACGCTTTTTTGTGAAAAAATCGGCCTTTGTTCTGCAAATGGGCGGTGAATCAAAAATTCCACCCTGTTACTGGATTGATCATCATCCAACGGGCGCATCTTATTCTTTTCTGACGCCCGAAAACGCGCAAACTATTTTGACAAACGTGATATCGAAGTGGGATGTGACTGCCATTAGCACTCCCGGACTTTTACGCACACACCGCGAAGAATTAGGCCTGTCTTTAGATCTGTTAAAATCCTATGAGGCCTACATCGACCTTGCGGAAATCATCGATGGCGCATTATACGCCACCGCCGAAGCCGCACATGATTTCAGCAATCTTGCCGTAAAAATACAAACGCTTTTTAACTGTCATCATCCCGTGATTGACAGAACTGCATTGTACAAACGCTTGGTGCGACAGATCATGCACAATCCAAATCCCGAAGAACTTTTTGATACCGATCCCATTTATCAGGCTTTAATCGATTACGAACGCGGTCTGTTTAATAAACAAATGAAATCTTACAGAGCCGTGACAAAAAAGGTTAAAAATGTTGCTTATGCTAATTTTTCAGAATCGAAAGAATACGATGGTTTAAGCAGATTTTTACCCTATATCCTCTTTCCGGAAGCAGAATACGCTGTGCATGTGTTACCCCGACATGGAGGACATTGCATTATTTCATGCGGCATCAATCCTTGGAATAAACCCGTGAACTCATCGAAGCACCTTGGAAACTATTTTGCTAAGCACTTTGGCGGTGGAGGACATGCCTTTGTTGCAGGCGGAAAAGTTCCTGAAAATCAGCAGCACCTTGTTTCCAATCTTCTCTCCTATATCCAAGAAAATTGAGTTGTAGTTCCCTAGCTAAAGAGCACTGGTTCGAGAAAGCCACGACACACCTTATTCAGGAAATTTAGGCATGATCCCCGCAAAGAAAACGGCTCTTCTCATTACAAAATCAAACCCGCTCCGTGAATTTGTGCAAAAAATTTCGGGCGCTTGCGGTCTTAATGTCGTGGTCCATGCCTCTTCTCACTCTGATGCACTTGCGACTTCAAAAACCCTTGAGCCGACTCTTGTGCTGTTGGACTGGGAAATAGGCGATCTTTCAAACCACACTCTGTTTTTACAACGCTGGCGTAAACTTCCCGGCAAAAAAAGCGTTCCCCTCATCCTGCTTTGCAAGGACGCTGGTCAGTCGATTTTGGCCATTGCCGGCGAATATGGGGTCGTAAAAATCGTAACACTCAGCAAGCTTGAAGAAACCTTAAGAACCGACATCATGGCGGTACTCGCTGAAATTAAATCCCTTTCGCCCGTTCAGAATCACCTCCTCAAACTCGACCGCGCACTCGAAAGACATGCACAAGCTGAAATCGACAAAGCTGTTGAAGATCTTTATGCCGCATTTCCGCAACACCACCGCGCACAAATCGAGTATGGAAACCTTTGTCTGCGCAAAGGCAATTTTGATGACGCAAGATCTTTGGGTGAAAAACTCCAACAGACAAGCGCGCTCAATCTCAGAGCCTCAAACCTGCTGGCTCGCTGCCTTCTTCATCAAGGCCACACCAGTGCCGCTATGGAAATGCTCGACAAGGCTGAGATCTTAAGTCCCAAAAATCTCGAACGCCTTTTGATCCTTGCCCATGCCTGCAAAGAGCGAGAAAATTTTTCAGGAGCTAAAGCACATTACCAAGGCGCATTGGAAGTCGATGACGAAAATAACGAAGCTAAAAAGGGCCTGGGCGGAATTTTACTTTACGAAGGAGATGTCAACCAAGCCCTTGAACTTCTGCGTGATTCCACCTCTGAAGACGAACTTGCAGGCCTGTTTAATAATGTCGCTGTTTTAACCATTCGTAAAGGCGCATTTGAACAAGGTGTGCACCTCTATAAATGCGCTCAAAGTGCCTTAAAAACAGAACGGCTCGTTCCAAAAATTCTCTTCAACTTAGGGCTTGCCTACAAAAAATGGAATAAACTGAGCGATGCCGTGCAATGCCTTGAAGAGGCACTTCGCCTTGAGCCCACTTACGAAAAGGCCAAAAAGCATCTGCTCGAACTGCAAAGTGCACTGCACTCAGAGGACACTCCCGTCCAAACCTCTGTGCCCGTTGCAGTTCCTTTAAACCCCGAGCAGCCCCCCACTCCCGCCACACTTGAAAGCGCAGCATCAGACAACGCTGCAGTGACAAAGAAAAAGCCCCAAGGCCGTATCATTTTGACCGAAACCATTGCCGCACAAAGTCAAAAAAATCAGGCAGCTCCAAAACCAGCTCTGCAAAAACCCGCAAAGCCTGCCCCGGAACCTCTTCCAAAGCCAGCCGAGAGCGACACATCCTCTGATGAAAAATCAGACAAGTTTTTTTACGATGATGAGGATTTGTGAGCGGTGCGTTCGAACTTTTCAACGGCTGTGTTAGTTTGGGCTCTGGTCGTCGAACGGAGGAAAGATGCTCAAACAAATTTGCATTCAAAACATCGCCATCGCTCAGAATGTGAATGTTGAGTTTGATTCAGGTCTCAATATCATCACCGGCGAAACAGGCGCAGGAAAGTCTATCCTGATCGATGCACTCGGTTTGTTGCGCGGACAAAAAGTTGATATTTCTTTGATCCGTCGTGCCTGTGATTCAGCCCAAGTCACGGCTATTTTTATGATGCCCGACAATTCCGGAGTCTTTGACCTCCTCGCTGAAATGGGAATCCCCCTCAATGAAGACGATCCTTCTGGTCTCATCATTCGCCGCATTATTCACAGAAATTCAAAGCACAGGGCCTTTATTAACGATGTGCCCGTCAATGCCAAGGCGTTAAATGCAGTGGCTGGTGAACTCATCGACATCAGTTCTCAGTTTGAAAATCAAAGACTCCTCGATCCCGATTCCCACACCTTTTATCTTGATATCTTTGTCAATGCTGAGGAAGGGCGCAAAAAATTCTTGGCTACTTTTTTAGAAGTTTGGGAACTCTTTAAAAAAGTGACTGCGCTCGAAAAAGAAATTTCTCTGCGCAAAAGAGAAGAGGCCCTGTATTCTTTTGAACTCGGCGAAATTGAAAAAGCAGCACTCAACGAACTTGAGTTTCAAAATGTACAGGCCATTGTGAGCCTTGGAAGCAAAGCCGCCCAAGCTCAAAAAATTTGTGGCGGTCTGTTTCAGTTCCTTGCCGAAGGCGATGGAAGTGCGCTAGCTCTCTTAAAAATGGCCCGCAAGCAAGCCGAAAAACTTTCTAAACTCACCAAAGAAACAAAGGCACTGCCCGATCTCGAAAAATACGAAACCGCCTTGGCAGACATCGAAGACATCGTGCAAGACATTGAGCGCACGTCCGAGGCCTTTCAAATCGATGAAGAGCAGTTGTCCCATGCCTCCGAAAGGCTTGATACCTACAACAAACTCTTGTCGCGCTTTGGCCCGTCCTTGGCACACGTCGAAGAGTACCGCGAAAAATGTTCGATTTTTTTAAATCAAAGCAGCGATCTCGAAATTCGCGCTGCAGAACTTTGCCGCAAAGCGGCCATGGAAATGAAATCTGCTGTAACCTTGGCCCACGAGCTTTCTAAAGCAAGAAGTGCAGGGCTTGAAAGGCTTTCTACTGCCATCGAAGAAGATCTGTTCGAACTCGGCATGCCCAAAGCACGGTTTGTATGCAGCCTCAAAAAACAGGATTCTTTAACCCGAACGGCATTGCCCCTTTCTTTGTCGGATGCTGTTGATGCAAGCATGTTAGAAGAGTTTCTCGACCTCTCCAAATCAGGATTCGAACGCGCCGAATTTTTGATGAGCGCAAATCCGGGCATGGAACCCCAAGCCCTCGATAAGGTTGCAAGCGGCGGAGAACTGTCGCGCATTATGCTCGCAATTAAGAGCGTGCTCTTTGAACGCGATGCGTTGAGTGTGTTTGTATTTGATGAAATTGATACTGGCATTAGCGGAAATATTGCATCAAAAGTGGGTCGCAAAATGGCCGAATTTTGCGCAAAAAGACAAGCCCTGTGCGTCACGCATTTGCCTCAAGTGGCCTGTTACGGTAAATCTCATTTCATCGTTTCAAAGTCTATCCATGACGGACTCACGTCTTCTAAAATTCGCAGAGCCTCCGATGAAGAGCGCGTCATGGAACTTGCAGGGATGCTTTCTGGTGAAACCGTCACCACGGAAGGCATGGCGCAAGCAAAAACTCTCGTGACTCAAGCAAGGACGGCAAGGGCATGAAGCACCAAAATCCAAAAAAGGGAGCGGTTGCATACCTCAATATGTTGCCGTACTTCGCATTCAGCAAAAACATCACTTTGTTTAAGTCTCCCCGCGAATTGAATGACGCAGCCCGCAACGGACAAGTCACTCAAGCTTGCATGTCTGCCATTGCAGGGATCCAGGCCGACTTTCGCCCCACGTCCCCCCTCATGGGCATTGGCGCACGAAGACACGTTCAAAGTGTCTACCTCGAACCCATTGCGCTCTCCCCAGAAGACACCGAGTTTTGGTCCAAAATACAGGAACAAAACGCGGGAGGTTTGGCGCATGTGGTGCCACATCATGGCTCTTTTCGGGCTCCTCAAAAAGTTATCCACATGTTATCCACAGGAACCAGTGAGCACAGCGAATGGGTTTTTCGCACGCTTCTGCAAGTTCAAGGGTTTCGATGCCAAGTCCATCGCGTTCCTCAGGCTTGGGGCCTGAAGTCTTTTGCAGAGTTGCGCCATGCTGCCAAAGACCTGGTGGGCAACGAAAAGTGCGCCCTGTTGGTGATTGGCGATCCCGCCCTGGCAAGAGAAGCTCTTTTTCCGTGCGCTGCCGCCGAAAACCTGCGCTTCGACCTCGCTGAATTTTGGTTTTCTTTTTCCCAGCTCCCCTGTGTCTTTGCAGTTTGGTTCGATACACAAAATTTGCCATGCGATACCGTGAGCAAGAGCAACGATTTACCCCTCGTAGAGTCTTTAAAGATGTGGAAGTCGACGCCCGACTTTCAAAAAGGACAGATCGTTGAGTCCTTTTTAAGGAAACATTCTGCCTCAGCCGAAATCTTATTGAACTCAACCCCCATGGAATCTCTGCTCGCTTACCTCGACAATATCGAATTTATTTTTGATGATGAATTTGAAAAAACACTGCATACATACCAACAGCTTTATCCCTTGTTTAACTGATTAAAAGAACCTGGAGACGCACACATAAATGAGATGTGGCATATGTTCTCGCCTCAACCTTCTGTTGAAAAAAATCCATCCCTGCCTTCTATTTTTAATGGGCACACTTTTTTTAGGAGCCTTTTTCTTTTTTCAAAAAGGAATGACTCTTTTGCCTCTCTATGGCATTGGAGATTCAACACTTTGGGAATTTCAGCAGCATTTTTTTAGTAAAAATTTATTATGGAATGGTACTTTTTTTGATTTAAATTTGAACTCGCAAGATGTCATTTATCCCTATCACGTCAATGGCGTTTTTCAACCCTGGAGCCTCGAACGAGAATTTTTGGGAACGTTCTTCTTAAAATTCTTCCCCACACTGTCGTTTCTAAATCTCTATTTCATTGTGAGTCTTATTATTTCAAGCATTGGGAGTTTTGCAATTTTAAGGCGCTCTGCAGGCAATCGCATTGCGGCCTTTGCGGCTCTCTTCTTGGGGTTTGGAAATGTCTTTTCATTCTCTCACTATCCTGGTCACTATTCCTTTACAGCCCTGCATTGGATGAATCTTGTGACCTTGCTGACTTTCGAAAATTATCGAAAATTAATGTCTAAGCAAACTCCTTCGTGGAACGCCATTCTCTGCAATGCACTGCTTGCCGTTCTACTGCTCGGGCTCGATCTTGGTTACGTTGCGGGTTTTGGGCTGACTTTTGGCGTGATCACTGCCATCAGCTGTGCTGTCATGTTCTTCATTCGTTTCAAAAATGAGGGTCGATCGGCCTTTCGAATCCCTGCACTTCAGGGATTTAATGGGCTCTCGATCCTCCTTATTCTTTCTATACTGAGCCTTGCATCTCTTTATCTTCCGCTCCTCCTCAAAATTAAAATCGAAAGCGAAGTTCTGTCGGCAGGGCGGGTTTATGGCGCTCCTTACTGGACAAATCCCCTTCGAAACATCATGCCTTACCTCAGCACTTTTCTCGAAAATCCATCCACACTCGACAATTTTTTCAAAGATTCCGGCCATGGTTTTGGCCCTGGGGGAGTCGGTTTGGCATTTTTTATTGCGGGATGCCTTGGAGTTTCCTCGCTTTCAAAAAAAACGTGGATGATTTATCTGCCTGTCCTTGTGATGATGATTGTGTGTATCGTTCACCACCCCTCTAATTTTTCAATTTTGAATGTCTTTCCGTGGTTTAAATTTCACAGAATTTCAGTCAGAAATGTTCTCATAATTCCTGTGCTTATTATCATTCTTTTCGCACAAGAAAAAGCCATTCAACATCACAATAAAAAAAGTATTCTTGTGCTTTTACTCATTGCTTCGGTCGCTCTCTTTGAAGTCCAGCAGACTTTTTTTTCAGCGGCAAAAAATAAAGACAGCCTTATACTGCCCCCGGATCAAAAACAATTTTTTAAATCCATTAAAGAGTCGAGTAAAAACGCGCTTTTTGAATGGCCTTTTTGCATCATCGGCGGCAATGGCGCAACAGGCGAACGCCTTTGCCCTGGGTCACATCTGTTAACTTCACAATTTACCCTGGCGCGCTACCATGAAAACCGCACCCTTTCAGGATATTATGGCAGGTTATATCCCGAGATGGTTTCCGAGGTTTTTAAAGACGGGTGGGAATTTTTACTGCAAAAAGATGGCATCCACAGAAAAGACAAAGCCTGTTTGTCTGAAGCAGATAAAACTTTTATGAAACAATTTATGAGATCCCACAAGTTTACGGGCATCCTTATTTACGAGGATTTACTTTCTCCACTGTGCGCAGCAGATATGGTCAGTTCGCTCGGCACACCCCACAATTCAACTTCAATCACGGGCTTTGGCAAGGTTTCTTACTGGGCACTTCCCTCTGAACCAGCGATCGAAAAGCAGCTCACTTCTGTCGCACTTGCTACCGAAGGTAACAAATCCTTCGATCTCCTTCGCAACGCCGTATATGGCACCGCGTTGTCGGGAATTCGCAACCTCGACTCCGACCCTCACCTGGGAGAAGGGCGCTGGATACAAGATCCCATCGAAATTGAACTTTTTTTGGATAAAGAACGCCCACTGCAGATCCAATTTGTATATTGGACTCTCGTTGAAAATCCCACTCTTAAAATGGAATGGAACCAAAGCGAAGTTCCCTTCAAAACAATGTCCAAAGCTCCAATAAACAACGTCACAATTGAATTGAAGGGCCGAAAAGGCCACAATAAACTCAAGATTGATTTTGGGTCTGCAATGTCGTGGCTTGATTTTTTGGGAACGCCGTCTTCGAATCAAGCCCGAAGAAACATTGATGGCGACTTTTTAAGCCGCTTTAAAATGCATAAAAAAGCTGTTCACAGGTTTGGCCGCCTGACCTCGCTTGAACTTAAACTCGAAGATTAAATTCTGAGATTTGAGCATTTTTTCTGCAAAAAGCGGAATTGAAATGAAGTAAAAAAATGTCCATTGAATTCAAAATCTCTTTCCCCTATGGAACGCATGTATTGAGATGCACTCAAAAAAGCGTCGCAAACTTCTTATCGCTTAAAGGATTTGAAACTATGTCTCATAAATATTTAGTGTTTGGATTTATCATCTTTACGGCCCTCGAAAGCTGTGGTCCCAAACAGAAGAAAAAAGAAAATCCATTTCAACCAACACCCACTGAAGTCATTGTTATTAACGAGCCGGTCTTTAAGTTGAGCAGCGCGCAAGAAGAGCAACTGAAAAATATAGGAAAAAGTAATGCCACTGATCGCTGCAAATCAATGGCACGATTAGATTCACCAATGGATCCTCACGGTTTTGCAACCGAATACACAAACGAAAAGGGTAACAAACAAAAGATTCAATTTCAAATCAAACCTTCTACTGATGGGGATTGCCTCACGAACGGAAATCTTGTTTCATTTTCTCTAAATAGTGAATCTAAAACTGGAGACAATTCTGATCTAAGTCTGACAATTAGTACGCGATTGAACTTTGTTCCTGTCGAATCAGGCTACACGCCCGCAGTCAGCTTTTTAACTGACTGCGAATCAAAAGTCCAAGATGGACTTATTGCCGATCGTCAGAAAGCAGGAGAATCGCTCGACTATGTTCAGATGCAAAAAATCTTAAAAATTGCATCTGAAGAGATTTGCCCGCAGATAAAGCAGCAAGCAGCGAATTACGTCATCGATCTTCTCTCAAAGTAACGCCTGCCTATGCGCCAAAGCCCATTGACTCTTTGTATATTGCAGCCCGTTCTCGATGGAACGAAGGATAAGAAATATCTTGCCCTTGCGCTTTAAATTTATTCGCATAGAACGCTGAACAATCAAAACTGATTCAACATTTTCTCTGTAAATAATCTTAAAATTAAAGCACTTCTCAATATATTAAATAAAATTCAAGCCTAAAGATGAATTCAGAAAGTAGGCCTGAACTTGAAGCTTTCTTTAATGCCATTGACTCAGCCGGGCATTGTGGCCAGAAGGTCTTTTGCATATTTACGTATCGAAAAGTCGCTATCACTTTGAGAAGTGAAAAGAAGTGATTCTCTGACTGCTGCTGGATGCGTTTGGTGATGAAGCCAAAGTGTATTAATGAGTGATTGTCTGATTCCAGGTTCCTTTTCATCGAGTCAGAGGGGGCTTTCGCCCCCGACTGCTCACAGAACCGTGCTTGCGGGTCCGCACACGGCTCTTCATTTCAACTTAATCCACTTCTTTTGAGGAAACCACGTCGGTAATTCTTTATTGG
>JBIIEI010000128.1:0-10454 GCA_044237915.1 Silvanigrellaceae bacterium | reverse complement strand
ATCCAGAGGCATTCTTGCCATGGAACTTTGATAAAACCCTCCAAAACCTGATGGCTTCACAAACCCCCGTACTACCCATCTTATAACGCTGGGAATAGCGCGTCCAAATGATTTTTCGGGAGCTCACACATCGCCACTGTGACTGCCCTCTCTCTCCTCCTCGCTCAAGCTTTGCCACCACTGAGCAAAATCCGTCGTTTCTGGTGTCATTTCGCTCACGCTATTGTCGGACGCTAGCAAACTGTGAGCTCCGAGGGTCGCGCAGATGAACAGAGTCACTATTTTTATTTTCTTTGTACATAGCATTTTTGAGTTATTCCTTCGATTGATTAGAGATATAGACGAAAAATGAAAACATTCGGACACAATTCAATCAAAAGTCGAAGTCAGTTTCTGGTCTGGACTCTGGGCTATAATCTGGTTCCGAAAGCGCGTCTTTAAAATTGTCGTGAACAGCTTGTCGTTCAGCAGAACCAGCATTCTCATAATCTCTATGGTCACGATCAGCCTGACGCTGTTCTCTGCCAACATCGCCATGTTTAGCGTCCTCAGCATTTCGCCGCTGCTCTTCATTGACCCTCATGCGATCGCGTTCCGTTGCAAGTGTTTGTTCCCGGTAAGCATCCTTGAGTTGTTCTTCTACAGCTTTAGTGACTTTTTCAGTGACAATTCCTGTCACACCTTTTAACAATGTTTCCTTTATATTTGGGGTGAACTCTGGTTGCGCAGCATGCCGCTCTGTTAGGTCCTCTTTCTCCACTTCGCTTAAGTTTTGCCACCACTGAGCAAAATCCGTCGTTTCCGGTGTCATTTCGCTCATAGTGTTGCCAGATGCTAGTAAACTGTGCGCTCCCATAGTGGCGCAGGCGAACAGAGTCACTATTTTTATTCTCTTTGTAGATAGCATTTTTGAGTCAGCCCTTCGATTGGATATAGTTATAGACTCAGATTCAAAACATTCAGACGCAATTCATTCCTTATTTTTTGGAACAAAATTGTCTCGAGCGGAGAGAGAACATCCCTCACTTCTGCACTCAGCCACTGGACGAGAATTCGCAATTATCTCATAAATTTTGCCTCCAAGTCTAAGTTTAATTAATAGTTCAATAATTAGGTACCCACCCCAAAGCATCGGAATGCGCTTAAGCACTTCAGCAATAGCATGTATACCCATACTCTGAATTCCTGATGCCTCAACTGCGACCATCTGATTTAACCGTGTCTCAGAATCTACTTTTTGCAGCACTTTATTCTTTGGGAAAAGTGCATCATCAATAATGATCGAATTCTGGTAGTCAAACATCTTTAAAAATCGAGAAAATCTCATACAAATTGAGCAATTACCATCAAAACCTACAGTAATTTTTTCTTCGCCACGCCAATAGGCAAGTATCTTCTTTGAAAAACTCTCAGGAAGGAACGCAGTGTACACTGCACACATAACAAAACCAAAAGTTGTGAGGCCCATGACAAAACTAATGTTGAGGTGAAGGAATATCCCAGCGGCAAGTATCCATGGGCGAAATTTTTTTACCCAGATTAGCATAGGAAACAATAGTTGAAAACCAACAGTAAAGTATGTACCTGCAACTGAGAGTAAAGGCACCTTGAGTATGATTTCTTTCACAATTGGATGACTGTATACATCCGATTGAAGAATGTAATAAAGCGCCATCCCATTACTCCAAAGTTCACCATTGCTTTTGTAAATCCCGGCACAAAGGTAGACCAAAACGATCTGCAGGCGAATAAGCAACGAGGTTCCATTTGCAAGCGCCATTTGGAAACTTCTCCCTACACTGATCCTAATCGGATTAGTTCCGAGATCTCGATAGGGTATAAGGTTCAAATAGATCAATAAGATTTCAGAGAGATTGTTGCCTCCATCATTGATGACACCCCCGCGATGATTCACATTTAGAGTGAGAATTGTGGCAATAAAAAGGCAAAAATTTCCACCAATTCCGAAAATACTTAAGATCAAAAACCCAATTTGCCCAAGAAGAACAATAAGTATATAAGGAGATATCATTGGATGACTTGAAAACTTAAAAATCCAATTATGCCAAAGAGAAGGATCGAAGGGAGATCGTACCTGCAATGAATAGTCAGATAAAATCTCTTGCCAGTATGGAAAAATCATTACGGAGTGTAATAAAAACCACGAAAGTAAAACCGTGCGAAAAATTCTCATGGAATTTGTAAGATAAAACTTTTCAAATAATGGAGTAAAGATGCTCATATTATTTCTCTGATATTGATTTTAATGGAATTTGCAAAGTTGCGGTTACGTTTTGATCTTTTTTAACTGTTGATTTTGAATATTTCGTAGGATGAAGCTGTGTAATTGTTAGGCCTTTAAGTGTTAAATTTTTATCCTGGCCATCCTTGTGTTTCGCGCAGAGCATTTTTGCATGGGGTTCAAACTTTTGATACATAGGCGATGAATGGGCAAATTCTATGCGCTTGTTCTTGGCACAAGAGTTCACATCTTTTAAAAATATTTCTGAATTTGAAACTTTGTCTCGATTGAGATGTCTGCACTCTTGCAAGGCGTCTTGATGGAGTTCAAAGAGTTTATCTCCAATATTTCGATACACATACAAGAGTTTTCCTCTTCCACTCATGCGATTTCGATTGTGGTTTGATTGAATGGTAGCAAATGGTTCTATAGTTCTCGAAATTTGCCCATCATCTGAGCCGCAATTTACCAGAAGTTTCGTCCATGATATTCCAGGATTTGGAGAAAAAAGATGCCAGTTTTGATAGAAAAGCGGTTCCATATATCCGTACAAAAAACCATTAATTCTATTTTTTATAAGGTTGTTCGGCATGAGGTAGACAGCTGTCATCGCAATGTGAAATATTAAGAATAAATACGCAGCTAAACCAGCAATTGTCGATATTATAGACTTCATGGATTCCTTTCAAAGAATACACGTTCACCTGTGAGGATGTCTCTTCAACAGAGTTTCCCTTCAGAGGATCGGAAAATTTTTTCGGTGACTGCTGAAACTGGGACAGCAGCAGGACTTAGTTTTATTAATTGTTCAAACTGAGTTTGACAATTATTTTTGGGACTGCTTTGTGCATTCGGCAAATTTGTCCTTTCGAACTAGAGCAGATGCCTGTGATACTTGCAGGCAACAACAGACCGCCAGAAAAACGTCGATAAAGTACCTAGCTTGCATCAGAAAGTAGAAGTCGAATCAAGCAACATTTCGAAAAATGACCAAAGTTGGAACTCTTAAAGATCATAAAAGAAATATTCCCACAAGCAGGAACACCTAATCTGATGACACAGCTGCTGGCCAAAACTGAGTTTGCATATGTGCTGGCAAATTTTCGTGCAATCATAAAGTAGAAGCGTCAAAGTAAAATACAGAGCGGGCTTCGCTCGCTTCACTTCTCCGTCAATTAATGTGCTCAGGTGGACGGCAAATAAAGCGAAAATTCATACAGTGTAAAAATCATGGAAGTTGGCTCTCGTGCGCACTTCCTAAGATGTGCTACATTCATTAGAATTGCCCAATAGACAGAAATCTTGCACAGAGCTTTTAAATCGCATTTTAAAACATTTTTTTGAGGAACAGGAAAAATGAGAAAATTTTTTGTCGTCTCTTTTCTACTCTTTGCCGCGCAGTGCAAAAGCCGAAACTACAATCAGGTGAAACATGCCGAGGGAGTGGCGGGAATCTCCGCTGATCCTACTCTGTGGAATAGGTTAACACCTGAGCAGCACAATGCCTTACTCTTGCGACTGCCAACACAAGATAAAATGTTTGCGCCGATCGCAAATCCATTTCGTTGTGGATTTGCAGGAAATCAGGAAAAAATCACTGCTCAACTGCAAATCGTTTTAGACATCCTTTACGATTCAGCAAAAGGATTGGCATTAAAGAAACAGAATACCCCCTTTTCGGCTCCACGCCCCAAAGTTGCAATTTCAAAAAATGCGGAGTGGAATGCCTTTGCAATGCAGTGGCCATCGCGTTTTAAATTCCAGGTGAACCACATTCCACCCTCTGCATCTTCAAGCGACAAACAAGAGATTGAACAATTATGGAAGCAAAACGAGTTTTCAGACTTTTCCGTGATTGTGGGAGAGAGTGCTGGAAAATATGCGTTGCAACCGTTCATTGGTGGGGACGAAGCACTGCCTGGAAATGTTGAAGAACTCGATCCCATTCTCAAGAGACAAACTCGTTTTTTGAAGCGCTCAAAGGCGGAGTGCACCTGGAAAAATTGGACGACAACAAGCGGAAACATCAATCCTGAATGTCCCGCATGGATCCAAGGAGCTTGGTTAGATTCTAATCAAGTTGTGCCCATCATTTTTGTCAATGCAGGGATGCTTTTTGAAACTTCAATGGAAAAAGTTATTGCTATTCTAGCTCACGAACTTGGGCATTATCTTTTTGCTCATGGAGTCACAGGCTCATTTGCAGGTGGAAGAGCAAGTCCAGCCACAGAGGAATGGAATGAGCCTCTCGGATACTTTTATCGTGAGGATGAATATGTCAAATCTGGAGTTCCTAAGCCAGTGCACGAGAAAGAGGTCACTCGCGAAGCACGGCAGGCCATTTATGCGACTCTGAATCATGAAGTGCCCGAACCACTTTCGAATGAAAAAATTTCTAGAACTGCACTTTTGGCGCTTTCGTCGAGTCAGTCGCTAATCGGAACACAGTTTGAACAAGAACAAGATCTCAAAAAACTCTTTAAGCCTGGAAAAAGAGACGTCACATCGACCGACCTCATGGAATTTCAATGCCGGCGCGTTGCTGCACCGCACATCTGCGATAAGTTTGCGGCTACGATTGCAGCCCTTGAGGATCCGAAAAATCTGCAACGCCGAGTGGATTATTATCCGGCATTGTCGGAAGCACTGTTAGGTTTTGCAGGCAAAATTACAATTCGATATTCTGATACTCAAAAAGGAATGCGTGGCATTTGCAAGGAGTCTCTTCAAAGAAATCCACATCTGTGTGCAGATTCTCTTTTCTCATGGATACATGTTCGATATCCAGGGGTGCGTTTCATGTCTGATAAAATAGCCGCAGCGCTCAAAACAAAGAAACAGGCGACTTTGGCAGACTGGCTTTCTGCAGTGAAAGTTGAAGCGGATAGTCTTTGGATATCTACGTTTAAAGGCCGGGAATTTTTGAGAGCAAATCGGCTGGGCTGGTACAATCAAGAACAAATGGCGGATGATTTTAGCTTGGAACTGATGAGCAATCTTGGAATCGATCCGCGCGTTGGGATGCATCTGTGGGCTGCATTTGCTTCACAGGTTACAGAAAAAATTCTTTCGCCAGACTTGCTGGTGCAAAATGGTTACCCGGTAGCATCGAGTTGTGTAGATCTTGCTAAAGCTGGGTTTCGAAACGGTGCGGGAGCATGGCTTCCCATGCGGCTTGAAAAAGATTGGAATGATGCACATCACAGTTTTTGCTATCGTGCCTTTAATATTGCGCGTGAAATCGATTTACACGGGTACGTAACAGATCCTTCTCGCACGCCTCCCGCTTTGAAAGAAGTCGCAGCGAAATGGCCTGATGTTCAAGGGGATGCAAAGAAAATTATCCAGGAATTAGGCACTTGCCAAGCGAGCCCTTCGAATAGCGATGCCATGCGAAGCTTTATGGCGAGGTGAGAGATTGTCAAGTTAAGCCTTTTTCAGCAAAACAGCATTTTTCTTTTTCTCGAAAAAAGAAATTCCCCCGACTTTGCTATCCGACCACACTGCAAAGACGATGATAAGACCCTTCATCACCATTTGGTAATCTGTGCTGAGTTCAAGCATGTCCATGCCGCTATTGAGTGCCCCAATGATAAAAGCACCGATGATGGACCCTTGAATTTTTCCGACTCCACCTTGTAAACTTGTTCCCCCAATGACGACTGCAGCAATGGCATCAAGTTCCATAAGCTGCCCTTCAGTAGGTGTGGCTGAATTTAATCGACCTGCAAGCACCACTCCTGCGACTCCCGACAAAAAACCCATGATGGTATAAATGAGGAGTTTTACATTTTTGACATCGATGCCAGAAAGCAGTGCGGCTGTTTCGTTTCCACCAACAGCATAAACGCTTCTTCCGAAGGTGGTTTTAACGAGCAAAAAAGCAGCGAGCAAGGCGCACACTGCAAGGATTAATACTGGAATTGGCAAACCTCTGTCAAACAGAAATGAAAAGAAAAAGAGGGCCAGAGCCGAGCCAACGAGGCAGAGAGGTAACAACTGATCTTTGATCTTAAAACCATCATTTACACTCTGTTTATCCGAGTTCCGCAACTTGGGTTTTTTACGGAGAAATAGAATGAGGGCTCCCAGAATGGCCACTGTCAAAACGGTAGGCCCTGCTGATAAAAATCCAGATCCGAGCCAGCGAATTCCATCTCCCATGGGAGAAATTGCTGATCGATTGGAGAAACTTAAAGCAAGGCCACGCGCAATAACGAGAAGTCCTAATGTAATGACGAAGGGAGGAATTTTAAAACGCGAGATAAAAAAACCGTTGAGAGCACCCACCAAGGTTCCACCTGTAATGGCCGCTGCAACTCCTGCAGCAACGCCAAGCCCTGCCTTGACCTGAACAAGTCCGAGAAAAATTCCACACAAGGCGACGACGGATCCAATGGAAAGATCGATGCCTCCCGACAGCACCACAAAGGTCATTCCCACGGCGAGGATGCCGTTGATTGAAACCTGCAGCGCAAGGTTTGTCAGATTGCGTGCTCCTAAAAATGCCATTTCACTTGTGTACAGGCCTGCGTGTGCAGCAGAAAGTAACCTTCCGGCAGCACCCGATTCGCCATTTAAGAGTTCCTGAAATGCGGCTTGAAAGTCACTGTTCCAAATGCGTCCAGCGATCTCAAATACGATCATGAGGACCATGAGTGCAATGAGGGTGCTGTAGGGTTTAAGTTGTTCGCCTGGATTATGAAAAAGAGGACGCGGAGCTGAAGGAGGAATTCCTGGGGTTGCTTCAATGGACGTTTGCATGATTTCCTTTCTATGCGTTCCAATCACGCTGGGCCTCCAAAGGCTGGTAAAGGTCGACTGTGAGTTGCTGCAAGTCGCATCACATTTTCGGGGCAAACCTGAGAATTTCCCTCTAATTCACCTGCAATATGTCCTTCACTGACAACGATGACGCGATGACAAATTCCGACGAGTTCTGGTAATTCTGAGGAGACAATAATGACACATACGCCGGAGTCGACAAGTTCTTTAAGTAACAGATAGATGTCATATTTTGCGCCGACATCGACGCCACGGGTCGGCTCATCGAGAAAAAGTATTTTTGGATGAATGGCTGCCCATTTTGCAAGAGCAACTTTTTGCTGATTTCCGCCCGAAAGTCTTCCCACTAACGTTTCGGAAGAAGCTGCTTTAATGCGGAGCCTCTCCATATAGCGTTCACAGCGTTCCTGTTCGAGAGCAGATTTGACAACACCATTTTTACTAATGCGTTTGAGGCTCGCCATGGAGATGTTTTCACGAATAGTCATGCCGAGGTGAACACCGAGGTGTTTGCGATCTTCTGTGACCAATCCAATGCCCGAACGAATGGTATCTTTGATTGATCCCAGTGGAATTTTTCGGCCTTCCAATATGACTTCGCCTTCCACCTCAAAATCAGGATGCCCAAAAATAGAAAAGAGGATTTCTGACCTTCCTGAACCCATCATTCCGGCGATCCCTAGAATTTCTCCTTTGCGTGCAGAAAAACTCACGTCTTTTACGACAGACTTGCCAGTGACTTTATTTTTACTCGAAAGGTTCTTCACCTGGAAATTCCACTCGGGAATGACCTTGTGAACCGAAATTGCATCTTCAGGGGGCAAGGCCTTCTCTGGATAATAGGAGTCGAGTTCTCGGCCCACCATCAAACGTATAACGTCTTTGGGGGTCAGTACAGACTGAGAGGCCTCGGTGACTTTCGTGCTTCCTTCGGCAACCGATTTTCCATCGCGTAAAATGAAAACACGATCGGCAAGGTGAAAAACCTCGTCCATTTTATGTGAGATATAGACGCATGCGGTGCCGCGAGCTTTGAGTTTCTGGATGATCTCAAACAAGCGTTCCACTTCGCGATTCGAAAGGGCGCTTGTCGGTTCATCAAAAATGAGGAGCTGAGCATCTTTGCTGAGGGCTTTGGCGATTTCGACCATCTGTTGATCGCCAATAGAAAGGTCTTTTAGGATGGCGGATGGGGAAAAAGAGACTCCCAGTGACTGCAAAATTCTCTCGGAACTATGATGAATTTCATCCCAGTCGATGACACCAAAGAATTTTGATTTAAAGAGCCCAGCTCGCGTGCGAAGGGGGTATCTACCCACATAAAGATTTTCAGCAACTGTCAGCTCTTGAAAGAGATTAAGTTCCTGATAAATAATGGCGATGCCTTTTTTCTCGGCGGCTTTGGTCCCCTGAAAAGTAACAGGAGTCCCTTTCCAGCGAATTTCTCCTTGAAAAGATCCTGCAGGATAGACTCCTGAAAGGATTTTCATAAGGGTTGATTTACCAGCGCCATTTTCTCCACAGAGTGCAAGAACTTCGCCAGAATAAACACTAAAATCAACCTTTTCAAGGACACGCACCCCCGAAAATTCCTTGACGATATTGCTTGCCTCAAGCAGAGGCTGATTTAGAGTGGAATTGATCATAAGATCTCCATCGCATCCTCACTTGGGTGAATATTGTTTACTTACCGTAAATGGCTTGGCGGGTATGAAATCCGCTTGCGACAACAGTGGAGTCTACCGTAGATTTTTCAACTGGATAAACCGCTGTTTTAAAAGAGATGACATCTTTTGTTCCGTTATTGACTGTAAAATCGGATGTGATTTTTTCTCCCTTAGCAACTCGAACGGCAATTTCGGCAGATTTTTCTGCGAGTGGTTTGAAGTCTTTGAAAACCTCAAAGTTCTGCTTTCCCGCAACGATATTTTTGATGGCAGCCAATTCTGCATCTGCTCCCGCAACAAAGACTTTGCCCGCCAATTGCTGACTTTCGAGTGCTTGCACTGCCCCGTTTGCCATGCCCGAGTTATTTGCAAGGATGACCTGAATATCATTCTTTTGTTTTGCAAGTGTATTTTCGACAGTTTTCATTGCAAGAGAACCACTCCAATTGTCATGATTCTGTTGTTGAACAACTTTCATGGAAGGATACTTCTTCAATGTTTCGATATTCCCGCGCGTGATTTCAGCGGCCACAGAGTGACCTGCTTGCCCAGATAAAATAAGGATATTTCCTTTTCCGCCCAAAGCTTTGGCCGCTGCCTCAGCTTGTAGCCGTCCAACTTCAAAACTATCCTGGGTGACGTAAAAGTCGAGATCGGCATTTTTAATAATGCGATCGTAGGCGATGACGGGAATTTTCGCCTTGTGAGCTGCTTCGACCAGAGAACCTGCTGCTTCAGAGTTTACAGGCTGGATGACAATGGCTTTGATGCCTTTAGAGAGAAGATTTTCGATTTTTTGTGCTTGGGTGCGTTCACTGTTATCGCACGACGCAAACACCACTTCTGCGCCTAGTTTTTTAGCGGCAGCTTCGAAATACATTTTATCTTTTAGATAGCGCTCTTCTTGCATGGTTGAAAGAACAAAACCAATTTTTATTTTCTCGGCAGCAAGAGAAATCGCAGGGGAGAAAACAGCACTTGATAAAATTAGCAGGGGTGCGAAAAACGATTTGAATGCAATTTTATTCACAGGGGACTCCATTTCTGAAAGGCATCCGTTCGAATTTTCAAAGGATGCACTTGTTGAAAAAAGCGTAGTTACAAGATTGTGACAGTAACGAACTGCTTTAGTGGAGTCCAGATTTGCACGCTGCTTTTTTTAGCCTTTATTCAAGTTCTGTTGTTCACCTTATTATAGTCTAGATTGACTGCTTTCACTGGCAACGCTCTAGCCTGAGCCATTGCATTCGAGTCGCGCGATCCAGCTCGATATAAAAATCCCATTTCAATTCACTGCCTGTGCGGCAAGCACCTTTTCGTTGGTTGGAAAGTACATCAATGAGCTGATACGAGAAATCATCTTTGATGCCTGCAGCTTGAGCGATTTCTGGTGGAATGAAATAGCTTTGCTTGACGTCTTGTTCCCAAAGATTATGAAATGTGAAGACGACGTTTAAATCGTCGGTCCATTTTATTTGCGCAAATATTCTTGAATCAACAGAATTATTCTGCCTTGTTCTCAGAAAATGATACTTTGATGAAACAAGTGCTCTATTTTCAGGAGCAAGTCTGGAAGTCATCATCGAGTTGTAAAATCCCACAAGTGATGTTCCATCTTCCCGATAGCTATGTGTTCCTTTAAATCGACCCGGCAAGTAAGCAGACTTACGAAAGGGGAGTTGCTCAGTTTCGCCAAATTCTTGCCCCATCAAAATCATGGGAGTCGACCATGTTGTCGCCCCAATACCCCAAAATCCTGC
>JBIIEI010000127.1:0-10479 GCA_044237915.1 Silvanigrellaceae bacterium | reverse complement strand
TTTTCCACTTCGGCTCGTGTATGCTTTTGCATGAAATAGGCCCTTGCTTGGTGTTTATTTTGTTCAACCAAGGTGTCCTATTTCTCCTGCATTGTCAAAAGCTTGACGTTAACCTAGTGCCATTGGTTTAGTGATTCAAGTGTATTTGCGGATGTTAATCATTCTTTGAAGCGATACTATTCGTGCAGGCTTGTGGATCGGTACGTGGCTGACTCGGATAAGTCAGTCGAAAATTTTTGAATGAGAAAGTTGACGTTGAAATTGAAACGCCTGTATTCACAAAGGACCAAATAGGTCCAACGGGGGGTGCGTGCCTAAAAGAAATGCCGCCACGATGGACTTACAGGGACTCATTTTCGAACTCGGTGTGTATGTCTGTAATAATCCTATTCCATACTTTGTTCTTAGTACAAAAGTTATTCCAGGATATAAACTTTACGACAATAGCGCTCAAGGAAAGGAAGTTTTTCTTAAAATCGGCTTGTTAAAAGACGGTGGCATGCGCATTCGTGATGGTCTTGCCGACAATGCTTTACAATTAATGTGCACTTCTCCTTCTTAATGTGCACTTTTCCCTCTTATGTTCTCGGATTTTTTATTATCACGTTCAAGAATAAATAATCCTTGCGTTTGCGAATTTTTTTAGATAGCGATTATAAATTCAGTTTTCTTAATCCATGTGTAAACTGATTTTGTCGTGGTATTTGATTGCACATACCAAACAGAAGTCATCTTTTTAGTAATGCCATTTTTAGTCAAGAAGTCAGTCGGTGAAAGGGCAGTGCTCGTGCCGATGGGGTACTTGAATGTAAATGAAGGTTTCGTCGTAAGATCATTTATTGAGGCGCAATGAATGTTACCAAACACTTTTTTGGAGAATCAGCTTTGTTTAATAAATTTTCTGCTCTTTTCGTAATTCTTTCAGGATTGTCCGCTTGCGGAACCAAGTCAAACGAACCTGACAGCACAGAGGCTGCGAAACCCACCGACCCAGCATGGGGAAAAATCGAAGCCTTTCTCAAATCAAACGGATTCACCCCAGACGAAATTCAAAAGGTTTTAAGCGCACGCTCGAAAATTATGAGTAGTTTAACCCCTGTTGCAGGGCAAAAAGGCGATCCCCAATTTCTCCGCTGCGCCAAATGGACTTTAGCCGTTGGCTTAAAGTGGGGTGGTGGCAAGTGTGTTTCCATCAAAGACGGGCAGAAGTACAATATTGAAATCACCGGCGTCGGCGCCTCCGCCATGGGTGCTGCCGGTATCGGGGTGATCTTTTTCGTCGACCACGGAGTCGAGCAGATCTATGGCGGACTTGGAACGGGAAGCACGACAGCCACTTATAAGGCCGTCACGAAGATTGTTGCACAGAAGGCTCTTGAGACGACGCTGAAGACTCTGCCCGTGGGAGTCGACTGGCAGGCAGTCGGAAGTCTAAAACATGGACCTGCACTCTACGCCGGCTTGCAGGTCGGAATTGGAGTCGACGTGAGCTTGTCGTCCCTCACGATCAAACCCGCCCGTTGAGCCGCATCGGACGAATCTGATCTTCCCTCGGATTTAGAGGGCACGCGGTTAAGCGACTTCACGCTAAACAAGTCCTAGAATGCGATCCTGAATATTCTTTGGAACGGGCTCGTAATGATCGAACTGCATCGTGCTGCTCGCCCTGCCTTGCGAGAGGCTGCGAATGTCGGTTTCATAGCCAAAGAGTTCCGAGAGTGGGATCTCTGCTTGAACCACTTGCAGATGTCCTCGACTGTCGAGTCCGTTGATTCTGCCTCGCCTGCTGTTCACATCCTGCACAATGGTCCCGCTAAACTCAGGTGGCACATCGATGCTGACCTTCATATAGGGTTCCATCAACACCGGACGTGCGTTTGTCAGTGCAGCCCGGAGTGCATTGGAAGCCGCAACTTTGTAACAGATATCGTCGACCAAATTGGGGTCAAAACTATAGTCCTTCACATCCACCTTTAAACTCACAAGCGGATATCCACACAGGGTTCCACTGCTTGCTGCTCCGGTGAGGGATTCGCGCAGTGCATTCAGCACGAGAGGCGGAATCTGTGGATTGGGAGGAATATTGATGGTGACGCCTGGAGAGTCGTCGCGGGCAACGGATACCGTCACGCGAGCTGTAAATGTTTTCGATTGAACGGCGCGGGAAAATTCTTCCGAGGCCGTGCTCGACGTTAAAATACACTCGCGGTAAGAAACCTGAGGCTTACCAACATTGGCTTCGACTTTAAATTCTCGCAGCAGACGATCGGCGATGATTTGCAGGTGGAGTTCTCCCATTCCTGAAATCAGAACTTGCCCGGTATCCGCGCTGATGCCGACTTTTAATGAGGGATCTTCTTGTGCCAGACGGTTAAGGCTTGCTTGAAGCTTGTCTAAATCGGCGCTCGATTTGGGCTCGATTGCCAAAGAAATCACAGGTTCTGGAAATTTCATGGCCTCAAAGGCAATCGGAGCATCTTGCTGTGCGAGGGTATCGCCTGTGACGGCAAACTTAAGGCCCACAAGTGCAACGATGTCGCCTGCGGAAGCTTCGGAAAGCTCTTCACGATCGTTTGCATGCATGCGCAGAATTTTCGTAACACGTTCTTTTTTCTGTTTCAAAACGTTTAAAACCGCTTCGCCTTGCTTTAATTTTCCAGAATAAATGCGCAAAAATGAAAGGGATCCTACAAAAGGATCTGTCATGATTTTAAACACGATTCCTGAAAAATGTTCGTCTGGATGAGAGCGACGAACGCTGGATTTTACGACTCCCTCAACTTCCACGCCTTCAATGGGCGGGACGTCAAGTGGTGAGGGAAGGTAACTGATGATGGCATCTAAAAGAGGCTGAATGCCTTTGTTTTTAAATGCACTTCCTGCCAGAACGGGAACAAGCTTGAGAGAAATGACGGCCTTGCGAAGCGCCTTTTGGATCTGCGCCACACTCACCTTGGCATCCGAGATCACAGCTTCAGCAATTTCATCGTCATGGTCGGCGAGTTTTTCGATGAGATCGGCGCGGTAGAGTTCAGCATCGTCGCGCATGTCGGCTGGAATTTCGCCCTCAATAACCTTCGTGTCTTTGTCGTCGCCCACCCAGCGGATGGATTTCATGTGAACGAGGTCGATGACGCCCTGAAAGGCGGATTCGGTCCCGATGGGAAGCTGAATCAGTGCGGGATTTGCGTTGAGCTTGGTGCGCATGGATTCGAGGCACATTTCAACATCGGCGCCCACTTTGTCCATCTTATTTAAAAAGGCAAGGCGAGGAACATGGTAGCGGTCGGCCTGTCGCCACACGGTTTCCGACTGAGGCTCAACGCCATTAGCGGCATCAAAAACTGCAACGGCACCATCAAGAACGCGCAGGGAGCGTTCGACTTCAATCGTAAAGTCGACGTGTCCTGGGGTGTCGATGAGGTTGATGCGGTGTTCTTTCCAGTGAATGGTTGTGGCAGCAGACGTAATTGTAATGCCACGCTCTTGCTCTTGAACCATCCAGTCCATGGTGGCCGTGCCTTCATGGACTTCACCGATCTTGTGGCTCTTGCCTGTGTAATAAAGAATGCGCTCAGATGTCGTTGTTTTGCCCGCATCAATGTGGGCCATAATTCCAATATTTCTGTATTTACTAAGATCTGCTGTCATAAATGTGTATCCAGAATGTTAAGCTTTTGCGTCACATGTTTTGGTTCGCCTAGGGGACATAACAAATCCTGCAGCAAGCGTCATCTCTGGAAAGGGGTGGCATTGCTCAACAGGAATGGAT
Source organism: Silvanigrellaceae bacterium (assembly GCA_044237915.1). GTDB lineage: Bacteria > Bdellovibrionota_B > Oligoflexia > Silvanigrellales > Silvanigrellaceae > JBIIEI01. The sequence continues at coordinate 6,707 of JBIIEI010000127.1, read as the reverse complement.
TTCATCCAAATTTTAGCGAATGGGAGATTTTACGCTTTGACAATGATCATGCCTGCAGCCGAACCCAATGGTTTCGTGAAAACTCTGAACAATATGGGTTTTATGACCTCTTCTCTCGATCCCTATTCAAAGGCATTTACCCAATTCGCAGCACAGGGGCCTGGCCCAGCACTTGAAGTCGGTGCGGCCTATGGAATTGCAACACTCGAAGCTTTGGAGCAAGGATCGAGAGTGATTGCCAATGACATCGAACCACGGCACCTCGAAATTTTAGCATCTAGGGTGCCTCCTCACGTCAAGGAATTTCTAACCCTCATCCCAGGACGTTTTCCAGAGGACTTAAACTTTCACCCCAACAGTTTGGGCTCTGTTTTAATTGCTCGCGTCTTGCATTTTTTTCCAGGCTCCCTGATTGAAAGGGCTGCCGAAAAATTGCACCACTGGCTTTCACCGGGTGGAAAAGTCTTTGTTGTGGCCGAAACTCCCTACCTCAGAAATTTTCAAGATTTTATTCCCATCTACGAAAAAAGAGTTCAAGAAGAACAGCCGTGGCCTGGTTTTATTGATGATGTGATGCAGCTCGATCCTGTGCGTGGCCTCGCGTTACCTCAGCAAATCCATTTTCTTGATCCCGCAGTGCTCTCCCGCGTTTTTACTGCCGCTGGATTTCGAATCGAAAAATGTTCCACCATGCCTAGAAAAGATTTTCCCGAAGATCTGCAACTCGATGGCCGCGAAAGTGTGGGCATGATTGCAGTCAAAATTTAAAGGAACAGTGCACGCAACAGACATTTTTGGAAGCGCACCACGTTTTTGGCCTAGGCAAGATCTTTCATCCGAACAAGCAAATATTTACCGATCTTTGAGGGTGAACGTAAAGATTCTCTGCATGTGTGAGAGTTCCTATGCACAAAAGATCATTTGCTCTGCTTGCGGCACTTCTTTTTCCGCAGGCTGTTTTTGGAGATATTCCGGTCGAACCTCGCCCACCTGTTCCGTTTACGGGGCTATGCTATTGCGAGTTGTCCTATAAAACCAAGGCATTTTTAGAAGAGCAGAAAAATGCTGCATCAAAGGGGCTCATGGTTCCTGACCGTACACAGCATTACCTGATTCGATTTGATCTCCGGCCTTTGTCTAAAGTACGAGACGACGAAAAAAAAGAAGCAAAAAAGCAATGCGAAGAGAGTGCTGCAAAAACGAAATTTAAATCGAGTTTTCAGGCTACAGAAATGACTCCAAAAGAGCTTCTTCTCCACTATTGTCAAAAAGGGGGAGATCTCGCTCCAGCTGCAGACGAAACGTGCAAGACTGAAGATGTCTATTGTTCATTCCTTGAACAAGAAATGGTGACAAAATGAAAAATACTCTCCTTCATCTTTGTAGGGCGGGAGGCTTGATTGTGGTTTTATTCATGATGAACCGCTGTTCTTCAAAGTCCAATCCAAATCAAGGCATCTTGGGTGGAGAAAAAGACCCTGACCCAAATGTGAGGCTTTATTCAGGCGTCTGTGAGCAAAAATACTCACGAGCTGATTGTACCTACAAACTCGAAACAAAAGTAAAAGAGTGATTTCTGAATATCAGCGTCCCTGCACTTCACCTTAACAGGCCTGGACAGTTTTAATGGGCTCAAATTCACTCGAAATCGTGATTTCTTGCTTAGACCAAATGAGATGTTACTTTATCTCAGTGGTTTCAAGGTTGGAATTATTTCGGGCAATTTACCCCTCCAGGCAGCGCCGAATTTTTGTACTGACTCTCGTTGCATTTATTCTTGCCGCAATGGGGTCTTTGCTTTTCCCTGTGTTTTTAAGTTCGTTTGGGACGCTTTTTCTGGGCCCGTTGCACATTCTTGCACACATGCGCTTCTTCCCTCAAATGCTCGCATCTCAGAACAGCAATGCGTCATCATCATTTTTAAAGAATTATCCCCAGTTCTTTACTTTTGCCTCCATCGGGTTAGGGAGTTTTATTCTTTGCTCAAAAGGACTGACTCTTGCGGGTTATTCCATGCAATTGGTGATTATACTCAGTGTAATTGCAGTCATAGCGGGGCAGCTGCTCTTTTTCACACTGTTCAAAGGTTTACGCAATGCATTTTCAAGCGTTTCGCACTTATTTGTTGTATTGATTCTTGTGGGTATCGTCGTTTTTGCACCTCTTTTTGTGCAACTTATTTTTGTCCTTGACCATAATTTTATTGCACTTTTTTATTGGGTCAGCGCTGCTCGCGGCAAATGTACAAAAGCACTTGTTCTGTTACCTTGCGTTTTGCTTGTTTTGCTTGCAATCGTAGTGTTGTTGATTCCAGTGGAAACCTTTCCTCTGTTTGGAATTTTGGATCAAAATCTCCTTTCCAACGATGTCTTAATGGCGTTTGCTCCACTGGGAGCTTCTGTTCTCAATCCAGAACTCCAGAATTTGTGGACTCGGTTATTCGTGCTTTTTGTTTTTTCTCAATCCATTCACTATTTTCTTTGGCTTCGAGCCATTCCCGACGCCCTGGCACGGCAAGGCGTTCCTCGAAGTTTTAGAGCAACTGTGCGTTCTTTTCGAGAAACGACAGGACTGTGGCCTGTGGCTGCAGTGATTTTAGGGCTCTCTTTCTTCCTCATTTTTGCTGCATTCGATTTATCACAGGCACGCTATATCTACCTGAGTTTTGCGTTTATGCATGGACTTTCCGAATTGATAGGGCTTGGAATGCTTAGGTCAGAGGAAAATCAGCATGTCGTTTGAGTCCTTGTGTATCACGCCTCTTGGCATGATTTGGGTGGGAATGGGCTTGGGAAGAGACTCGATTTGTGAGTCTTTACTCTTCAGCCGTCAACCGATGCATGAAGCTTCATGGGATCACTATTGGCCTGTGTATCTCTTCACAATTTTTTTGGAATGTTGTGCTGGTCTGCTTATTGTTCTTTTCACGGGGCAGGCACGTTCAAAGCTTCGTATTTTAGGGGGCATTACTCTTTGCAACTTGCTGAGTCATCCGGTTTTTATCTTTGGATTGATGAGATTTTTTTACTCTGTTCGAATGCCCGTCATCTGGTCGCTCGTGTTTGGAGAGCTTGCAGTCATTTCATTTGAAGCATTGTTACTTTTCTTTTTTACGAGGAACTGGAAGCGTACTGTGGTGTTAAGCTTTGGGTTAAATTTGTTTTCGTGGATTGTGGGATCGTTTTTGTTCTCCTATGTCCAAAAGTTATTTTAGAATTCAAAAGCTAAATATTCGTTACTTCACATCAATACAAATTTGTGCCTAGGAAATTCAAGCGCATTTGACCCATAGAGGCGTGGCTGTCCCAATGTAAGGGAAGGAGATCCATATCCACCGCGCTGCCCAAGAGAAGTCGACACCACACGAGTCGCGAAAAAACGCGAGTCAGCCATGGACGCCAACTTTGAGCCTGAATTTTGCTCAAAATTTGAAGTCAGTGGATTGCCACAAGAGGAGAGGGCGCCAGCAAATGAAATGTATAAAAAGAATGCAAGACGGGAGGTCTTCATGGGGAGTTCCTTTGCTCGAAGTATTTTGCTTTCGTTGGCGATCGGACTCTTCACTTCACATACGAGTGAATTACCGTTGCGGCACAGTGCCGGATTTTCACCGGACTTCCCCGGACGAAAGCTGCTGCAAATGCAGCTGTGGAGTTCATGGAAGGTTTGGGGGGAAAAGTCAAATCCCTATAAGCTGGATCTGTTAGGTGTCCTAAGTCCAATATCATTGAAGAAAGATCTTAATAATTTCAGTTAAAGCACAATGGACGAGGCCAGTTTAAGGAGTTTTCGTAGGAATTTTGGACATCGCTCGTTCGGTCATGGCTGTGATTGTGAGGCTGGGATTGACTCCAAGATTTGCAGGCATGGCGCTTCCATCACAAACGTAAAGTCCCTGGTAACCAAAGACGCGGTGGTCCTTGTCGATGACGCCGCATTCTGCGCTTTCTCCAATAGCACATCCGCCTAATATGTGGGCAGTGGTGGAAACGTTAACAGTCACTTGAGTCACCGCGCACTGCGCAATTCCACCAACTTTTTTTGCAAACAGGCGGGCTGTGGCATTTCCCGCAGGAATTTCAGAGGGCACAGGTGCAGAGCCTGCTTCTATTTTGCTTACGAGACCAAGGCGGAAAAAGTTAAAAATGCTGCGATTCCAAGTAAACTGAATGCGATTGTCTAAATTTTGCATCACTAAAAATATGAGTGAAGTCTCACTCCATCTGGGATTAAAAACGAGGCGTGCAAGCTCCAAAGGATGCTTTGCAATATGGATAAAAAATTTGATGGTACGTTTTAATGGATTGGGATGATCTACAAGCGGCGCTGCAATGAGTTTCATAAAACTAGAGCCTCTTGGGTAACGAACGGGCTCGACAGAGGTATAATCATCTGGTTTGAAAATAGAACTGATGGCAATACCTTGGGAGTAGTCTCGACTCTTCGGAGCATTCAGTTCTGAAATTCCGGTAAAGGCTTCGCTGTTGGTGCGGACCTGTCGCCCTAATGTCGATGAGAGATGAGGCAAAGTCTTTTGTTGATGTTTCGCTTTTAATAAAATTTCGACGGTTCCTAAAACACCAGCTGCCAAAACGATATTTTTGGCGCGGATTTTTTTCTTTTTTTTAGCAAACCATGCGGTGGGATCTTCTGTATAAACCTCATATCCCTCAGAACCATCCCCTTGAGAAGATCCCAATGGTACGATTTTAATAACCCTTGTTTTTTCTTGAATCCTGGCACCATTTTTTTCCGCAAAAAATAAATAATTTTTATCCAAAGTATTTTTTGCATTGTAACGGCATCCAACCATGCATCCCCCACAGGAAATACACCCAGAGCGCATGGGGCCTTCGCCATTAAAATAGGGATCTGGAACTGATTTACCAGGTTCCCCAAAAAACACTGCGACATCTGTGGGTGCAAAGGTCTCTGCCTTTCCCATATCCACGGCGCAACTTTGAAGAACTTCGTCGACGAAAGTCAGTTTCGGATTTCGTATGGCTCCCAACATCTTTTTGGCTGTTAAATAATGCGGCGCAAGCTCATTTTTCCAATCGGCAAGGTGTCGCCACTGAGGAGCTTCAAAAAATGCGAGAGAGGGCTCCATGAGAGTGTTGCCATAAACCAAACTTCCGCCCCCGACCCCAGCTCCACTTAAAATAAGGACATCTTTAAAAAAGCTTAAATTTTGAATTCCAAAGCATTTGAAAAAGGGCGACCACAAATAGCGACGAACATCCCAATTGGTTTTTGCAAAATCTTTGGGGGCAAAGCGTTTTCCTTGCTCAAGAACCAGAACGTCATAACCTTTTTCTGAGAGGCGCAAAGCAGAGACGCTGCCTCCGAACCCAGATCCTACAATGAGATAGTCGCAATCAAACATAGCCGTTGTCTTCATTCTTATTCTACTCGTTACGCTATACTGGGTTTTTTCTGGAACCTTAAGAAGCTGGCCCACTTCTCTGTTCACAGTCGAGAATCATTGCGAATTTTCCTGAACGATTCTCGGCTACGAACACCCAAAGTCGCCAGTTTGAGGCAATCATGCTCGAATGTGCCTAATAACCAGTTAGTTCTATCATAGCAATAGTTATTTTTTTATAAATTAATTGTCTCTTACTATTATTGGACTGAGCCCTTCATCCAAGACAGTTTTCTAGTTTCTTAAGTTCCCACGCCATTTTTAAACTGGCTTCCCCTATGTCTGCATTTTCCGATATAGGGTTCCTGAGATGGAGGCGTGCTATGGGCCGAATCAGACGTAAGTTCGAAGCGGACTTCAAAAGAAGAATTGTTTCAGATATTGAGAATAAGGTTACAACACTGACTGCTGCTGCACGAGAACATGGAATTTCCCCGACAGTGATCAAATATTGGCAAAAGCAACTTCTGGAGGGAGGAATCCCAGATTCGGTTTCCAGTCGTGAAAAAGCTCAGGAAAAAGACATCAAAGAATTGAGGGCCAAGATTGGCGAACTGGTGATGGAAATTGATATCCTAAAAAAAATGGAGGAATGGAAGGAACAGCGGAAAAAGCTAGATACATCCGCAGTCACCGCTTCAAATTTGCATCAATTTCGGAGGCCTGCAAAATGATTGGTATCAGTAGGTCTTCCTATTATGCACACAGCGAGAAAAAAGCTCTTGAAAGAGAAGAAAAAGACACCGATCTTCTCTCTAAAATTGAAGAAATTCATCTTGAAATGCCATTCTATGGATATCGCCGTATTCAAGCGGAACTTGCAAGAAGAGGCGAAAAAGTGAACCACAAAAGGCTCAAACGAGTCAGGCAAAAAAATAAAATTCGTGCTGTTCAATTTCGTTCGTTCACACCACAGACTCAAAACATTGTTATCGAATTTTTCCAAATTTTGCTAAGGGATTTCAGCCTATAACTACGAATCAGCTCTGGGTCACTGATCTTACTTACATCAGAATTGCAACCTGCTTTGTCTATCTATCGGTGATTCTTGACGTGTATTCTCGCAGAGCGGTAGGTTGGGCCATTTCCAAAAACATTGATACTGCACTTTGCTTAGCATCACTTCAGATGGCAATTAATGAAAGGAATCCTAGCTTAATGGCACTAGGTTAAGCAGTTACTCTGTTGTGCCAATCACTTCTCTTGCCATGCAAACGTGGGAAAGGCTTAGGCCGCCTTTTTACGGCACGGGGTTCGGAACGGCCAGGTCTGTTTCCAACCG
>JBIIEI010000126.1:0-10527 GCA_044237915.1 Silvanigrellaceae bacterium | reverse complement strand
CTTCCAATCCTGTAAACTCTTGGAGAATTCTAAAATCTCTTTTTTCATCAATACGCCTCCTCAAAAGCTGAGGGCATCATCTCTCGGCAGTACCTTTGAAGTACAAATGATTTCTCGGGAGCTCACAAGGCGCTCAACCTTGACTTCAGCTCCGGTACTATCAAGCAGAACATCACCTACGACAAGCTCATCAGCCTTAATAAAGGCCTGCCCCTCATGCCTAATGACTAGAACGGGGTGATTCGATGTCAGTTTGAGGTCTTTTCCGTGGCTTGTGAGAATTCTAACAAGAGGTTTCTCTTCGGGGCCACGCGTAAAGTTTTGAGAGCGAAGCGGGGTTCCTTCTGCAAGATGCGCGGTGTCATCGGCTGACTGTCTTACCAGGGGAAACACTTCTACCCGTTTTGAAAACTCATAGAGATTTTCGATTTTGAACGCTCCCGCTGATGTCAAAATCATCGTCCCGGGGGCGAAACACCCACACAAGCATTTGACGTCTAGTTTTGAATTCTCACTGACGGCAGCAAACCAAGCTCCTGAGGGAACATTATGTGGACCATTCACACCGTTGCCCCTGGTATGGGCGCAGTGCCTCTCTTGAGCACGCGGACAACGTGGCTCAACTTTGTCGTCTTCTGGCAGGCTGCAGACCCAATCATAGTCAGGCTTTCGACGTGTCGCTGCCTCGTCTTCAAAGGCCACCCCATCGCGACAGTAACCCCATTCACCGGCAAAGGCCTCGTGGCCCGCAGACAATCCGATAGACAATATCGAAACAGAAAGTAACGTTTTCATCCGTATTCCTCCGAAAAAAGGCAAGCAAATTACAGGAGCCATAATTGGCTCTATATAGGAAAAAGTCTTTTTTATTTTCTCAGATTTTTATTTGAAGACGGCGGTTTCAGATATCTTATGGATCACGTCGCCGAGAAGGCCATTATCAAGATCGACATTCTCTTTTGCAGACACTTTGATAACCAGACAGGCGTTCTCATGCTCTATCAGATCAGCTAAATAGATGAGCCGTTCTTTGCTATTATTGCGTTTCCATTCGAACTGATAGCCAATCATGTATTCTGGATTCGATGTTACTGGAACCTTTGTGACAGCATGAGAAAGTGTGGGTATAACTTTAATGCCGTTCTCGTTTTCTCCAATATTCGCCTGTTGAGAAACATAGGCTTTGAAAGACTGTTTCGACTTATTGGGAATCTTGCACTCTTGGCGAGTGATAAAAATCTGAGCCCCTTCTTCTTTATTGTGAGAATCATTGAAGACAAAAATATCAATTGTATCTTTCCCGCCATAGGTAATTCTTCGAGCGTCTACGAGCTCCGACCGCGGTATGCTCACTTCAAAGCCTTCCCCCTGTGTGACAGCTGTCGTAGAGCTTTGGGGAGATATAGGATTCCCGCGCCCACTTGCCTTACTGTCACATGCGAAAAAAAGTGAAAAACTGATAAAACAGAGAGACGTAACACGTATCTTTCGAATCATAAAAACTCCTCTTTTTTGATTCCTGTCCTTCCTATGCAACATCTGTGCCAAATTAAGAAATTAAAGAAACACTGGATTTATGGCTCAATAGAGTAAACAAGAGAGGCAATTTGGCCCGAAATTGAACCGATGTTTGGGCCACCCTGCCCATTGCGAGCCACATCACTCAGAATCTGTCATGTTTACAATTTGAGAGAGCTCTGGCAGGAAAAAAAGATTTCTTTCGACGAGCGTTTTGAGTCTGCGCGAAAGAGAGCTCCGTGGTAGCTCCATATGCCGGGAAAGTGTTCGCAAGGAAACCTTGCCTTGCCGTTGACCAATTTCTTTGAGGAATTCGATACGGCGACGTTTCGTTATGAACAAAAAAAGGTCGCCGTTGATTGTCGGCTTGCACCTCTGTCCACTGAGGTCTTGAAAGTTCTTCTTCAATGATCAGAACATTGCCGATTAAGAGAATTTTGCCGGCCGAGAGGTTGGTGGATTTTCGTAAAGGGCACTTGGGACTTCAAGAGGAATGCCGTAGGAATGGCCTTGAGACCAGAAGCGGTGATTGTGTTGTTTTTATTTCTCTCTTTCGAATAAGAGTAAAGTTGCTTGTTGCTGGTGCATCAGGCTTGTGGTTTGGATACAAGAAATTTTCTAAGGGAACCATTGCATCGCAGTTGGCTTTTTTTGCAGATCCAAAGATGAAGATTTTGTCTCGCTCTGACTTAGCCATGCTCCTCGAGCTGAACGTGATCCATTCATGTGGAATGCTTGGACTGCTCTTTCTCGAAGCTCTTATGAGTCTCCAGTTGCCGCCATATTCGCTCTCTATTCATGGCCGATATCAGGCGTTACAAAAACTTTCATGGCAACTACCGGAGAATCGCTTGTCGGCTGCGGCAGGATTACGCAGCTTCCCCCAATCGTGCAAAATCGGTAGCAGAATTTTAAAGTTGTTCATTTCGGACCACTACCACCTCATTCTCGAGTCTTAGCATGGCTCAATTTGGACCACTTCATGTTCATTTTGAACCGCTTTTTGATAAGTGTAAAATCATACTAAGACTTTTAATTTAAAGGATTAAATGCTTGCATTGGTGAGGGCATCAATTTATACACTTCTGGAATTTCTTATTTTGGTGCGGTGCAAGAGACTTTTTGAATTTTTAGGTTTGGATTTTAAGAAAAAAAAATCTGATTTTTATGCTAATCAAATTTCAGCGAAGTATTTGGCAGTTAAATCATATATAATGGAGTGCTGTATGTCTAATCTAAGCTGTGTAAGTGTGGCATTAGCTGCATTGGTTGTGAGCTCATCTGCATATGCGGAGGAATCTCTTCAAAAACAAGATAGTGAAAACTGTACATTTGACTTTGTAAGATCAAACTTAATTTCGAATAATTCGGAAGCAATAGCAACATGCACTCAGCAGTCACTTGAGGAATTGGTGCATCATTTTTACTACCCAGCCGAGAAAGAGATGCTACAAGAATTAATTGAAAACCTATATTCAACTGAATTTGCTAAAGTCAAGACCCTTAGTGGAGGCTGGGGTGCATCCTGAAATAAAAATTAATATTATAACTAATTTTAAATGGATGATTATTTTTATGTGTTCACTATTTACTGGTTTTAGTTCTGAAGCGTCTGGTTCTTTTAGAGTAAAGATTGCGACAAAGAATATTTCTATAAATTCATCCCCATTTTATATGAGTACTCTTGATTTTCCTCTCGCGGAAGGGATTTTTTCTTCTCTCATCTCCATGACCCAGCGCTTTGAACTCAAGCCAAATATCGTTAAGTATTGGGAAATAGAAAATCAAAAAGGAAAAAATTCTGTCATTCTTGAACTTCGAGATGACATGTTTTTTCATAATGGCAGACAGGCAATAGCTGAAGATTTGGAATTTTCCATAGTGAGAGGAATGTTAAAAAATTCTGATGCAAAAATCCGCCCAGCTCTTTCCTTCATAGAAGGTGCCAGTAACATTGAAAGTGAAACGGTTTATAGAGCGGGAATGTGTAGCGGCATCAAGATTTTGAGTAAATTCAGGGTAAAGATTACATTGTCTACCCCAAATCCTTCACTCATTTTTCACCTCACCGCAGCTTCAACCAGTCTTGTGCCTAAGGAAGAGTTTTCTGATGGCTTACACAAATGGAAAAAACATCCTGTTGGAGCGGGCCCGTATGCTTTTAATTCGGTATCGGATGACGGAAAAACCATAGTCTTGAAGAAGTTTTCAAATTATTTTGCCGCGAAGAAAGATTCTCCGGAATATATTGAGCTTATTAACACTGATGACATTTCTTCGACGGATTTGACGACTCCCCTTGCTGGTCGTCCAGATTTAGGGGACTTGAAGTGGAAAAAAGTTTCATCTTCAAAAGGTATGATCTATTCGGTCAGGCATTTCGTTCTCAATGATTCTGATGAAAGTGCGAAAGCTCTAAGAGCTCTTATCAATAGTGCAATTGATAAAAAACTGCTTCATTCGCACCTCCATGACAAAGATTTTACAGAAGTTGATCAGTTTTTGCCGCCACATTATTGGCCACAAATCCAAGCAAATAAGAGGGAAACTTCATTTGATGAACTAAAGAAAAATTACATTCAGAAGCATGGAAAGATCCCTGAAATTGTAATCCTTATGATTCGAATGGTGGATGAAAGATCCCCGTCAAAAATACTTGCACGCCAGGTCTTGAAGCAGCTTCAGAATCGGGGACTTCCGGCAGTCGGGGCAGAAGTCAGTAATCCATATGCTGCACAAAAGGACGGGAAGCACTATGTACTCGTAGGTTTCTCTGGATTTCAATTTGCTGATCCTGATGCTCTCAGTTTCTACTTCGACAATAAAGCCGATATTTTTCGAGCTGAAACAGAAGGCCTAGCAAAGATTCGAGAGTTGCTGAAAAAGGGTCGAACGCTTCTTAGCCGAGCTGAAAGAGCGCAAGTTTATTCGGAAATATTGGCAAAAATAAACAGCGAAGAAATTGCATTTCCTCTTTTCCATGCTCCAGAAAGTGTCTTTGTAAAAGGAGATTATCTGGACGCTTCGAGTATTTTTGCAGACTCATACCAATTTCAGTATGAGAATTTTAGGAGACCATGATTATGTTTGCCGGCCATGGTTCGCCACAGATTGGAAAACTTCTTTCACAGAAAATGATGGAGAAGTTTATTTTAAACTATGCAAAAATGTGGCAAATTGATGTGTCGGAGATAAAGTATCATCCGCTGATGAGCTCGGAAAAATCATCAAAATTGTTTTCTCCTAAGGATTTGCTCACATTCAATTCGCCTTCTATTTCGGACGCGCATTCATATGAATGTAAAAGTGATGATATTTGGCTGCAAAATTACCCTCTTTATTTTAGAAAAAAATCTTGTTCCCTTACTGAGACTGACTGTCAGAAATTGGTGCAAGATTCGCTTGATATATTGAAAGAGATTTCATTGCCTCATGCACAGGAAGCATTCCATATAATGAAAATTGTAAGGTTTATTGATGAAGATGTTGCGTGTGTGAGTCAATTTGTTGAACTTGAAAAATTTAATAACACAGCCAGCATGCTTCCTGAAAGTGTTTCTAATGCAAGCAAAAAAAAGCCAAATCAGACTCATTTTGCGGTCACATATTCAGAGTTATTTGGACTGTTTTTCTTCGGAAAATCGTATTTTAACGACCCTGTTATGCTTTCATCAAGAATTGCGCATGAGTGCGGGCATCACCTCACTTATTCATTGATATGCTCAGATCCGTTGTTCCTTTGTTCTCCAAATGAAATGTTTTTTTCTGCTCCAAGAGCAGCTGAAAGACCCATTCGAAATGTGTTGGACGGTCTAATTGCTGCTGAGAGGGAGTTTACAATCGTAACAAAGCAGTTGAGTTTGATTGATTCGACCTCGAGTTTATTATCTGCTGAAACAATGCGAATAATAGAAATGTTAAGAAAAAGCGATCCATATTTACGTCAGAAGCATGCAAATTTATTTCGAGAGATGCTCAAATCGATTGAAAGCTTGAAGACTGCGCCTCTTACGACAGTTGGAAATAAAATAGTCATGAGTGTAATGGAATCCCTAGAGTTCAGTAAGGTGCAATAATGCGGGCGCCTTCGGAACCCAGTCTGGTTGACTTTCTAAGGGAGGCAATTAGAGTCTCTACATTTCGAGTGAGCATAATTCTCGCAATATTTGTATTGCTGAGCTTATGTACAGCATGGATTTTGTATACTAGGCAATTGTCACTGCTATCCCGTGGAAAAGTTCTTGAAGCATCTGAATACTATCAGCAGTCATTTGACGGAATACTTCTGAATCGAGAGATTGAGCGAGCCGCATCTACTGCTCCTGTGTGTAGTATAGAAATTCAGGGGCTTGTGCCGGGATATCCAGTCATTCGAAGCGTTCATAAATGTGAGCAGTGGAAGATTTGTGTCGAAACTGAAGAAATTCCGTTGAGATTTGCTACGACTGACGGCATGCATGCAAAAGTTAAGATGAGTAAAGATAGGTGTTTTGGACTCCTGGCAATTCTAATATATGGTACTTTGTTTTCTTCGGTTTGCGCTGCTCTGCATATTTGGATGTTTTCATCAATTAAAAAAAGCATGTCAATTCCTACTCTAGAAATCCGAGAATTTTCTTCATATCTTATGAAAACAAAAGCGACTTTTCATGATGCGAATTATTTTCAGACGATGCTACCAAGTTTTTCCTTTACTGAGCTGCAGGAAATTAGAAATGCAATTTCGTTTTATGGCCAAGAAGCATTACGGTTGGGTATATCTGCGCAAGAAGCTGCTTTAAACGCTGAAAAAGATAGACAACGTTCCGAAATCGTAAATTTGGTAGCGGGATTTGTTCACGACCTTCAAAAGCCAGTGCGTCAACTTAAAAAAGCGGTCAATGAGATTCATCGAGGAATTGGGGAGTTTGAGTCTTTACGCCCCAAGATGAATGACTCCTTTAACCAGATGGACGAATATTTATTTGGAATTCTTCAGCTTTCAAGAGGCAAAAACTTCGAGCCCACATGGAGTAAACAAAATTTTGAAGACGTTTATTCTACTCTTACGTCTCAGGTTGAATTTCTTGTCGCTAGAAATGAGTATACAATTGAGATAATTTTTTGGAAACAAAAATGTATCGAATCGAAATGGCAAACAGACGAGAAAGTATTGCTCCGAATAGTTTCAAATGTTGTAGAGAACGCAGTCAATGCAATCATTCGCTTTGAACAGGAAATGGAGTTCATTGGAGGATTAGATAAATCGAAGAAAGTGAAACGATACATCGGTTTTGGAATATCTTCAAAAACCGATGAAATATTGATAAATATAGAGAATAATGGCCCGCAAATCCCTCAAGAAATAGTAGAGAATTTTGGAAAACCATTTCTTTCTGTGAAAGGAAATGCAGGGGGAACAGGACTGGGTCTCTTTATCGTGGATCATCTAACACGCTCGTTAGGCGGGAGTGTAAAACTTGAATCAAGCGCATTATTAACAAGGTTTTCTTTCTCTTTTCCTAAAATGCAGGAGTTTAAAGTTTGAACCAGCAAAAACTTCGAGTCCTTCATCTTGACGATGAAATTGAAGAACTTAAGAAATTACGTCTTGCTTTGTTGGCAGAGGAATTAGAATTTTCTTTCATAGTTGAAAGCGTTACTCGAGTAGAGAACTATTTTTCGAGTTTAAATTCGGCGCAATGGGACATTATTATCCTAGATATCAAGCTTTCAGAGAGTTTGATGGGCGGAATTTCATTGTTGGCAGAAACAAGGAGTCGCTTTCCACATATAACTATTCTTATGTGTTCAAGCCTTGAAGATGCTGGAACTATTAAAGACTGCTTTTTGTCTGGAGCAGATGATTTTATTTCAAAGCAATCGGAACGAGCTGAGCTCTGTCTACGAGTTACAAATGCCTATAAATTGGATCAACTTAAGCGTGGAAAAAAACCTCATAATGCTGATAAAATATCGACACATGAAGTACATAATGTTGCAGGTCAGACCTTAGAAAGAATTGCAGCACGAGTGCCTCAATTGGTCCATTCAGCCATTACATCTATACATATTATCGGAGAATCTGGTACGGGGAAGGAAGTTGTAGCTGACCTTATTGCATCCTTTGTAAGCCCTTGCCCTTTTATTAAGGTAAATTGTGGCGGAATCTCAGCATCTTTGATGGAAAGTGAACTGTTTGGATACGCAAAAGGTGCATTTACTGGGGCTACTAGTGAAAAGAAAGGCTACATTGAAGAGGCAAGTGGTGGCTGGCTTTTTCTAGACGAAATATCCTGTTTAAGTACCGCAGCACAGACTGCCTTGTTGAGGGTTTTAGAAAACCAGGAGGTCGTGAGGCTAGGTGAAGTGAAGCCGCGTAAAGTCAATGTGAGAATTGTCTCTGCTTGCAATGAGCCCATTGGAACGCTCGTACAGTCTGGCAAATTTAGGCAAGATCTTTGGCAACGCCTGCGCGAGGCTGAAATTCAACTTTCACCGCTGCGAGAGCGCCCAGGAGAAATCCCAGCGCTCGTTGACTTCTTCTGTAAGTTTATGACAGGCGGCCCATATAAAGTTACACATGAAGCACTTGAAGTCCTTTCTAATATTTCTTGGAAGTCTGGAAATGTAAGAGAACTCAGGAACTGTTTACGCGCGATGACTGAATTTCATGTAAATAAAATCCTCACGCCATTGTCTATCCCTGATCGCGTCTGGGAATTAGATGAAGTCTCTGCTCCTTTAGGAAAAGAGTCGATTATCGTTCCACAGGTCGAAAACACAGGGGGCTCTTTTGTGATTTCAGTCAGACGTACGGGCAATGAAGAGAAGCCATATTCTCTTGACGATATCGGTGATCAAATTTTTCTTGAGTGTCTCAAACTTATTGGACAGCGGTTTGGAAGAGTTTCTTTGCGGATGTTGGCGCGAATTTTAGACACTTCTAGAAGCACTCTTTCTCGAAAACTAAAACATGTGATTGATGTTAAGTTAATAAGTATTTCTGAGTTGGGAAGCATTGTGAGCATTTCAGAGACTGACTGAAGTGACCAGATTCCAACTGCTCCAGGATTTCTTTCACATCTCTTGATGTGCACGACAGGGACTCAATTTCTTTCTGGCTGTCAAAATTCAGTTCAGCCAGTGCGCTCTTACAAACTTCTTCAGCGTTTTTTTTCGGCTGCGAGATGACCTTGTGCAAAAATGGTCTCTGTTACGAAAGATGTCAGAACAAAAATGAGAGTTGTAATTACTCTCATAGATACAGCCTTAATTATTTGGATTTCCTAAAGTTCTCATACTGAAACTGATACGATTCGGAATAAACCGAAGCAGGATTAATTGCCTTTTTTCGAACAAAGACGCGCTCTGTCGCGTGGAAGAGGGGATGCGCTATCCCTTCGTCGTTGATGGTCTGCAGAACTTCGGCATAGACGGCGGCTCTTTCTGTGCGACTTGTAAGCGTACGTCCTTTCTTCAAAAGGAGACGAATTTTTCCAATCGCCTGACTTTCTGCTCGAAGAATATCTGTGGAGTTATCAAAGTAAAAGCTGAGGGCATCCGGATCAGCGAAAGGAAATCCCCCAAACGCCACAAGGACATAATGTTTCCCATCATCACGAGCGGAGTATGGATTATCGACCTCAATCCCCTTGGCGGGCAATCCCTTGTTCTGCAACTGAAGCAAAACTTGCCGTGCCAAGATTTTTGCAGGTGTCTCATCGCCGAGCATGCGAAGGAGCAAGACAGAAATCTCTGGGATTTTGCCGTGCCGTGATTCGTATTCTGACTTCAATGCCTCAAAGTTTTCGCCCTTCGAAGGCTCAATCTGAGGCCAATAGAGTGGAGGGAGATACTGGTGTGCTTCGATAAAATCGTTATCAAGATTTGTCGCCAGGGACTTCTTATCAACTGCAGAATTAATAAGCTTCCGCAGTGCCTTTCCCTTATTGTCTTCAGTGTGAAGAACAAAATGGCGGATTGAATAGATCATCCCCTTTGTAGAATTCACCTTTTGCCAGGAATCAGGCTGAGGACTGCTTGGATTCACCAAGGGGGTTGTAATATCAACGCTGCTGAGGTCGCTTGTGTTGATCAGTTCAATTTGTTCTGGTGAGTCTTTCTTTGGAGAGAAATACTGCTCGAACCGTCGCAGAACATACTTATTCGGTAACACCTCGTGCACAGCATAGGGGCCTGTCCCAACAGGAAACTTCTTCCATTTCCTCAATCCATCGGCAAATTCCTCCCTTGGCACAATGCTCGTCGGTGACGCTGTGAGATGGAAAATGAGAGAGGGATTTGGAGTTGAGAGGGTCACTTTGATTCTGAGTTTGTCAAGAATCTGAATTCCCCGACACATCCCTTTTCGATACGTTGTCTCTCCCTTTATTTCCTCAGCTCCTTCAATAAATGAAAGAGTGGGCCGGATTTTTGGATCTGCATCTTTCAACATCCCACGCACAAGTGAGAATTCGAGGTCTTCAGCCGTTGCCAAACGTCCATTGTGAAAGTAGACATCTGGGCGAAGCTCAAATACCACTGAATTTTTGCCATGAGCACTCTCGGTTTCCCAAGCTTTTATGACGTTTGGTTTTAACTCAAACTGGTTTGTCATAATGATAAGTGGTGCAAAAACTGCTTCTGCAAGTGGGAAGTCAGCACTGCTTAAATAGAAGGGAGATGCATCCCTTGAGATGTTGCGGGTGGCAACTTTAAGCGTGAATTCATTCGCTGCGATTGCTGATGAAGTATCAAAAACACTCATAATCAGACCCGCCTTCAAATATTTAAGGTAACAGTTGAGCTGTGGTATCATAGGTACCGCCCCGGAGAAAAGGGCATTGGAATTGTCATTGAGTCAATAGCAGATGCAACTTTGCGTTGCAATATGGACTCCATCTGGCCTGCCGAAATTTAGTAGTTTAAGGCCCGCTTGCTGATCTCATATTTGGCACCCGAATTTTAGCTGATTTTTGGAGAAGTGCTTTCCTGGTGCGACGATTTGTATTTTGCAGGTTGGCCATT
>JBIIEI010000125.1:0-10565 GCA_044237915.1 Silvanigrellaceae bacterium | reverse complement strand
TTTTCCACTTCGGCTCGTGTATGCTTTTGCATGAAATAGGCCCTTGCTTGGTGTTTATTTTGTTCAACCAAGGTGTCCTATTTCTCCTGCATTGTCAAAAGCTTGACGTTAACCTAGTGCCATTGAAATCTATAGCTATATTGTGCACCATATTCATAGGCCATATGAAAGCAATTAACTACACAAGAGAGCACTTTTGAGTCATACATAAATCCATCAAAGGTGTCATTCGCTCCTTTGAAAACACCAGGAGAAAGTCACATGAAAAAAGCACTTATTGTCGTAACGTCCCATGATCAACTTGGAAAAACAGGCAAGAAGACAGGCTGGTACCTTCCAGAGGTTACTCACATTTATTACCCACTCCTCGAAGCGGGATTTGAAGTCGATTTTGCAAGCACGCAAGGTGGAGCCGCTCCGCTCGATCAAGGCAGCTATAACCTTGAAGACCCCTTGAACCAACGATTTGTTGAAGGGAAAATGCTGGCCCACCTTGAGAAAACCTTAGCACTTAAAGACGTCAATGCGAGTCAATACCAAGTGATTGCCTTTGCGGGTGGACACGGGACCATGTGGGACTTTCCAAATTCAGAAGATCTCAACACGGTAACAGCGCAGATTTATGAAAATGGCGGCATTGTGGCTGCTGTTTGTCATGGCCCTGCAGCACTTGTCAATGTTAAGCTCTCGAATGGAAAATACTTAGTAGACGGAAAGGATGTTAACTCTTTTACGGACGCAGAAGAAATCGCTGTGGGCCTTAAAGATATCGTTCCATTTATGCTCGAAAGCACACTCAAGAGCCGTGGAGCAAGATTTCATGCCGGCGCAAATTGGGAAAACAAAGTCGTTGTTTCCGAGAGACTTATCACAGGTCAAAATCCTCAGTCCGCTCATTCACTCGGACTGAAGATTGTTGAAGTGGCAAAGCAATCACTCTAAGAACATCTCCAGGCAATGATCGTTGCGACTTAAGTCGTCTCCAAGCGTGCTTGCGGCCATGAGAAATTTAAACTGAAATGAAAGCCCATCTTTTTTGTCTTGACTGATGGGAGCACTTTAGTTTTAAAGACAAAACGCATGAGGGTGTTTTGTCACAAATTGGGAAGGCGTTCAGTCAAAACAGGTAGGATGTTTGCACCAAATCGGTTATCCCCAACAGGTGTGACTTTGGGAACCTTCGGTGCTCGAACCAGGCGACTCTTTTGAAAGAGAGTGAAGAAGTGGAACCTCTTAAAAGTTGCAATGCGATACTCGACGAAGCACAACTCTGAAAGGTCCTCCTTAATGAGGACTTCGTTTCTCTTGCATGAGGCTATTTTCCTTCACAAATATTGCGACAAAGCATTGCCTGCGCCTAAATGTCATATTCTTATAAGGAGTTTCTACTTTGAGGCAATATTGTCTATCTCTTCTTGCATGTTCTTTGGCTCTCGTATCCTGTAAAAGCCGCGAATATAATGAAAGCGATGCTGCAGGATTGAGCATCGGAACAACCAAAACAACATATAATGTCTTCTTTCAAGACAAAGATTCAGGCAGGTCAGAAACCACTTCCTGCTTTTATGAATTGGACAATTTGACTCGAGTTGAAAGCGCACAAATTAAAGCGGCGAGAGGTGAGGACGACTTTCGTAAGCTTTTCCCTCTGCTAAGGAAAGGTACTCCCGTAACGCGAAATGCTATATTTATGAATAGCCTGAAGGAAAATGTTGCTCGAGATAATTACGCAGCTACAGAAATAGGAAAGTCAGCAGTCCTTAATGCAGTAATTTCTCCTGTTTCCTGTCTTGTCATTGGGTTAGTCGCTCCACTGGTTGGGCCACTGACATGTATGGGGGTTTTTGGGGTCGGGGCAGCCGCTACGGTCGCCAAAGTATCCACCGACAACACAACCCGGGATAAAGTCCATGCCTCGGCAAACAATCATCCCCTTAAAGTCCTACCAATAAAGGACAAGGACCAAGACTTATTGAGAAAATTAGTGAGGGAAAGCAACCAATCGGGTGTTGCTTGTCCAAAAGCCACTGAGCTGTTTGCAACAGGCAATTAGCCAAACTGGCAACAAAGCCGATAAGTAAAGCCGCTGATCGATTTAAATCATCAAAGGACTTGTCCCAAAATAGTCACTTTAAGAACAGCTTCCTGTTACTCTTTCAGCTCAACCGGAATTTCGGCCAGGATAGATTTGTCGGGAGAAAACAGAACGATTTTTCCTTCCACCCCGATTTCACGGCGGGCGAGTTCTCCGGTATTGATGAGTTCCGATTTTTTCAGCTCTTCTTCAAGGGCTATGAAAGAAAGTCGGTATCCATTTTCAGAGAGATCGCTGAGTTTCAGCATACCCTTGACACCACCCGTGGTGAGCATTTGGGATTCTTTGAATTCGAATTCCTTACGGCTGCTGTCGACGCTTGAAATCAATGTGGCATAGTATTTGCCCACTGTGGGCGTTACGATAATCGATTCATCGTTTCCAGCATTGAGGCTCGACTTCACGTAACGGCAGTTCTTTTCAATATCGGCAACTGCTGTGATGTCGGGCTTATCGCACATGAAAACGGTCATATCGATATCGTCAGTAGCACTTGCCAGTGTTCCCTTGGTTGAGAAGGTTACGGCCCCCACATTTTCAGCAAAGGTGCGCAGCTCCCCGTTGCCTTTGACGCCAAACAGAGTTTGAACTTTGCCTTCCAAAGCACCGCTCGATTTCATCACACGGGAATCGATCATAAAGGTGCTGTCGCCCATGCTGGGAAGCAAATCTGCTGGAAACGAGGTCATGCTTTTGTCGGTGATTTTCACTTCAAAGGATGCGCCTTGAGTAAGCTCAGCAACCGTAGTTTTAAGCTCAGAAGGCAAGCCTAAGATGCTTGCAAAATCCACTGTGAGTTTGTAAGCGCTCTGCAAAAACTGATAAGCCCCCATCACATGAAGATCCCATGTTCCCGGTGTTGGATTGCTTCGTTTAAACGAAACAATCTTTTTGTCGGAAGTGGGCTCGCCATTTTTTCCACAGTTTGCCGCAGTGGCAGCGGCTCTGCTTTGAAATTCTTTAGGCGAGGCCGTATTTTTTCCTTCAAGTGCAAAAAGCACAGCACCTGAACATTCGACTTTACCCGAGCCATCCTTGCGAGCGTCGGGAACTTCCAAGGACACTTTAAGGTAACTGGTACCTTTAGGAACCTCAATGTAGTTGCGGCGCAACGAAAAGCTTTGCACGGTATCATTCAGTGTATAGCCTTCGCCATTGCCGATCACTTTATGAGGAACAGTAACTTGAACAGGCACAATAAAGGAGGCCATGGCTTCTTTTTGTGCAGACCCATCGCTACCCCGAGCAATGCGATAAGCACGAATTAAGGCGCCGTGATCACCCGGTGGAAGTGTGCGCAGGGCCTCGCGATCGATACAGATTTTAAGCCTGCTGTCTCGAATGGCACCTGGAGCCCCCGTGATCGAGCTTTGTCCGACAAGGGTGAGAGTGGGAGCCACTTTTAAGCCTTGGCAGTCGTGGGCATCGAGGGTTCCTGCCTTTATCCATTCTTTATCTGCACCATAGAAGGTCGATTCAAGAACAAATTCATCTGCGGTTGTGACAAGCTGCCTGTGCAGATCGCCAAGTTCTGGATGGGAATCGTATTGGCTGGTGAGGCGACGGCTGACTTCAACATCAAAAAGATTGTCTTTTCCGTTGTAGTCGAGCCAGATACCCGTTGCATAATTGGCTCCATCGCCATTTAATTCGGTGCCGCCGTAATGCATCCCGTTGGGATTCATGTGCACCGATCGCACTTGGTAGTCGAGCGCAACGGACTTTCCGTTCTGTGTTTTTACAGCAGAAGGAATTTGCGTTGTGCGTGCTGCCAAAAGGACTTTCCAAGCGCCTTCAAGGTTAATCATCCCTGCGCCTTGATCGATCCAGGTGTATTGACCCGGAGAGTACACGCCCGAGGGTGTGCGGTGCGCGGCATCGAAGGGACGCGCGCTTTCCATCAATGCCTGCTTTAATGTCAGGGCATCGGTGGGAACGGGAGCGTCGGGGTACTTCAAATTATACTTCTGCGCAGCATCGAGGAGCAAGGTTGCGGCTCCCGCAGCCGTTGGAGCAGCCATGGATGTGCCCCAATAAACATCCAGACCCGCCCGTGCGCCCGGTGCAGAATTCAGCTGAATGGCGCTCATCTCGGTACCCGGTGCCGTAAGATTGGGCTTAAACCCACCTGCTGCAGACGGCCCACGGCTACTGAAGAAGAGAACAAAGTCATCGTCTTTTTCGTTCGACGTTGACAGTTTTCCAATGCCCGGAAACTGATATTGACGCTCAATCATCTGCCTGGAAGCCGTGGCACCAATGGAAAGTGCGTGCCGTGCAACACTGGGGGATGCAACGGTTTGCCTTCCAGGGCCGCTGTTACCCGCCGCAATAATAAAGAGCGTATTGTAGACTTCCGTAATACGATTGATGAGCAAATCGCGCACTGCGTAGCCATCATTTTTATCGTTTAAACCTCCCAACGAGAGGTTAACGACCTGCGCTCCGTTGGCTGCGAGATCTTCGAGGGCCCTAGAAAAGTCGACGCAGAATCCCGCACTGGCACACACGCGATTAACCATCAAAGTAGAATTGGGCGCTAAGCCGCGTGCCAAGGTGCTGCTTGAGTCGTTCGAAAATGTTTTACGTCCAGCAATAATTCCCGAAACATGAGTTCCGTGATTGCCTGGATCGTACCCGACAATGGAGGCTGCTTTGACAGGAATATTTTTGCGACCATCGGCAATACTGAGAACGAATTCGTCCATGATTTCGAAACCGACTTTTTCCGAGTACATGGGCATCGTTTGTTGCGCCACGTTAAAATCGGCAAGACCGACGCTATTTCTAAAATCACCACGACCCGAGGTGTCAAAGAAAACTCGATCTGCTGTGCCATTGGAGCCCGGCACAAAAATGGCAAACAGAACATCATCTATTTTGCCGTTTTGATTGAGGTCTGCGTTGTTAAATCCACGTTCAAAAATGGCACCCAAGCGTGCGCCATTGCCCGCTGTGAGCAATATTTCTTTGAGTTCTTTACTCACCGCAATGGGAAGATCTTTAACCTGTTGAGTTGAATTCTCAATAATAGGCTTTACATAAAATCCTAAAAAGAAATAAGGAGAATCGAGATAATCAGCATTCAGAATTAAAACTGAATCTTTGGCATTCTTGTAGTCGTCTGGAATTTCTTTGTCTTGTGCATTGCGCACTTCGAATTTGCCGCTCGGTGTAAAGAATATTCTTCCTTCACCCGTGAAGTCACGCATGCGCGTGATGCGTGATTTTCCATCTTGCCCTAAGAACGTGGGGTGATTGTAAGTCGTGCCAGAATCCACCACGCCCACTTTAACGCTTGAACCATCCAATGCAATGCCGTGCTCTTTTAAAAGAAGCTCACGCAGTGCGGGCTCGCCAATGCGATTGAGGCCGCTAAATGCGTTAGGATTGGTGCGTGAATCGCTCAAGATTTCTTGCAAATCTTTTTCATCTGAGAGCTTGCGAACCAATGTTTCATCAAATTTGCGCGCAAAGATGGGGTTCATCACCATTCCATATTTGAGCTCTTTGATTTTTGAGGTCAAATACTTAATGGCGCCTGCTTCTTCTGCAGAGAGTTCGCCATCGCTCGCGCTCCCCGATGAAAGGGATTCATAGGCTTTTAAAGAAATAAGTGCAGAAAAATACCCAATTTTGGGTGACACATCGATGGCAAGAAGATTTTCGCCGCCTGCCAGGGTATTGAGCGCCTCGGTGAGTTTTTGTCCGGCAAAAGCTTCGGCATCTTTACCTTGAAGATGCATGCTCCCGGCTTCAAGATTTAAGGCTTTAAAACTCTTCTCGTCGAGGGCCCCTTCAACGGGAATATACTTGGCGCCCTTGAATGTCGTAACAGGAACAATTCTGCCATCGGGGAGAGTCATCGAGGTGCCATCGGCAGCAGCAACCCAAGGAATTTGAGCAATTTTAATGCCCCCTTCAGGTTGCGACTTCAGCTCTGAGGGCGCAGAAAGAGAGTCTTGATTTAAAACTTGAGGCTTCTTTGTTTTTCCGGTGCAACTTTGGAGAAAAAGTAGACCACATCCTGCAAGAGAGAGCATTCCAAGTGCGGAAACATGAGCCGCTTTTGTGCTGATAAATTTAGATTTTGTGCGCAGTTTCATAGAGTGTTCCTTGAAAAATAAATTGCTTTGTTCACAAAGGCGTCGCGCTCGGAGTTGGCACAGGTGCTGTCGCTGGAGTGGGAAGAACCGTGACAGGAATCGTTGCAATGAGAGACTTCTCAGTGGAACGGATCGTGAGTTCTCCAACGGCGAAATACTGGCCCGTTGTAAACAATGTTTTCTTCAAGAGAGCACTGTTCTCCGCATCCAAGGAGCGGGTCACTTGGAATTCTCTTTCTCCACTTCCTTTTGCAAATTGAAGCGTTCCGAGACTTGTTTCTGCAAAGCGTAGCGTTTCTGAAAACACATGGCCTTTGTTCTTTCCGGAAACCGCATATCCATCCACAAGATAGTAGTAAAAGCGATCGGCTTTCGGCACAAAGGTAATGGTTTCTTCGTCGGTTGCTGTGGCGCTCACACCCACTTGTTGGCAAGTGGTGGCATCTGCGGTGAGGCACTCGAGCGCATAAAGGTCGATGTCATCACCTGGCGCACCGCCCGTTGTGACCGTAACAGCAGAAACTTCTTTATCGTAACTGCGAAACACCTTGCCATCGCGATCGGGCTGATTGAGCTTGCTCTTGTCTTCGACTTTCGACTCAACTTCTTGGCGAAGCCCAAAGAGTTCAAAGATGCTATTTTTTGCATCGGGAACCAATTCAAACGAAGATTCGACGATGTTGAGATTAAAGGAACTCGGCTGCAAAATTTCTTTTTGCCCGCGAATTTCGGTAATCGTTGACGAAACCTTCGCGTAGTCGACACGAAGTGCGTAAGGAGAGCTTTGATATTGGTATCTGCCAAAGACATGCAGATCCCAAATACCTGACTTTGGATTGACTCTTTCATAGGAAAGTCGACGCGTTTCTGGCGTTGGAATCCCAGTTAAATCGCAGTTCGAAAGACGAGGCTTGATGTCTTTGGGCTCGCCCACATTGGAGGCTTCGAGGGCCATCAATTCTGCACTGCCGCATCCTGTTACGATTCCATTGCCGTATTTTGCTTCAGGCAATTCAAGGGTCACACGCACCAGAGAGGTTCCTTTGGGAACTTCGACGTAGTTTCTGGAGACTCCAAAGCTACTGACAGCGCCGTTGATAAGGTAACTGTTGTTCCCTGCCAAGGTTTTGTGAGGTTGATTAATGTACACAGGCACTACGAAAGACGCCTGCGCTTCTGTTGCTTGAGTTGCAGAATCGGTGACGCGATAGGCGCGAATGAGTGCACCGTGATCGCCTGGAGGAAGCCCCCTGAGGGCATCGCGATCGACGCACAGGAACAGTGAGCGCTCACCGGATTTATTATCGGATGCCGTATCAGGATCATCGATAAGACCCTGTCCGATAATCGTATAATTTGCCGTTGCAGAGCCCGTGCAAGGAATTTGGTTTAAAGTACCAACTTTGAGCCAATTTTGCTGCGAGCCAAACACCGTTGTTTTAAGGACAAATTCATCCTTGGAAGTATTGAGCGCTGTTAACAGCTCGGGTGCATCTGCACGACCGAGATATTGCTCAGGAAGCCTGCGTGCAATCTGCACTTGGTAGATCGACTTTTGCTCGTTAGGATCGATCCACACACCCTGTGCATAGCGCCCTTGCGTTCCATCGTACACGTTGCCATTGGGGTTTGTGGCCTTCACTGCAACTCTGTAATCGAGTGACACACCCAACTTCGGACTTTGAGGGTTTTTCGGATCAAGTGGAGCTTGCACCGCTTGATTTGCATTGTTTCCACGCGCTGTTTTTAAAGCTTCCCACGCCCTTGGAATGCTGAGCATCCCAGCACCTTGGTCGAGCCAGGTGTACTGACCGCGCCGCGATTCGCCCGTTGCAGGATCGAAAAGATTCACATCAAAAGGCTGCGCTGTTTCGATCATCACGCGCCTTAATGTGAGGGCGTCGGTGGGAAGCGGCACTTCGTTGGGGTGCGAAGCGTTGTATTTGCGCGCAGCGTCGAGCAAAAATGCGGCGGCACCTGCTGCGGCTGGAGTAGCCATGGAGGTTCCCCAGTACACATCTAGACCTGCACGGGATCCTTGGGCTGCATTGAGTTGCACTGCACTTAATTCGGTACCGGGCGCGACGAGATTGGGTTTAAATCCACCCGCGGCATTGGGTCCGCGTCCACTGAAAAAGAGCATGAAGTCATCGTCGAGAGCTTGGCTTTTGTCGGTGCTGCTCCCAAGGCCAGGCCATTGGTATTGGCGCTCGATGAGTTTTCTGGAAGCACTGGCACCCACTGTTAATGCAAGTCGCGCTGTGGAAGGACTCCCGACCGTTTGTCGGCCTGGACCATCGTTTCCGGCAGCGATGACAAAGAGTGTGTTGTAAACTTGAGTCATGCGGTTGATGGCGGTTTCTTCTGCGCCGTAACCATCGTTAAAGGAATCAAGACCCCCCAACGACATATTGATAATGTCGGCCTTTACAGCGCCGCCATTTCCAGACGCCAGATCCATGATCGCTTCTTTAGAAATGCAACCCGTTTGATTTGCGCACACACGATTGACCAAGAGATTTGCATTGGGAGCAGCGCCCCGCGCAAGGGTGTCTTCTTTGTCGTTGCTGATGATTTTACGACCTGCAATAATTCCCGTAACATGGGTTCCGTGGTTACCGGGATCGAATCCAACGAGCGAAGCGGTCATGACCGTGACGCTGTTTCCTGCGTTGTCTGTGAGTTCTTGGGGTTTAAAGTCGAATCCGACTTTTTCCGCAAACAACTTCAGACTTTCTTTCGTGGTATTCCAATCCGAAACCGGAAGGCGGTTGCGAAAATCGCGTTTTCCAGTGGAGTCGAAATAAACCTGGGCATTTTTTCCATCTTTTGCAGGCACATAAAAGGCCAAAAAGACATCTTTGGTGTTGCCATTTTGATTAATGTCGACATATTCTTGGCTGCGTGCGTTTTCAAACGCTGTTTCGAGCATCAAGCCCGCGCGCACTCCGCTTTCGCGGTCGAGAAGCAATGCGCGAAGCTCAGGACTCACTTGAATCCCTAAATTTTTAAGCTCATTAAAATCATCGGCAATGGGTGAGCCTGCAAAACCCGAAGGCGCAACCAACACCTGCGCATTGATTTCAAGGTAACTGTTTTTATCTGCACCATCTGGAATCTTGGAAGGAACAATCACTTCCAGTTTTGCCGAAGGGTTAAAGAACATGCGTCCTTCGCCCGTGTAATCTTTCATATGAATAATGCGCGATTTGCCTTCGGCATTTTCAAATGTCGGGTGGTTCATGGTCACACCGGTATCGACGACGCCCACATTTACGGACGAACCATCAACCTTTGAGCCAACTTCTTTTTCGATCTGTTCTTGGAACGCACGATCAAGTCCCATGCGCACAAGTCCGCTGAAACTTTCGTTTGAATCGCGTCCATCGCCCGTTGGATTGAGTGCGCTCAGACCAAGTTGGGAAGGTTTGCGCAGTTGTTTATCGGAGAGCGGAGTCACAACCACAGGATCAAGAATGACACCAAATTTGAGTCCGGAAACTTCAAGTTTGACGTGTTTTATTGCCTTTGATTGCTGCACTAAAGCCTTGGAATGCGCCTGCCCCGAAAGGGAATTCATGGCACCGACGGGAAGATATCCCGAAAAATATCCAATTTCAGGATGAAACGTAACGCCCACCAATTTCCCGTGGGTTCCGAGAGCTGCCGTAATCTTTTCTAATTGCGCCTTAAACAGAGGCTTCCGGTCTGCCTGTGGATAGGAAAGCGCCGTGGCGCTCAAAGATTGAAATGAGGAATTATCTAAAATACCATGGACTTGAATGTGCGGAATGCCGCGAATATGAAGAACTGGTGTGTAGGCATCCGTACCCGGATAGGTCGCTTTTTGCGAACCTGCATCGATTTGCGGCCACCCGCCCGAAGGGACACTGAGCCCCGGCTCGACATTGGCAACGGGAGCCAAATCCGTTTTTTTATCGTTGCGGTTTAAATCCTTATTTTGCACCGCCTGTTTCTTTGTACAGCTTACAAAAGCCATCGCGAGGGAAAGAGTAGCGAGGCTCAAGACACTGCTGCGGAACATGCCTGGAACAGCATGTAGATTGCGATGAAAGCGGTGTTTCATTCTGGACTCCCTTGGTGGGTGACGACAACGTACGGCAATTTAAAAAAAATGGCTGGCCAAATTAGGAATACAATTTGCTTAACATCCTGCCCGTTGTGTGTCAAGACAACTTCCCGATTGCAAAACGAGAAAAGTAACGCAAATTCTACTTTAAGGGCTGCTTCAAGAAATCGCCGACAGCTTCGTTTTCGGCCCCCACCGCTTTTTTCATGGACCAATGCGTCCATTGCAAAAAGTCGGCAGGGGCACTCAGCCTCGCTCTCGTCTGATTTCTTGA
>JBIIEI010000051.1:0-37051 GCA_044237915.1 Silvanigrellaceae bacterium | reverse complement strand
ATAATGCCGCTTGAACTGGTTTGAAATCTGTTTCTGCAAACCGATTTCGAGGGGCCGACCCTCATCTCTTCTTCAGCATGAAAAGAAGCCGGCTAGCGACTTCTCTTCTTCATGGCACAACGGAGCGTGAGCGACGGAAGTGTTTTTTGCTCCCATCCCGGCACCGTCTTTTTTCTTTCTCCCGAAGTCAAGTCGAGTGGGGCATTTACGTTTTGCATGATGCATCTCAGCCTAGGTTTTCACGATATGATCCTCTCGTCAGTCTGATTTTTTCACTTGGATTCTTGAGGCGATCGATGAGTGCATCCGCTATGACTGGATCTTCAAACAAGGTATTCCAACCTTCAACATCAACTTGACTGCTAATAATAGGAACACATTTTCGGTATCGATCTTCAAGAAAGTCGATAAGAAGAACGGCTTCATCATATGAATAAGTACGCAGTGCAAAGTCATCGAGAATGACGACATCATATTTTTTTATCCTTTTTATCCACGGAATAACTTTACCCGAAGCTCGATTTGCGAGAGCTTCTTCGAAGAATTGATTTACTGGCATAAAAAGTACGCTTAGTTGCATTTGGCAAGCGACACGGCCCAGTGCAATCGAAAGTTGCGTTTTTCCGCTGCCTGTCCGCCCTACGATGATAAGATTCTTTTTCGCATCCCAGAAACCCAACGTGGCAAGTTCGCGAACTTTTGTTTTTGTGAGTCCTCGATCAACGGTGGTATCCCATTGTTCGAGGACTGATTCTCATCGAGACTTGGCTTTTGTCTCAAGCATTTTTGTTGTTTTATTTTTTCTATTTTGCTTTTCGTCTTCAAGAATTATAATCAGAAGTTCTTCTCCTGAAAGGCCTTCATGAGCTGCTACAGCGCACCGACGTTCAAAGGCTTCATGTATTCCAAACAGGCGAAGTTCATGGGCGAGTTTACGTATTTCAAGATGTTTCATTTCTGCGATTCCTTGTTATACCAAGTTATTGTTAAGGTAGAGATGAGTTCTTTCTCTTTTGGGAGCACCTGTTTGTGACGTTCTCCGGAGCCCACCAGCATCGAAGAATGCCGCGCAGTCATTGACGTATTTGCTGCTAAAATTATTGTGCTGCAGTGCCATTGTAGCTGCATATTCCATGGCCTGACGCGATCATTTCGAAGTTGAGACTTTGCGCAACCAGCCCTGCGTCCTCCTCAGGTACTGCAAGGGGTGCCGAAGTGAAAACAAGAATTCAAACATTTCAGCTGTTTTTGGTCCCACCTTTGCAGCGTCTAAGCAGGCGCGCTCTGTCGTAAAATCGCAGTGCTCTTTTTTCTCAGGTTGCCAGTGCAGTTCATCTGTTTTTCGTTCGCCATTTTTCTTTGCCGGCGAGTGAAGTGCGATTCGTTCTAGGGTAATGAGATCGAATATTTGTACTCATTCTGCAGTTGCTACAACGCGAACTTGCTTGCCTACGTATTGCCACGGAACCGAATAAAAAGAACGTCCAAATTGAATATGGCAGTCAGGGTGGACAGTTGCTTCTCGCGTTTCCGGAATTTCAAACTGTGTTTCAGGCAATGGTAACAACGTTGCGGCTTCGGTTTCGAATCGCTGATTGCGCGAGACCCCATGGTCTTTCATGATCTGATTATTCAGTTCATCAAGATGCTCTGTGAGGACGTTGTTTAACTCTGAGATGGTGTGGAAAGTCTTGTGCCGCACTTCCTGAAAGAAAGACCTTTGCAAAATACCAACATGGAACTCGACGTTTGCCTTGGCAAACACTGTCAACTGCACCTAATCAGTCATTTGAGTTAGAAACTTTTGCAATCACCCACCCCTTTCATCCACTATCAGGTCAACGGTTTCGACTTATCGAAATTCGCCTTTGTTGGGGCGAGAATCGGGTGTTTTTTCACGGCAACAATGGCGAACTTTTGTATGCCCCGGTTGGGTGGACAGACGTTTTGCCACTAGATATTTATGTGGCTTGTTCGAACGGAATTTCGTTCTGTCGTGTGCCTGATCTTCTCGAACTTCATCGCCTTGTAACAACACTAATGTCGATAAATTCAACAAAGCGAGTGATAGGGTAAATTTGTGACTAGTGTAAAAGCTCCTGAAAAAGAATTTTGACAGGAACGCCTTATAGCCTTTCTTTAACAAGAGTCTGCCAATCTAAATTTTGGAACCAAATCGGAAACTGTAAAATAATCGCATTGGGATCTACGGGAGAAGCAAGCGATGTTTGAGGATCAGATTGTAAAATTGATAAAGTATTTGGCTGGGTGAGAGGGCGATTTACGTATTTGCGGACGGATTTTTTGCACATTTTTAACGTCTGAGCAATTCGCCGGATGGAATACCCCCTATGATAAAGTTCAAGAATTTGAGCATGACGATCCATAGATATGCGATCCTTTCGTGCCATGGGGGCACCTCCTTCCCATGGTGTGACAAAAGAGAGCGTCGCTTGCACGGGTTTAAAACCGAAACCTCCTCAGACTCGTTAAGCCTTAACCGAATGCCATTGCATCAAGTGGGTGCATTAAGAGCAAAACGCATGGGGGTGTTTGGTTACAAATTCGGTGGGGGCGTTAAGTCAAAAGAGGTGGGGGTGTTTGCACCAAATCGGTCACTCTCTTGCAAATTCGAAATTCACACGAGCAAAATTCCCAAGTGCCCGGCTGCGAATTTCGCTTTTCCTCGCTACTTATTCCGAAAGGCTCTGTGTCAGGCATGTGTGTGAAGATACTTTAACAGCCCATGGGGGGAGGGAGGAGGGAAAAGAATCCCTGTCAAAAAACGGTGTGTAGTGTCTTAAAATAAAAATGAGCAGCTGTGGAACATACGTGTGAGGCATACTACTTCGTATATTTGTCAATAATTTTTAAGATTTCTCCGCTCTTTTTCATTTCTTCAATTCCACTGTTAAATTTTGGTAACAGCTCCTTTTTGTTTTTGTGAAAACGCATGGAAAGCTTTGTCACCGTCTTAAACACGAAACCCTCTTTGTAATCTTTCGGATTCAGATTTAGCTTTTTCATCCAGTAACGGCTTTCGTAGCGATCCATGATAATGCCATCCACTCTTTTCGAGACGAGCATCTTCATAAGTGCGCCTCCTTCGGAGACATCCTTGCGTTTAATGGTTCCTTTTTCAAATGCTTGTTGGAAGCCATCGGTATAGAAATAGCCGATGTTTCCACCAATTGTTTTGCCTTTGAAGGAGTCGACGGACTCTGTCGTAATGCCGTCCGGAGCCCTGACAAGCACAACATTTACTGTCTCAAAGAAAGGCACAGTGTAAACAGATATGTCTTTTTGATATCCACGCCATTCTTCGGACACCCCAACTTCAGCGTCTAGCTCGTTTGTTTCAAACATTTTGTCGCGCCGAACCTGTGGATAAATATTTACAGTGACGTCATATCCCGAGCGCTTTGCGAGTTCCTTAAAAATGTCGACGCCCGCGCCAATTGCATTCTTTGCATCATCTTCCATCATCCAGGGGCACCAGACATTTCCGACTCCGCGCACTGTGTCGGCCTGGGCTGGTGAGATGAATTGTAAACTTGAAAATATGAGTGCAATTGGAGTGAAGAGTTTAGACATGATTTAAAAAACCTCTTTCGCAATGTAAGTTGCAAATACAGAACACAGTAATCCGCAGAAGTACCTACGAATTCTACACACAGAGGAAATGGTACCCCAAATTTCAGGCACTGCTTTTTGACAAATTTGTGACAGGAGACTCAGAATTGCCCTTCCATCTGATGAGGAGAGTTGCCACGTCATCGTCGTCCAGTGAGCCGCTGCCCCAAAGTGATTTTGCAGATTCGATGATGCGCTCGTGGACATCTGTGCAGCTCTCATCCATCCCTTCGGAGAGTATTTTTAAAACCTCTTTGTGGAGCTTTCTCGCATTGCGCTCCCGAGCATTCTCGAAGAAACCGTCCGTGTACATGAAAATGATATCGCCTGGTTCAAGCTGAATTTTTCGAAATGCAAAAACCGGATCCACAGTAAATCCAATTCGAGAACCAATGCCTGTCAGGATCGCGACCGATTTCTGTGAACTGCGTGCGTGAAAAGGCGGACAGTGGCCAGCACTGAGTAACCAACCCTCGCCACTTTTCGTATTCACTGTGAGAAGGAGCATGGTCATTCCATAGCGCTGCTTTCCTGTTTGCCGGATGATGGTGTTGAGCTGTTGGGCCAGAAAATTCAGCTGCTCTTCGACATTATGGGTCCCTGCGCTTCCAAGCAACTGCGTAAGGTGCGAGCGAAGCGCAAAGATGGCACCGGAGGCAACTGCCGTAACAAGCGCAGCAGGAAGCCCATGCCCGGTGACATCTCCCATGCAAAAGTGCGCAAAATCGTTTTCGGGGTCAGAGCTGTAAATGTACCAGTCACCACCCGCCTTGGCAGCCGGTATGTAGCTTGTTTGGATATTAAACCCTGGCATTTCTGTGTGAGAAGGAAACAGTGACTGCTGAACGATCTTTACAGCCTCAAGATCGGCGCTGATCTTGGCTTGCTCATTGGCCAGAGCAAGGTATCTCATGTTTTCGAGGCTCATGACTGTGATGCGCTCTGCGAGCACGTCGAACTCATCTCTTTTGTCTCCTCGTGGCTTTAGCTGAAGAGTTCGAGTTGCAGGGTTTAAGCTACCCATGTCATAATTCTCGAAAAAAGTTTGCATGCTGGTGATATTATTTGTCACGAATCTGCGAATGATAACGAGAATAATGTAGGAAATAAGCAACGTCTTGCCAATTTGCGAAATAGTAAAGTAGAGGAGCTTGGAGCGAAGTCGCTTGTACATGAAAGTCCTTGTTGCGACGACTTTCATCGTCCCAACGACTTGATTTTTTCCTTGATCTACAAAGCCAATTTCGAATTTGCGCTCAAGATTGAGCTCTGGCTTGAATCCTTCCTTAGCTGTCTCGTAAAGAACATTCCCTTTGTCGTCGTAGACGGCGACCTGAACAACGTCATTTATCTTGATGATGCCGCCCAGATGGCTCTTGATCTGCTCTTCATTGAAATCCCAAATCGAAGTCCCCAGTGAGCTGACGCTCCCTTTTTCAATTTGCGAAAATGTCAGTTCAAGAATGTCATTCTCGGCCGAGTAGTCCATGTAAAATGCGATAATGATCACCAATGTGGTGATGACGGAACTCGCAAGGAGGATGCCAAGCAGCAGTCTTCTACTAATGGATTTAAAGGCAGAGGATGTCATAGAGCTTCCTTGTGCGGGCAAAGACCACGAGGGTCAGACTAGCTGGTCTCAAAAGGACGAAACACAGAGAATGTCATTGCCACCACAGGAAACTTTTGCAGTTTTCCACCGTTCGCTCATCAATCCTGTACGTTAAGAAAAGTCCGCCTACTGTCGGGTGGAATATCCTACCGACACTTCCGAAGACGAAACTAGCGCCTGCAGAAGTTAAAGTCAGCCGCGCACGCACTGTCAATCTCGTTGTGTTACTTGTCCCATTCGCATCTACTTTTGTCCTCGGAGACACCTTCTTCCTGAAAGAACATCTCGTAAGCAAATGATATCCGCTTTTTCGACATGGGATCCTAGCCTCGGACTTGCAATACTTCAAAGCTATTTACTCTAAGAACTACATATTTTAATAACCTATCTGTCTCTTAGAGTAATTTTTCGCATGTTCGAGCCTAGGACCTCAAGACGCTGTTTTGGACACTCGCACCCCAGAGACCACAATTTTGTTGTGCTTTGAAAGTCTGAATTCAACTGTTATCTAACTGCGACGTAAAGATCCTTACATAATGCCGAACCCAATTTCTCCTTCCTCCCTTTTTTCCCGTTCTGCTTTCCAAATTC
The DNA here is from genome assembly GCA_044237915.1 of Silvanigrellaceae bacterium. Classification (GTDB taxonomy): domain Bacteria; phylum Bdellovibrionota_B; class Oligoflexia; order Silvanigrellales; family Silvanigrellaceae; genus JBIIEI01. The sequence goes on along the minus strand of JBIIEI010000051.1, from coordinate 31,215 downwards.
TCCAGGAGAATGGGCATTCTCCTGAAGTTGTAAACATTTGAAAATTTGAAAATGCGATAAAACCTCAGTAAACTTAATGAGAGTGTTAAACACATGTTTACTTTTTAAGTGCATTGCAGCGAAAGTACCCCACTGAAAAGGAAGTTCCCATGGAAGAAGTGTCTCGCCTTGAGTCGAAGTCCGATACCTACGCCGTTCGTGTGCCTGCAGAACTCAAGCTGCGCCTTTCCAATCTTCAAGAACGTCATGGGGGAAGAGGCTCGGAATTTTTGGAAACTCTTGCACGGATTTATGAAGAGAATGCCGGGGGACCAGGCGAAGGATTGGGGGCGCGAGAAACTCTATTTTACGTCCAGGTAAGAAGTCAGATGGCCTCGCTTTTAACACTCGTGCGTGAAGGTCTTTTCGATTTAGGCGCCCAAGGAAATGCTCACGAACGGCTGGTTGAAGAACTGGAACAAGAGTTGAGCGACGTCAGTTTGAAGTTACAAAACAAGGCAAATCGCCTCACTGAACTCGAAGCTCGCTTGGAAACAGTGCAGGCCGAAAAGAAGTCTCAGTTTGAGGAAGGTGAAAAACAACTGCAAGAGCTGCGCGAAGAACTGAAGGAGTCTCGTGAGAGTTTCAGAGCACTCAGACAAAGTCTCTCAGAAGCTCAAGTGCGGGAGACTTTTCTTGTGGGTGCAAAAGAAAAACTTGAATCAATGACAAAGTCTTTGCAAGAAACGGAAAGGGAACGAGACCGTCTAGCGTTTGCAAACGAAAATTTGGAAATGAAACATTCAAGGCTCGAAGAAGATCTGACTCGTGCTCGAAAAACCTGCGAAGATCTGGATAAGATTCGCATGCGTGAAGTTCAGGCGTTTGAAGCAGAACATGAGGCCTTTGTGCTCAGGTCGCAAATGCAGAAAGAAGCCTATCAGGCGGAATTCGATCGCTTGCGCTCAGAGTTAAAGGAACATCACAATCGAACTGCGGACACAAAGGCTAACGAAACATGACCTCACTTTTTCCCGCCACAGGAGGTTTTCACACTTCACTGTCCATTCAAGGTCTCGATCTCCATCTCGGAAATCTTGTTACGAGATGGCTTTTTGCTTGTGGAAGTCCTGCAACACGTAAAGTCTATTCTCTCACAATCAAAGAAATGTTAGGGTTTCTTGCATTTCATTTCTCTCCTGTGACCCTTGAGGCCCTCGTTCAAGGTGGGGCACTGGCCTATGCCACACTTGTGCGCGAACGGACCTCCCCTCTTCACCCCCGAGAAAAGCGACTTTCTCAGGCCACTGCTGCTAAAAAGATTTGCGCTGTGGTCTCTCTGCTTGAACAAGCCCGTAAAGAAGGTCTCATTGCTCGAAACCCGCTCGACACGTTAGCCAGACCCAAAGTGAAAAAAGAAACCCGCACCTGTGTTCTGACGGACGAAGAAGTGCGCACGCTATTGAGGCTCTTGGAAACAGAAAAAAGTGACGCTGAAAAAGGCTCGGTTTCAAAACGGAGGGCAGCTCTGAATAACGAAGTCGCATTCCGAACTCTCCTCGCGGTGGGGATGCGGGTGGGGGAATTAGTACTGCTGCGCGCTGAGGATATAGAGCTTCTTCCCCATGCGGCCCGCATTCACATGCGTGCAAAGGGCGATGAAATGCACAGTCCCCTTGTTCCGGTTGAGGTCGGTGAGCGTTTGTTACGTCTTGTGCAGGGGAACAGTTCGGCTGGAAATTTTCTGTTTTCGCCTTCAGATGAGCGGAACTCTGTCGTACAGCGACTCACAAGGGAGCTTGCAAGACTCTGTGCTAAAGCAGGCTTCACTAAAAAGGTAACACCTCATGTGTTACGAGCAACCGTTGCAACATCGTTACACAACCGTGGAGTACCCGTAGGACACATCCAGAAACTCATGAATCACAAGGACATCTCAACCACCGCGATTTACATTCGGAAAGCTGAGGAAGAAAAAGAATCGGCTGCGTTCAAGATTCTTTGGGAATCATAAAGTGTTGTCTTTGGAGAAAACCGCTACACTGGAATCTCGAAGCAATTGGTGATCGTATGAGAGGACCCCCCCGATGGACAGAACTTCGCCTTCAACTGAGAATGATGCCATTCAGCTTTATCAAAAAACTTATTATTCTCTTTTGAGAAGCAGTCACACGATTCGAGTCCGCACCCTTGAGGAAACTCACTGCTCCATGAATTCGAGCCTGCATTCTAAAGCGGGTGCGAGCGGAATTGATATTGCAGCACTTGTGTATTCATTCCAACGCCTTCCTTCTTGTATTAGCAGCGCATCGGTCATCCTGATGGGACAGATGGAAGAGGTCTTTGTGCGTGCGGGTTTTCCGGATGTTGGAAATTGGAAGAAAGTAAAGGCGCCTGCACGCCGGCGCAAGCTTTACTTTGAAGCCGAAAAGGGAATTCTTGCAGCCTTTATATCGAGCGCGAGCGATATCGACGACCTTTTGCCGTGCCTCACTGCCTTTCAAATCGAATGGAAAAAACTGAATTCCAGGCTCAACAATCATGATGTTCAAGAAGATCTCTTGCTGTTCACCGAAGGGAAGCCCGTTGAAAATGCGATGGGGCTCCTCGAGCGACTGCGGGAAGCATTGGGACTTTCAACAGCTGAATTTGTGCGACTTCAAAACCTCTGGCCCGGTGAACTGTTACTGACGATGCTTGCACAGGCCACAAGGAAAAGCGCTGATTTTGAAGTGCGTGTTCTTGCGAGCAGCATGAGTGACTACCGGCGTGCTGTGCAGTTTTGGTGGAATAAGATTGAGGCCGTTTCGCAACAGCTCAACTTGCGTGAACGTCCTGTTTACTTTGTCAGCAGCAATGCTCACAGTTTGGCCAATGTGGCCTCGGGTTTGGCTTCGGCAATGAAAGATCCCGTATTCGACTACATTAAAGCAAATGATCCCGAAGGTCTAAACAAGTATCTTGCACAGATTTTACCTCAGGGTGATCCTGCAACTATCAATAATCTCATCTATTATTGTTCGAAGTTTTTGATGAATGGAGCAGCTGCTGAGCTTGCACTTCAGCACTCAAAGCGTGAGGTTTCTTATGGAATTCACCGAGTATCTGATCCGCACAGCATTGACGTTGAAGCACAGATCATTGAACTTAGTAAACTTAAACCTGCCTCGATCGACGAAAGAATTGAGGGACTTTCGGAAGCCGACTGGAATGCCCTTGGACGCAGTGACGCACTGATTTTAAATATCGATTATCCGCTGGGCCTTGCCGCATATCATCTTTTCAACCAAGTTTCTTCATCGTGTTCAACAATTCTTGGATTTTATGTCATTGGAAAGGCGGCAACTCTCAACGGGAGAGTCGGAGATGTCATGATCCCCAACGTGGTTCATGATGAGCATTCTAAAAATACGTTTTTGTTTAATAACTGTTTTCGCGCCGGTGATGTTGCAAAAGCTTTAAAATATGGCGACGTGTTCGACAATCAAAAGGCAGTGACTGTTAAAGGAACGCTGTTACAAAATCGCAAGTATATGCAGCTTTTTTACGAAGAAGGTTACACAGATATTGAAATGGAAGCGGGGCCCTATCTATGTGCACTTTATGAGAGTGTTTCACCAAAAAGACACCCTTTAAACGAAATTGTGGCATTGTATCGAAATATGCCATTCGACGTTGGATTTCTTCATTATGCGAGTGATACGCCGATTAGTCAGCAAGAAAATCTGTTGAGCACAAGTTTGAGCTTCCATGGAGTGGACGCAACCTACGCTGTTACGTCCGCAGTACTTTCCAGAATTCTACACAAAGAAGCCCAAAGAATTCATGAGAAGAAGCTCAGTTCAGTGAAGTGATTTAGCCGCGCGAAAGAAAGCGATCAACAGAGAATTTTCCAGCTCCACGCACGGCAAAAATGAGTGCTACAAAAAGATACACAAGGGCGAGTTCTTTTACTTTAAAGGGGTCGGTTGCGTGTCTGCCAAATGCTGCGACTGCCATGGTGATTGCAACCAAAAACGCACTGGGCCGTGTGAGAAATCCCAATGCCAGAAAAAGTCCACCGATGAACTCTGACGTACCTGCCAGCCAAGCGAACATTTCGGGTGCTGGAAATCCTAAGTTTGTGACTCCAGCTACAAATTGCTCGCTTGGAGGAAACTTGCCCCGGCCATGGGCAAAAGCCATCGCAATTCCAAAAAAGATGCGCAGTGCGGTGAGAGAGAGTTCACCCACAAGTGTATGCTCAGCAGTAGTGGCAAAGAGTGCGCGAGTTTTCATGAGGAAATCCTTTCAGGGGTATTTTATGACAGAGAGCGCCCGTTGAATCGTTTTTACTTGTTTTTCTTTTAAACTGCAATTCTAGCTGAGAGTATGTTAAAATTGAGGGCGGGTAAGATCCTATAGAGACATGTAAAGTAACAGATATGGAAAGATGCAATGAAATGACCAGGATGGAAATTATGCTCAGACTATTTTTTATTGTAACAACTCTTATGTTTCTTTTTTCGATTGCAAATGCACAGTCACAACCTCAGACACTTTCATTGGAAAGTGTTTTACAATCAATGAAACTTCAACAAAAATATTCCATGAAACAAATGGAATTGGAATCGAATCAAAATACTCTTGAACAACAAATTGCAGATAAAGAAGATGACTTAAAATTTTCATTTCGAAACCAGCTGGGTTTGCGCATCAAACCATCGGAGCAAGGTCCTGCAGCGCAAGAACAAGAAAAGATCATTCTCTTACCACGTCAAGATGAACTTTATCAAACGCACTCTATCGTCGTTTCAAAGCCATTGCATGATTTTGGGCGTAAAGAGGCACGACTGCGAGTTTTGGAGGTCGAAGAAAAGTTGACTCCGCTCGAAAATGCCAAATTGGCTGAATCGTTGCAATGGAAAGGCGCGCAGTTATTTCTGGCTTTTCAGGATGCTGCAGGAGTTGTTAAGGCCTTGGAAGCACAACGCATCAATGCCCTCAAAAAGCGCGAGACCCAACAAAGTGAATATCGCAAGGGGTTGCGTTCAGAAGCCGATAAAGTGAGGTCAGAAGCCGACGTTTTACGCGTTCAAATGCTTCTTGAACGTGCTAATGAAACGTTGCGACAAAAAGCCATTCAACTCAGTGCAGAAATGAATTCTGAAAGTGAAGTCGTGATGGCTCAAAAACAACGTGTGTCGTTGCCTGCAAGAACTGCCATCGATTGGAAGAATTTGTATGCACATGCTTTACAAGTCAAGAAAGACGCTGGAAGTCTCAATACTTCTGGAACGAATCTTGCTCCGTTCACGCTTGTTGAATTGCGTAAGCTTGAAGTGGAGCGTGAGATTTTAAAGGCGGGACTCACCGTCGTTGAGAAGTCCCAAACTCCTCTACTTTTGGGAGAAGTTGGCACACAATGGCCCGGTGAACTGTTACCTGTGCGTGGAAGCTTTTTTGCGCAAATCACATTTTCATGGGACTTGCCGTGGAACGGCAAAGACGTTCTCCAAAAAGAAGAAATTTTAACACGCATTCGTATTTCTGAATCGAAATCCGAACAACGAATTGCTGACTCTCAGAAGGAATTGCGCGCAAGTTTGCCTGCACTCCAAGAGCTTATTTTTCAACTCGAAATATCTGAAAATCAGAGGCTAACTCTAGAAAGACTGAAGGAACTCACTCGAAAAAGATACGCATCTGGAAGAGCAACTGCCCTCGAACTTTCAACCATTGAAGATGAACTTCTCTCCAATGCAACAGAAACAGTACGCCTTCAAGGCAGAATTGCAGCTGCACTTTTGGCCTATGCACAAACTCGTGGTGATTTCTCTTTCGCAAAAAAACTTCTAGAAGGGTAAGGAACTGAAAAATGCAGTGGAAGTCCAAGAGTGCAATTTTAGTTTTATTGTGCGTTGTTATCTCCTGTGAACGTAACAAAGAACCGAAGGAAAAAGTAACATCTGAACCATCTTCTAAAAAAGAAGGTGACAAAGGTAAGAAAGGCAGGGGTGGCGGCGTTGGAAGAGGACCCCAAGCCGTTGAGGTTTTTAAAGCAGTCACTCAAGTCCTTCCAAATACATTGGCAATGCCTGTGGTTTTAGAAGGCCGCCGTCAGGTCGAAGTCTATCCACGCGTGAGTGGGAGAGTTCAAAAAATCTTAAAAGGCACGGGTGAAAGTGTGGCCCGAGGTGGAGCCCTTTTTGCGATCGACAGAGCGGAACCAGGAGAATCTTTTCTCTCCGTTCCTGTGACCTCACCAATCGCCGGCAAAGTTGCACAATGGTTTGTGGCCGAAGGCGATCAATTATCTTCTGGGGAGCGTGCCCTGCTCGTGGTTGATGACACTGCTCTGCGTGCAAAGCTTTGGTTGCCTGTGCCTGACTGGCAACAAGTTAACGAGAAAACTAAAGTAACACTTACCATTGACGGCAAAGTAAAGGAAAGTCGCATCGTCACAGTGGCTGGGGCTGTGCAGCCAACGGCAGGCAAAGGACTGATTGAAGTCGAAATTCCGAATGCTTCAGGCGATTGGAAAGCAGGTTTTTCTGCGGAAGCGCGCATTGAAACGGCTCTGCGGCCACGGATGATTGTTCCGGCTCGCGCCCTTTTGCTGACGAGCGATGGTGCGTTTGTTTACTTTGTTGAAGAGGGCGTCGCTCGCCGTAAAAAGATTGATTTTGTACCTAGAACAGCAGATGATGTAGAAATTAAAGCAGGAATTTTGCCTGAGGAAACTTTACTCGTTGTCTCAGGCGCTGGGCGACTTTCAGACGGCGCGCAAGTGCAGATTGCGGAGGCACAAGGCTCTGGGAAAAAGCGAGAAAATCGCGAGAAACGCAGTGAAGCCGACGGCAGGCCTGATAAGGAAAAGGAAACATCTAAATGAATCTCATCGATCTTTCCATCAAGCGGCCTCTGTTTGTGACGATGATAACTCTCTTCCTTGTGGTCGTCGGATTGCTCGCATTGCGTAAGTTGCCCATCGACCTCTATCCCGACGTTTCGCCCCCAGTTTTAACGGTACGGGTAGGCTTTCCTGGCGCTTCTCCCGAGGAGGTTGAAGAGCTCGTGGTCAAGCGTCTCGAAGACGTTTTGTCGACGATTGGGGGCATTAAAGCCATGCGCTCTGCAAGCCGCGAAAGTATGGGATTTGTTTCTTTAGAGTTTGAAGCGGGTCGAGATATTCGCCAAGAAGAGAATCAAGTGCGTGCCAAAGTAGCCGAAGCACGGCGCTCACTCCCCGAAGATATTCAAGAGCCGACCGTTAATCGGCAAAGCATCGACGAAACTCCCATTATTGAATTGGTTTTGACAGGTCCGCGTAGTGTCAGTGAACTTTCAGACCTTGCCGAAAATACGGTGGCACAAACACTGAGGCAAGTAGAAGGTGTTGGAGAAGTTTCTCTCTCGGGCGAACGCAAGCGCGAAGTGCGCGTCGAACTCCTGATGGAAAGACTTTCGAAATTTAAACTCAATGCAACTGAAATCGTTGCCAGACTTCGTGGTGCAGTGTCCCAAGAGCCCGCAGGAAAACTAGAAGGAAAAGACCGCATTTGGCTGTTACGGATGCAACCCAGCGCAGTGCGATCCTCCGATCTTGAAAATCTTGTGGTCGCACGCACCGCAGAAGGTTTCGCTGTGAGGCTCTCAGAAGTTGCACTTGTCAGCGAATCCTTTAATCGTGCCAGTCGTGTGAACCGTTACTTTGATGGCGAGCGCACAGCGCCGAGTGTGGGTTTGGAAATTACCCGGCAAAGTGGTCAAAATACTTTAGATGTTGCTTCGCGCGTGAGAGATCGGCTTCAGGAACTGCACGGCCAACTTCCTGCCGATGTACAGGTCCTTGTTACCAGTGACGCATCGGGACTTATCAAAATAAACGTTGCAGATGTTGTCGAAACATTGCTCATTGCCGCAGTGCTCACCGTTGTGGTTGTGCTTTTATTCCTGCAAAGTCCGCGTTCAACGCTCACAACGGCAATTTCGTTGCCTTCAAGTGTGCTCACGACTTTTTTTGCGATGCAGGCCGCAGGATTTACAATCAATACCATGACGCTTCTTGCACTTTCCCTCGCCATCGGAATTATTGTTGATGATGCAATTGTGGTCCGCGAAAATATTTATCGGCATCTTTCTGAATTCAAAAAAGATGGAGCCACTGCTGCCAGCGATGGAACCAAAGAAGTTGCTCTCGCAGTTGTTGCGACAACGCTCACCCTTGTTGCGGTTTTTGTTCCAGTCGCAAGCTTGCAAAGCGTCACGGGTCAATTTTTTAAACCCTTTGCACTTACGGTTGCCTTTGCTGTTCTGATTTCACTCTGGGATGCTCTTACAATGGCTCCCATGCTCTCGGCGCATTTTGCCAATATCCCGTCTCCGGAACTCGAATGGGCAAAATGGGGCCCGCCGGGGCGCTTTATTTACCGTGGACTTGCCAAGCTGGAACATGGGTTTGATGCCCTCGCACGAATCTTTGAAGGACTTGTCAGACGTCTTTTAAGGCAGCATCTCCTTGTTTTTATAGGTCTTTCGCTCAGTATTTTTGCGGTTTGGTGGGGTGGTGTCAACGTTCGCAAAGGCTTTTTGCCTTCCCAACTTGGAACTGAGTTTCGTATTGTGATGGATGGACCCCTTTCGATTCCACCCGAACGGGTTGTTGAACTGTTACCTCATGTAGAAAAACGCCTTGCAGAGACGGCAACTCTTGAATCATTCAGCATGAGCGCTGGAACCGGATTTGCAGGGAATGCATTTATTCAAGTGGCTGCCAAAGTAAAACAGGACCTCGGTAAAAATCAAGAAAAACTTGGTGAAATTAGGCAAAAAATAAGGCAAGCCCTGGCAGGAATTCCAGGATACACCGTGAGAATTTCTGAAGTTTCAGACCCTTTGGCCGGTGGAGGAGGTCGGTTTGCTCCAATCGTTATTTCTATTTCAGGAAACGATTTGCGCGATCTCAATATTCTTGCCCTGAAAGTGCGAGAGGAAATGGAGAGCATTAAGGGCCTTTCTGATATTTCGAATCTCGCCGAAGAAGGGTTGTCAGAGTTTCGCGTCGCCATTGATGAATCTAAGGCGGGACTATTGGGCATTCTTCCTAGCTTAGTCGCAGAAAATCTACAGGTGTGGATTCAAGGTCAGAATGCTCTTTTTCTGAAAGAAGGTGACACACAGGTTCCCGTTAAAGTCAGCCTCAAAGACGGCTTGTTTCTTTCTCCACAGGCCATTCTTCAGTCAGAAATTTTTGTAAACACAAGCAAAGGCCGAGAAGGAATACCCCTTTCTGCCATTTCCTCACTGAAAAGTGCCGCAGGACCCACACTCATTGCGCGTGAAAATCGGCAACGCACCTTGCGCGTTTCGTCGGGACTCGCACCGGGCGTCGCATTGGGCGATGTTGTTCCCCTGCTTGAAGAAAAAATATCGGGAATTGTTCTGCCGCAAGGAGCCCTCGTAAAAGTCACCGGCCAGGGTGAACAGATGAATGCATTTTTTGCGGAACTTGGATTTGCGCTGCTTTTAGGATGTGTTTTTGTATATATGGTGCTGACTTCTCTTTTTGAAAGTCTCATCCATCCCTTTACGGTCATGATGGCTATTCCGTTGGCAGGGAGCGGCGCTCTGATTGCTTTGTGGATGTTTGATGTTCCCCTCGACCTCTATGGAGGCATCGGCCTTGTGTTACTTTCAGGTCTGGTGGCAAAAAACAGTATTCTTTTGGTTGATATGGCAATCTCAATACGCAATGAAAGCCCCGAAATTTCGCCCGCCGAAGCCATGGCACGCACGGCTCCAAAACGTTTGCGTCCCATTCTTATGACTTCTATTGCAATGATTGTTGGAATGCTTCCCATTGCCACAGGCTGGGGAGTGGGTGGGGCAACCCGTCAGTCTCTCGGGATTGCAACTGTGGGAGGGGTGATCAGTTCCACACTTTTGTCACTTATTTTTATTCCAAGTTTATTTGTCTGGATGGAAAAAATTGTCGGCCTTTTACGCAAAGTCATGGGCAAGCCAGTAAGCACTGCTGAAGTCGTAAAAAACTGAATCAGGTCCGAAATTCTTTAAATTTGAACGACCTAATCCCATGATCTTTACAATTGATTATATTTTTTGGCGCATGCTGGCGAGGTGAATTCCACTTCTCTAAAAATTGCACAGGCGGCAGGCGCATCCACACGCGAGCCTTCACCGCTGTCGGGTTGTCTTGCCCTGGCAAGCCCAAGATCCTTCCACATTAAATTTTAGGTTTCAGGCCAATCTGTGACAGCGCATCTGGGCCTTTTGCAAATACTTTGACCATGACTGATATCAAAACAGGGTGGACAGAATGCATTGCGGTGATGGGCAAAGAAGCAGGAACAATGAGAGAAGCTTTAGTAGCATGAGAGAAAAGAATGCCATTCCCACTTAAAGCAAAATGTTCCGACAATGGAACCGAATTTCTTAACCGGGAAGTTCTTGAAGAATGCTCTTCCCCTCGATATCAGGACACCCAGAACATGATCTTTCAATAGGCTGGTCCCTTACTCAGCCAATCGAGCAGGTACGTTTCAAGTGAGGATGGGTGCTCGGTATTAACCTTTCTTTTTTTCTCCCAATCGCAGATAATTTTCCTGATCGCAGTTTAGCAAGTTCCAAACTGTAAACCCGTTGCTCCCAACCTGATCGAGGTATCCGTTTGTGAATTGGAAGCTTTGGCGCAATATCCCAGTAGCCCTCCTCGCGCTTGGATGCATTAAACTGAAAGATGATAAATCCAAGCCCCATTTCGTTCTTCTCGGAAAGGAAAAGTTGAAGAACTCGATCCTCCCCCAGTTGGCAGCTGACAAGGATATTGTTCTCTGTACGCGCGTGATCGGCAACGACGATAGCTCCCGGCAAAGAGATCTCCACAGGTTGAACATTGCAGTCACGAAGGCCCTGCGAACTTGGCTCGCGTCATTGGCGAAAATTCCAGGATGGCCGGCGACCAATGAAAAGAACATCACTTTTTTGTGTAACGGCCAACAGCGTCTCGATATCGAATTTTTTCAAGACATTCGTAGTTTCAAAGCGAAATACCCGTTTGAATCTAGTTTCTCGGACATGGCTAACAAGCGTATTTCGTTACATCCCGCTGACATTGATTACTTGATTGAAAGTGATTTCGTGCAAAAGGATGCGAATCTTGCCCTAGAGTTTGTAGTGTTGCACGAGCTGGGCCACCAGATAGGCTTGGGCGACACTTACGACAAATTATCGTACATCTCGCCCATTGGTGACCACGGTGTGTCGGTAATGCACGGCGGCAACGGCATCGAAAATAAGAAGTCTGTCTTGATGCCGTCCCTGGATGATCAGGCCGCACTCAGGGCTCTTTATGATTTTCTTGCTACGGGTAATCTCTCATGTAACGACGGTTTTAAGGAGCTGCCTGGCCGCAAGCCATTTGGAACTTTAGTTGTGTGCATCGAAGACAATGGAAGTGGCACGTTTGGAATCCTTGCTAACAACCAAACGGGGCCTGTTTTCAGAAGTGGCACGCTCGCGCCCCGGAAGCCAGTTTCGTCTGCAGGAGATCAGCAGGGAAAGTCCGCCGTCCAGCCACGGCCACAGTCACCTGCGGTTTCCCCTCAATTACCCGCTGACAACCCTAAAGGTGCGGGCAAGCCAGTGCTGAAGAAAGACATCGAGGTCCTAGATTGAGATGGGTATTCCCTTCTTTTGCCTGAATTGATCTGGCGTTGAATTTCAATGGCTCGGTAAAGTTCAGCAGTCCCCGGTGTCGGTTGAAAATTTAAGCTCAAGAATGATGAGGCAAATTTCCTCAATGAAGCATGTTTACTGCAAAGCTCATCCACAAATCCTCGCTTATCGGGTTGAGAAAATATTTTTGCTTCTTGGGGTCCTGGGCTCGAACATGCGAAAAATTACTCTAAGAGATACATAGGATATTAGAATATATATCTCTTAGAGTAATTTGATTTGAGGTATCGCTTGTCCGAGCCAAGAGGTTGAGGTGACAGAGATGATGTGATGCTTAAAATGACGGTTTGAGCATGAATTGACGAATTGATTTCGGCCTGTCACACAGATCCTCGCTTGTGTGACATCTCATTGAGCATTTTTAAGGCTGTCCTCGACTGAGCCCTTCATTCAAGATAGTTTTCTAGTTTCTTAAGATCCCAAGCCCTTTTTAAACTGGCTACTGGAGTACAAGAGATCTCAAGACCCTACACATGGAGTCAAACCATCTCCACCCCACCACGGGATGAATCCCATGGCTTGCAAGGGGGTGTCGATTGGAAATCCTGCTCACTTGCGTGAGCTTTCATTCCCCGGCGTGGTAGCCCGCCGGTTTTCCGTTTTATAGGAATCTTAGTTTTTAGGTATGGAAAATCTCGAAATGCGATGAGGTATCTCGCGTTGACATCGCGATCTTCCACGTGCCCACAAGCTTTCTGAGTACAAAAATATGTTCTTTCAGAAAGAGGCATCTTTCTTCTGTAAATGTTACTTTACGTTCTGAAATGCGCACGGAAGACTGCCTATTGGCACGAATAGCAAATGCGAGCGAAACCTTTTTTGAAAGTGGGGCCTGCCGATGATAAGCAGTTTTCTCACTGGTTAAACACCTGCTGGGGCATGGAATTCGGAACAACGTTCTCTTTTGGATTTTTGGTGGGCCTTGGCATGGGATTTGTTGAGACTACTGAAGGAGGTGAAGTTTATCAGAAGGGTAAAAAATTTTATCGCCGCAAAAAAGGATATTCGGAGGATAGTGTAATCATTTTTGTGCCTGGGCGATTTACCTATCGGTTCTAAAAAATCTTCACTCTTAATGTGGTCCAATCAGTTTCACACTCACCAATCCCTGCTGTGATGTGAACCAGAAATAGTCATCTCTTAAAGTTGCAAAAAACCCGCTTGTCCGCGCATTTAAATTGAGAGCAGAATGCTCGGCAAGTTTTAGAACGCTCCATTCTGAACTTGAATTTTGCCAAGCCAACACACCGCCATTTGTGAGCATCCAGACTCCGCCTTGTGCCGAAGCGCCAATATGTGGTGGATCTCCAAAATAAAAAGTGAGGGGCACTGAGATCTGTCTCCACATTCCGTTTTCAAAGAGAAAAAGTACGGGTGTGCCAAGCTCATTGTAACTTAAAATCCACACGCTGTTACTTTGAGTGTCGCATGCAAGTGCGATGGGTTTTGAGGGGATCGCCTGCAAATCGACACGTTCCCATCTCTGTTGGAATTGCCACAAGGATTGTTCAACGGAGTCGATAGCCCATGCGCTTCCATCACGGGAGATGCAAAATTGTTCTCGTCCCCGAACGCCACGTAACTTTCCTTCTTCCGAGGGCCAGATCTCCCAGGTTTCATTCTTGTAGCGCGCAATTCCATTTTTATATGTTGTAAGCCAAACGTCGTTTTCTCTACCTTGAAACAGTTTGAGTGAGCCCAGGTCGCTGTTCCCAGTGATCTGCATGGCTTTTCCGAGCGTCGGAAATTCTCTCCATGTTTCTTTATCTAAGACGGCGATCCGAAGTCCATGCTGTGTCGAATAAAGGCTCTCATCACCCGCAATCCACTTAAGTTGTTCGTTCTCAAAAAGAAAGCTGTAAATGTGCCTAAAAGGGAGAGAATCGACACGGGAACGAAATGGCAAAAGGCCCTGAGAGTCAACTTTGTAAAGTGCATATTGCCAAGGAGAAAGCACCCAGGGTGCCCCTTTTTGGTTTAAGTAAAAATCATAGAGAAAGTCGGGCATGTCTCCCAACGACTGTCCGTTGAAGATTTGAATGCGATGAGAAGCGGGAGGAGGCATGCGTGCGAGGAAAGTATCACCACTTTGTCCTCGATAAGAATTTTTAAGTGCAACGAGAGTTTGTCCATTTTTTTGAGTAAGAAAGGCTGTGACTTGAAGGGGTTGTCCATTTTTTAAATCGGGATCTATGGATTTTCCAACATAGGCAAGCGTGGAGCCATCCGGTTGTTCTGATAAAAGAGTTCCCGAATCCAGGGTGAGAACACTCCCAGAAGCGTTTGTTAGAGAGTGACTGACCGACCATAAATTAAAAGCTCCCGCTTTATTTGTGCGGATGAGATTCCATTTTTCGTCACGGCCAAAAATAAATCGATCGAGAAATGCTTCTCGCCCTTCGGTTCGAAAGAATCGTTCCCCATTTTGCATGAAATGGGCATCTTCGGGGAAATTGTCAAAAGTCATATCATCGGAGGTCCAAGGTAACGGTATAAAACCATTTTCGCGCAGAGCATAGCGTCCGCGTGTGGTAAGGACACGCAATTCTCCGTCGTCTAACTCGTAAGGAAATGCGATCTTGTGGTCAATAGAGGCATTTAAGAGGTCAAAAGAATTCCAAGTTCCGTTTTGAAGTCGTATGCTTTTTTGCTGTCCAAATATCCATACATTGCCATTCAGATCAACAAAAAGGTTATTACAGGGTCCTTCGCAATCAAGCCCTGTAAAGTCGAAAGTTTTCCATTCATTTTTTGCATTAACAAATGAGACTCCACCGTCATGCAGGAGCCAAAGTCCAGTGGCCATTTTGTCCAAAGCAGCCCTTGTGACGGTTGCAAAACGTGCATCGGGAAGAGGAGAAAGAAGGGGAGTCCAGATTCCTCCTTCGTGCATGACATGCAAACTGGCTTTAGAGACTGCAAACACTTCTCCTTGGGAGCCTGCAAACATCTGGGTAATTGCATTTTCAGTGCCTTTTTGGACTTCAAGCTCGATCTTGGGAAATGCAAACGTGTTCGCGTGAAAGCGAAATGTTGCGTCATCCTCAACCTGAACTCCAAAAGGTGTTGTAACCCTCACTTTTAAGACGAGGGCGCGATCTAAGAGTGTACTCCAGTCATTCGTGATTCTGAAAGTCGGATTTTTCGAGCAGGGGACATAAAAAGACATGAACTCGCCTAAGCATTTATTGTCAATGCAAATCGCTCCTGTTTGATCTTCTATGATGCCATTTCTTCGAAGTTCAACTTTGCACTCCAACGTCTGTTCGAGCAGGTCTTGTGGAATTCCGAGGTCATTTAAGGCAACACTTGCCGAAAAGTAAGTGTGGGGCTCGTGCAAGACGCCGAGAGGGGTTTTCTGTGTGGGTACTTTCCAGTTCACTAAAAGTTGAGGTTTAAGTCCGGCGACACGAATCATAGCCACGTGAATGGTAGATTCGTTTCCGGCTTTATCGCGCGCAAATGCACGAACACGGTAGACCCCTGGAGCAAAGCGAAGCTCCGGTTCAGCACGAAATTTAGAACGATCTTCGCAGGAATTTTCAGAGATATTTTCAAAACAAGAGAACAATGTTGCACCTGGACTTGCCTGCCATGCGAGAGCTTCTCCTGGTGCAAGCAGGCCTTTGTCTGCGACTTCTTTTGTTCTGGAATCGATCACGAAAGGGAGATCTTTGATAATTGTAACGGGGCAAGAGTTTTTATCGTCTAATGCAGACAAGGTGCGTGCAAAAGAGTCTTTGGTTTCGACGGCTAAATAGTATTGCCCTGTCGTCGCAAATTCGAGAATTTTTTCTTGTTGATGTGGGAAGTGCTTTTCGAGCATCCCCTTCCAGCGCGTGCGGGTAAGTTCGTTTCCCTGTTCTGCACTGCGCAGAGTTACAATAGTTTCGTATCCTGCTTTATGAGCGGATTCTTCGAACTCAAACGGAACAGGAAACTTTCCATTGGTGTAAATTCCCTCCCGTGGACACACAAGGCGCGGCACAGAAAAAGGTGCGCGACTGAGCAGCACTCTGCGCAGTTCTAGACCCTGGTTTGTCCTGGAGAATTCCACAATGGCTTTCTCTTGGGTTTTGGGATGTTCTAAAAAAAGCGTTTGTGGTTGCGAGGATTCTTTAAGCATGATGCATCCCTCGCCTGCCAGCAGAGGTGCGTAGGAATCCTCTCCTTGGTAGACACGGGCTAAAAGCTCTTGTGCAGCCCTGCCGCGCATTCTTTCGCCCTGGGAGTCAAAGACTTCCACTCCAACAGCGCTGTTTTCGTGGATACCCGTTGGCAAAAGACCACACGTGCGCCGCAAGGGGGAAAAACCGTTGCTCAGGCGTTGACCACATGAAAAAGTCACAATGAGGCCCAGGCATAGAAAAATAGTCACGAAAGTGTTTTTTTGCACTTTGCAGAACCTCGCAAAAGTCTCTTTGTCATGGATATAGAATTGAGTTCGCTTGATTGCAATTGCTTTTTTAGAACTCTTTAACTGACATCTCAAAATTGTCTTTTTAAAGTGAGTCGTGGCGCATTTCTGCAAAATGTAGATATCAGGTTCACCTTGCTTACTTGTTTCTTTAAAGGAATCTGGCAATGTCAGTCTGGAAACAATTTTTTCAATTCAGGAGATGTTATGTTAAAGTCTATTTTCCTTTCGGCGGCTTTTGTTTCTTTGACAAGTTTCACTTTGGCTGCAAATGCACAATCTGCGCCAAAAATTGTTTTGAAAAGTACGGAGCTGAAAAAAGTAGGTGTCAATTACATCGGTTACTTTAATATTTCGGTACAGAACTTTACAGAGTTTCCAGCAGACATGTTTGCGCCCGCCCCTACCTTGCCGCCATGCGGGCTCAACACCACTTCAGCACGGACTTGGGTGAATATTCACGATGCAGGAACATCGAAATATCTTTATGGTTTCTGTGCTCTTGGGCAACCGGCAGATTTGCAGCGCCTGTGGTTCGGATTAAAGTGGGGCAATTTGATTCCGAGCGGTGTGTACATTGAATTAAAAGACAGGCTCACGGGTCGCACTTACCGCTCGAATACGCTTATTCTATAAGAATGCACGGTCATTTTTCTGCATATTCAGAATCAGCAGTGTCCGTGATTTTTACTCCTTGTGGAGTAATTTCTAAAATGCGCGTGGCAAGCGATGAAATAAATTCTAAATCGTGGCTGACAAAAATAAGTGAGCCTTGATATTCTTTCAGCGCATTGTTGAGCGACGTAATGGTTTCAAGATCAAGGTGGTTTGTAGGCTCATCAAGAAGCATCACATTGGCGCCATCCATCATCAACTTTGCTAATAATAGCCGCGCACGCTCACCACCGCTGAGTGCTTCTGTTGGCTTGGCTTGCTCATCACCTCTGAACAGCATTCTTCCTAAAAATCCACGGATGTATTCGCTTGTTTCCTGGGGGGCAAAGCTTGTGAGCCACTGAAAAGGCGTCGTCCCTTCTGGAACTGCTTCGCGGTGATCCTGCGGAAAGTATCCACGAATGGCACTCACTCCCCAATGGACTTTCCCCGTGTCGGGTTTAAGGATCTCAGCAAGAATTTTCAAAAGAGTCGTTTTTCCGACCCCATTTTTTCCGATGATCGCTAAACGGTCGCCTGGATTTAAATGAATATGCAGGTCTTGAAAGAGGCGTTTATCTTCGGTTTCGCCAGCCACGGGTGGAAATGTTTTGCTGATGCCTTCCACTTGCAAAAGCTGCTTTCCAAGAACCCTTTGGGGCTTAAAAAGAAACTTAGGATGTTGGCGTGAGCTGGGAACGATTTCTTCCATTTGCTTATCAAGTTTTTCAAGTAGTTTTTGCCTGCTTGACGCCTGACTACTCTTACTCGCATTTGCACTAAAGCGCGCCACAAAGGCTTCAAGTTCAGCCTTGCGCTTTTCGATGCGCATATTTCCCGATTCTTTTTGCTCTTGCGCCAAGGTACTTGCGGCACGAAAATAGTCGTAGTCACCGGTATAAAACCGAATGGAGCCATAGTCGACATCGGCAATGTGCGTACAGACCGAATTGAGAAAGTGACGATCGTGCGAAACGATGAGCGTGATGCCTTCGCGAGAATTCAGGTATTTTTCAAGCCAACGGATAGAATGAACATCGAGGTTATTTGTAGGCTCATCAAGAAGAAGAATGTCGGGTTCAGGAAACAGACATTGAGCGAGCAACACCCGAACCTTGTCCCCTGCTGCGAGCGTGCTCATTTTTTCTTCATGTTTTGCAGCTGGAATTCCCAAGCCTTCCAAAAGTGCGGCCGCTAACACATCCGCTTCATATCCATTTTCTTCAGCGACAATCATTTCAAGTTCACTGAGCTTGTCGTTTTCTTCGTCTGTAAAGGTCCCGCGATTGTAAATTTCGTCTTTGCCTTGAATAGCGCTCCAAAGGCGGGCGTTACCTTGCATCACGGTTCCCATGATGGTCTGTTCTTCATAGGCGAAATGGTTTTGCTTCAAGACACTGAGCTTCATGCCTTTTCCAATTGAAACTGAGCCCCTGTCAGGTTCCAATTCGCCAGATAATATTTTGAGAAGAGTTGATTTTCCTGCTCCATTCGCACCAATAATGCCGTATCTGCATCCGGGATTGAATCGTGCGCTGATGTCTTCAAAAAGGATTTTTGCACCAAAGCGCATCGTTAAGTTGTTGAGTTGTATCATTTCGGAGTGGCCTGAATGTTGGAGGGACGTGCGCAAGGGCCCGCCCGTTTGAGTGACCTGTCAGCTGATAAGCACGACTGTGTTTCGGGGCAACTTGTAACATGATTCTTTTGTTTCTCAAACCTGAAAGTTTGGGTTGTTGAATTCGAGAACTTCGTTACGTCAGTGAGCGCCAAACGAAGTACAGAGCGAGAACAGAAAGCATGATGCGAAAAGAATTATTGACGGTATTTTCGGATACTTTTGTCAGCAGCTGGGCACCTAACTGCGCGAACAAAGCGCCTGTCATCCCAATGAGAATAGCTTCTGTCCACAAGAGGTTTCCCCGCAGACCATGCCCAATCGCTGAAGAAAGGGAGGTCAAAACGATCACTCCAAGACTCGTCTGAATGGCGGATTTAAAGGTATCGCCTAAGAGGAGGACCTGAAAGGGAACCAGAATGATACCCCCTCCGACCCCAAAGAGTCCGGAGAGAAGCCCTGTTGCCGATCCTGTGAACCAGATGTTTACGAATCTTCGGACTCCAGATTGCTGAGGGAGGGGCTCTTCTATTGCATCACTAGGGATTTGTTTTGCAAGTTTTTTTCGAAAACTCACAAGGTAAATCGTGAGAATAAGAAGACATCCAAAGAGAAAAAGTAGAATACTTTCCGACATAGAACTGGAAAGATAGACACCCAATTGAGCGAATAGCAATGAAGGAAGTGCGAGGATAAGAATAGGCTTGGGCTTCATCAAGCCCTTGCGAAGATTATGAATTGTTCCCGAAAGCGCCGAAAAAATCACGGAAAGGCTTGCAGTTGCAACAGCATTGCGAGGAGGATGCCCGAGGGCAATGAGGGCCGGTACGATGAGAATTCCACCACCGATTCCCAAGAGTCCCGAGAGCACTCCGGCAATGCTTCCTAATCCAATGAGCAAAGCAATGTCCAGAGCGGTCATTTTCTCTCTTTCTAAAAAGTTTCACAGAATCCTACCTGAAGTGGTTCCTTGTCTCAAACTATTGTGGAGCTCCGCCTTCAATCTTGCTTACCCATTCGCTAAATAAGGTGACAAGTTCGTTATCAATGGCAGGGATTCCTCCTTCATGAGGAGGCATAGGCGCTCTTGCCTGACCTTTAACGCGCAAAATCAATTCACTATTTTCGGGCTTCCCAGGAA
Source organism: Silvanigrellaceae bacterium (assembly GCA_044237915.1). Taxonomy (GTDB): domain Bacteria; phylum Bdellovibrionota_B; class Oligoflexia; order Silvanigrellales; family Silvanigrellaceae; genus JBIIEI01. Next base: position 11,670 of record JBIIEI010000051.1, on the reverse strand, counting down.
CAATCACTTTAAGTCCACTGCGTGCAGGTAACGAAACAGTTTTCAAGAGTTCATCAACACTGTAAGTTTTGTGAGGTTCCAGTCGAAACGCGGTGTGCCTTGCTGCAGCTTGCGGCGCAGTGCTGTGACAGCTGATGCAGTTGTTTTGAAAGTGTCCTAGCACTTTGTTTGTCAGCGGGGTTTGCGGATTTTCTTTTCGGCCACCCTTTAAAGCATCCGTTGTTCCTTTATCCATCCACCCCTTTGCAAGAATTTTATTTAAGGAATCTTCAGTCATTGCTAAAGGGTGAAGGCCAAATGCATAAATGGGTTTGGTGATCGTTCCAGGGTATGCGGCAGCGGCTCCGCCATGGCAAAAGAGACAGTTGCGTGTGCCTGGAAAGATGTATTTGCGCTTGCCGCCTTCCCACGTTAAATGCAAGTCACCGGTGTATGGAATTGTGGGAGCAGGATCGGTAGGATTCAATGCAAATCCTGACAAATCGGTACTTTTTCGATAGATTGTTCCTGAACTTGCGCTTTGGGAACCCGGAAAACGATAGGCCGTAAAAAATCTCCATCCATCATTTCCCTGACCAGCGTCGACTTTGAGCAAGAGTCGTCGTTCAATTAAAACGTCTTTGTCTTGACTGCGCGCATAAAACTCTTTCCATATTCGAGTTCCGGAGGGGACTTGCAAATCTCCTCTGCCAAACATTCCATTCAGGTGAATTTTTTCACCGGGCGGAACCCAAATCCAGCGTTTTTTGATGGTGACATCCGCTCCATTTCGAAGGGGATACTTGATATCAAGTCCGATGGCATCAGACCTCGGAGGGGGAATATTGCGTTCAAGTTCAGAAATTTCTTGTGGTGTAATTGCAGTGATTTCAGAGGTTTCATCTGATTTCTTCTTTTTTGTGCATGATATACTCACACCGATCGCAAACAAAAGCGAAAAGAAAGTAAGAACATGTAGATATGATTTGAGTTTGCGATGATTTGTCATTTTCATTGAGAAATCCCTTGTTTATTTTCTTTTGTGGACGAATTGAACTGTTCTATATAGGCTTTAACTTGAGAAACCGTAAACGAAGTCTCGGCTAGAAAACGCCTATTCATCATAGGAAGTGATGAAAAATATCCGAATGCGCGAAAAAAGTATCCAAATTCCCGTGGCGAGCTGCCGTTGGCAACACGCTTTGCCATTGTCGCACGCTCTTGACTCGCATGACAATTCAAACATGATTGTGTGCTCGAATGGCTCGTTGCTGGATTGACAAGAACTTCTTCCAACCGGATGGCGCGAAATGCATTCTCTGTGGGTTCTTGAACATCAAAAAGAACATTGTTACGTCCGACAACATTTTGGGAATGGGGCTGAAGTTTTTTGAAACTCTCGCGCCGCATCACAGGCAGAAAGTCATATTTTCCGATGCTCAGAGCCTGAATAGGAAGCCCCAATGTCGGACTTGTCTCGTACAAAGTCACGGGAATGTGAGACAGTTTGCTCCCCTTCATTTGTGGCTCTGAAATGCTAAAGATCCAAAAAAGCTGGCCAAAACCTGCAGACATCAGGCGAATTTGATGCAAGTTATTTGCAGAAAGGATGGGGATCATTTTTTCGCGAAAGATTGTCCATCCAGGTGCATCGGCAGTTCTAAATAAAGGGTGAGAAACGGGAACAAGGGGCTTTCCCTCTTCTGATCTCGAAATGAGACCAATCTCAGATTCGACCTCGGTGCGATGTTTATCGAACTGAGTAGAGCTTTCGGGCGCATATTTTTGGCGCTGCGCATGCAGTTCAAGGATAAGATCGACAATGGATTTTATATCTTTATCGCGTTCAGGATGGGAGATCCATTTAAGGTAACTTAATTCGGCATTCCGTACGCTATCTCTGCGCTGAAGGAGGTTTTCTTCCGAAACAATGGAGTCTCGCATCTTTTTCCAAAGAGTGGAATGCATTGAAGAATCGAGCTTGTTACCAAACACATTGAAGACAAAATGCATGGCGGAATCTGTCGTTGTTCCGGCATAGGTATCAGAGTAACAGAATGGCTGAATTGTCAGACGGATCTGTGGCACTCGCCGGTGCTGGAGTAATGATTGATTGAGCGCTCGATGATCAAGAAATTGTGCATCTCCAAATGCCAGGCTTGCAAACGGATCAAGTCGAAACGCTACGATTTTCCATTTTGCAGCGTCGCGCAGGCATTTCTCAGGTGCAATTTCAAGGGCTTCAGAAATGGGGCGCACTTCGCTGTCGGCTGATTTTTGATATGCACCAACACCAAAGTGTTGATCCATCAGTGCGGGAAGCATTTTGGCAAGGTCTGGAAACTGTGCCAGCGACGGAAGTTCAGTAGGTACGTCATTGGGAAGCAATGCCGCAACATCAAGCGTATGAAGTAAGATCTCACGTGCTTGAGCCCTTCCAGGGTACAAAAGCGAAGAGGCGATGGCAGAAACACCAAGACAGGGAATCATTTTTTTCATTAAAAATCTCATCGGAATGCTCCGAGGGGATTCTTGATGCGCACGATCTCTGAAGACGAAGCGCCTTTTTTGTGTCTATGAAAATAGAGAATCGAATTATCGCCGTTAAACATGGGAAACAAGGAAACATAAGGATTTGCGTTGGAGTAGTGTGTAAGCTGAGCAAGCTTATTCGTTTCAAGGTCATACACAAATGCATTGGCAACATAGCCCGAATTGGCGAGATCTTTGATGCGGTCTTGATTTGCAAACAGGCTTTCGTCGCGCGCAGTTCCTTCTGCCCCAAAGGCATGGAACGCAAGATAGCGTCCATCGTTTGAGAATGTGGCTTTGCCTCCCGTAATGGGTTTACCATTTTTGGCAGGCACGACGTGGCTTATTTTACAATTTTTTGTAGATACCACAACAGTGGCATTGTCTGGATTTCGCTTTAATGAGATCCAGCGGCCATCGGGCGAGATCATAGAGTCTGCATTATTAAGCGATGTTTCGTTATTATTCCAAATCTCTGGGCATATCGCTCGGGCAGAAGCTTCTCCAGCCGGAAACAATTTGCGAATATCTGTGGTTCTGCCATTGGCATCTTTTACGGTGTCGACTGCAATCCAACGCCACCTTTTTCCCATCACAATGTACTGATTTGCAAATTTGGTCCACGCGGCATTGACATCATTAGGACGAGTGATTTTAGCCACCGTGCCATACCCTGAAATGTCATCTATGTACCATTTTTGACGCGGAGTTCCAGTGGTTCCAGGAGTAAAAAAGCTATAATATTTAGCAAATTCGCTTCCATCGACGCCACTTCCTCCCACAATAAATCCTGTTCCTTTGCTGGCATTGAAATCTGAAACAAAGGTCGGGTCATAGCGAATTTCCGAGAAATTGACCTTTTGTGTCGGATTGGAAACACGGATCATATAGGGATAATGCCGAACACCATTTGGAACAGAAGATGCCGTAAATGCAATCCAGGAGTCATCGGGCGCAACGCGAATAAAGTAACTAATCGTATAACTTGCGGGCGTTCTATAAATCACTTCCTCACCGGAGGGTTCACGGATTGGTTCACCAGGTTCTGCTCCACCGGTGCCCGGAGGGATTTCGCCCGGTGGCAGTTCGTTCATTTTTCCAATGACGCCTTCTTCAGAGTCGTAGTGATTTTTTGATTTGGCCTCATTGGCAAGCCTTTGCCATGCCGTAATACCAGGACGTAAATCGCCTTTCCACTTGGTGATGAGGCTGGCGAGTTCCGAAAACGGCAAACAGAGACTTTCAGCATAGGGGTCGAGGCCCGTGCTGCGATGGTCGAAGCAGACCCCAAATTTATTGGAGTAAATCAGTTGCGTTCCCAGGGATTTTTTAAAAGCATCAAGATTTGAACCCGCATTTGCGAGTTGAGCGTCCAGGTCAGGTCCCATTCGATTTGTGGTGAGTTGGTCTAGCAGGGCCTTATTGGTTGCAACTATTTTATGGGCTTCCAAGGGGGGCATGCGAAGATCTTTGTCGCCCGAAAGAATTCGATAGAGGTGAAAATTGTCAATTTTGATGGAAGAAACTTCAGGGTCTTCGAGTCCGAGTTGCCCCAAGACACTCGATTTCCAATACGACCAGTAAGGCATTTTTTGAGCCTCCCAGCCTGCTCCCCCATCGCCTCCATGGCATCCACCACAGCCATGAATTTGCAGTGCGTTCCACAATTTAAAAGTGGAACTTTCAATTGCGAGTTTGTCTTTTGCTTCAGGTAACAACTGTTTTAGCGCTTTGTCGCTTTCAAGATCGGAATCGGCTTCAACCGCTGCGCGTGGTGGATTGCAGGAAAGAATCCCCCCGTTCAAAATGCCTAAGAGAGGTAACAGAAAGGGGGCTGAACTTTGAGTTCGTGGCTGCTTGAGCATTCTCATTTCAATCCTCACGACCGAAAAAATTGATACTTCTCGGGACTTTTCGGAGAAAGTGAGGCTGACTCAAGTTCGATTTTTTGGCTGCTGTGATGCAGAAGTTACAGTGGTAGAACTCATTCCATGAAAAATACCATCTGTTAACTAATTCCTACATAACGCTGTGTTTCCTTAACAGCAGCGATCAAGGTGGCTTGATCAATCTGCGTTTTTTTCAGAAGTTCAGGATCGACGCGGGTATCGCGCTGATACTTCGGCATGCCAGCGCCAAAGCGATGTGCCATGAGATCGGCCAGCAGGAGGATGTTTTTCAGATCAGTCAGCTTCTGATTCATCGAGGGAGTGGGCTGATAATTGGAATTGTGATGGTTGAGAATAAGTGCTTGAACGGTGGGCGTTAGATTCCATGTTTTGGCAACAAGTCTTCCCATAAAGGCATGAGAAGGAAGCCCGTACATGCCTTCAGCTTGTGACAAGGATTCACCATTTTTGGCACAATATTCTAGGACTTCATTGAGTCTGTCGGCAGAATTCATTGCTTGGGCGAGCAGGCCTACGTCGTGAAGGAGGCCCGCAATTTGAAGATCTGCCAGGCTGTCTTGATGGTTTACTTGTCCTAACTTATATGCGAGCTGTCCCACAAACGCCATGTGGCGCAGCAAAGCTTTGGTATCGAGTTGGCAACCCGGAGCGATTCTAAAAGCTTCAGTGACAGAGACTTCTAAGATGAGCTGGCGCAGGGTTCCAAGGCCAATGCGCCCAATGGCCACAATGAGGTCACTCGTTGACTGGTCGATTCCGTAAAAGCTGGAATTGGCAAGGGCAAGAAGTCGACTCGATGTTCCAGGGTCTTTCGTCAGCATGGCCGCAATTTTTCGAACTTCAGGTTCCACGCTATTCATGTAGGCATACACTTCGGCAATTGCTTCGGGCATGTGAGGGATGACAAAATTTGCAGGTACTTCACTCATCTCTCGCGACCTTTGCACAAAGTAACAGCCAGCAGCCAATCATACATGGGTTCAGATGAGTCTAGCCCTTCAGAATTGCGAAAGGAATATGTGCCCAATGACGTTTTTGACCTTTTTTGCCGGGCAAGGCCTGATTTCTTTTTTCAATCTGCTCCCTTGGAATTCTGACTAAAAAGTAAAAATTCGAATTTTTTGAAATGCCGATCCAAAGCATGAGAAAAACACCTGGAAAGAGGACGGCAATCTGTCATGCAAAAGACAGTCTTACTTATCGATGATGACTTTTTTGCTCGAAAAGTCGTGGTCTTCTCATTAAGTCGCGAAGGCTATACAATATGTGAAGTCAAAGACGGAGCCTCGGGCTTGCAGAATGCTTTTGGTGGGAAATTCGATCTGATTATTACTGATTTATCGATGCCCCATCTCGATGGTTGGCAGTTGTTGACAGAACTTAAAAAACACCCCGCGACTAAAAAGGTCCCCGTGATCGTTATTTCTGGGAGTCAAGAAAAAGAGCCTCTTCCAAATGAACTTCGTGCGGGGGTCAAAAAATTTCTGTTGAAACCCTATTCCCCCTCAGTCCTTGTCAGTGCGGTCCGAGAAATCATTGGCGACGCTAGTTCGAGCATGGTTGTCCGAAGTTTGCCAAAAGTCGGCTGAAGTTGTCCCAATACATCAAAATCCATTCGATCCCGTAAGCACGAGTGCATCGTTGTCCATAATGACAAGCGTGTGTTCATACTGTGCTGTGCGGTACCTTTTTTTGACTGCGAGAGTCCAGCCGTCTTCCATCTCTTCTGCGATGCGCGCACCATCCGATAAAAACGGTTCAATGGTAATGACCAAACCTTTTTCTAAGATGCGTTTTTCTTGGGGATCAAAAAAACTTGGAATGGACTTTGGCTCTTCATGCAGTGCGCGTCCTACGCCATGGCTTGCAAGATTTTCGATGATCGTGAAACCATACTTGCGTGCGACTTTCTCGATGGCTTTTCCAATTTCGTTGAGTTTTTGACCTGCGCGACAGACTTTAATTCCTTCATAAAGGGCTTCTTTGGTTGCGGTACAAAGACGTAACAAAGAAGGGCGATGGGGAGGTACCAAATAAGTTGCACCGTTGTCTCCAAAATATCCTTCGTATTCAACGGAGACATCGATATTGACAATCTCGCCCGCTTTTATAATGCGATCCGCAGAGGGAATGCCATGTGCAGCTTCGTTTGCCAAGCTGATGCAAGTGGCCCCTGGAAAATTGTATGTGACCTGAGGAGCTGAACGCGCTCCCCGTGCTTGCATAAATTGCGCGCCGATGTCGTCGAGCTCCGCTGTGGACATCCCAACGCGAATGGCCTCACTCATGTGTCGAAGTGTGCTTCCGGCGATATCGCAGGCTTTTCGTAACATTTCTAAATCATGGTCTGATTGTATCATCATCCGTTTGTCTTCTCCGGATTTAATCTCGACAAAAAAGAATTTCAAGGTTCGTATTGGAAGTTACTTCTTTTGGCAAGTGTAGACCTGAATCCAAGTGCAAGAGGCTGGACATTTTCGAGAATTGCTTTAAGAATTTTGATTAAGAATGCCAAGCTTTTAGAGTTTTCAGTTGCCATGAATGAAAAGGAGCAAGAAATGCGAATGAAGTTGTGTCGTGCGTTTGCTGTGGTTGTGCCGCTATTTGCGTCTGTGTGCAGCTATGCAAGTACCCTTGAAAAGGTGCAGAAATCCAAAAAGTTGATCTGCGGAATCAACGGCGGATTACCTGGGTTTTCTTATACCGATCCCAAAGGAGAAATACGTGGGCTCGACGCTGATTTTTGCCGCGCAGTGGCTGCTGCTGTGGGCGTGACCCCTGAGTTTAAACCCCTCAATACGAAAGTTCGATTTACGGCGCTTCAGTCGGGAGAGGTCGATCTCTTGACCCGCAATACGACGATGAGCACATCGCGTGATTCGAAGTTAGGTTTCGATTTTCCGGGCACTCTTTATTTTGACGGCCAAGGATTCATGGTCCCTAAAAAACTTAAAGTAAAAACGGCAAAGGAACTGGGTGGAGCATCCATCTGCGTTCAAACCGGCACGACAACGGAGCTTAATCTTAACGACTTTTTTGCGCGCAATAAGCTTAAATTTAAGGCAGTTGTATTTGATAATGTGGAAGACGCCAGCAAAGCTTACCTCGCGGGCCGTTGCGATGTTTTCACAACCGATGCGTCTCAACTTGCGGGTGCACGAAGTTCATTTAAGAATCCGGAAGAACATCTCATTCTGCCCGATTTAATCTCAAAAGAACCTCTGAGCCCTGTCGTGCGTCATGGAGACAACGCTTGGGGAGATATCGTTCGATGGACACTTTATGCTTTGATCACGGCTGAAGAAAAATCGATTACCAAGGCCAACGTCATGTCTCAGGTAAAAAGTTTAGATCCCGAGGTTCAAAGGCTTTTGGGCGGTACGGGAACTCTGGGAACCGACATGGGTCTTAAAAATGACTGGGCTGTGAAAGCAATTGCGGAGACCGGAAACTATGGAGAGATATTTAATCGGAATGTCGGTAAGGAATCAGCTCTGAAGCTTGAACGTGGCTTGAATTCTCTGTGGTCCCAAGGAGGAATTCTTTACTCTCCTCCCTTCAATTGAAATAAAGGAGCCCATGTCCCGCAAAAATAAGTCCTATATTTTGCAGTGCTTTTTCCTTGTGGCTTGTGGGTGTCTTGCATTTTGGCTCTGGAGCAATTTAAACACAAACCTCGAAAGTCGAGGACTGAAATTAGGCTATGAATTCCTGGGGCAAACTGCTGGATTTCCTATCGCAGAAACCCCTGCCTTACCTGTTTTTGAAACCGGCTTTTTGATGGCGATTTTGACTTTCGTGGCCATCGCACTTGGTGTGGCCTTTTTTGCAGCAAAACGTCCGGCACAGAGGATTTTACCGCAAAAGGAATTTTATAAAAGGCTTGGGCTTTTGCTCGGAATTCCAGTGGCCATTTACGCTTGCACGAGCGCAATTACCGGGGATTTTGCATGGGGAAAATTTGTTACTTATGACACTTCATCCTCTTATTTAATTGCGTTTTATACCGGAATTGTAAATACTTTAAAGGTTTCTTTAGTTGGGATGCTCTTTGCAACGGCACTCGGATTTGTTGCGGGAATTGGTCGACTTTCTTCCAATTCTCTCTTAAGTGGCTTACTTTCTGTATTTATAGGCTTTGCAAGAAATGTTCCGCTCCTTCTGCAGCTTCTGTTGTGGTATGTGTTAACATTGCATGCCTTTCCCGACGTGCAAAACGGATTTCATCTTGGAGACTGGCTCTATCTCAATAACCGTGGCTTGTTCTTGGCCGATGTTTCATTGGGCGAAAGTTTGCCACAGGTTGCAGCACTTGCTTTGGCATCTCTGCTCGCACTTGTTGTTGTGTCCCATGAAATGGTACTCAGGGAAGAAATTTCGAAGCAGAAAAATTCTCGTTTCTTAATTTTAAGCATCATCATCCTCAGCTCCGCACTTTGGGGATATTTTCTCGTGAGAAGCCATCTCACCCTGCAAATACCCGAAATTGTTTTTGGAGGACGTAACATTCAAGGTGGAATTGCCCTCACACCTGAGTTTGTTTCCCTTTTATTTGGACTGACATTTTATACGGGGGCGTTTATTGCAGAAATCGTTCGATCAGGCTTGCTTGCTGTACCCCATGGACAGCGCGAAGCAGCACGGGCCTTGGGTCTCTCTGAAATAAAGACCTTGCGCCTTATTATTCTCCCCCAAGCGTTTCGCATTATGGTTCCTCCGCTCACAAGCCAGTACCTGAATCTCCTTAAAAACAGCTCGCTTGCCGTGGCGATTGGATATCCTGATATGGTGAGTACGGGAGGGACGATGTTAAGCCAAGTGGGGCAATCCGTAGAAATTATTGCCTTGTGGATGGTTGTTTATTTAAGCTTTAGCTTGTTCATTTCTTTTTCAATGAATATTTATAACACTCGCATGCGTTTGGTGGAAAGATGAACGAGAGAAACCTTAAGCCTCGCGTGCACGAATCTGCATTCTCTCGATTAAAGAAACACTTCTTTTCTACAAAAGGAAACGCGGTTCTCACGCTGATTATTGCAGTGATGTTGCTGGCCGTTACGAAGCCCATCGTTCAATGGGCCTTTGTCGATGCGGTGTGGTTTTCAACGACTGCCGACTCATGCACACGCCCCATCACCGCAGATGAGCGCGTCAAATTGACCGAAGATGGAGCTTTGCCTGCCGATGGGCGGGTCAAGATGGATGGTGCATGTTGGCCTGCCATTTGGAACACCGCTCCCCTTCTTGTGGCTGGCCGTTATCCTCATGAAGAACGCTGGAGAATTGGAGTCGGATTTGCACTGCTGGGTTTAGGGCTTGTTTTTGCAAAGAAACGCTTTACCAAAAGAATATTGCTGAAAGTGCTGAGTGTCGTCGTAGGCCTTGGAGCATTTTTGTTGGTCATTCATGGTGTGCCTGGGACCCCTTTAAAAGTTGTTGAAACAAACCTGTGGGGAGGCTTTCTTGTTACGTTTGTTCTGGCGTTCCTAGGCATTGCGGGGGCATTTCCAATTGGGCTTCTGCTTGCTATTGGGCGTCGAAGCAAGCTTTTCATCGTGCAAAAATGCTGCGTGATTTACATCGAAACCATCCGTGGTGTTCCCCTTGTTACGGTATTGTTCATGGCAAATTTTTTACTTCCACTTTTCCTACCCGCATCAGCAGCACAAATTGATCCTTTGTTGCGTGCATTAGTTGCTGTGATTGCGTTTCAGGCCGCATACATTGCAGAAGTTGTGCGTGGCGGATTGCAAGCCATCCCCTCTGGCCAATACGAAGCTTCCCAGGCACTGGGTCTCAGTTCCCTGCAAAGCTTGGGCCTTGTGATTCTTCCACAGGCGCTCAGGGTGTCGCTGCCTCCCCTTGTCGGTACTTTTATTAGCTTGCTCAAAGACACTTCGCTCGTTGCCATCATCGGACTTTTCGACTTACTCGGTTCGGCTCGTAACATTACGAGTATTCCAGAGTGGGCGGGGCGCGATTTTGAGGCTCTTTGTGCAGCAGGTCTGGTTTACTGGGTCATGTGTTACTTTCTTTCACGTTACAGCATTTCCATCGAGAATAAACTTCAATTGAGACAAGCACGATGATAATGACAAAAGATCTTGTTGGAGGATATGTGTTTCCTTATTCGGAATCGGCCTCCCAAAGTGGCGCAAAGAAGTCGATGGTTAAAGTTCAAGAACTGAATAAATGGTATGGCGAGTATCATGCTTTGCGGGATGTCTCACTTTCCGTTTCGGCAGGTGAGCGCATTGTGATCTGTGGACCATCGGGTTCTGGCAAATCAACCTTTATTCGCACCTTGAATGGCTTAGAGTCCTTTCAAAAAGGTGAAATTGAGGTCGATGGAATCTCCCTCAAAAGCGACCCTAAGGGGCTTGAAAAAATTCGTGCGGAAGTGGGAATGGTTTTTCAATCCTTCAATTTATTTCCCCATCTCACAGTGCTTGAAAACATCACATTAGCTCCCCTGTGGGTCAGGCGCACAGCACGTGCAGATGCCGAAAAAGTCGCCATGGATCTGCTTGAAAGAGTAAAAATAGCAGAGCATGCCAGCAAATACCCTGGTCAGTTGTCGGGTGGGCAGCAGCAGCGCGTGGCGATCGCACGTGCACTGGCAATGCAGCCGAAAGTCATGCTCTTCGATGAGCCCACCTCTGCACTGGATCCAGAAATGATAAAGGAAGTCTTAGATGTCATGCGTGAACTTGCGTCTACAGGCATGACGATGCTGTGTGTGACTCACGAAATGACCTTTGCACGGGAAGTGGCAGATCGCGTCATTTTTATGGATGCAGGAAAAATCGTGGAAATTGCCCCACCTGAACAGTTTTTTAGCGCCCCCCAAGAAGAAAGAACACAGAAATTTCTGAGTCAAATCCTTTCTTCTCACTGATTTCCGGGTTGGGCTTTTCTGCCGAGGCAACATTTTTGTAAAATTTCTAAAGCTTCCATCTAATGGATTGATTCTCATGGGTTTGTGGGGGTAGTTCTCAAGCGCTTCAGCCTTTCGCCGATTCCATGTCTAACAAGAAAATCTGCTTTTCTTTTTAGGCACAAACCGAGAGGATGCTTCCATGAGTATAAAGTGCAGCGTTTTGAATCGTTCCCAGCTAGTTAGTGTCCATCCGGAATTGATCAACAGGTAGGATAAGGAAAAGTACGCATGGAGGATCGACATTTGCTGTTACGTTTGCAATAACAGTTTTACCAAGAACAATTTTGCAATCGATTTTTCAGCGGAGGA
>JBIIEI010000050.1:0-37256 GCA_044237915.1 Silvanigrellaceae bacterium | reverse complement strand
AGAAAAGAAAAAAATCGTGCGGCTGCTTGTCGAAGAAGTGCAGATTGACACCGTCTCTGAGAAAATTAACGTCAAGCACATTATTCCACTTGTTCCTAAAAAGTGTCAATTGCGTTCAGGGAGTCAGTGGACCGCCTTGCGGGGTACCTTCGTGCGTCGCTTCCACAACACCTGCGTTCATCATGCCACTTCGAAGATAACCGCGAATCAGGCGAAGAATATGTTTGTCACCTATTTTCCGCGCGATGCGACTCATCAAGATATCGTGATTGACGCGGTCGAAAAATTTTTCAAGATCCAAATCGACAACCCATCTTTTTCCAGAGGCCACATGACTTCGAGCAGAAAGAACGGCTTGATGCGCGCTCTTTCCAGGGCGAAATCCGTAACTGCTCGAAGAGAAAGTCGGATCGAAGATGGGGGAGAGAATTTGGAGCAGTGCCTGCTGCAGAAGCCGGTCGAGCACGCAAGGAATGCCAAGCTTTCGCACTCCTTTGCCGTCTGGTTTTGGAATGTCAACGCGCAACACGGGCTGCGGCCGATATTTTCCTGCGAGCAGTTCACCTTTCACATGTAGCCAGTTCTCTTTCAGCCAGTTGCGTAAGTCAGAGGTTTGCAAGCCATCACAGCCTGCCGCACCTTTGTTTTGTTCAACTCGCTTAAGGGCTGCCAGCATGTTGCCTCGTTCAAGCATTGCTTCAAGAAGATTGAAGACTTTGTGAGGGAGATTGTTCTGTTTCGCCGTGATTTTAACTGCCCCACTTTCAGACTCTGAGAGATTCCGTCTCGTGCCTTCTGACTGTGAGCCTGAATTTAATTTCAAGTTTTCTGCATTCTTAAAAATCATCGAGATAGCAGATTCATCCTCAAAGAAACGTTCAGCCCTTTGCGGCGCTTGGCACCGCTACTATGGCCTCTGCTGACTTCTACTTTTCTATCATCGCATTTCTCAACGCGACTTGCACAAGGCAGAAGAGCAGATCTCCCCGGGTAATGCGCACTTCTTTCACACTTATACCTGTCGCATCTACGCCGATGTGTGCCGTGCAGTTATTGGACTTCGAATCTTTTGGCCTTCTTATCCCACATCGTCGCCTCGTATGCGCTTCCTGTTCGTCAGGTCAGTGCTTTGCCTTCATCTTCCTTCAGATTCGTAGTCGCCCACGACACCTTTGATGTTTAGCTAAACCGTTCCCACTGCCGGGTCAGTTCCGGACTTTCACCGTTAAGAAGTGCGCCCTGCCGGGCGCACCAAAAAAAAACCAGCCCGATGGCTGGTTTTAATTCACTTCGCAAAAAATTACTTTTTCGCAGCAGCTGCAGCAGCTTGATCAATAACCAAGCTTTCATCAACAAACTCGATCAATGCACGGCGACAATGGTCACCTGCACGAAAGCCAAGCTTCATGATTCGAGTGTATCCGCCTGCGCGCTCTTTAGTTGCGGGTCCCACAACGTCGAACAATCGCTTCAAAGCTCTATCACCGTAGAGCTGTGCAGCAACCAAACGCCTATGGGCCACGCTGTCTTCACGAGCTAGCGCTACGAGAGGTTCTACAACTCCCCGTAACTCTTTTGCACGTTCAAGAGTCGTAACAATTCTACCATTTTCTAACAACTGTGTTGCAAGTCCGCGAAGTAAAGCCTTTCTTCCAGCTCCATTTCGATTCAACTTACGATGCGCTAACCTATGTCTCATGACCTATCCATCCTAACCTTTAAACTCGCGTTCTCTTGCCTTCTCGCGAAACGAAGATGAGTCGAAACCATCAATCTTCATACCGAGATGGAGCCCCATCTCTGCGAGGATGTCCTTAATCTCATTCAGTGACTTTCGACCGAAATTCTTTGTTTTCAACATTTCAGCTTCAGTCTTGATCACCAACTCACCAATATAGCGAATTCCGGCATTTTCCAAGCAATTTGCTGCCCTCACAGACAGTTCAAGCTCATCTACGGACTTGTATAGCTTCTCAAACAATTGTCCATCAACAGAAACCGACTCCACTGTCGGAGCATCTTCTTCAACTTCTTGAAAGTTGATAAAGACAGAAAGCTGCTCTTTCAGAATCTTCGCTGCGTACGCAATTGCGTCTTCTGGACTGACGGCCCCGTTGGTCACCACTTCCAGAGAAAGCTTATTAAAGTCCGATTTCTGCCCTACTCGAGTGTCCGAGACAGAGAAAGTCACGCGCTTAACAGGCGAAAAGATCGCATCAATGGGAATAACTCCCATAGGCAAACCAGAGTCTTTAATGATCTCGCTTGTCACGTAACCCTTGCCAGAACGGACAAAAAGCTCCGCTCTAAATCGACCACCAGCTCCGACGGTACAAATCACATGATCCGGATCAAGAACTCTCAGTGCACCATCAGCTTGAACATCAGCCCCAGTAACAACTTTAGGTCCTACAACGTCGATTGTCGCGGTCTTTTCAGACTCACCGTCCAACCAAACGTTCAAGGCCTTCAAGTTTAATACAATCTCGGTCACATCCTCAGCGACATCAGTCACTGTCGAAAACTCGTGCTGAACACCTTCAATCTTCAGGCCGACGACTGCAGCACCCTGCAACGACGAGAGAAGCACTCGCCTCAGCGCATTTCCGAGTGTGATCCCAAAACCTCTTTCGAGGGGCTTTGCAACAAATCTCCCAAATACAGGAGTAAGCTCTTCCTTCTCAATAGCCTGAGGCTTTACCAGTGCTTTCCAGTTACTTTGCATCGATTACCCCGTCCACATACGACAACGCTCAAGACGACCACTGCTTCCCCAAGCCGCCTTCTGCGGCCGACACTCCACTCTTATTTGGAGTAAAGCTCAACAACAGCCTGTTCACGCACCGGGACCGAAATGTCTTCACGAGACGGTCTTGCGATTAACTCGCCCGTAAAGTCACCACTTTCCCACTTTAGCCAAGCAGGAACACTGTGACCTTCACGTTTGACAGACTCAAGTGAAGCCAATACAGGCGGCATATTTCTTGAGGATTCTACGAGAGTAACCTTATCACCAACACTAAGCATAGAGGAAGGGATGTTTCTTCTCTTTCCATTGACAAGTATGTGGTTATGCCGAACAAGCTGACGTGAAGCATCACGACTTGAGCCTAGTCCAAGGCGGTAGACCACATTGTCAAGGCGCAACTCCATCGATTGAAGAAGGAGCTCGCCCGTTTTTCCCTTTTTAAGCGAAGACTTTTCAAAGACGCCACGGAACTGCTTTTCGAGCACTCCATAAATACGTCTCAACTTCTGCTTCTCACGTAACTGAACGCCATAGTCAGACAACTTACCCCTTCGAACGCCATGTTGGCCAGGCGCAGGTTTCGCACGCTCAATAGCGCACTTGTCTGAGTAACAACGATCACCTTTAAGGTAAAGCTTAACGCCTTCCCTTCTGCACAATCTGCATTTTGGACCAAGGTACCGAGCCACGTCTAAACTCTCCAATTATTGCTACTTTAAACTCTACGACGCTTGGGAGGTCTGCACCCGTTATGTGGAACAGGAGTAGAATCCTTGATGAGCGTCACCTTAATTCCAGCTGCGGCGATTGCACGAATCGCTGATTCTCGACCTGCACCAGGCCCAGTAACTATCACGGAGCAAGACTTCATACCCGAATCCATGGCCTTCTTTGCAGCATCTTCTGCTGCAACTTGAGCCGCGAATGGGGTGCTTCGTCTTGAACCCTTAAATCCTTTACTCCCTGCGCTCGACCAAGTCAGTACGTCGCCATTAAGATCAGCAAACGTTACGATCGTATTATTGAAGCTTGCAGCGACGGTGGCAATTCCACTTGGAACACTACGCTTCACGCGCTTTTTCTTTGCAGACACTGAAGTCTTGTTCATATTAAAGAATCCTTAGCCTTACTTCTTCTTGTTTGCGACAGTCTTCTTTGGTCCCTTACGTGTACGAGCATTCGTTTTCGTCCGTTGTCCCCGTACAGGGAGACCCTTTCTATGCCGCAATCCACGATAGCAACCAAGGTCCATTAACCGCTTGATGTTGGAAGTCACTTGCCTGCGCAAATCACTTTCAACGGTCAAACCAGCATCGATTGCTCTACGGAGAGCGTTAATTTGGTCGTCAGACAAATCATTAGCTCTGATGCTTCTATCAATCGATAGAGAATCAAGAAGCTTCTGCGAAGTCTTACGTCCCACCCCAAAAATATATGTCAACGCGATTTCAATTCTCTTGTTTCGCGGAATATCAACACCTGCGATACGTGCCACAATTCCCCCCAAACCTTCTTAACCTTGACGCTGCTTATGCTTTTTCGTAGCGCAAATGACTCTAACAACACCTTTGCGCCGAATTATCTTACACTTGTCACAAATTGGCTTTACACTCGCCCGAACCTTCATGTTAAAATCCTCAACAAACCGTAAAGAAATTACTTCGCTCTAAAAACGATACGTCCACGGTGCAAATCGTAGGGGCTAAGCTCAACACGCACCTTGTCACCTGGTAGTATGTTGATAAAATTCATCCGCATCTTTCCAGATACGTGAGCAAGCACTTTGTGCCCGTTCTCCAAATCAACCCGGAACATGTTATTCGGAAGCTTCTCTGAAACCGTTCCTTCTACTTCTAAACGCTCATCACGTTCCATAAACACCTACTACAAATAGCCTCGACAAAGCGCGGACACTCTCGGTACATCAAAATTACACATTGATCAAGACTAAACTTGCTCAATCCCCGACAAGCCGATGCGCAACTTGGACATAAACCTTTTCTACAGCCCGTAACCCGTTCACTTCAAAAAGAATTCCTCTTTTTCGATAAACGTCGATTACAGGCGCAGTTTCCCTATCATAAACTTCAAACCGCTTCCGGACAGCCACAGGCGAATCGTCTTCACGGCGTTTAAAGGAATGACTCGCCCCACATTTCAGACACGAAGTCTTTAATGCGACTTCAGCATCAACAAAAGATTCTACCCGCCCACATTGTGAACAAGTCCATCGATAAGAAAATCGTTCCACCAACTCATCGAGTGGTGCCACAAGCGCACCCACCACGTCTACCTTCAAATCATGCTTGGCTAAAACAATATCTAGCCCGCTGACCTGAGGAAGAGTTCTAGGGATTCCATCCAAGAGCAACCATTCGTCGCCCTTTTTGGAACTCTCTAATCTTTTATCAAGGCAAGAAAGTATTAACTCGTCACTCACAAGAGCGCCAGACTCAACCACACTTTTAATTGCTTTGCCAAGCTCACTACCCGATGCGATCTCGTTTCGTAGAAGCAATCCTGTGGACAGGTGCTCTGCTCCAAGTCGGCTTGCTACCAAACCTGACTGCGTGCCTTTCCCAACTCCTGGGGGCCCCATAAAAACGAATACATTCATAGTTGCAGCTTTCACAAACTAGGACCAGTAAGCGTTGGAGCAGGCTCCCGCTTATCAGCAGAAGTAAACACCAAATCATCGTAGCGCTGAGTCGCCATCTGAGCAGAAATCTGCCGAATGGTCTCGAGTGCCACACCCACGACAATCAGAAGCGAAGTACCACCACTAATACTCACCTTGTTCCCAAAATAACCTTCCACAAAGAAAGGAATCAAGACAACGAGGTTCATATACAACGCACCTGCCAAAGTCAGTCGTCCAACCACCATTCCTAGCGCATCTGCCGTCTCAGAGCCAGGTCTAATTCCCGGAATATATGCGTTCTGCTTCTTTAAGTTCTCTGCAACGTCATCGGGTTTAAAGACCACCGAAGTGTAGAAATAGCAGAAAAACAAAACGAGCAAAACAAACAGCGACTGATACATCCACCCATTAGGTGAAAGCTGCGCAATCCAAATATTCCCAGACTTTGCATCTGAAAACCCAGCGAAAGTGACAGGCAAAGCCAGCACTGTACTTGCAAAAATGGCAGGAATAACTCCAGACATATTTACTTTGAGCGGCAAATGGGTCGACTGAGCTGAAAGAACACGTTTTCCAACGATTCTTTTCGCGTAGTGAACCGGAATCTTTCTATAACTTTGTTCCATGAAGGCCACACCAAACACAATCGAAATCATGAAAGTGGCGATGAGCAATGCAGCAAAAACACCAATACTACCGTCATTTAATCCTTGAATGACTGCCCCAACACCCGCTGGAAAATAAGCAACAATCCCCGCAAAAATGAGCAAACTGATTCCGTTTCCAATTCCCTTTTCCGTCATCTGCTCGCCCAGCCACATGACAAAGCACGTCCCTGAAGCAAGTACCAAAGAAGAAAGGATTCGAAAACTCAAACCAGGATCAAGCACTGCCGCACCTTCAGCGGTTTCAGGCAGTGCTTCTAAACCTGAAGCCATTAAAAATCCCTGTACAAGAGCAAGGATGACAGCAACAGCTCTGGTAATACGTGTGATCTTCTGCCGGCCCGAACCACCTTCTTTTTGAAGCTGTTCAAGTGATGGCACAACGATCGTCAATACCTGAATCGCGATGCTAGCCGAAATATATGGCATTACACCGAGTGCAAAAATCGAAAATCGAGCTAAAGCTCCTCCTGAAAACATATTCAGAATTTTAAGAAGCCCGCCTTGACTCGCCAGGGAAACCAACGCCTTTGTGTTTACACCAGGAGTTGGAATATGGACACCAAGCCGAAAAACTAAGAGAGCAACAATAGTAAAAACAAATCTTCTCAGTAATGCGTTTTCCGTTGGGTCTACCCTTTGAGTCATGTTCGAAATCACTCCTCGATCTTGACGCCCTTAGCAACTAATTTTTCACGTGCAGAAGATGAGAGCAAAGCTCCTTTAACGTGCTTAAGCTCACCTGGAACTTCACCAGTTCCAAGAATCTTAGTCGCGCCACCTAAACTACACCAAAGGGTACCATCGAATACACCACCGACAACACGAGTGCCAATGTCACGAAGGTTCAAAGCAAGAACCTCCACGGCAAAAATATTCGTGAAGCCGCGCTTTGGAATACGACGGTAAAGGGGAGTTTGTCCACCTTCAAAACCAGGGCGAATGGAACTGCCAGAACGTGCTGTCTGACCCTTCCCACCGCGTCCAGCCGTTTTACCCCAGCCGCTTCCAGGGCCACGTCCTAATCGTCGTCTATTCTTTCGAGCGCCACTATTTGGGCGCAATTCTTCTATCTTCACTTCGATCTCCTCACTGAGCCGGTTCAACCTTCACAAACTGAATCACCTTGTTAATTTGACCAAGGATTGGATTCACGTTTGGAAGAACGATGGAAGAACCAATCCTCTTCAGACCCAGCGATTGCAGTGTTTTCTTTTGCGTTCCACTTCTTCCGGCTACGCTTCGCACAAGGGTAATTTTTAATTTAGCAGAATTCAAAGACGTCATCGCTTTTACCCCTCTTACTTACGAGCCTGAAGGTACTCTTCACGAGCCATCAGCTGTTGTAGTCCACTAAAAGTAGCTTTCACAACATTGTGAGGATTCCGGCTACCTTGAATTTTTGCCATAATATTTGGAATTCCTGCTAGCTCAGCAATAGCGCGTACAGCACTACCCGCCACAACCCCAGTACCCGCAGGAGCGGGACTGAGCAACAGCACACAGGCACCAAATTTCGAATTGATCACGTAGGGGATCGTTTCGTTTTCAACTGGCACAGTAATCAATGACTTCTTCGCTTGGGCAACAGCTTTGCGAACTGCCTCGGGCACTTCAGCAGCTTTACCCAAACCAAATCCGACTGTCCCTTGCTTATCGCCAACGACAACCAGTGCGGAGAAACTCATTCGACGACCGCCTTTAACAGTCTTCGAAACTCTTGCTACGCTAATAACACGATCTTCGAAACGATCTTTCTTCTGCTCTTCTTTCGCTTGCATTCCAGCCTTCCTTCTGTAGTCCGTTAAAACTCAAGGCCGGCTTCGCGAGCAGAATCTGCAAGCGTCTGCACGCGGCCGTGGTACATAAAGCCGTTTCTATCAAAAACGACTGCCTTCACGCCAGCCTTTAAAGCTCTCTCAGCAACAACAGTTCCTATCTTCGCAGCAAGAACTTTTCCGCGTAAACCAGAGCCTTTCAGCTCAGATTCTACAGAACTCGCGCATGCAAGCACTTTTCTACTCACATCATCAATTACTTGAGCCTGGATATGTCGGCTACTTCTAAAGACACACAGTCGTGGCTTCAAGATGTCGGTCTGTCGGCGACGCCAGAAACGCATCTTTCTGAGCGCACGCAACTCCTTACGATTAGTCATACGTTGCATAAATAAACTCCTGATTTTCTGCTAACATACAGAAAACACATTCTTCAAATTGTTACTTCTTACCAGCCGACTTACCGACCTTGGTTGTAACAACTTCACCGACATAGCGGATGCCTTTTCCATGATAAGGTTCTGGTGGACGAACCGAACGAATACTCGCCGCGAGTTGCCCAACAACTTCCTTATCCAACCCTGTAACAACGATTTTTCCAGCCTTATCAACTTCAAACGCCGCTCCGGCGGGCGGTTCGATGTTAACAGGATGAGACAACCCTACAGTGATGTTCAGCATTTTTCCAGACATGCTCGCACGGTACCCTGTACCGATGAGTTCGAGCTGCCGAGTAAAGCCTTTCGAAACACCCTCTACCATATTGGCGAGCAATGTTCTGTAAAGGCCCCAATATTTGGCTCCATCAACTGGATCAACAGGCGAGACGTTAATCTCGCCTTTTTCTTCACTTAACACAACACGGCCAAACGTATCACGTTTCAGCGTGCCCTTTGGTCCCGCAACATCAAGTACGGAACCATTTAACTTGGCTGTAACGCCAGCGGGCAACACTATGGGCCGTTTTCCTATTCTAGACATATCGCACCTGCCCTAAGTCTCGTTCATTACCAAACAAATGCCAACAATTCTCCGCCTACTCGTTCAGACCTTGCGCCCTTATCGGTCATAAGTCCTCTGGAAGTCGAAAGAATCGAAAGACCAAGTCCACCACGAACACGAGGAAGATCGTCTACGCACTTGTAAACACGGCGACCAGGACGCGAAACACGCACAATTCCACGAATCACTGATTCGCCGGAATCCGCATATTTCAATGCAATCTTGATCTTTCCCTGACCTTCGTCACGAATGAGCCGAAAACCCCTAATAAAGCCTTCAGCTTCCAAGATCTTCGTCATTTCAATCTTCATCTTGCTGGCAGGAACGACGGCATAACGAAGGCCAGCCCCCCCAGCATTGCGAATACGAGTCAATAAGTCTGCAACCGGATCAGTAGTATTCATATTTCACCTCACCAACTTGCCTTGACCATGCCCGGGATCTGACCAGCATGAGCCAACTTACGAAGACAAATGCGGCAAACCCCAAAATCTCGATAGAAAGCTCGAGCTCTTCCGCACTGTTTACAACGACTTTTCTGTCTGGTTGAGAACTTGGGCTTATCATTCGCCTTGTTTATCATTGCCAAACGAGCCACACACCACCTCTTTCTTCTTTATTTCCTAAATGGCATATCCAAGAGACTCAGAAGCTCACGAGCTTCATCATCAGTCTTTGCTGAGGTCACAATAGTGATGCTCAACCCACGAGTTTTGTCGACCTTATCAGCCTCAATCTCAGGGAAAATCACTTGTTCACGGATACCAATGGAATAGTTCCCACGTCCGTCAAAGCTGTTCCCGGATACTCCACGAAAATCACGAATTCGAGGAAGTGCGACGGACACTAAACGATCGTAAAACTCAAACATTCTCTCTTTACGAAGAGTCACACGTGCGCCAATTGGCATTCCAGCGCGAAGCTTAAATGTTGCAATTGATCGCTTAGCTCGAGTGATCACGGCCTTTTGACCAGTAATCATTTCGAGCTCTGCAGCTGCACTTTCCAAAAGTTTGATATTTTGCGTCGCTTCACCTTGGCAAGTATTGACAACAATCTTTACCAATTTTGGAAGCTGCATCACGTTTTTCTCGGGATGGCGCTTTTTCAACTCAGGAAGCACTTTCTCACCATAATTTTTCTTATAGCGAGGATCTGCTCCTTTTACATGCTCTCCACGAACAACAACGGCGCCAGCGTCAGCACCCTTTTTTCCGCCTTTTTTACCAGTTGCTGGAGTTTTACCAGCTGCTGGATTTGTCTTTCCGCTTGCCATAGACTAGAGGACCTCCGGTGCCAAGCTTATAATTTTGCCACAATTACGCTGTCTTAGTTCTCTGGCAACGGGTCCAAAGATACGCGTTCCAATGGGCTCTTTATCGTTTTTAACGATTTTCACTAACACCGCAGCGTTTTCATCAAAACGGATTCGAGAGCCATCGGGACGAGAAACTTCTTTTCTACATCGCACTACAATGGCTTTATGAACTTCACCCTTTTTGACACGTCCGCCCGGCACAGCGTCTCGCACTGAAACAACGATCAAGTCACCAACTCTTGCGTAACGGCGGAACGAACCACCCATCACGCGGATGACATTGAGCGTGCGCGCACCACTATTGTCAGCTGCTACCAGGATCGATTCTGGTTGAATCACGGTACACCTCTCAAAAACCAAACATCATTAGGAAGGATTGACAGAAATTACCTTCCAGCTCTTTGTCTTAGAAATTCGTCGGCAAGGAAGAATATCTACAAGCGAGCCCACTTTAACTTCTTTGCTATTGGTGTCAACGTGCAAAGAAATCGTACGGTGCAAGCGCTTTCCATACTTCTTATCCTCAACGACACGAGGAATTTCAACTCGTGCAGTACTTTTATCAAGTGAAAGAGCAACAATCTTTGCCTTCACAGGATTCTTAGTAACTTTTGTTTCAGTAGCTAACATTAGAGTTATCCTTTGCTCCCACGGCCAATCGCAATCTTCTGAGAAAGGGCTTTTAACTCTTTCCGAGCACCCTCGAGACCGCCCATGCTTTGAAGAGCAGTCGCGTCAAGGCTCAGTCGAGCCTTCACAATTTCATGAACAAGCTCACGCTTCTTCACAGAAGCCTGCTTTAGGTCAAGATCCGCAAATTTCTTAGCCTTCTTCATTGTACATCCCATACCTTCTCTGAACGTCGCACAATACGAGTTTGAAACGGCAATTTAGCCGCTGCGAGCGTAAGCGCTTCTTGTGCAAGCTCTAACGTTACTCCCTCAATCTCGAACACGACTCGGCCAGAGTTAATTGGGCAAATCCATTTGTCGAGACCGCCTTTTCCGGAACCCATACGAGTTTCAGCAGGCTTTTTCGTGATTGGCTTGTCAGGAAAAACTCTGATCCAAACCTTACCACCACGCTTTATGTGCCTTGTCAAGGCAATTCGTCCGGCTTCTAATTGACGAGCGTCGAGCTTACCATTTTCGGTAGCCTGCAACGCATAGTCACCAAAAGCGAGAGTTTCGCCACGAGTAGCAACGCCTTTAATACGGCCCTTATGGGACTTCCGGAACTTAACTTTCTTAGGTGCTAACATACGTCATCACTCCTCATTTCCACGAGAGTTCTTCGATCCGCCTGTCGAAGCAGTAGAAGACGAGACTTTCCCGTATACTTCGCCCTTGTAAATCCAAACCTTAACCCCAATAAGTCCGTACGTGGTTAACGCTTCGGAAAAACCAAAGTCGATATCAGCACGCAAAGTGTGGAGAGGAATTCTTCCTTCCCTTGCCCACTCTGTTCGCGCCATTTCTGCACCATTAAGACGGCCAGAAATACGAACTTTGATTCCTTTAGCGCCAGCCTTCATCGTTTGCTGAATGACTTTCTTCATCGCACGACGAAACGAAACACGTTTCTCAATCTGTTGCGCAACGCTTAATGAAACCAATTGCGAATTCATGTCTGGGGTTTTTACTTCAAAAACATCAACCTTGATGTTTTTGCCGTCACCCTTGATGACCGACTTGATTTCATCACGCAGAATCTCAATGCCCTTACCTTGCTTCCCGATGATTTTACCGGGTTTTGCAGTAAAGACCTTAACAACGATCTGCTTAGCAGCGCGCTCAATCTCAACTTTTGCAATGCCTGAATCCGAATACTTCTTGGTAATAAACTTTCTTACCTTGATATCTTCGTTCAGATATTTAGCGTAATCCCTTTGGCTATACCAACGGGAGTCCCATGTCTTATTGATCCCTAATCTTAATCCAATCGGACTAACCTTCTGACCCACAGCAGTCTCCCTTTTCAGCCAAGCTTCAAACGAATAGAAAGATGCGAAGTTCTTTTCAGAACTGGACTCGCACGCCCTTGAGCACGCGGCATAAACATCCGGCGCTTTGGACCTTCGTCAACAACGAGGTCAGACACAAGTGCGTACGGTGCAACTTCCCGAGGGAGCTGCGCCATTGCAGAGCGGATTAGTTTAATTGTTGAAACAGAACCAGACCGTCTCTCAGCAGAGAGTACGGCAATTGCCTGTGCAGCAGTCTTACCCAGAATCAAGCCTCGTAAAAGCCGAACCTTTCTAGGTGCGCACTTGGCGGAGTAGTGTGTTGCTTTCGCGTCCATTTCTCAAACCCTCACTTTTTCTTGGCAGCTTTTTTATCAGCGCCGTGGCCGAAAAACGTACGAGTTGGTGCGAACTCGCCAAGCTTATGGCCGACCATATTTTCATTGACATAAACCGGAATAAACTTCCGACCATTGTGAACAGCAAAGGTCAATCCAACGAAATCGGGAACGATTGTTGATCGCCGACTCCAAGTCTTGATCACCTTTCCTGCACTACCTTTCGACTTCTCTGACGCCTTCAAAAGATAAGAGTCGATAAAAGGACCCTTTTTCAGCGAGCGTGGCATAAACTTTCTCCAAACCTAAATTATTTCTTACGACGGCTGACGATCAATCGATCACTAGGCTTAGACTTGCGCGTCTTGTAGCCCTTCGTCAGCATTCCCCAAGGCGAACAAGGATGACGTCCACCGCTCGTTCTACCTTCACCACCACCCATAGGGTGATCCACAGGGTTCATCGCAACACCACGCACGCTTGGGCGAATCCCCTTCCAGCGTCTGCGACCTGCCTTACCGAGTGACACATTCATATGGTCAGCATTTGAAACTGTTCCCACAGTTGCATAGCAGTCTTCAGGAACGAGACGGAGCTCACCTGAAGGCAATCTTACTTGGGCGTATTTTTCCAAACGTCCAACCAAAGTTGCTGCTGCGCCCGCACTACGTACCATTTTCGCGCCCGCTCCAGGCTTCAATTCAATGCTATGAATCGAAGTACCCGCAGGGATGCGCTTCAAAGGAAGGCTATTTCCAGGCTTGATGTCGGCTTCGGGCGAGTTGAGGATCTTTGTCCCAACGGTCACTCCCTCAGTTGCCAAGACGTACTTACGATCACCGTCGATGAACTGAATAAGAGACAAGAATGCAGTTCTGTTCGGATCGTACTCAACGCTTGTTACAACGCCTTGAACGTCACGGCGCGAACGCTTCCAGTCGATGATACGGTACTGTGCTTTATTGCCACCGCCCTTGTGTCGAACGCAAATTCGGCCGTGGTTGTTACGCCCCGCCTTTTTTGGTTTCGGAGCGAGCAAAGGCTTATAAGGCTCCGAAGTCGTCAAAACTTCACGGTAGTTAATATAACTTTGAAACCGTGTCGTTGAAGTGTATGGCTTTAACTGTCTAACCGACATATATTCCTCACATGGCGCGATAACGAGGATTTATCCGCGCTTCTTCTTGTTTTACTCTTTCTTCTCATCTGCAACAGCAACATCCGCTTCTACAACGCGAGTTGCAGTCGGAAGTTCCTGACCTGGACGCAGCGTGACATATGCCTTCTTGAAATTTGGACGCTTTACATCAAAGGCGCCGCCTCTCTTAGAACGCATTTTACGCAACGTTTTACCGCGAACAATAACAGTGTTCACACTCAAAGCATCAACGTTAAATACATCTTTCAATGCACCCTTAACGTCAGCCTTGGTAGCCTTCATGTCTACTTTTAGCGTGTACACTTTCTTTTCAGAAAGCCCGTAAGCTTTTTCGCTCAAAACTGAGCTTTTTATGACAAAATCTGCACGCATGAATTTCTTCCTCTTCCCACTGAGCTCAGTCAGCCAATCTGGTTTCAATTGCTTTTAACGCTTCTGGAGCGATTAAGAGTCTGCGAGACTCAACAATATCAAGAGCATTCAGACTGTTAGGACTGATAAGCTCAACGCCACGAATGTTGCGGAATGCGCGCAGGGTTGTTTCATCGACACTGCCAAGACAAATGACAGTTTTTCCGACCTTCTCTGTAACATCTTTTATCAATGTTGCAGCATCTTTTGTCTTGCCAGACGCAATTAGAAGTCCGCCTGTAAAAATTCGACCCGCCTTAATACGCTCTGCAAGAGCAATCTTAAGGGCCAAATCAGCCATCTTCGTAGGAATAGCTTGACGGTAATCACGTGCCTTTGGCCCATGAGCAACACCACCACCAACGCAGATAGGGCTCACAAATGAACCACGGCGTGCATTACCAGTTCTTTTTTGTTTGTACGGTTTTTGGCTCGTCGCAGAGACCATACCACGGGTTTTAACCCCGACGGTTCCCTGACGAAGGTTAGCTCGGTATGCTTTCACAACCTGCCAGAGCGTGCCTTTGTTGCGATCGGCGCTGTCTAAAAGCCACTCTGGAAGAGTTTCAATCTTCGATAACATGTTTCTTTTCCTTTATCTTTCTCGAAACTCAAACGAGTAACGTGGAACCACGTGCACCGGGCACGCCGCCGACAACAGCCAGAATTGCTTCATCACCAGACCAATAGGCAACTTCTGCATTCCGCATTGTCACTTGCCGATCACCGTCGTGGCCAGGAAGCTTTTTACCCTTTGGGGTTCTACCAGGCTCTGTACGCATACCGACCGAACCAGGGGCGCGGTGGAAACGGCTACCGTGGCTCGCAGGTCCACCGGCGAAACCATGTCGTGTGATGACATCTTGGAATCCGCGGCCTTTTGAGACACCCGTTAATTTAATTTTTTGTCCAACAGTAAGAGGGGGCGATTTGAGGGTGGAACCAACTTCAAATTCCGATGGATTTTCGACGATCCATCCACGTTGCGCCTTACTCTTATTGCCGTTATCATATTCAACAACAACTAAAGTACGACCATTTTCTAGTTTCTCATGACGAACGACCTTCGTGGCTTGAAGCTTCAAAACGGTTACGCCGTTTGCTTCTCCTGCCGGTGTAAAGGCATTTGTCATGCCAATCTTTGTAAAGGCATAACGGATCATTTTCTTCCCCTACTGGATGCGAGCTTGAGCAGCGCCAGCTATTATGGGACCGGGTGCAAATAGACAAAACTATTTGCTCGCTGAGCTCGGGTTGTCAAGATTCAAAAACAGATACCGGAACCAACCTCAATAGAGGTTAATTTCGACATCTACGCCAGCTGCAAGATCAAGCTTCATCAACGCATCAATCGTCTGCTGTTTGGGTTCCAGCAAATCGATAAGGCGACGATGTGTCCGAATCTCGAACTGCTCACGCGATTTTTTGTCGATGTGAGGCGAACGGAGAACTGTGTATCGGTTGATTATCGTAGGCATGGGCACAGGTCCAGCTATTTTAGCTCCTGTTCCTTTTGCTTTGTTAATAATCTGGGCTACGCTTTGGTCTACTAGACCGACATCATAGCCTTTTAGGCGAATTCTAATCTTTTGACTTTCCATAGTGCGAATCTCCAAACTAAGGCAACGTTTCGTAACTAACCGTTCGGGTTCTGTCAAGGTGAAAAATAAAAATCGCCAGGGGAAAATCCCCCTGGCATGCGACTTTTATAACCCTGACCTGACTGAACTAGCGCTGAGCATGATGATGTCCAGCTCCACCCAGTCGAGAAAGAATCTGCGGCGCAGAGGCTTCAATAATCGCTTCTGCTTCAAGCGTCTGTCCTTCGACAAACATCTCAAGGCTCTTGTAAACAGCCACCCCTGTTCCCGCTGGAATCAGGCGACCCATAATAACGTTCTCTTTCAAGCCACGAAGTAAATCCGTTTTGCCTGCAAGCGACGCTTCCGTAAGAACCTTTGTGGTCTCTTGGAACGAAGCTGCGGAAATAAAGGATTCCGTCGATGAAGCCGCTCTTGCAATACCAAGAAGGAGAGGCTCTGCAACCGCAGGCTTCGCTCCACGGGCAAGTGCAAGCTCGTTCTGCTCTTCGAAAGTCCACTTGTCGACCTGTGCGGCCGGCAAAAATTCGGTGTCCCCAGGATCCTTGATGCGCACGCGACGGAGCATCTGCTTCACGATGACTTCAATGTGCTTATCATCAATATGCACACCCTGCAGCTTATAAACGGCCTGAATTTCAGACACGAGATAACTTGCAAGAGCTTTCTCACCCAAAATACGAAGAATATCGTGTGGGTTCGATGCACCATCGACGAGTGGCTCACCCGCCCTGATAAAGTCTCCTTCAGTGACAACCACATGTCGCCCTTTAGGAATCAAATACTCACGCTCTTCACCAGCATCTGGGCGAACAACGACTCGACGTTTACCCTTTAATTCAGCGCCAAACGCAACAAAACCATCGATTTCAGAAATGATTGCAAAGTTCTTTTTCTTCTGAGCATGGAAGAGCTCATAAACCCTTGGCAATCCACCCGTAATATCGCTTGTTTTAATCTGTTCACGCGGAATCTTCGCCAAAATATCACCAGGATAAATGGAATCTCCATCCGCAAACATCACCGTTGCACCACTTGGGAGCGGATACTTGGCATCACGCGTATCCGTCACTCGTACAGCAGTTCCTGCACTGTCCACAACTACAATCGCAGGTTTGATCTTCGAATCACGGTTTTCAAGAACCACACGCCTTGTAAGTCCCGTAGCTTCATCAACACGCTCTTCGATGGACAAACCTTCCAAAAGGTCTTGATACTTGATGCGTCCAGCCACTTCCGAAAGAATAACAACCGAGTGAGGGTCCCACTCGATCAAGAGATCTCCAACCTTCACGGCTTGGTTATCGGCAATGTAGACCTTCGCACCATAGGGAATCGAGTAGCGTTCGCGCTCGAGACCATCAAGGTCAAAAATAACAATTTCTCCGTTACGTCCCATGGAAGTTGCCCAGGCATTGCGACCCTGAACCAAACTGACGTTTATGAGACGAATCGTACCTTCAACTTTTGCTTCGAAAGATGACTGTTGAGCTTTGGTCGAAGCGGCACCACCTTGGTGGAATGTACGCATCGTAAGCTGTGTTCCAGGCTCACCAATAGACTGTGCAGCAATAACACCGACTGCTTCACCCACATTGACGAGTTGACCTGTAGCGAGGTCACGTCCGTAGCATTTGGCACATACACCGCGCCGAGTACGACAGGTAAGAACAGATCGCACAAAGATTCGGTCAATCTTTGCAACATCCATATGTGCGATGACTTCTTCCGTAATTTCAGCATTTCCTCGGCAAATAATCTCGCCACTGATACGATTTTTGAGATCGTATAATGAGGTTCGACCGAGAACTCGAGTACCGAGTTTCTGAATGACTTCTCCACCATCAACCACAGCTCTGACTTCAACACCGTCTAGGGAGCCGCAGTCATATTCAGACACGATGGTGTCTTGCGCCACATCCACAAGCTGACGCGTGAGGTAACCAGATGAGGCCGTTTTCAAGGCCGTATCTGCAAGTCCTTTTCGCGCACCATGCGTATTGATGAAGTACTGGAGAACCGTCATCCCTTCGCGCAAATTCGCTGTAACCGGGGTCTCGATAATTTCACCCGTCGCTTTCGCAACAAGTCCTTTCATCCCCGCGAGCTGGCGCATCTGAGTTTTACTTCCGCGCGCACCCGAATCCGCCATCATAAAGATGGAGTTAAACGAAGGAATGGTTACTTCTTCGCCTTTTTCATTAATAACTCGCTGCGTCGAAATCTGCTTCACCATTGCGTCGGTGATGAGATCTTGAACACGAGACCAAGTATCAATGACCTTATTATGGCGTTCGCCTTCTGTAATCAGACCTTCTGCATACTGCTCACGAACTTCCCGAACTTCATCATGCGCCTGGTTAAGGAGCGCAGCCTTTTCTTTGGGAATGGCCATGTCTTGAATGCAGATCGAAATTCCAGATTCCGTTGCGTACTTGTAACCAAGTTCGCGCAAAGCATCCGCAAGGAGAACGGTCTCTTTTGCACCACATAAACGATAGGTTTCATTGACGAGAGAAGACAAAGTCTTTTTGTCGAGTGGCCTATTGTATGCTTCAAAGAAAGGAACGGCGTCTGGGAGAATTTCAGAGACAATAACGCGGCCCACTGTCGTTTGAATCAAAGTTTTCGAATGTGCATACTTTCGTACGAAGACGCTCGCATGCAAATCGACTGCACCATGATCATACGCAGCGCGCACTTCATCACGGCTCGAAAATTTACGACCCGAACCTTTCGATCCCACGTTTTCGCGCGAGAGATAGTAAAGCCCCAGAACGATGTCTTTGGTAGGCTCGATGATAGGCGTTCCGTGCTGCGGCGAAAGAATATTATTCGTCGACATCATGAGAACACGGGCTTCGATCTGCGCTTCGAGGCTGAGCGGAACGTGCACACACATGGTGTCACCGTCGAAGTCCGCGTTAAAAGCCTGACAAACCAAAGGATGCAATTGAATTGCTTTTCCTTCGACAAGCACAGGTTCGAATGCCTGAATTCCAAGTCTATGCAACGTTGGCGCACGGTTCAAAAGAACCGGATGCTCTTTTGTGACTTCTTCCAAGAGGTCCCAGACTTCGGGTCTCTCTTTTTCGACCATCTTTTTCGCACTTTTAATCGTTGAAACATAGCCTCTTTCTTCAAGTTTATTGAAGAGAAAAGGTTTAAACATTTCAAGCGCCATGAGCTTAGGCAAACCGCATTGATGCAATTTTAATTCAGGCCCAGCAACAATAACGGAACGACCCGAGTAGTCGACTCGTTTTCCAAGAAGGTTCTGACGGAAACGTCCGTTTTTACCCTTAAGCATGTCGGAAAGTGAGCGCAGGGGCCGCTTATTAGGACCAGTAAAGGTCTTGCCGCGACGGCCATTGTCAAACAAGGCATCAACGGCTTCTTGAAGCATTCTTTTCTCATTGCGCACGATAATATCGGGTGCGTTTAATTCAATAAGACGAAGAAGGCGATTGTTACGATTGATGACGCGTCGGTAGAGGTCATTTAAGTCCGAAGTTGCAAAGCGTCCGCCTTCCAGAGGAACCAGCGGGCGAAGATCCGGAGGCAACACAGGAATAACCTGCAGCATCATCCATTCAGGACGGTTGCTGCTGATCAGAAATGATCCCACAACTTTAAGACGCTTGATAAGTTTCTTTGTTTGAGCATCTGACGTTGTTACCTTGAGCGTTTCACGCAGGTAACGCGCAAGGTCAAAAACATCGATCGCTTGAAGCATTTCTAAAATGGCTTCCGCACCAATTCCAACTTTTAAGGAATGGTTTCCAAATTCACGAATTTTTGACTGAAGCTTTTCCTCAGAGATGAGTTCGTTTCTCTTGAGGTCTGTCTCCATAGGATCAAGCACGATGTATGCTTCGCAGTAAAGGATCTTTTCCAAATCTTTCAGAGAAAGATCGAGAACGCTCCCAATACGGGAAGGCAAGCACTTCAAAAACCAGATGTGCGCAACAGGGCAAGCTAAGTTGATGTGACCAAGGCGCTCACGTCGCACCTTGCTCTCAATCACTTCCACGCCACACTTTTCACACACGGTTCCACGGTGCTTTTTGCGCTTGTATTTTCCGCAAATACATTCGTAATCGCGAACAGGGCCAAAGATCTTTCCACAGAAAAGACCATCTCGCTCAGGCTTAAATGTTCGGTAGTTGATTGTTTCAGGCTTTTTCACTTCACCGTAAGACCAACTTCTGATTTTCTCAGGCGAAGCAAGCCCAATCTTGACCGCACTGAAACTCAGTGGATCAACGGGTTTTTCGAAAAAGTTATAAATGTCCTTCACGTTGTCGGCCATGAGATCACTCTCCTATAGAGTGGAAAATCCAATTTCGTTTTTCTATTCACTGGAAACAAGGGTCCGTTACTGATGTTCGCGGACCTCTTGTTGTAAGTCTTCGAGACTGACCTCTTCGCCTTCACGAATAAGATTAATATCAAGCGCAAGGGATTGCATTTCTTTGACAAGAACGTTGAAGGATTCGGGCAAGCCCGGCAACATCATGTTCTCTCCCTTGACGATGGCTTCATACATCTTTGTTCGTCCAACAATGTCATCCGATTTCACAGTAAGGAACTCTTGCAACGTATAAGCGGCGCCGTAGGCCTCCATCGCCCATACTTCCATTTCACCAAGGCGCTGACCACCAAACTGCGCTTTACCGCCGAGTGGTTGTTGCGTCACAAGGCTGTATGGCCCAATGGAACGCGCATGGATTTTCTCGTCGACAAGGTGATGCAGCTTCAAGATATACATGATGCCCACGGTAACCGTGCGATCAAATTTATCTCCCGAACGCCCATCATAAAGATCGACCTGACCACTTTCTGGCATGGCAGCAAGACGTAAATAGTCAAAAATTTCGGACTCAGCCGCGCCATCAAAGACGGGGTTCGCAATTGTAACACCCTCGCGATATTTACGGACAAAGAGCCGCAAATCTTCATTCGTGCAGCTCTTGACGAACTCATGAACTCCCGCATCATCCCAAATTTTGAGCAAGTAATCTTCAAGCTCGTTTCGAGGGCAAGCCTTATCAACCATATCGTTGATTTTCTCGCCTATACCTCGTGCAGCCCAACCAAAGTGGGTTTCCATAATCTGACCGATGTTCATACGAGAAGGCACCCCGAGAGGGCTCAGTACGATATCTACGGCCTGACCATTCGCAAGAAACGGCATGTCTTCATAGGGTACTATTTTTGAAATAACACCCTTATTTCCATGGCGTCCAGCAAGCTTATCTCCGACTTGAAGTCGGCGTTTAATGGCGACATAGACTTTAACCATTTTAATGACGCCTGGTGGGAGCTCGTCTCCACGCTTCACGCGTCCAATTTGCTCTTCCGTCATCAAATGAACGAGGTTAATTTTCTCGTCCATCGAACGCTTGAGTTTTGCAAGCGACGATCCTTTTGCAGCATCTTTGACTTCAAGTGTACGCACTTGCTCAACAGACATCCCCAAAAAGATTTCTTCCGTAAAGTTTTCGCCCGCTGCAATCTTTCTGAGTTCGCCATGGTGCTTTGTTTCAATTGAAACAGCGGCCACTTCGCCTGTCAGAAGAATACGCAGTTTTTCAAGAGCGGAACTGCGGATGATTTCGATACGGTCACGCTCATCTTTTCGAAGTTTTTCAACTTCCTGTTCCTGAATTTCGAACATACGAACATCAGGCTCGGCACCCTCACGGGAAAAGACCTTCGCACCGATGACAGTTCCATAAACTCCAGGTGGCACGCGCAGCGAAGTATCGCGAACGTCTGCTGCTTTTTCACCAAAGATGGCGCGCAGGAGCTTCTCTTCAGGAGTTAATTGCGTTTCAGCTTTAGGAGTAAGCTTTCCGACAAGGATATCGCCAGGCTTAACTTCGGCACCAATTGTAACAATCCCAGCTTCATCAAGGCTCTTGAGGCCTTCTTCACTGACGTTTGGAATATCTGAGGTGATTTCTTCTTTACCAAGTTTGGTATCACGACTGACACATTCAAATTCTTGAATATGAATAGACGTGTAAAGATCTTCTCGGACAACACGTTCGGAGACAACAATCGCATCTTCAAAGTTGTATCCAGCCCAAGGCATAAACGCCACGACAACGTTTTGCCCAAGCGCAAGTTCGCCCATTTCGGTCGAAAATCCGTCGGCAATAATGTCGCCGGCTTCAACACGTTCGCCAACTTTAACAATTGGCTTTTGATTAATACACGTATCGACGTTGGAGCGTGTGTATTTTGTCAATGTGTAAATATCGACTTCAGACGCAACTTCCGTAAGATCGTCAGAAATAGCATTGTCCGCTTTGACAACAATTCTTTCAGCATCTACGCGAATGACAAATCCAGATCGCTTTGCAACAACCGTTACACCGGAATCTGATGCCACTTTTCGTTCCATACCTGTGCCCACGAGTGGCGCTCTGGTACGGAGCAAAGGTAGACCTTGACGCTGCATGTTCGCACCCATGAGGGCACGGTGGGCATCGTCATTCTGCAAGAATGGAATGAGCGACGCAGCCACTGAAACAGGCTGATTTGTTGCAACATCCATCAAGTCGACTTCTTCGCTTTGATACATGTTACTTTCGCCCATGTGACGCGCGTTCAGAAGCTCCCCAGGTTCAAGCTTTGCATTCGCCTGAGCAATGGTGTGCCCCTTCCACTCGTCTGTCGAACTGCAATATCGGAAATTAGGACCCGGAACGCGATCCAAAACTTCACGATAGGGAGTTTCGATAAATCCGTACTGATTGACTCGCGCATAGGACGCGAGCGAAACAATAAGTCCAATGTTTGGACCTTCAGGAGTTTCAATAGGACAAATGCGCCCATAATGTGTGGGGTGAACGTCTCGGACTTCAAAGCCCGCACGCTCACGAGAGAGACCCCCAGGCCCAAGGGCTGAGAGGCGGCGCTTGTGATAAACCTCTGCAAGAGGGTTTGTTTGGTCCATAAACTGACTCAGCTGTGAAGAGCCGAAAAACTCTTTGACGACAGCTGTAACAGGTTTCGCATTGACGAGGTCGTGAGGCATCAAACTGTCAATGTCTTGAAGTTGGAGACGCTCTTTGATGGCTCTTTCAATACGGGTCAGACCGATGCGGTACTGATTTTCCAAAAGCTCGCCAACAGCACGCACACGTCTGTTACCAAGATGGTCGATATCATCGACTTTTACTTTTCCAGCGCGCACATCGAGAAGCATTCTGACCGTGCCAAGAATGTCTTCGCGTGTCAGCGTGCGGTGTTCAATGTCGATGGACAGATCGAGACGCTCATTCAACTTTAGACGACCAACCCGCGAAAGGTCGTATCGTTCTTTTACGAAGAACAAGTTCTCGAAAAGCTGACTTGCATTTTCAAGTGTTGGGGGATCACCCGGGCGCATTCTACGATAGATTTCGAGAAGTGCTTCCTCGGTGGTTGCTGTTTTATCGGAAATTAATGTGTCGCGAAATGAGGAATCGACGTTGATATCATCGATAAAGAGCACACCAAATTGAGTGATGCCTCTTTGCACGAGGGCATCAAGAATATTCTCAGTCACTTCTTGGTTGATTGGAAAAAGGACTTCTCCGGTATCATCGTCGATGACATCGCGGCCAATGATTTTTCCAATGACTTCTTCTTTCGTCATCGGAAGCATTTCAACTCCCGCTGACTGAAGTTGCTTGATAACCGCCAGACCAATTTTACGGTTTCGCTTCACCAGAATGCGACCAGACTTCGGATCAATGATGTCGGTACTTGCACGCTGTCCACGTAAAAGTTCCAGATTCACCTTTCGGTGAAACTGGCCATCTTTTAATATGATTGTTTCGCGATCGTAGAAGAAATCGAGCAACTCTTCCGTACTGAGGCCCAACGCCTTGAGGAGGATGGTTGCGGGCATCTTACGGCGTCTATCGATTCGGCAATAGAGAATGTCTTTTGAATCGAATTCAAAATCCAGCCATGAGCCGCGATAAGGAATAATTCTTGCATTATAAAGAATTTTTCCAGACGAGTGAGTTTTACCCTTGTCATGATCGAAGAAAACACCAGGCGAACGGTGGAGCTGAGAAACGACAACGCGCTCCGTTCCGTTCACAATGAATGTTCCATATTCCGTCATTAACGGAATTTCCCCAAAATAGACTTCCTGCTCTTTGAAGCCACGAATGGACTTCACTCCAGTATCATGATCGACATCCCAAATAAGAAGCCGTACTAATACCTTCACAGGAGCCGCGTAGGTCATGCCGCGCGAACGGCACTCTTCGACGGTGTACTTGGGCTCTTCGAGAGTGTAACTGACAAATTCAACAGAAGCCGTTGCATCAAAATCTTGCACCGGAAAAACGCTTTTGAAAACGCCTTGGAGCCCGACTTCGTTCCTGCTTTCGGCGTTCTCCGTCCCTTGCAGGAATTCGGCATACGACCGCTTTTGAATGTCAATTAGGTTCGGCATTCCAATAATTGGATGAACCTTAGCAAAATTGCGCCTGTGACGAACAAAACTTGACGCCAGATTTGCCATAAAGGGTCCTCTTTAAAAAGAAGTCTTATGAAAAAGTGAGGGGATCACCATTATCTTCTGAAATCGCGAAAAAGCGAAACAAAAGTTGATACTCAATTGACTGGATTTAGGCAAAGGATCAAAAATTGGATAGAACAAAGGGACCCCTCAACGCATGCGACAGGGCTAGACTTAATTGCCTTTTAGCAAAAGTCAAGCCAACCGGAGAAAGAATCCCGGTTGGCTTCACAAAGTGTCAGCAAATAATTGCTTGACTTACTTGACTTCAACTGTTGCGCCAGCTGCAGTGAGCTTCTTCTTGATTTCTTCAGCTTCAGCTTTAGGAATGCCCGCTTTTACGCTCTTAGGAGCGCCTTCAACGAGATCCTTGGCTTCTTTGAGGCCAAGACCAGTGATTGCACGAATTTCTTTAATAACTTCAAGCTTTTTGTCGCCAGCAGCCTTCAAAGTCACTTCAAATTCGGTTTGCGCTTCAGCAGCAGGAGCAGCAGCGCCCGCAGCAGCAACTGCAACAGGAGCAGAAGCGCTTACGCCAAAAATTTCTTCGAGCTCTTTAACAAGGTCAGCAGCTTGAATAAGAGTAAGGCCCTTGATGTATTCGATGAACTGTTCTTTAGTAATTGCGGACATTCTAAGTCTCCTCGATAATTTTTAATTTAAAAAATCTATACCCAACTGTTCGTGCATCAGGCGTTTTCTTCGGACATCTTTTCTTTGATTTGATTCAACACGCTGACCATAGCCCGTGGAACTCCTTGAAGGACTCCCAACATGGAACGGTGTGGCGCAATGAGCGAACCAACGATTTTGCTGAGAAGAACTTCCCGTGAAGGAAGAGATGCAAGCTTATCAACAGCTTTTGCATCCAACGTTGCGTTTTCCATAAAGCCACCAACGAGATTTAGTTTCTCGTATTTTTTGGCAGCTTCGGAAAGCGTCTTCGCAGCAGCAGCGACGTCACCAAAAGCAAAAACAACACCAGTCTGCCCTTTGAGCATGTCTCCAATTGCAGCTTCTGCTCGCCCTTCAATTGCCTTTTTCGCGATGGTGTTTTTTACCACTTCGAATTTAGCATTGTGAGTCCGGAGGTCGCGACGAAGAACGGTAAGATCTTCAACGGTCATTCCGGAATAACGTGCAAGAAAAACTGCTTGGGCTTTGTCAAAGGACTGGGTTAGATCTTCACGCCAAGCATTTTTTGCATTGCGATCTAACAATCTAGGCCTCCCCTTCTCATAACGGACACCAAAGCCAAGCGCAGAGGTGCCCACGGTTAACAAAAACCCAGGGGCCAAGTCTATGCGGGATTTATCGGTTGACACCGAACCAGCAGTCTTCGACCCACAGGCGCGGAAAAATTACTTAAATTCAGAAGTATCGATCTTTAAACTGGGGCTCATCGTTGAGCACACGTATGCGCTCTTGATGTATGTACCCTTTGCTGCAGGCGGCTTTGCACGAACGATTGCGTCAACAAAAGCACGTACATTGTCTTCGATTTGTTTTGGTTCAAAGGAAACTTTACCAACAGGCGCTTGAATAATTCCAGCCTTATTGACTTTGAATTCCACACGACCAGCTTTTGCATCGCGAATGGCAGACTTAACGTCGTTGGTGACTGTACCCGTTTTAGGGTTAGGCATAAGCCCACGAGGCGCAAGGATTTTACCAAGACGTCCCACAACACCCATCATGTCAGGAGTTGCAACGGCTGCATCAAAGTCGAGCCAGCCGCCTTGAATTTTGAGAGCGAGGTCGTCGCCTCCCACAAAGTCAGCCCCTGCTTCTTGAGCTTCGCGAATCTTTTCGCCCTTCGCAAAAACAAGGACACGCATCTTCTTACCGAGACCATGAGGAAGGACTACTGCACCGCGAACGTTTTGATCTGCATGACGCGGATCGACGCCAAGGTTCATGGCGATTTCAACCGTGGCATCAAACTTTGTGTAGCTCACTTCTTTGAGAAGGGAACTTGCGTCAGCGACGTTATAACGCTCTGCGATCAGCTTTTTCTTAGCTTCTTTAAGCTTCTTACCAACATTACCCATTTTTTACTCCTTGAGGTCTAGCGATTTCGCAAGCGAAATCTTCCTCAGCAAATTCTAAAAATTAACCTTTGACTTCCAAGCCCATCGAACGTGCGGAACCACGGATAAGGTTCTTGGCGGTCTCGATGTCGTAGCAATTCAAATCGGGAAGTTTAGTCTTCGCGATTTCTTCAACCTGTTTTTCGGTTACGCTTCCGCAAACCGTTTTACCAGGAGTCTTGCTCGCACTTTCCAAGCCAGCTGCCTTCTTAAGAAGGATGCTTGCAGGAGGTGTTTTGGTGATGAACGTAAAAGACTTGTCTGAATAGACAGTGATGACAGTTGGGAGGATTGTCCCAGCCTGCTTTTGCGTTCTTGCATTGAATTCTTTGATGAACATCGCGATATTTACACCGCGTTGTCCGAGTGCCGGACCGACTGGAGGCGCAGCTGTTGCCTGCCCTGCCGTAATTTGTAGTTTTATTAAACCTACGATTTTCTTCGCCATAGAAAACCTTCCTCATTTGTGGGCTGTATCTGCGAACCAAAAGTGGCCTCAGAAGAGATGCATGAGAGGACTCGCATAATACAATCCTCGGAGAGAATCAAGACAATAGTCTTAAAACTGGTAAGAGGCCATGACATTCCAATAAGGAGAAAGGACGGGCCTAGCATCAAGAACAGGTCTGACAGAACCAAAAGGCTCGTCATGTTTCAGGTAGTCCATTTTTGAATTTGTTCCTGCAAGCTCTAAGCCCAATGCTCCATGAAATGCAACGCGATTTGCCTGATCTCGAGCTTTGCTTTCATAGGTCATTTCATAGGCTGTTCGGAGTCCAAAAGATTTTTCTTCTCTCTTGAGCCAATCTTGCAAGACCAAATCATTTTGGATGTAGAAGGGCTCGATGTGGGCATAACCTCTGAGGTGACTCGGCATGTCGATATGCGAGGCCTTCCAGTTAATGACTTCGATGTCTGCTGGCAACCCGAGATACACCGTGGGTGAGCTGTGGGAAAAGTCGTAAAACTTCTTGAGAGACTGCCTTGAGTCTGCGCCTTCGGGACCGTCTTCGTAAAGACGCTCTTTCGCGCTGAACTTGGTTTGATTCATAAACCCCGAGAGCACCAAACCTTGCGTGTAAATTCCCGTGATTTCTTGCGCGTAAGTCACTCTAAAAGTGATTCCTGCCGTATCAAGCTCACGGCTGTCGGAGTCTTTAAATGAAAACCCACGGTATCCAACGGAACCATTGGAATCGAAAGTGTCATCGACGCGGTTTAAAAACTGAAAACCGACGAATCCGTCGTAATAGATCCAACGGCCCGGCTGAATCAGAGGCTGAACAAGGGGAGTCAGTGCGGTTCTAAGCAGGTTCCCTCCAAGGGCAAACCCCCTTGCGAAACCAAACGCGCAAGGCTCACTGAAGCCACACCGAACTTCGGCCTCTCCCGGAAGGGTTGCCGCATGGAGCCTTTGTGCCAAGAGACTTCGAGGAGCAACGCTGAGCGTTCCAAGCGCATTGACAGCCGGATCGGGTTTCTCAGAAGCGGCACCTGTTCCTTTAGCTGCGGGCTGTGGATGAATCACGGCCTTTCCAGGAGTCGATGAACCGGGAGCTTGCGCAAAACCAACCACATTTCCAAACAAAACCGAAAGAGCAAGGAATAGAGATTGGACTGTCAAATTTTTTTTCAAATTTTGAAGTTCGTTTTTCATTTCGAGCAACCTTTTCTATGAGAACAACATGACTCCGCGTGACAATACCGCAAGAAGGCAAAGATTGACAAATAGGACTGCAAACTCAGCGCTCTTTCACACATCCTGAGACCAGCTTGTCTTAGGTCTTGCACCGGATTACAACCAAAGGAGAGAAGCCTCGAATTAAGGAGTGAATCATGCCCGACTCTTTCCATTTAGAAACAACCCAGATTCTACTCGTCTACTGGATTTGCGCAGGATTAGCCTCGACTGCACTCCTCGAAGCATTCCAATCGCAAGCACCCCGATATGAAAATGTGCCTCACTCAAAAAACATTATTTTTCGAAGCATCTTTTACATCCTCTCGGGTGGAGCCCTATTTCCCCTTCTCGTAGCGGCCTTATTCGGCCTACTCCCCGTGGTTTATCTTGCTCGATTTGTCGACCAATATTGCCAAAAGCGCACACAAACCACTCCAACTGCCTAACCACGGCCGAGGCTTCTCATGATCGCAAGCGGCTCGCAACCCTCTCGACAACTGTCGTTCAACGTCCCTGATTTTCTTTCAGCCTGTGAAGCTTCAAGCGCACAGGCGTACGAAGCACTGAAATGGATCCTTGATCAGTTTGAAGGAAAGGAAACGAGAAAGCGCGCTCGGGAATTTATGACTGAGTTAGGCGTTCATCTTGGAACAGAACTCAGATCGGTGAATTGCGTTGAGAAGTATCATTTTTCGATAGATAAGCTTGCCATTGATGGTTCAGATGAGAGTGAAAGCACTCTTTTATTGTTGCAGCTTCCGAGCATCTTTAGCCCTGAAGAATGGTCTTTCACATTTTATGAAGGCCTAGCGAGATATCCAATTACAGAATTTCAGAATAAAACGGTCACAGAATTGGGATGTGGGAATGGCTGGATCTCGATTGCCCTTGCCCGAAAATGCAGTCCGGCACGCATCATTGGACTGGATATTAATCCCAAGGCCATCGTCTGCGCAAAAATTAATCTCTATCTGAATGCCTTAAATTCACATGGTGAACTGCGTTATGATTCCGACGGACGCACCCTCCTCGATCGTGTCGAATTTTATACCTCAGATCTCCTGCAATACTGCCGCGAAAAATCCATTACGCTCGATCGCGTGATTGGCTGCATCCCGCAAGTTTTAAGCCCTGAACCCAATGTTGCGTTTCGCATCGTGCCTGAAAATTCAAGCGATGATTTTTTATATTCATTGAGCAATTATTGCGAGAAACAAGGATATATTGAAGATCAATTTGGCCTTGGGCTCATTGCGCGCGCAGTTGAGGAAGCTGTTGAGCTTATTAAGTCAGGTGGCAAAATAATACTGAATCTCGGAGGCCGACCCGGCACCGCAGTTCTGCACAGGCTTTTTCAGCGCCGTGGTTTAAAAATTGAACCGATCTGGAAAACGAAAGTCTTTCAGGCCGGTGACACCGATATCTGTGAACTTGTTGAGATCGAAAAAAATTCCCCGCACCGCTTTGAATTTTATATGGGCGTCACAAGTGATG
Organism: Silvanigrellaceae bacterium; assembly: GCA_044237915.1. Lineage (GTDB taxonomy): Bacteria > Bdellovibrionota_B > Oligoflexia > Silvanigrellales > Silvanigrellaceae > JBIIEI01. The sequence goes on along the minus strand of JBIIEI010000050.1, from coordinate 7,836 downwards.
AACCCATTAGCGCGAGGACTGCGCACGTTTACTCAGAAAAGGGTGGCGAAATTGCTCACTCCTTAACCGTCTATGAAGCACGCATCGAGCAACCGAATCAAATCAAAAAAATATTGAAACTGCTCAAAGAAAAAGATTTTGAAGAAGCAAGGAGCGCCTTGGATCTTTCCTATGAAGACGATCAGATGCGGGATGAAAAAATTTCGTTTCTTGCGAGCCTCACAGAAAAATTAGGGCAATCTCATTATTTTCCATACCTCGATGCTGAAGGTGAATCAGGATTTAGAAGGCGTATTGCGGATTTTATTCGAAACTATCACCGCGTGCCCATCACCTCACTAAACGTTTTTGTAACACCCTCGCGCATCGCAGGGATCAAGAATATTCTATCGCTCTTTAAACCCAAGGCTGCTCTGATCGACCGAGAGCTTGCCAAAGGGCTTCCATCGGAGTGGTTGTCTTCGCTAGCCTCAGGCAAAATGTCGATTATAGAGGCCCCACACACCACTGACCTCGTCTGTAAATTAATGCAAAAGTTAAAACCTGAAATTGCTGTCATTGGCCTTTCTGAATTTGAGAGCAGAACTCCAGACTCATTCGCAAGACTCCTTGAAATATCGAAACAATCTCAGTGCCGCATTTTTATCGACATTTCAGCGGTACTCGATCTTTCGAGTAGCCCCCAAAACAACGGTGTTTTCCAATTCCTATCCGACAATCCTCTTCCTTCTCACGCCGCATTGCTGTGCGGCCTCGTAAAGAATCGGGTCTATTCAGATCTTGATGTTTGTTTCTTTATTTCAGAGAATGCGGCCCTGATGTCTTGGTTAAGGGATACCGCTGAACTCACTTACAGCCGGGTTCCAGCTTTGACCCAAGAGTATTATGACCGCATTCTTTCAGATCTCCTCAGCTTTCAAATTCCTCGCGTGCGCAAAGAAAAGTCGACTCCGCTTCGAGTTCCGCAACCAGAGATTTTGGGCGAAGGGTGGATTAAACTCTCCGACGCTTCCCTGCGTGCATTTCAACATCCTTCCATTCAAGTAAGCTCCACCCCCGTCACGCGGGAAACCATTCGCCTCGACTATGGAGAGAATACCTTTCCAACACCGCAGTCTATTAAGGTGAAGCTTTTTGAGAGTTTTGTGCGTCAAAACATTTCGCCTTCTGAGGTCAACCCCGAAGTTGAAATCTCAAAGCATCTGCAGGAACGCTTTGGAATCGAAAATGCTCCCTCGGATTGTTTCGTGTTGGCTGGAGGCGTTGCTCCTCTGTTCGCAAGCCTCGTTGAGCGCTGCGCCCTTGAGGGAAAGACACTCCTCTTTCCTCAGGGAACCTATGGCTATTTTGTTGCCGCAGCTGAGTTTTTTGGTGCAAAATATCGATTTATAGAAACAAAGCGAGAGAATGCGTTTAAGTTAACACCGCGCGTTTTACACGAAGCACTGGAAGCCGTTGGGAATGATGGAGCTTGGCTTTTTCTTAATGCACCTGTGGTAAACCCGACGGGCGCTGTGTATAGCTCTTCCGAAATTCAGGAACTTCTTTCGGTAGCCAACCTTCACTCTGCAAAAGTATTATTGGATACCATTTTTTCGGGTCTTGAATTTGCCAGACCCCTTGCGGGATGGACGCTCGACTCCATCCTCGGAAACCTTCCTGCTCAAAAAGGAAAGTATGGTGGCCTTGAGTTGGCAATTATCGGTGGAATGTCTAAAGAGTTTTCCATGGGTGGACTGAGATTTGGCTACGGATTTTCGAGAAGTCCCAACATGCTGGCAGCCATGCGCGAAGGTGCTCCAGTGCCTCCCCACTCAACGTTACGTTATGCCGTGAAAAAAGTTTATGCTTCCCTCAACAGTCACTCCCCCAGTCTGTTAACTGACTTGAGTGAGCAACGGAGCAAACTCAAAGAGAGAGCGGAACAACTGACCAAAGCCTTGAAAAAATTCCAGTGGCAGCCTCTGGCTCCTTCGGGAGGTTTATTTATGGTTGCGTCTCCCGTGGAATTTATGGGAAAATCCCTCACCTACAAAAAAGGGAATGAGAACGTCACGGTCGTGATCGACAGCGAGAACATCAGTGATGCACTCTTTTACACAACGGGTTTACTGATCAACAACTCACGCTGGACGGGAATTCCGGGCCACTGTCGCTTTGTACTTTCGGTCGACGACCTTGTCTTTAACAAAGCACTAGATTGCCTCAAGCAATTTGCATCCTTGTTTCCTTGAGCGGCCCTGGGAGTAAACACCATGCACACGTTACCTTGTCCGTCTTGCGGTGCCCCTTTAAAATTTGAGGTCGGACTTTCTTTCTTTGCGACGTGTGAATACTGCCACACACAATCCCGAAGAACCGACAAAGGCCTTGAACAACTTGGCGTTATTTCAGAAGTGATGGAAGACGGTTCGCCCTTGCAACTGGGAGCCACAGGACAATTTGAGGGAAGTTCTTTTACTCTTGTTGGAAGACTTCAGTATCTTTATGAGCGCGGATTTTGGAACGAATGGTATTTAGCGTTCGCAGATGGCACTGCCAGTTGGCTTGGAGAAGCCCAAGGTTATTACATGATGATGCAGTGGAGCAATGAGTCTGTTTCTTCTCAATTTTCGCAGTTAAAACCAGGAAAGCAGTTGTCGTTAAAGTTACCTCAACCGAGTGCGTTTACAGTTGTTGACCGCAAACAAGCACGTGTTGTGAGTGGCGAAGGTGAACTCCCCCTTCCCATTCGAGAGGGCTATGATGCCGAAGTCGTCGACCTCAATGATTCCAAAGGCAAGTGTGCAACTATAGATTTTAGCGAGTCTCCTCCCCTCGTTTTCGTGGGTCGCTATTGCAGCTTTGAGGAACTCAAATGGAATGGACTGCGTCAAATTGAGGGCTGGCTCCCATGACGAATTCCCCGATGCGTAAACCTCGACATAAAATTGGTGTCCGTGGCCTGCATTGCCCACAGTGTGGAAGCCCTGTGGCCCTCCTTGCGGGAGCACATACCCGAACGGTGGCTTGTTCAAGCTGTGGTGCAATTCTCGACTGCTGGAGTGAAGAACTGGCCATCTTGGAAAAACAAGAGCGGCTACTGGCGACGCCCTCTATACGGCTTGGAAAAAAAGGTCAGTTTTTTGGAATTCAATTTCAATTGGTGGGCTTTTTACGGAAAAGTGTGACTTTTGAAGGAGAACAGTTTTCTTGGAATGAATATCTGCTGTTCAATCCCTATCGCGGTTTTCGCTGGCTCACTCAAGAAGGTCGTCATTGGAATTTTGTTGAAACAGTTCCTCGTGTGCCAGAACGCACAGACCGAAAATCCATCACCTTTGACGGAAAATCGTTTCGTTATTTCCAGAGCGCAACCTCACAGGTTGAAATGGTGTTGGGTGAATTTTATTGGGAAGTGCGCACGGGAGATACAGTAACATCAAAAGATTATATTTGTCCTCCTTATCTTGTATCCAGCGAACAAAATGCTGATGAACTCTCGTATTCTCTCGGTCAGTATTTTTCGGAAGACGACGTGTTTAAGGCTTTTGGACTGAAGGGAACAGGAGTTTCCGACTCTACTGTGGCGCCTAATCAACCCAATCCCTGGCGAGACAGATCGCGAAAAACACTCTCTTCTTTTGTTGTGAGCGCTGCCGTTTGCCTTCTTTTTTACCTTGGGGCTGTGCTGACAGGTTCTAAAAAGAACATCGCAACCGTAGATATGAATATCGAAGAAGGCATTGCCAACAAGACAGCTGTGAGCAGCCCTTTTTTGGTGAAGGGATTGCGCTCTCAGCTCCTTTCCATGGAAGTTCATTTTCCAATGCAAGCAGCCATGGATAATTCCGTTGCCAAACTCACCAATGACCTTCCTACTTTTCTGCCCGGTGACTGGATTACTCTTAAGTTTATGCTCCTCGATTCCAAGGGAAAAATTGTCGCCACTTTTTTTCGGGATTTTTCCTTCAAATATTTTGTTGCGCATTCTACTTTTGAGAAAAAAGCAGATGAGATTGTGGCGCACATCCGCACCGACGAAATATCGCCGGGAGAATACAAGCTCGCAACTCACATTGTGGATGGCCCCTCAACCCTGAAAAACCTTCAGATTAAAGTCGTGCAAGGGGGCACTGAATTCAAGTGGGTCTTCTGGGCTTTTCTTCTTTTGCCTTTGCCCTTTATTTTCACCTTGATTGCAACAAGCCATTTTGAGACAAAAAGATGGTCGAATAGTTCTGAAGATGGGAATTTCTGATGTTTGAAAAAGTAAATCAGGTTTATTGCATCGCAATCGTTTTATTTCTTGGAATTTCTTACTACAGGGCCTGGGGAAGCAAAGACCCCACAGAAATTCGCTCAAAACAAGCTTATATCAATACTTTTATGCGCCAATCCCAGTCCGGCGGGGGAAGCATTCGCTCAAACCCGGGAAGTTATCGATGGGGCGGTGGAGGTTACAGCGGCGGTGGAAAATAAAGCAGCCGGAAATCTCGCCATTTATGTGACTGTGATTGTCGTTTCGATCTGTGGCTTGATTTATGAACTTCTCGTTGGCACCATTTCTGCGATGCTTTTGGGCGAAGGTGTCACCCAGTTTTCCTATGTGGTGGGCTGGTACCTTTTTTCAATGGGCATTGGAGCCTATCTTTCCAAATTTGTCCAAAGTCGCGTCGAATATCATCTCGTCGGCATTCAGATTCTTGCGGGCATTATCGGTGGAATGTTACCCACCGTTCTTTTCCTCAGTTTTTCTCACACCCGGCATTTTTCATCTTTGCTTTATTTTGGACTCCTCCTGACAGGAGCGCTCTTTGGCCTCGAGATTCCTCTTTTTATGCGCATTTTGAAAGCTCGCACAACGCTTTCTCAACTTGTCTCAAAGGTGTTGGGGCTGGATTATTTGGGCGCACTTATTGCTTCAGTTTCGTTTCCTTTTTTCCTGCTTCCCAAAGTAGGTATCGTGCGCACTGGATTTTTAATTGGGACAGCCAATGTTTTATGCGGTTTGTATGGCTGCTATTTATTCTTGCGCTCGCATAAAGAATTCACTCAGATGAAACTCTTTGCGGTGGCAGCCAGTGCGATCCTCTTAGCAGGAGCCCTGGCAGGCCCTTACTTTACAAAGACATATCAGTCTGACCTCTATGTCGATGAAATTGTATTTGCAAAAGATACCCCTTTTCAAAAACTTGTTGTTACTCAGAGACAAGATGAAGTCAGACTGTTTATCAATGGCCATTTGCAGTTTAGCTCCAAGGATGAACACCGCTACCACGAAGCACTGGTTCATCCAGGACTTGCATCCGTAGCACACCCCAAAAATGTGTTGGTCTTGGGTGGCGGAGATGGCCTTGCAGTGCGCGAAATTCTACGTTACAGCGCAGTGGAACATATCACTTTGGTTGATATCGACCCTGAAATGACAGCGCTGTTCAAAGACAAACCTGAGTTTGCTGCGTTGAATTCTTCTGCGCTGCAATCGCCAAAGGTGAGTTTAGAACATGCCGATGCTTTTCTGTGGGTAAGAGACGCTGCTAAAAAGGAAATGAAGTACGACTTTATTGTGGTTGATTTTCCAGACCCTAACTCTTTTCCATTGGGAAAATTGTACTCGAGCTATTTTTATAGAAATCTGGCAAAAATTCTTGCTCCCGAAGGAATTGCTGCTGTGCAAAGCACGTCTCCTCTATTTGCACGCAAGTCTTTTTGGTGCATCGAAAATACCCTTTCGTCGGTGGGTCTCAGCACAAATCCCTACCATGTTTATGTTCCTTCTTTTAGCGAGTGGGGTTTTGTGATGGCCTCTCACCGCAAATTTGCACCGTATGAGGGTGAATTTCCTGCAGGACTTCGCTTTCTAAATAAGGAAACACTGCCTACACTTTTTGTTTTTTCAGCAGACATGGCAAGGCTCGACACTGAGCCCAACAAACTCAACACTCAAGTCCTTGTTCATTATTATGATGAAGAATGGAGACGGCTTGCGCCTGACGCCCGATAAAAATTCATCGACATTGCTTTCCAGGCGGGAAATGCTTCACTCCCTCGCCGGAATCGTGGGGACACTTTCTGTCTTTGGCTCAACGGGGATGATCATAGATCGTTTTTCTAAAGGAAAAAGCAAGGACTTCAGTGCAGAAGGAGAGCTTAAAGGCCCCTCATATCAAAGAGGACACTCCGTTCGCGTCCCTCAAAAAGAACAGGGCCTTTCAAAGCCCGTTCGAAAGATCGAAACGGAAATAGCGATTGTCGGAGGAGGGATTTCGGGGCTATCTGCGGGTTGGAAGCTTGCTAAAAGTGGCCAGAAAGATTTTCTGATTTTCGATCTCGAAAATCAGATGGGTGGCAATTCACTTCCAGGCGGACACGGCTCGCATGTGTACCCGTGGGGTGCGCACTATGTGCCCCTGCCGACCAAGGAAAGCAAGGCCGTTCTTGAACTTTTCAAAGATCTCGACGTTGTGCTCGATTCAACAGGAAGTTCTGTTACTTTTCAGGAAATGTACTTGTGCATGAGCCCCCAAGAAAGAACCTTCTCCAATGGGGAATGGCACGAAGGACTCAATCCATGGCATGGCGCTTCCCACGTCGAAATCGAAGAGGCAAAACGTTGGGAAAAGCTCATTTCAAGCTACCGAAATTTACAGACCACAGACGGCAAAAGGCCCTTTGCAATTCCTATGGCCTTGAGTTCTGCAGATCCCGCACTGCGATCCTTGGATAAAATATCGGCACTGGAATTTCTCAACCAACACGACCTTCGCTCGAAACCGTTACGTTGGTATGCGGAGTACGCCTGCAGAGACGACTACGGAACCTCTCTTGAAACAACCTCGGCATGGGCATTGTTACACTATTTTTGCGCAAGAGATGCCCATGAAGAAAAGACGGTACTGACGTGGCCTGAAGGAAATGGCTGGATTGTGCGCAGACTCGAAGAAAAACTCGCACCCCATTTACGCACGCAAAGCCTTGTCAAAAAAATTGAAAGTGTAAACCGGGGCGTTACACTTATTGTGGAACGGCAGGGCGAAGAAGAGATCTGGGAAGTTCATGCCAAAAAAGTTATTTTTGCACTTCCAAAATTTATTCTGCCTTATTTAGTGCCCGAGTTGCCGTCTGAAATGATAACTGCCGCAAAAAATCTGACCTATGCACCCTGGCTCGTTGCAAATTTAACCCTCGAGGGAAATTTAGAGTCTCCGGGATTTCCGCTGGCTTGGGACAACATCATTCTCGATTCCCCAAGTTTGGGCTACATCATGTCGGGATTCCAGTCGGGAAAATCAAGATATGGAAACAAAGAAGAACAGGTTCTGACCTACTACCTCGCCTATGAAACACAAGATCCCAAAGGGGTCAGGAAAAGTTTTCTTGAAAATGATTGGGAGCATCACGTGGAAATGGTGCTCGCGGACTTGGAATCAGTCCATTCCGACATTCGGAAAATAACGAAACGCTGCGATATTATGCTGTGGGCTCACGCCATGGCAAGACCTACGCCTGATGCAATTTGGGGTGAAAGCTTGGCGCTGCTAAGAAAACCATGGCGAAATTTGCATTTTGCACATTCAGATTTGAGCGGTGTTTCGTTGTTTGAAGAGGCACATTACCATGGCGTTCGGGCAGCAGAAGAGATTCTTCGCGAATTAAAAATAAAATTCGAGTCATCCCTGGTTTAAAAAGGATGACTCGAATCATTTTATGCTCATTCGCCTGTTTTTGAAGTCATGACACCACCAGCAGAGCTGGTGGTTTGAATTCGTGAACCGCTCAAAGCGGTTTATTGGGAGTCGCAATTCTTGCGACGTGATTTGTTACCTCTGCTTACGCAGAGAGCTGCTGTTACTC
>JBIIEI010000201.1:0-2894 GCA_044237915.1 Silvanigrellaceae bacterium | reverse complement strand
CTATCCAAGAATCACAAAATGTTATGACTCAACAGAGGATGGCATGAAGCAAGGGAGGGTGAAAAAAAGTACAATCCTCCATTTCCATCTGAACCAAAACAAAACACTGGAGCAATAATGACAAGTAAGAATATTAAGAGTGGAGAGTTTTTAATCATATTTTAATTAAACCACTGGGCGCAGTTCCCACCGTTACTCAGCGTTTTAAAGCCATTAATTTTAAAAGAATCATCAGGAAGCTCATAATATTTCCAGCCTGTGCCATTAAACCAGTCCCAGCCTGTCTCACAATACATGTTGGAATTGACCTTGACCCACAAGCCATGGTTGTAAACAAAACCAACGTTATCAGGGTACTCGCACTGTCCTGAACTTGTTAAACCAGAGAGATCAGCTTTCCTTACCATCTTCACGCGAGGGTAGCCAAGGATTTGATTGAGTTCATAGTTTGGCATATAGCAGTAGGTGCCGTAGCCATTGATCATCAGTAATGAGCCATCTGTATCAACAAATGGCTTATTCCAAGAATCCTTGTTCATGAATTTTGACATTGCGTAGTAAAGCTTTTCCGCAGACTCATCGACTCCAATATGTAAAAACACCCTGCCATTTCTGTCGACAAAGTTTGCACCATGTTGAGACATGGGAGCTGCATTGGGCGGGATGGGGCGATCGGGTGGATAAAATTCAATTGAGACTTCAAAGCCTCCAAAAGTCGAATCGATGATTTCAGATTTGCCGTCAACCCTATTCATCTTGGCAACACTTCATGCGCTTTTCAAAGCGTTCTCGGTAAGCGGGTTCAAGTTGATCATAGGGCACAACGGTATTTCCATCTTTTAATGTAACGTTATTTCGCGCAAAATCGATGTGATAGTAAGTCATGTCTGGAAAAATAAGAACTGCATTGGGCTCGTTGTGCAATGTGATCATGTACGTTGACGACACACGCAACCGTTGAGGATCGATTTCACGGCGTAAGGAGAGCCCATCTATTTCTTTAACGGGTTCTGCATCCATCAAGTCGAGGACCGTAGCAAACACGTCAGCTTGTGAAACGGGCGCGCGTTCTTGGGCCTTGAGATTTGCAAAATCGCCGCTGGGAGGTAGCACAAATAGAGCATTGTGAATCACATCACGTGCGTATCCTGAATGAAAAAAAGATTCATTGGTCCCCAAGTTCTGACCATGGTCTGACGAATAAAAAATCCAGGCATCCTTGTCTTTTTTTCGCACTTCATCATGGAGCATCTGAAAAAATGCGTCTGAGTAAGCCACAGAATTATCATAGGCATTGATATCATTTTCGAATTTCTCGGGAAGAAATTTCTTAAACGCAGGTTCGGAATGTGTGCTGTAGGGATAATGATTTCCATCCATTTGTACAACAAGCAGATAGGGTTCTTTCACGTTTTGTAAATGTGGCACAATTCCGTCTCTTAAAACCTGGTGGTCGTTCGCTCCTTTTGAGACGGTGATATTGGAAGAAAAATGCGAACCCGATTTAAAGATATCGACTTTCTCATTCACAAGAATTTGATCGAGATCTCCCCACTTCAATTCCTGCGCTGAGATGAATGCGGTATGATACCCGCGCGCTTTGGCATAGTCGAAAATCGTGGGCTGGCTATAAATGAGACCATAAGGGTCGACTCCTTGCAAACCCACCAACATGTAGGGCACCGAAATGCGGGTAAAGGGTCCGATGGCAATGGCATTTTGAAAGGCCACAAGCTTTTCTTCTTCGCGTAGCCTTGTTAAATTTGGAGTTGTGTCTCGATTATATCCATATAAACTCATGTGACTCAAGGTTAAAGATTCTCCAACGATCCAAACGATGTTGGGAAGTTTTTGAGTTGTTTCTTTAAGCGTCACTTGCGAACCATTCTTTTTGAGTCGATTAAAATGCAAGCCCTTGACGAGTTCTGCCAAGCTTCCATAGGCAGCAATAATGCTGTTTTGATGAATGGTGGCGCCGTACCAATGCAATGCCGAGAGGGGAACCACAACCAAAAAAGCGAGCACAGCAGCGATGACTGAAACCCGCGAAGGTTTTCGTCGAAAACGAAAGAGCGCAAAAATGGCAACGAAACTCATGATCAGTAGTACAAAGATGCGACCATACTTGAGGGTATCCCCTCCCATTTCCGCAGTGAGACTTGGATTCTCAAAAAAGAAGAGAATGCCAAAGGAGCTTAAAAATGTTTTATAGATGGCGTAATGAGAATCTTGAATTAAAAGTGGAATGAGAATGAGAAAGAAACCTACCACTCGTGAAGCTTTTTTCTTGTATAAGAGCGATTGAATTAAAAAGAGGAGAAGGTAAAGCCCAAGGGAGGTCACAAGATAATTCACGATAAATCGAACGCCTAAAAAATGTTCAAAAAAAACGCGTGAACCACGGATAAAGAAAATATCGACCAGTGTAAGTACAGCAAATGAAAAAAGAATCGATCTAAAACGGGATAGCATCAACTTATCCTCAACTGAAAACCACAGAATTTTGTGCGTAGGCAAGACAAGGCTCGGGCCTCATGTTGCTGCAAAACTTACAAAGCGTTAAGTGATTTTGCAAAGTGCTGGAATAACGCTGTATTTTTTTTCAGCCCGAAGTATAACAATATGATTTGGCAGGATTCAAGCTAACGGGGCAAAACTTTCTCACCAGCCGTCTTGCTCTTTTAAAAGTGAGGCATGTTTGTGTGCCCAGCGTGTCGTTTCAGGCAGACGATATTTGGTTGTGCACTGCAACACCAACTCTATAGAGCAATGGCACTAGGTTAACGTCAAGCTTTTGACAATGCAGGAGAAATAGGACACCTTGGTTGAACAAAATAAACACCAAGCAAGGGCCTATTTCATGCAAAAGCATACACGAGCCGAAGTGGAAAAAA
>JBIIEI010000200.1:0-2895 GCA_044237915.1 Silvanigrellaceae bacterium | reverse complement strand
TTCCAATCCTGTAAACTCTTGGAGAATTCTAAAATCTCTTTTTTCATCAATACGCCTCCTCAAAAGCTGAGGGCATCATCTCTCGGCAGTACCTTTGAAGTACAAATGATTTCTCGGGAGCTCACTTCTGAAATTCAGACTTGGAATAAATTTACTCTTTAATACATAAAAATGCTTGGGGAATTAAAAATTTAAGTTAACTGTGCTTCTTGCAATTTGTCATTCCGAATAGAACGTTTGCTGTTTTGAGTGAATGCTTTCTCGACATGCAACCGGCAAAATGGCTACTTCGTATTTTTGCATCACTTTGGTCGTTGCAATCCGGGTCCATTTTTGGAGAGTAAATGTTTTTTCTGCGCTCCCTCTTTACAACAGGTTCTGCGATCGCATAGCTTTGTATTCTTGTCTTAATAATACAAAGCGCGATACAAGAAGGTACGCCATGAAAACTTTACCCTGTAAGAAACTTTTCTCTTTGATGTTCGCTGTTTCTGGTTTGACATTTGCATGCGGAAGACAGGCCCCAGACCAAGAAAATTCAGACCTTCAAGATGCAATTCCGGCACAAACGAGCAAACGAATCAAAATTGGAAACTCCCAGAATCTTTGCATAGCCAACATTGTGTACTGGAGAGCCATGAAAACCACGGGATGCAACGATGGTGGATCTGCAACACATATCAAACACCGCTACTTCACCTACGATTCAGCAACCAAAAAGCTCTATCACAAAATTTCCTCTGGCCGAGGATTCACGGTAATGTGTGCAAAGACGAGTGGTAAAATCAACGAAGGAATTTATTTCCAGGATTGTCTGATGAAATATGATGCACCGCCTGAATTTGCATTTGAGTACGTGAACGAAGGATTTGTGCACATTGCAAGCGGACTCTGTTTAAATGTAAACAATGGATACAGCGTTCCCAATACTCCTATTGTTCTGAACAAATGCGGATTTGATCGAAATGGCAAACGAATAGACAAGCAAAGATTTGTGTTTGAGTGAGCAAAGGCAAGGAACTTCTTCAAATTAAATATGTAGGCAGTCCTGTGCTTTGGAGGATTTCGAGCGAGACCTCATCGGCCTTTTGTTCGAAGGCGTAATATCCCAGCTTTTCAATTCGACCTCGTTCCATGAGGGCCTCGGCTTGAGTGCGTTTCGATTCGAGCTCGGCGCTCAGGTTTTCGATCTCTTTCCCAAGGGAGTTCCCCTGAAGTGCTGGGGGATTGGGGTCGAAAAGAAACGAAAGATATTCGCGGAAGCTCTTAGCTGACGCTGTGCCCGCAGGAATGGCATTGGCACATTGAAGGTAGGCCGATTCGAAACGCAAAAAGTCAGCTTCGCGCCCTTGTTCGACAGCCTTCTCCTGGAATCGGGTAATTCCTAGAGCTGGCACATCGCAGAGCACTCTGCATTCATTTGTCATGCACTGGGATTTCAGTCTCTCAAGACCGGCTATGGAAGAGAATTCATTTTCAGATGCGGAGAACTTAAGAACAGAAGGAATTTCTACAATGAAATGCTTGGATTTAAAGTTTTATATTCCATCAAAGGATTATGAAAAGAGCCAAGAATTTTATATAGACTTAGGTTTTAATAAGAACTGGGACAACGGAAAATTGTGTGAATTTCAGATTGGAGAATTTCGATTTTTACTGCAAGATTTTTACAGTAAAGAGCACGCAGAAAACTGCATGGTGCATCTGCTTGTTGATAATGTTTCAGATTGGTATCAGAAGTTTTCCCAATGCATTTCTCATGGAAAATATCCCGAAGCAAAGCTCATATCCCCCAAAAAACAAGATTGGGGTTTAACAATATCTTACCTCACTGACCCCACAGGTGTGTTGTGGCATATTGCAGAAATTCCTATTGAGTAAGATTTTGGATACTCTTACCCCAATCTGCTTAATGAACCGAACTATCCACCAAATGTACCGGCATCTGGGATTTCAAAATTTCTCCAGAAAGGTCGATGTTATCTCCACGGCTTGCCAGGTCTCCTAATGAAACAATTCCGGCGAGTTTTTTGTTACGATTGAGAACCACGAGCCTGCGAATTTGTTTATCTTCCATCATTTCTGCGGCTTCATGAATATCTTGATCTTCGTAACAGTAACAAACAACTTCACTCATCACATCGTGCGCTGTGGTGGTGTGAACATCCATGTCATTGGCAACGGCACGGAGCACAATATCGCGATCGGTCACCATGCCGAGCAGGCGTTCTCCCGTGCACACAGGCAGACAACCGATGTCTTCAAACTTCATTTTGCGTGCGACTTCAACGAGCCTGCAATCAGGGTCAACGACAGTTACATTTTTTGTCATTACTTGAGATACCTGCATAAAGCCTCCTTGCTTGAACCTTTCGGAACGTTAAAGGCTTCCAAGTTCAATCACAAACGAAATTCGTGGCTCATGCAGGTTTGCAATTGCAGAGAAATGCCTAAAGGAACAGACACCCAAAACCGCGTTACTTTAGCATTCTTGCAATAGCATCTGCAGTTTCTGTGCCCGGATTTTTTCGCAACCCCAAGCACACCAGATGGCTGTTGCGCCAAAGACTTGGCCAGCTTTGATGTTGGCAACGCTATCACCCATCATAAAGGCCTTGTCTGTTTGGAGTGAAAAGCCTAATAAGGGCTAAATAGCGGAGGCGTTATTTGTTAAATCTAGCGAGAGCTCGGTTTTAAAATTGAAAAAATGAATGCACGGGGCATCTTCAGCACAAACGTGAATTTTGCAAGGCGGATTCTTAAATAATGCACCCCTTCCTGACTCCATGCGTAAACTGAAAAGCCTTGCCGCTGTAGTGTTTCCTTCAGAAGGGAGGAAACAAGCTTATGGCTTTCTCAGAGGTTTTACTGAATGACTTAAAGTCTGACTTTTCA
>JBIIEI010000124.1:0-10804 GCA_044237915.1 Silvanigrellaceae bacterium | reverse complement strand
GCGTAAGCAGAGGTAACAAATCACGTCGCAAGAATTGCGACTCCCAATAAACCGCTTTGAGCGGTTCACGAATTCAAACCACCAGCTCTGCTGGTGGTGTCATGACTTGTTGCTCCTCTGATAAAATGAAACAAAAATGAAAATTGAATATTCATAGCCAAATTGCTCCTTGGGTTGCCATTGCTGTCTAACATGTCAAAAAGACGCTTGGCAACTTTACAAGGCTAGGCAGGTTCAGTGGGCTTCACTTTGGCCAAAGATACGCGGTTTTTGCCAAGGCGTTTTGAAACATACATTGCATCATCAGCGACTTGAATAAGTTCCAAGGCCGTGAGCGCGCATTCTGGAAAACTCGCAACTCCAATGCTTGCCGTGACATGGAGATTTTGTGCAGAAGTGACTTGGGTTTTTTCGCGCACGTCAAAAAAAGTCGTATCGAATGCCGAGCGAATGCGCTCAGCGAGTACGATGGCGCCCTGTAGTTTTGTATTGGGCAAAATGGCAACAAATTCATCTCCCCCGTAGCGAAGAAGCTGATCGCAATCGCGGGTTGTTTGTCGGAATATTTTCGCAGCCTCGCGTAAGATTTGACTTCCTACAATGTGACCATGGGTATCGTTGATGGCCTTGAATTTATCGAGGTCGAAAAAGAGCAAAGAAACAGGCGTTCCATAACGATTTGCACGCGCAATTTCGCTTGTCAGTGCAATTTCAAGATAGCGTTGATTATAGAGTCCAGTGAGATCATCAATAAAGCTGAGAGCGGCCATGTGCTCATTGGTATCTGCGGCACAATATCCTCGGAGGGCTTGAACAAGAATGGGATAGAGAACCGTTTTTAAAGGCGTGGCGTCGAATCTTCTTCCGGGTGTGTCTAAGAGTGCAATAAAAGCGGTATTCCCCGTGTTGCTCCGCAATTCAATGACGCAGCCACTCTGGTCATGACGTTCAATAATGGTGGGAGGTCGTGCGACTTCATCCTCTGGAATCTGCTTTTGAGTGGGCACGGGATCTGGAATTTTGAGCAGCAGTTCGATTCTGTGTTGAACTAGGTTTGCAAGAATTGTTTCGGGTGCAGATCTTGGAACACCAGCACTTCGGCAATCAAAAAGACATTCTGTTTGCCTGCGAATACCTGTATGAACAAAGACAAAACACTCAGCAGCACGGGTTTCTCGATGCAATAATCGTCCCATTGTTTTGAGCAAATTAGATTTTTCGGTGATTCCCGAAAGAGTTTGCGCCATGCCTAGAATGCGCACAGCCGTGGCAAGAGTCTCATTCTCGTGTAGAAGTTTTGCGTGTTCCCTGGCTCTGTCAATAACGAGATTCAGCTCTTCCCGTGAAACGGGTTTACGTAGAAAATCAAACGCTCCCATCCGCATGGCCTCTACAGCATTTTCGACAGTGGCGAATGCGGTGAGCACAATAACGGGGCGTTGAGGAAAATGCTTGCGCCAAAGGCTGATGACGTCTGAGCCCGTTCCATCCGAGAGCACGAGGTCTGTCATCAAAATGTCGGGAACGCCTCCCGGGACAGAAAAAAATGGGGGTTCTTCAGCCTCGATTCGATTGCGGAGGTCATCAAAGGAACTCAATACCGTAACAACGGCCTCGGACTCTTCAAGCCAGCCCGAGTAGATTCTCGCGGCAACTTGATCGTCTTCCATCAGGCAAACGTGTACAGAACGAAGTGAATGCACCTGCGATTGAAAACCGTTTTCCATGAATGTATTCCCTTCGTGAAGTCGCAATGCTCCATGCTAGGAAATCAGACCCAGAAGTTCAATAGACAGCAAGTCATGGGGTTTGCGGTGAGTGCGCAAAGTGACCTCTAGTTCTGCAGCATGTGCGAAAAATCGAACAAGTTTTTCGTTTGAAATATTTCCTGTTGCAGCTTGCATGCGAGCTTGAGAGGGATAAGGAACTCCCACTTTTTCAAAGACCATTCTGAGGTTCGGATTTTTTTTACGCTCTGCTTCTACACGCACGAGCTGCTTCATAAAATAGAGAACAGCGCTAAAAACCGCAGTGGCATCTTCGCCACCGGATTGACATTGTTGCACTCGGAGTTCGAGGCGAGCTTTGTCACCGTAAGCAAGGGCATCCACAACGTGAAAAGCATTGACTTCCGTTTGTATGACAAGAGTATCTTCAAATTTAATATTGCCTTTTTGCATCCGTTCCATGTGATCATCGAGTGCGCAAAGATCTCCTGAGTAGTGTTCAAGCCCTCTCGTCATCAGGCTTTTAGCTTGGTCTGGCGGCAACTCAGATAAAGTGGGGTACTGTTTACGAAGGATTTCAGCACAGCGCAGGGATTCTTCTCCGGAAGGGGCGTAACACAGGCGAAATTCTGCGAGCCCCTCAAATCCAGCATCTTTGAGAGTATTTCGAAAGGAAGTCGGAGCAAAAAAGTAGGCCAAAACGCCCGGAGGCCGTGGAAGACGAAAGAGGTCGCCTTTGCATTCTTCCCACTGCTTTGCAGAGAGCTTGGGAGGAAGTTCTATAATCGCGGGATTTTGTTTGTCTGAAAAAAGGCCCAGTGCGGCATTGCTGTCGACGAAATCCAAAATCGGAGTTTTTCCGGCAAAGACTTGCAGTGAATTTTGAGAAAGTTTTTGCAGAACTCGAACGGCAACTTTTCGAAACACGCCGTCGTCTACCAACAGAAATTGCAAAAGTGGTTTTTTGTTACGAAGAATGTGTTCGAGTAACTTAGAGGCATCAATACGATCTATGGCCACCGAATTTTCGCCTTATTCAAATGTTCAATGTTTTAGTTAATGCACACTGACGCAAATAATGATCGGCCAGAACGAGGTAGGTCATGGCATCAACCATGGGAACGGCGCGAGGTAGAACGCAACTGTCGTGCCTTCCGGCTTTGGGTTTGAGCACAACTTTGTTACCTTGGTCGTCCACGGAATCTTGCTCTAAAAAGAGAGTTGAAACCGGCTTGAATCCCACCGAAAAGTCCAGTGGCATTCCATTGGAAATTCCACCTTGAATGCCTCCAGATTTATTCGATCGGGTGATGACTTTGCCAGTTTCGTCCAGATCGAATACATCATTGTGCTCGCTGCCAAACAGAAATGTTCCCGACACTCCACTGCCAATTTCAAAACTTTTTGTGGCAGGAAGACTTAACATGGACTTTGCGAGATCGGCCTCAAGCTTGTCGAAAACACCTTCGCCCAAACCAGCGGGAAGTCCGGTAACGTAACAGCGGATGAGACCTCCCACGGTATCGCCTTTGGTCTTCGCATCAAGGATGAGTTTTTTCATTTGGACTTCTGCCTGTGCATCAGGGCAACGGATGAGACTTCGTTCAATGGCCTCAAAGGTAACTTCAGCGGGCGAGATTTCTGCTTCAATATCCTTGATCCGTTCGACCCAAGACAAAACTTGCAAATCAGGAAGCACTGTTTCCAAAAAACATTTCGCGACTGCTGCTGCGGCAACGCGTCCGATGGTTTCGCGGGCACTGGATCGGCCACCGCCCGACGAGGGTCTGGTTCCAAATTTAGCCAGAGTAGTGTAATCGGCATGGCTAGGGCGAAAGACATGGCTCATGTCGGAATAGTCGCCGGGGCGTTTATCTGTATTTCGCACGATAATGGTCACGGGAGTGCCGAGGGTCAGCCCATTTTCGACTCCCGAAAGGATTTCGGGTTCGTCAGCTTCGGCGCGAGGCGTTGTAAATTCGCTTTGTCCAGGTTTTCTGCGTTTCAAAAAACGATGAATGGCATCGAGCGGGAGTGAAATGCCTGCAGGACAGCCGTCGACAACGCACCCGACAGCGCCCCCATGGGATTCGCCAAATGTTGTAACTCGAAAAAGAACTCCCATCTGGCTTGACATACTTCAAACTCCCTTCCATTGGATTTCGTATTCTTCGCCGAATCGTTCTTCTTTGTAAAGGCAGATTTTGAGGGGTCGAAGGAACGCTTTCAAAAGGATAAAAACCATGACAAAGTCTGCACAGATAAAGAGCATTTTAGAGGATTTCCAGCAAACAGGGATCCACCAGGAACGACTGCTGGTTTTTGTTGAAAGGGAAGGAAGGTGGGTGCCTCGCACCTTCAAATCCAGTGAAAACGTTGGTGAACGGATTTGTCTTGAAAATGCGCTGACAGCTGCAAATGATCCTCGCGTTCCACAAAGGAAACAGGACAAAGATTTTGTGCTGTGTCTGAGTTCTGCTTTTCGCAGGGATTCCGATAATGCAACCCTTGCAACTGCCATGTGGCTTGCGGAAAAACTTTCAAAACCTTTGCTCATCATCGACATTCTTTCTGCTTGTTACCCTTGGGCTAGTGAGCGGCATCATGCATTTTTAATTGACTCAGCCTTGGAACGAGCTAGAAATCTCAATGGATTTCTTTTCGTTCCCTTGGGTAAAAATGCCGCACTTGACCCCGAAGTGACTTTAAATTTTAATCCCAACCATCAGTTGCCACCTGAATTCTGCTTTTCTGCAGGAAGTGCTCACGCAGGAGAGGCAGTACCCAATTCAGAGTTGGTTGTGGAGTTGTTGCAAAGAGCTTCTGCTGTTGTATGCGACTGGAGTCCAAACTTTATCTTTCCTTCGTTTGCCCTGCGGTCGATGAAAATTGTGCGAAAAAAGAACCCGAAAGTTCCGTTTTTACTGGTTGATGACAACGGGGTCGTGCCGTTGTTTGCATATGAAAAATCTGAAAATGCAGCGCGGTTTATCAGACCCAAACTTGAGAAGTGGACAAAAAGTGCGCCATTGGAAAAGAAAAGTATCGAGTGTTTTGTGAGTCAATTTTCAAATTATGTGACAAATCTTTCTGTGAAAGGCCAGTTTTGCATCGGCAAAGCCTTAGAAAATAAATCAAATTCTGAGTTTGACCTTGAGGCCCTTCTGGGCTGGAGCGGTGTTTCGAAATCCGTTCCTCGGGTTGAGTTGAGAGGTGGGCGTGAAAGTGCACTCATTCATTTGCAGGAATTTGTTCGAAAGAAGATGGCAAAATACAAGGAAGAACGAAACCACCCCGATGAAAATGTCGGATCAAAGTTGTCACCTTATTTACACTATGGAATGATTCACCCGCGCGAGATTATCTCCGTTATTGAAGGGCTGAGGAGTTTTCTTCCCTCTGAAGATTCAGCGAATACATTTTTAGATGAGCTGGTGACTTGGCGCGAACTCGGACTGAATATGGCGCATTTTGCATTTATGAACGGAGTCTCCTTAGGGAGTGCAGAACTTGTTCCTCCATGGGCTTGGCAGACTTTGGAAAAACATACCGTTCGGCTTGAAAAAACCTACCCACTTGATGAACTTGAAAATGCCCTCACGTCCGACATTGTTTGGAATGCCGCACAAAATGAGCTTTTGGAAACTGGAGTCATCCATAATTATATGCGCATGATCTGGGGGAAGGGAATTATTCGATATTCGAAAGGTCCTCAGGAAGCCCTCGAAAGAATGGAATATTTGAACAATAAATATGCACTTGATGGGCGCGATGCTAATTCGTATTCAGGAATATACTGGTGCCTTGGAAAGTTTGACAGGCCCTGGCCCCCTGCGCGTCCTCCCTTTGGAATGGTGCGCGCCATGTCTTCGGCTGCTGCTCTTAGAAAACTTAAAATGAAAGACTATCTTACTCGGTATTCGAATAAGAAAAAAGCAACCTCAGGGCTGCCTTAAATATCCCGCCAGGGGCCATGGCTTCGTTGCAAATGCTCACTATTTGCCCTTGGAATTTGCTACAAGTTTTTCGAGAACAGGAATGAGTTTTTCGAGTTCATCTTCGCCTTGTGCAACAGCTTTAACCGTGCCTGTGCCATCGATAAGAAAAAACGAAGGGAGCGCCACCACTGGAAATGGTGAAATTTTATCGCTGAGAATACCAACGGTGTAAGTCATTTTATGTTTTTCTTGAAAGCTCTTAACAAGGGCGCTTTCTTCATCGCTAACAGCAATAATTTCGAGATTTTTAAGGTCATGTTTTTTAGAGAGTTTATTAAGTCCAGGAATGGCAGCGCGACATGCCGGGCACCAGGTCGCCCAAAATTCAACCAGAACGACTTTTCCTTTTGAGTCTGCAAGTGCCCTCGATTTACCATCTGCCAACGCTTGAAACGTCAGGGCAGGGGCACTCTTTCCAAGCAAGACCTCGGGTGTTTCCATTTTAAGATCGCTTCGGGCACCCAGCGAAAAATTGAGTTCAAGCTGAACTTTATCGCGTTTAAGCTTGAGTCCAACAGGAGATCCGGGGCGCTTTGAGCTGACCAATGCAATGACTTCTTGGGAGGACTTTACAGCCGTGCCATTGATTTCGAGAATGACATCGCCTGTTTTAACCCCTCCTTTTTCGGCAGGAGAACCTGTGACGACCTTGATGATACGCACGGCAGGGCCATCGATTCCAAGGGGTTTCGCTTTTTCAATTGAGAGATCTTCAAGTGCAGCACCCATCCAACCTTGCTGTTCAGGAGGCACAGGGGCGCTTTGCAGCTGCGGAGAATTTGCCAACGCACGCTCATTACAACCGAAGGGAACAACGGAACAGGCAGCAAAAGCAAGATATTTAATACTCTTCAAAACAGACTTATTGAAGTGGCAAGAAAAGAAATCTGCAAGACATGTCAAAAAGTGGGACAACAGAGATCTCCTTCAGCATGGGGGAGTGAAAAGCCACATTAAAAATCAACCTGTCAGTCGTTCGACGCAAATGACGCCATCGAGACCTTCAAGTTTTTGGTGTAAATCTTTCAGTTCTCGAATGCTTCCCACTCGAACTTTCATAATGATAATTCCACGCCGATCGGGAGTTGTTTGAACTTCCGCTCCCGTGATGTCGTGCCCCGCTTGGGAAATTGTTTTCGTAATATTTGCAAGCAATCCTTGCTTGTCGTGCGTTGTAATGCGCAGCCTGACATTGTGTTCGCCACGAGTGTCGGTGTTCCAGCTGCATTCGACCCTGCGTGCGGGATCGGTCGTCAGTGCCCATTCGCAGTTTGCAGAATGCACGGTGACACCGCGACCCCTTGAAACAAATCCAACGATAGGTTGGCCCGGAAGAGGCTCGCAACACTTTGCCAGTCGGACTAAAATTCCATCCATTTCTTGAACGCGAACGCTTTCTTCGGCGCTCCGGCTACAGCGTGTTTTTGTTTTAATGCGTCCGGTGCGGGGATCTGCGATGCCCATGGAAAGAGCATGGGAAAGATCGCTTGAGCTGGAAGAATCTTGGGGCAGAATACCGACAAGCTTTTGTGCGGCTTGCACAGAGTCGAGCTTGCCATATCCGATCTGTAAAATGAGATCCTCAAGTCCACCGACGTGAAACAGGCGATTGACATCTTGCAGTGCGCCCGATTTTTGCATGCGTTCAATAGAGGTACCAAGCTTTTCAAGAGCAGATTGCAACTGTTCCTGACCATGGCTTTTCGCTTCTTCGCGTTCTTCACTGCGCAGCCATGCTCTGATTTTCGAACGTGCTTTGCTTGTGGTGACAATAGAAAGCCAGTCTTTGCTCGCGCGAACTTTAGAAGCTGTCAGGATTTCGACAACGTCGCCACTTGAAAGAGTTGTACGCAAAGTGCAAATTCGGCCATTAATTTTTGCGCCCGTTACGCGCAGGCCGAGATCACTATGCACAGCAAAGGCAAAGTCGAGAGCCGTCGCACCACGCTGGACTTCAAAAACGTCGCCTTTGGGCGAAAAAACGTAAACTTCGTCGTCGAACAGGTCGACTTTTACAGCTTCAAGAAACTCATCAGCATCCGTTAATTCGTGCTGATGTTTAACCATCTGTTTGAGCCAATTGAATTTTTCGAGGTCATCTTGCCCCAGTGGTCCCGTACTGTCGCGTCTTTTTTCTTTGTAAGCCCAGTGCGCCGCAATTCCCATTTCACAAAAGCCATGCATTTCTGAAGTGCGGATTTGAACTTCAAGAAGTTCGCCGCGCGCGGCAAGCACGGTTGTGTGCAAACTTTGGTAGAGATTGGCCTTGGGCATTGCGATGTAATCTTTAAAGCGGCCTGGGACAGGTTTAAATTGATTGTGAATCGCGCCCAATGCCTCATAGCATTCATTCACGGTTTCAACCAGAACGCGGACTCCAAACAGATCATAAATATCTTCAAAGTCCATCTGTTTATCGGTCATCTTTTTATAGATGCTGTAAAAATGCTTTGCACGACCTTCGACAATCGGCTTCATGTTCGACTCTGCGAGCTTGAGTTCGATTTGCGTGCGAATGCCTTCAATAAATCGTTCTCGTTCGCCTTTTTTCTGAGAAACGCGCGACACAAGACTGAAGTAAACAGAAGGCTTCAGTTCTTTCAAGCAAAGATCTTCAAGCTCTGCCTTAATGCGGTAAATTCCGAGCCGACCTGCGAGTGGCGCATAAATTTCAAGGGTTTCTTCGGCAATGCGTTGCCTTTTTTCAAGATCCAAAGCTTTGAGAGTACGCATGTTATGTGTGCGATCGGCGAGTTTAACGATAATCACGCGGATGTCTCGCGACATGGCAACGACCATTTTTCGAAAATTTTCCGCAAGTTTTTCTTGGGAAGATCTAAAAGTAACACGCGCTAATTTTGTGAGACCATCAACAAGATTTGCAACTTGAGCGCCAAAAACATCTTCGACTTCTTTAACAGAAACATGGGTATCTTCAACGACATCATGAAGAATGGCAGCTGCTAGGGAGGTTTCGTCCATTCGAAATTCAGTTAGAATTTCGGCCACGGCCAACGGGTGGATGATATAGGGTTCGCCACTTTTTCGGCGCTGGCCTGCATGGAGTCCGTCGGCAAACCGAAATGCTTTTTCGAGCACGACATCTGAAGGAGGTAACAAATACTTGAGGTACTTTGTACGTAATCGTGCAAAAGCTTCATTGGCGTCGATGGCGTCACTCAACTGTGTTGGTGTTTGCGGCTCAACTTGCTCTTTGCTTCCGGATGTTTCGGATTCGGGGGCGATTCCTGTCGCCTCTTCAATCATTCAGACCCCTTGAATATTCTATGGCATTTCATTGAAACTATTCTCTACACATCATGATGCCAATTCTCTCACATGCAGACTTTTGTTGCAAATTCAAATATAACAGCACATATTTTTCGAGTTCCAGAAAGTTTGGCGGTCGTAAGGGGGATGGGCGATGGGTTTGGCGAATGCCCTCTGGCATGTTTTTGCCGGAGTCTTTATCATCTGGATTCTTTTGGGGTATCTTAAAGAACGCCGCAAGAATGCAGCCTGGAAGGCTTCTTTCGTACCCGCTTTTTTTCTGACAGAGAAGAATTGTCAACCCGGCAGGCTGAGAAGCCGCTTGGTTCGAAGCCTTGACTTCATTCGAGCTGAACTGGAAGAGGCCTTTGAATGTCACATTGAACTGCTGCCCCCTCAACGAGGGGAAGCGCTCCCAAGTGGAGGATTGCGAGATCTCCTCGCACCCTTGTGCGTGCTCACATTTGCAGGGAGGAACAAAATGGAATCGGATGAGTATTTTTTCCTTTTTAATGGAGAATCACTGTCGCCCCATGAGGTTTATACGACTCTAAATAAAAAAGGTGCGCCACAAATCACGTTTTTGTGGAATACGGAAAATCGTGTTTGGGAGGTGAAGCTTGCAAAGCCTAAGCTGTAAAAATGTAAGGCCGGGTGTAAATTTTTCGCAGGCAACAAAATCGGTTGTCGTCGCGGCTTTTTTCTTTTTCATAAGTCTGCCCTTTCAAATCAATGCCCTTGCCGCAGAAGCCGCCCAGAGTCCCCAAACTCCCGTTGTCAAAATTGTGGGTCCTGCCGATGTTTGCGGATCCCATGTGCGAAAGTCGGGTTTGCTTGAGCGCATCGAAAAGGAATATCTTGTCGAAAAGCAAACGAGGACAGCCCTCGTGGAAGCGCTCCGAACGGGGACAATGAATCCTTGCCGCGAAGAATTATCTAAGTATATAGACGTCCTTTTGCAAAGCGCTGCAAAGGGACAGCTCCCAAAATTGCGACCTGCTTTGCTCTCGCTCGCGCTCAGTCATAATTTGCCAGATGTTCAAAAAGTCATGGCACTCTACATTGAACATGGAGTCGCGGGCGAATGGCTTGATTCCTTAAAAGCGCTCGATGACAAGCTCTATTTCGAAATTCTAGGCCGCTGGGTTTCAGACACGGCGCAGTTGATTCGCATCAATCAAAACTTGGGACTGCGATCTCCAGCCGAGTATGGAATGATGAGTTTGATGTCTACAACAGAAAAACGCGAGGCCGTAAAACTCGTTTCTCCCCTTGTTGTCAATCGCTATCTCAATGAATTAAGCGCTCGGAAAAAGGTGCTCACACAAACCGAAATTTTGAGCATCAATGCTCTTTTTGCGGGTACGAGTGCAAATGATCGGCAACTTTTGTTGGAACCCATTGCACGGATTTTTCGGCGCCAGGAATCAGATATTATTGTGGCGTTTCGTCAAGAGTCCGTTTGGGCAGCCTTTAAATTATTGCCCTTGCTTGGCAAATTAGGCGGGCCAGAAATGGCGAGAGAATTAATGTGGTTGTCGCAGAACCATAAAGATGTACGGATGCGCAGCGTCGCCTCAAGAACTTTGGATGAAATGGTGGATACAAAGCGATAATTTAGGAGTTCAACAAGATGGCTAACAAAGACATCCTCCTTGTCGAAGATGACAATCAAGCAGCACTTTTATCAGACCAAGCGTAAAACCTCCACATTTATGTGGAGGATATAAGCGTCTAAAAAAGCCGAAGCTCCTGTTGGAGCAAGGCTAAAGGTTCTGGAGCCTGCATTGAGGCGAGGAAAATACGCTA
>JBIIEI010000123.1:0-10828 GCA_044237915.1 Silvanigrellaceae bacterium | reverse complement strand
TGAATCTTGCAAAGAGTGAAAAGAGCCATAAGAGAGGAATAAGGGCAAAAAGACTTCTAGCTGGATGGGACCGTGACTATTTGCTCAAAGTTTTTGCAGGTCCGAAAATTTAGATGCGTTTACCCTGCTGCAGATATTGAATTGAAAACCGGACAAAACAAGGTTGGACGCCGTCGAGTTTATGCCCATGTGAAAAATGATGCAGGAAAACCTCTTAGAGCACATCAATGGTTGGAGAATCTTCTGAATAAGAAACACAAGAACGATTGGCATCGAATCGTATTGCCGTTGCAAAAACGAAAAATTGTTCACGCGTGTGCCATCCGAGTTTGTGAGGTTCGAAACTACTTACCGGGACGGCACTCTTTCCCAGGAGAAGAACTTTGGCTGATCGTAGAGAGACATCGCGATGGAAAAATAAAGTACTATGTCTCAAACCTCGACGCGACGACCTCATTAAAAAAACTTATTTTCAATGCTCATGAACGATGGAATGTAGAGCAGAGTTATCAACAACTAAAAGAAGAATTGGGACTTGATCACTTTGAGGGGCGCTCTTGGCGAGGCTTTCATCACCATCTGACATTAACGTTTATGGCTTATGATTTTCACATGCTCATCAAGCATAAGAAACGAAAAAAAAATCAGCCTGACGATTCCTCGATTCAGATTTTGGATCAACCAGCTATTGCTGATTTACCTCTGTCCTTGTTGCGGCCACCTTCAGAAAGGGGTACCACAGCGTTTCTATGATTCTAGTTAAAACGTAACGTAGTAGTGCTAATTAGGAGTCACAAACATGGCGGCAAAAAAAATCTTGCTGCTCGTCATCAAGGTAAAGCCCAACTCCAAACAGCAAACCATCCAAGAGGAACCAGACGGGAGCCTGACGGTTCGCCTCAAGTCGCCCCCTGTGGAAGGCAAGGCCAATAACGAGCTTATCAAGCTGCTGGCTGAGCGGTTTGACGTACCAAAGTCTCAAATTACCATCAAGTCAGGTTTGTCCTCAAAGAACAAACTGGTAGAAATTTATTTTAATTTTTAAGATGTAGACGGGCTCCGGGAAACGTATCGAATGAGGCTTGAAGCCCGATTTCCTACGTTTTTAGGAGCCTGTCTACACTCCTGCCATTTGCATGGCGAAAATAGGGGATTTCCACGTTCCACACCAAAAGCACGTCGGGTTAGAAGCTCACTATCGACCGAAGGGGTTTGATCTTGTCCTGGATTTGAAGACACCCCGTTTCCTTGGATGAACGAAATCATGGATCTCCCCAAAGAAAAGAATTTCTTTGAATCAAGAGTGACAGAATATCAGGCGGCAATTGGGTTGGATTGGAATTGAAGTGAAAGAGTTTCATCCGTGATTCTGCAATAATCAGCAAATCCAAGAAAAATGAAGGCGCACATCACGCCACAAATGACCTCTCTGCATCATCGACTTGGTGTTGGAATATGTGTCGTTGCCGGTGGAATATCGAGGTTTGTTTTCGCAATCTCCGCCAGGGATTAAGATGGGGCAGTTTGCGGCAAAAACACCGCAAAGGAGAAGAATTGGCATTGTTGCTTCCAAATCTCGTACGGGGTATTTTGCATGAAAAGGATCCTTCAACTCCGATATAAACTAAACTATCAAAGTTGAGAAATTTTGAGATGCTGGCGGCCCTTGAGTTTCACGTTGCTAACCCTAAGAATCAACAGCTGCTTTGTTTACTTAAACTGTAGCTGGGAAACGTGTGTTATATTGATTCATGCTAATTTTTACGGCATTCATTTAAAAAAAAAAGCTCAATTCCGGACAGAGACTAGTTACGTCTTTTTTTGGAAAAAAGCAGTTGCTTTTTTATCAAGGAGGCGAGCTGCTATTCGGCTGCATAATGTCAACGTAAAGTGTCGACGGTCAATAGCATGGCCAAAAATTGACCCAATCACATGCACTCAATAAGGGAAAGAAAATGAAGTGGCTCAAAGCAAACCTCTGGAATACCGTATCTGCCGCGCTTTTGGGCATTCTATTATGGCCTCAAATTTCCATATGGTGGGAAAATCGAAAACACGAGGGCCAAATATTGATACCAAGTATGCTTAAAATGCAAGGAGAAAATTCTATAAAAATACCTGACAATCAACCTGCTGTTTTTCTTTTTTGGGCCACATGGTGCACACCGTGCCATGTTGAGATGGAGCATTTCCGTCGCGCGGTCGATCGAGGAGAGCTGCCAGGTTCGCGAATTTTTGCAATAAATTTGGGAGAATCGGAGCTTGTTGCAAAAGAATTCTGGGCAAAAGAAAAGTACCCATTTGAACTCGCTTTCGACGAAAACGAGTTTATAACAAAGCAGTTCAATGTTTCAATTACACCAACTGTTATTTTTTTGGAAGGCGATGGGCGAGTTCGTGAGGTCAGTTCAGGAATATCTTTATTAGGGATTACCAAAGCTCAGAAGCTTTTCAGGCATTGACTGTTAAGCCTTCTGATGTTTCCATTTTAGGTGTTTTTCGGAATTATATTGTTTGCGCGCAGCGCGGAAAATAAGAAACAAAAAAATGGTTCTAAAATTCTAAATGTGCCAGTGAGTTCCATAACGGTTGATATATTTTCGTCGCGTACAGTAACAAAAAACTCGTAACATTATGGAAAACTGAAAATCTATTGAAAGAAAGTGTTCGATTTAGTGTATCCTGGTCCTCTAAATTACAGTGGGTGAAATTTTTTCTATTGTTGCGAATGTCAATACAAAATTCGAAACGGACGCAAGGTTCCAAGAATCAGGAGGCGATCTCGTCTTGGATCTTAGACAAATGGAAAGCGTCGCTAAATACTAATATTTGAAAACTTATTAACCTAATGCCACTGTTCCATTTTAGGGCGTTAACCTTCAAAAAAGGTGGTTGCATGTACACCAATGTGAACAAAAACATAGGATCGAATTTTGAAGTAAAGATTTCTATGCACATTTTTGAGAGATTAATACATACTGCAATCGCCTTTTGAAATTTGTAATCGGACCAATAGCTTTTCCCGGACGCTACACTCGTCCAGTCAACCAGCATCTCAGAGAGCGGGTCGCAGCAAGGAGATGTCCTTACAGAATTCATTCTTCATTGTTCGACTCAGGAGGTAGAACCATTTCTTCGTTGGGATGTTCCTCAGGGCAGTATTTGTTGTTGCCACGGCGCGCACGGGTGCGGTTCCAGGCTTCGAGGCAATCAGCGCGCGTCCTGCCTATGTTTCGGGGATCGGCATGAAAATCACGTGTAAACTGGTTGAATTCGAACTGAGGGGCGATCTCTGTCTGCCACTGGCCGTTGCGTCTCAAACTTTCTAACCGCTCCCACTCGGCTGCGATCTGCGCAAATGTTACGCCAGGATGAGCCTTAATGAAATTCTGGAGCGGCACGGAGAAGCGGAATTTCTTGCCCAGGTGCTGCTCAAAGAATCTGCGGTTTTCCTGGTTGCAGCGAAATCCGCGTGGTGCTTGTGTGGTCATCGAAAGCGGAGAATTTGTTGCGGCATTCTGCTGGATGGACGTGTCCATTCGATCTTTTTTTCCACGAACGGGAAAAGTTCGCACGCCCGTTCTGAGGAAGCACTCAATTCGATCGGCAATTTCCCGCTTCCCGCCTGCTGTCGAAATGCCATGCTCCCGACAGAATTCCTGCAGTTCGGATTTAAGCCAGTAAAATGCAAGAAAGTCATCTGCGCTTGTCGTTTGCGTAAGCTTAGTCCGGAAGTCCGGTGCCTGCTGCGTCATGTGACCTCACCTTGTTGTGGTTGCTTCCCTTTCGGCGGCTCAATGGTAACAACCTGAGTTTAAATTGTATCCAACTCACAAGCTATAAAATTCAGATTCAAATGCTTGCCTGCACTGAGTTTTCCTGCATCTGGCAAATCGTTAATCATGAGGTCCAATCTATCCATGGATGAGCAAATCTTATTTGCTACAATTGTCAAACTAGTGGTGATTTTAAGTCCAATATTCATAATACTGGAAAGCACTTTGGATGAAAGTCAGATTTGAAAAATTTTCGCAGACTCAACTCTCAGTATGACAAAGTTTGACCCGCGGCTCTAAAATCGGGATCGACATGCCTAGTTGGGATTACTCCTTCACGCACAAGTGCATCGTGAATGTCTTGGTTAGACAAGTTACCTAAACCTTTTTCGACCTCGACAACTGAAAACTGTTGAGAAAGTGCCTTTGGAAATTCGTGCCGCACATGGCCAAGAAGCTTTGGCCCGGCAACCACAACGATTTGCGATGCACCAATGGAGTGAGCACGATTCATTATTTCGACTCCAATATCACGTACAAACAGACGCATGACATTGGCTTCTTCAGCCTGATCGGCATCAGTAAACGCGCTTCGCACGGCAAACCCGCTTCCGCTGTTTGAAGCTTGGTGCCCGACCGCACCTGGGGTGCTTTTGGGGCCAGTCGTTGCATAATCGCCTCGACGTGTATCGATTTTTTGCGCACTTTCGAGCAATTCAAGTCGATCATTTTTCATTTCGCCTTTTTGAACGAGTCGCGTTTCCAGGCGAGGCGTCTCGGGAGTATTTTCTACGGAAAAGAATCGTGCCAGGGGCTTTTCTAGAATGACGATAAAACTTGGAATCATGGTGAACCTCTTCTTATTCGTAAGGTGAAAGAGCTGAGTGTCACAGTCCAAACGATAACAGGAAGAAATTCGTCTGCAAGTTAGACTCGGGTTTCCTCGGTGATGATTTTGAGGTGTATTTCTAAGGTGCCCGCTGGCTAACATCGTTCGTATTAATGAAATTTCTGATTTAAAATCTCATTCGCCATCTTTAGCCGTATAACTTCGGCCTTGAGCTTGTCGTTTTCCTGCTTGGCTTCGATGGATTCCTAGTTGGGCTTGAAGTCTTCCTTTGACTTGATTTCGTTTTGCCACTTTGACAAACTCGCAAACGAAATACCAAGCTCGTTCGCAACTTCCCGAATGGATTTGTCGGGCTTAAAAGTCATTTTCAATGTGTTTACTTTGAACTCAGCACTGTAACGTTTTCTCTGGAGCGCTTTCTTCCGTGGCATCGTACCCTTTGCTGTTGCTCATGAGTCAACACAACAGTCTATGGAAAGAGTGCCACCTTATTTATCGATATTTGAGAGATCGCGAGCTGGCATCATTTTGGAGATTAATATGAGCCTTATGAGTGAATTTAAAGAGTTTTCAGTTAAGGGAAATGTCGTTGACTTGGCAGTCGGCGTAATTATTGGGGTAGCGTTTGGGAAAATTGTTTCTTCCCTGGTTAGTGACGTCATAATGCCGCCACTTGGCTTTTTGATTGGGGGAGTGGATTTTAAAAATCTCGAAGTGATCCTTCGAGAAGCAGTAGGGACAGCCCCTGCCGTGACAATTAAGTATGGCAACTTTCTGCAAACAGTGTTCGATTTTTTGATTGTTGCTGTGTGTGTTTTTGTACTCGTAAAAGCTATAATGAGGCTCAAAAAATCCAATGCAACTCAGGAAGTTATAGCGCCAGCTTTAACATCTCAAGAAAAACTTCTTATGGAAATTCGCGATCTGCTGGCAAAACGTTCGACGAGTGATACAAAGTAACGCATTGATTTTCGCTCGATTTGGATGAAACGTTAGGGAGCACTGAAGTTCAATTTAATGATGGCATGTATGAGACCTGCTCCAGGAAAATCAGCAAAGACCATCCCAACATACTTAATTTCACTACTATTCGTTGTGAGGTATGTCCTTGCGAGTATGTTTGTTCCCTCATATAAAACCGAGCAGACTTTACGTGAGACTGTGCAATCTTTGCGAGGAAAGTCTGGGTGCTTGCTTAGATCAGATGTTCGGATCCCTGAAGTAAGACGCGGTGCACCTGTCTGAGGACTGGAATGTCCACTCGCAACAAAATAGGGAAATACAAAGGCTCCACTATATCCCGATCCAGACAAATAATTCACATAATATTCATGGGTTTGTCTCCCATTGGCACTTTGAAATTGCGACTTCACAGCATCCCATTTATCAAAAAGTCGCCTTTGAGTATGTACATCTGAATCGTCCTGGATTTTAAATCTTGCGTAGTCTAATCCATAATCCTTGGAATCAGAGAAATTTTGCAGGATAACAATTTTTCCTCGGGTTTCCTCCACAGTGGGGTTATCCTGCTTGGAGCGAACTTGATAGAAATATTGATTAAATCGGTCGTCGATATAGTATTCTGCGAATATATCATTGAAAGACTTTGTTGACTTAATGGGGTTTTCTTCTTCTTTTACCCGCATAAAAACAATCTCGGATGGATTATCTTTTAAAAATTCTGTAACACCCAGAAGAACATCATCAAAATTTGCCTTTTGATCGGATTTACCATGGTAAATCTGAAAACGTTCTTTGACACGCCTGCATCTGATGTCCAGAACACGTATTCCCGCATCGAGTTGTTCTCGAAGTTCAAGTGACTGGGTCTGTATCATATCTCCACCATGTCGCGCCATCGTGTCGTGAGTTCCTGGTAATGAAAGTTCTTTGAGTCTCGTTGATCCAGGAAGTTCCGACATCCAGTTTGGTTTGAATTCGTCTGGTGTTCCTTTATGAGAGTAGCCTGGGTCGCTGTGTGCGAAGGCTGTGGGGAAATGAAGGAAAAGAAATGTAACAAAAAAAAGCGAGAAGAGAGGTCGGATCCCGTAGTTCATCATTGCCTCGTCAATGACCTCTCAATAAATTGAGAGGCTTGCGGGACTTGCTGTGTATGCTGCGCCACTTTCAGGCGTGCATATATTTTGCAGTTCCCCTACCGGCGTCATCGCTCGCCGCAATGGTACGATTTCCTTTTTTCGAGGCTGTTTTCGTACCGTTCGCATTTTTTGATATTTCGCGCTTTGCGTGCGCCATTTCTGCACCAAATCTTCTCTGACTGGACAAAATCGCATGTTGAGCGCCGCATTAATATCTCTATCATGCCATGTGTGACAATTTAGACAGGTCCAGTATTTTAGAGATCCGATGTTGTTCTGTTTTCCACAAAAACCACATATTTTTGACGAATAAGCTTCATACACCAGACAGGCATTTCGCGGAAGAGTGGCTCTTGCAGCCTTCTGTCCCACGTAAGTGCGGAGTTGTGCATGACATGCGTCAGCAGCTTTTCTGGCAATTTTTGAACTTGGATTTGCAAAGAGAAAACGGCTTGAAACATCTCCGATATAGATATTTTCAGCCTTTCTGACCAAATCGCTGGCAAGGACATGGTTATAATGTTTTCTCTTGCGCTCGATCCTTCGGCTGATGTGCTTTACTCCACGCCAGTCTTCGTTTCTTTGAGCATTTTCAAGACAGGACATTTCTGACCCAATATCTGAGAGGGTCCGCTCATGTGTAAGCTTGATTAAAGTACCATCAGATTTCCGGCTTGCCCCGACAGCATATTCACGAATTCCTTGATCGACACCCAACTCAACGCATTCTGCTTCTTCAACAAAGAAAGGAATTTCAGCATCTGTGGCTATATTTACCCAAACATCTCCACAGCTATCACAAACAACCGAGAGACGTTTTATTTCTCCTTGGAGTTTGCGTTTATCCGTGCGTAGATTGAGAATGACTTGAGTGCCTGGAATAGCAATTTTTGCGCTTTGGGCATCCATCCCCATGGAAACAAGTACGTTTTTTGAAACCTGAGTATAAACAGTAATGGCAAGTGACCATCTGGCACGTTGTACGTTTTTAAGCCTTGGTCTGCCGATTTCTCCTTCAGCATACCGTTTCATGACACAGACAACTCTTTCTACTACAGGCTCAGAATGGTACGTAGATAGTTCCTTGGGTTTGGGGCACTGAATTTTCAAAGGATTGGCAGCAATAACTTTATCATGGGCATCGAAATAAGCCAAAGCAGATGAAAGCAAAGTGTTAAAGTAACGAGTTGCTCTCTTGGCCGCATTGCGAAGCTCCCTTTTTGCTGACTTTGAGATTTTCGTTGCTTTGCCACGATAAGTGATCATACAATCCTCGTAATTTTCTTATACGAGGAGTATCGTTAAAATGCAAGAGAATATGATGGATTGGAGAAGAGGAAGACATGCTGTTTTTGAACTTTATGCACATTTGGTCTTTACACCAAAGTACAGAAGAAAAGTGTTTACTGATGTGATGTTGACTCGTCTTGAACAGATCATGAAAGAGCAGTGCGAAACACTTGATTCAGTTCTTCTTGAGTTTGGTGGCGAAAATGACCATATTCACTTGCTCGTAAGTTATCCCAGTAAAATCTCTGTATCTACTTTAGTAAAAAACTTGAAGGGCGTGTCGGCTAGGTTGTTAAGAAAAGAGTTTGGACCAGAAATTAGAGACAAACTTTGGGGAGAACATTTTTGGAGTCCAAGCTATTGCGCAGTGAGCGCAGGCGGTGCTCCATTGGAAATCATAAAACAGTACATACAAGAGCAAAATAGACCGACATCCGAGTCACAAAATAAGATGGCACAGGTGGTTTCTGCCCGTTGGAAAAAAGACAAGGATAGCTGAGAACGCGGCTTTCGACAGCCAAAATTCCTGATGTATTTTGAATGCCTCGCCACCGTTCAGAACCCTTGGCCAACGTCTCGTTCCGCTTCGCTTCACAGGACTTGGCCTTTTTCAGTTCGCATTCATCCTCTTGATGAATCAAGAGGGTTTCTGCTCATTGAGGCTAAAGTTATCCAGGAGTAAGCAATACTATACATTGTTTACGCTTTCAATTATATTTTTACCAAATCGGAGTTTATTTGGAGTTGACTAAGATATATGGACTTAATTTTGATTGAAGTCTCTATACTAAGCGAAAAGATCTTCATGGAAGTAAACTATTCAGGAGTCTAATTAAGCTGTTTCCAATCGGTCACTCTGCAAAAGTGCAGGGTCTTGGGATGGGTTCTAAGTTTTGTTGGCTTAAACAAATTCAATACCTGCCATCCGACAAAGCTCACGGGGTGTCATTTGTGCAAGACTTGTGAAGCGGTAGTCACAAAAGTCAAACTTAGAATTTAAGGCATGATCCTTTTCTGGAACGGCGATCACCTTCATTCGTGCTGCTTTCGCTGAAATTGCTCCAGTGAGAGAATCTTCAATAACGATGCAGCGCGTTGATTCAAGACCGAGGCGTTTTGCAGTGAAAAGATAGGGCTCGGGATGAGGCTTCCCAAACTCGCAGTCTTCAGCGGTTTGGAGGACCTTAAAATACTTTCTGATATTTAATTTCTGGCAAACAGCTTCAATGATGAACAGAGGTGATGAAGAACAAATTGCCAAAGGTATTCCCAGTAGTCCTATGCCATGTAAGATATCAAGTGCGCCTTCTTTTGCCTCCGCGCAGTCGAGAATAAGCGCGCAGACGCGTTCCTTTATCGCGTATTCGATTTCTTTCTTACTTGGCCCCTTCCAAGGATACCTTTCATACCAATAGTCGACTGCAGCATCCATTCGAAATCCGGTCGTTTGTGCACACATTTCTAATGTGATGGGCACACCAACGGATCCAAATATCTCGACCTCTGCTTGCTTCCAGAAGGGTTCGGAGTCTATTAACACACCATCCATGTCAAAAATAACTGCAGCCGCTTCGACATTATTCATGAATTTCTACACCTTCTTTGCAATAATCAAGCGATGATTTGAGAGACTCCGCGCGATGGCGTTTTTATTTGTTTACTCGTTACATGGCAAAAGAGCGAGCACTTGATGTTGACAAGCTCCGAAATCTTGCAAAATCACTCAATGATTTTCCCCGTCACTGCGCTCGCGGACTCTTTTTTCGTGCGCATTGACAGTGTCAAGTCTTCAATGCTAATTTCGAATTTATTTATCAAAAAGGAGGCAGCATGTACTCTCTCTCAAGTTTCGGTTGGCACAGAATCGTTACGTCCCTTTCGATTTTTTCACCCTGTCTCGCGTTGGGCCTCGCGACCTCAGTGCAA
This sequence comes from Silvanigrellaceae bacterium, assembly GCA_044237915.1. Taxonomy (GTDB): domain Bacteria; phylum Bdellovibrionota_B; class Oligoflexia; order Silvanigrellales; family Silvanigrellaceae; genus JBIIEI01. The sequence goes on along the minus strand of JBIIEI010000123.1, from coordinate 887 downwards.
GCTTTCGCTGATACCGTGAATTCGCCCTTAGCTGCCTGGGCAGGGCGTTGGAAAGGTCCTTGTGAGTCGAGGCTACCAGCCGCAGTGCCAACGATAGGTATTCGATTTTATCTCGACCGAACGGTTGAAGCTATTCCGGGCAGCAATCGTTACAAATGGAAAAGTGATTTCCAGATACCTGATCGCACCAACGCACTTAAGGATTACGAGATTTATCCGGTTGATTCGCAACGGGGGCACTTTAGGCTCGATGAGAAAAATACCATCGAAATTGATACGTTCCTCTCACACGATAGCCTTTATACACATTTTCAGGTTGGCGACGTGACCATTGTGTCAACGGATAGGCTGGAGAGTGAAGGCAAGGTAATGGTTGCTGAATTGTTATCGTTCACGAGTCAAGGCGCCACAAATTCAGGAGGCGTTGGCAAGGCTCCCGTGGTGCGAAGCGACGTTTTCACGGAAAACTTTCGCTGCGTTTTGAATAAGGTTGACATTGGTGAGTGAAGGCGCAGGCGTAACTCAAACAAAGCTGGGAAGCGCGTTATTCTCTTGTGAGTAAGCAGTACATGAATGAAACCATTCGAGCACGAGACATTTATAATTCCTGATGCCCCACATGCACTTCCATCTTCGGATGCCGTGTCACGAGGCTGCGCAGTGCTTCCAAACTCTGGACACTCACTTTTTGATCATCGGAAAAAGTCCCCGGCTCGATGCCATTTCTCCATCCGTACGCCGTGTGGCACGCATCCCCCACAAGGAGCACAGGTCCCTGCGTTGTGCCACCCCTTCCTGACTCCATGTGAAGCAGGAATTTTGGTGCTCTAATTTTAAGCAATTTGTAAAAAAATATATTAAACTGGGGGCGGGGAACTCATTGGGTT
>JBIIEI010000122.1:0-10838 GCA_044237915.1 Silvanigrellaceae bacterium | reverse complement strand
ACAAAGACCTTGTTTTTGTGGGTGATCTTTCTCCTTCTAATCACATTACTGACCCCGAAATCCTAAAACACGTTAAAATTACCTACGCAGGCTGCTCTTCCCACGCTCGCAGACCCTTTAAAAGGCACGTCGACAACGATCCAGAAAATTGCCTCGATGCCCTTGATCACTTCCGGGCTCTCTACCAGATGGAAGATATCATCACAAATCGCAATCCCAGTAGACTTTCCGAACTGCGAGCCGACACGGAAAATGGCTCGATGTCATTCTGGAATGATCTCAAAAAAATCTGCGAAGACATGCTTGATAAATGGTCTCCTTCCACTGCGCTTGGCGAAGGAATCCGTTACGTCCTTTCAAATTTTAATGCCCTCACTCTCTATTGCAGGGACACTCGTCTGCCGATTTCGAACGATTTGTCTGAAAGACTTTTGCGCTTCGAAAAATTAATGGACCGCAGTTCTTTTGGACGCGAAACCATTGAAGGACGTGCGCGTTACGACATCATTCGCTCTTTTTACCAATCTGCACTTTTTGCTGGAATCGATCCCACATTTGCGCTTTTGGAAGTCCTTATCACTTCCCCTGAAATTGTTGCCGCCTCTCCTGCAAAATACACTCCGCAAGCCATTGCTGCACGCCTCAAAGAAGATCCCGCGCGCTGCACACTCATTGACACTATTCTCACCACCTCCAAATTCGCACCACTCGTTACCTTTCGTAAGTCTGATCCCAATGTGCCCATTGCCGATGACGATGTATAGCGTCCTCCGTTGTGCAGTTACTTCAATTTCTTTCCTCATCGACTTTGGAAAGGATTCCATTGCTCGCTTGTCTACCTACCCCTCCCCCCCCCCCCTCCTCTCCTTTCTATTTTTCAAGGCTCGCACTATAATGCGGAAATTGTCGATCGAACAGGCGAATTTGTTTGAAATTTATTTTCAAAGAAGTCTTTTTTAAGAACGCGAAGGGGAATGAATATGGCAGAAAATCCACTGGATTTGGACGGGTTTGAGTTTTTGGAGTTTTCCTCGTTTGAGCCTCAAAAAATTCACCAGGTGCTTGTTGATTTAGGTTTTTCGAAGCTTAAAGAGCACCGGACTAAGGAAATTCACTATTACCGCCAAAACGATATTCATATTTTGCTCAATGGCGAGCGGGAGAGTTTTGGGACAAAGTTTGCGAAAGAGCACGGGCCATGTGTTTCTTCCATGGGATGGCGCGTAAAGAACGCAGCGGAGGCCTTTAAGAAGGCTGTGGCACGGGGTGCAAAGCCCGCAGACCAGTCTGACTATACCTTTAAGGGCGCTCAAATTCCTGCCATCTATGGCGTGGGCGATAGCCTCATCTATTTTGTAGACAGTTATAACGACGCTGCACGTTATAATGCGATGGATTTTGTCGACCTCGAAAAACCAGAGTTGGTTCCTGACAAGGGTTTCCTTATTGTCGATCACCTGACAAACAATGTTTATAATGGAACGATGGGGAAATGGGCTGACTTCTACAAAGGCATTTTTGGGTTCACAGAAGTGCGTTACTTTGACATCAAGGGCAAGAAAACAGGTCTTCAGTCCTACGCATTACGCTCGGCGTGTGGAAAGTTTTGTATTCCCATCAACGAGGCATCGGAAGCCAAATCTCAGATCAACGAGTACCTGGAAGAGTACAAGGGGCCGGGTGTGCAGCACATTGCCTTGGCAACGCGCAATCTTTTAGGTTCTTTGCAGGCGATGGAAAACTCTTCCATTAAAATGCTCGACATCGACGAAGATTATTACGACAGCGTGTTTCAACGGGTTCCCAATGTGAGCGAAGACCAAGCCCTCATCAAAAAACGCAACGTTTTGGTGGACGGTGATGAAGAAGGCTATTTGTTGCAAATTTTTACAAAAAATGTGGTGGGGCCCATCTTTTTTGAACTGATTCAGCGCAAAAATCACCTTGCTTTTGGCGAAGGTAACTTTCAAGCGCTGTTTAAATCCATCGAAAAAGATCAGATGAAGCGTGGATATTTAGAGGAGTAAGATTCTCCTCTTCGTGAGAATTACTCGCCAAGAATTTCAGTTTTTGGAGCGCAATGCGTACCAGTAGGGTGTGAAGTTAAACGACCCCGACCCTAAAATATTGCGTTCATGTGTAAAATCTTGGTTGTCTACGACCCATGCAATGGCATTGCCTTTGTCTTTCCACTTTTGAAACATGTAAACATGGGCAGGAATTCCCGGCCATTCAGGTTCCGAGAGTGTGAAAACGACGTCTCCAGGCATGAGTTCTTTGTGCTTTGTGATGCGGCGCCATTTGAGCTCGCCTTCGAGGTATTCCGAAAAGGCAGACGTCACAAGCGAAATGTTATAACCATCGATCATTCTGTTTTTGGGAACATGAATTCCCACGTGTCGCAGGGCGCTTGACATAAATGCCACGCAGCCGTTCTTTGTCGTGCCAAACCAGCTCATCACATCGTCATAAACTCGGTTGTAGTTACTTACTTTGGAGTAGTAGTTCAAGATCTTGAAATTTTCGACAGAGAGTCTCGCGGAGCTCAGGATATCCCTTGACCACCTGTTCGATTCACAGGCTTGGCCTCCACCACGACTTTGGCAGCGATCAACCAAAAAGTTGCTAAAAGGGCCGTAGACATTGGTTCCGGCAACGCACTGCACCACTTCGTCGTCGTATTGGGTTCCTACAGGACATACGCCTGTGCCACGCACTGTTTTGGCTAAACTTGCGCTCCAGTGCTCTTTTTCACAAGCGCTGTCGATTTGAGTTTCCTTGCATTTATCAACCATCCCCTTGGGAAAGGGGCCAAAGGCCTCATTTCCTTTGACACAAAATCGCACGCTTCTGTCGTATTTAGAACCATCTGGGCAAAATGCGTTTTCAGGAGTTGTGAGTGAAAACGTTTCGGCAGTGCTCTCTGCAGGCGGGTTTGTCTGCGCCTCATCTAGGTTTGAGCCAGGAATTGCATCGTTGCTTCCACATGCCGTCGCAAAGAAAAAAACAGCGAGTGCTGCTGCTTTCAGGGGGATCTTGTGCGTCATAAATCTCTCCTCGTAGGTTTAAAGTGTGAGATTTGAAAGATGCCTCCAGCAAACATTCAGAAACTCACCCCTTCACTTCGTATTGAGGAGGCGGAAAATGAAGTGCAAAAATTATCCAATCAAAAAATGCATCTGATTTTTGACATTTTTGACCGCAACATCTTTGCAGTTCAAATGATGACGCAAAATTCAGCGGAATTTCTTTTACTCAGAACAATCCACCCATTGATGAGTAAATTGTGATGCTTAAGGCGAGGTTTTGCTGCGGCAAAGGAGCAAAAATTGATCTTCTGCGACCACGGATCCGCCCTGAGCTGTGCATTGCGTTTCGAGCCAGACGGGTAAAATGATCAGTGCTCCGCCCGGTAAATTCAGAGGTGTGGTGTCGAATTTTCCATACTGCTGAACCGGAACTCGAGCGTGGGAACTTACGGTCGGGCTGTAGAGTCCAATGGTCGCGAGTTTTTCATCGCCCTTCAAAAGGTTGGTGGCTTTTTCGGCCAATCGTGCCGCAGGGCCTACGACTTTTTCTTTTGCAAAGGGAGCAACAAATAAGGCCAATGAGACAATTATAAATGCGTTTCCGAGGGCCAATTTTTTAATCACCCAAACGAGATCTTGATGTTCAAATTCTGTGTTTTGCCGATAAAGCGATGCCGTACGGGCAAGAAACAGAAAAGCCAACCCTACTAAAAAAAGTCCGATGTAAAGTTCTTGAGGGATCGGTTGTAAAGTGTGCAGCACAAATCGGGCCCTAAAATCCACCCGAAAAAATGCTGGAAAGCCATTGAGGAGCACGGGGGCAGCTAAAAATGCACAGCCCAATAAAAAGGGGATAAGAATCCCACAGACCGCAGACAGATACGAAAGAATATTGCTGACCCAGCGTGTAGAAGTTGTTTCTTCCTCGGGGTTGACGCGCATCTTTGTAGAAAAAAGATAACACATGAGTAACGAAACAAAGTAGGCCAGTGCGGGCCAAACGGGCCAGGTGTAATTGGGAAGCTTCGTTGCCATCAAACTAAAAAAGAACACAAACGCAAATATCCACCCTGCAGGCACGATCCAAAAGGATTCCTTGCGCAAGTTGAAGCGCACGTTGGGGGAAGACAACAAGTGGAGAGCAAATCCAACGAGTCCGGTGCCTCCCAATAAAACGACGAGGGGATGATAGTGGGGCCCTCCCCCATGCCCTTCAAAAGCGGTGCTTCCCCGCTTAAAATGGTGGGTGATAAAAAACTCAGAAACGAATTTTTCTCCGCCGTTGACAACGATGGTAAAGTAAAATGCAAATCCAATTCCCAATGCCAAAACAAAGCTAAAGGCGTGTTCCCTTGCAAGGTGTTGCACGCGGGAAAAAAACTGTGAATTTTCAGAATCACTGTGGTCTGACGTTTGATATTTTGCATAAAGTAATTGCAAGGCTTCTGAGGCCAGAAGTGCAAGGGCTGGAACAACAATTCCAATGAGTCCTTTTGAGCAAACGGCAAGTCCCATGCCGATGCCTGCAACGATCTGTTGCTTTCTATTTTCATTGGGAAGCATGCGGATGTGTTGTTGTGGAAAAATATATTTTCGCACGAGTACCAAAAAAACGGGGGTCAGAAAAAAAGTCAGCATGGGATCGAGCAACACCGACGAGGCTCCGACCGAAGGTAACAGCAATGCAGCGTAACAAAAGAACGGAAGCAGGGGATTTTTTTTCCAATCGGGAGCCGTGCTTAAATCAGAATCGCGACGAATGGGGGGATCAAACATTTGCATGCCAACGTGGAGCCACTCTCGACAGATTAAAAGCGCTGTGCCCAAGGAAAAAAGCAATCCAGGCAGCCTTGCAGCAAACATACTCACTTTGCCCTCAGGGTCTCCTAAAAGCTTGCTGGTGAGAACGATAAGCCACATGAAAAGCGGGGGTTTGTCGAAAACAGGTTTGCCGTCCCACTGGGGGAGCAGATATTCACCTGATTTTTTCATTTCCTCTGCAATGCGCAAATAGAGGGCTTCATCAAAATCAAAGGTTGGTACGAAGGCTGCGGCAAGGAGCCAGCTTAAGAGGATAAAGGCAAAGGGCAGCACTTCGGTGAAAAGGATCCCTTGTTTCTGTAAAAACTCCAGGGGATTTGGTGGCTTGGAATCGTTTCGTTTTGGTTCCTGAGAATGCACAGTTATCAAACTCCTTTGCGAGAAATTTTCGTCTTCCTCAGATCTCTGTTTCGTTCTTCGTGTTTTGGGTATATGACCGGCCGGAACGGTCAGGTCCCGAGCCTCTCTCAGTGCACCACTCTGCGAATGACCACAGAGCAAACCTGTCCCCAATTACATAGGTTGAAATTTCGATGTTCACCAGTGCGCTCCTCTATTGTCGGCCCGGTTTCGAAAACGAATGTGCGGCGGAAATTCAACTTCGACTCCAGGTTCACTCCATCGAAGGGTTTTGTAAAACCAAGCCCCTCAGCGGGTTTGTCGTATTTGCAATCCATGATTTTTCCCAAGGGAGAAAGTTTTTCAACTGCCTCAAATACCAAGAACTCATTTTTACCCGGCAGATCGTTTGGCTTGGCAAATTGGTGACAGGGTTGCCTGATACCGACAGAGTCACCCCCCTGCTAGAGGCTATCGAGCAATCCATCATTCCTTGCCTCGAAACACGCGACTATTCCGAACTTCTTGTTGAAACGGCAGATACCAATGAAGCTAAAGAGCTTTTAACCTTTGCGCGCAAATTCACAGTTCCCATGCGTGCGGGCCTTAAAAAGGCGGGTTTTTTGGAGCGCAGAAACACTCTTGAAGATCCGCGTATCCACGTGTTTTTTCAAGGGGCGAGTATGGCGTATGTCGGCGTTTCGTTTCCCGAAAACAGCTCAGAATGGTTTATGGGAATTCCTCGCTTTCGCTTTCCAGCGGGGGCTCCAAGCCGCTCGACTTTGAAGCTTGAGGAAGCTTTCCACACGTTTATGACGCCTTCCGAGCGCGATCTTTCACTGTGCGAAGGCAAGGTTGCCGTCGACTTAGGTGCAGCCCCTGGAGGGTGGACCTTTCAATTCATGAAGCGCAATATTTACACCTATGCCATCGACAATGGCCCCCTGGCTGCAGAACTTTTGAGTTCTGGGATGGTTGAGCATTTGCGCGTGGATGGTTTTACTTACGAACCGCGCAAGGCTGTCGATTGGATGGTGTGCGATATGGTTGAACAACCTATTCGCATTGCAAAGCTTGTTTGCTTGTGGGCCGAACGCGGGTGGGCACAACAATTTGTATTTAACCTCAAGCTTCCCATGAAAAAGCGGCTCGACGAAGTTGAACGTTGCCTCGATGGAATTCGCGACTTTGTAGAACGCCTTGGCATCCCCTATGAATTGCGCTGCAAACAGCTCTATCATGACAGAGAAGAGGTCACGGCGTACTTAAAGCTCGAAAGGATGAGTGAATGACACTGCTTGGATTGGTTGACTACGGTGCGGGCAACTTGGGGTCTGTCTTGAGGGCTGTGCAAGCGGTCGGCGCTCGTCCCATGCTGGTCACCACTCCTGAAGATGTGCAAAAGGCAGATAAGCTTATTTTTCCGGGTGTCGGATCGGCTCGCCAAGCCATGGAAACCCTCAAGCGGCTTTCGCTCGATGTTGCCCTTAAAAAACATGCCGCAGCGGGTAAACCCCTGTTTGGCATCTGTGTGGGAATGCAGGTTTTGGGTGTTTATTCTGAAGAAGGCAACACGCCGTGCCTCGGAATTCTTCCCTATGCGCTCACTCATTTTCAAGTGCAGGCACCTGTGCCCCATATGGGCTGGAACAATTTGCAGTGGAATTCTTTAAATCCCGCTGTTGCCGGATTTCAAAAAGGCCTCAAAAATAACGAGCCCGATGTTTACTATGTGCATTCCTATTGTGCACGCGTTTCTTCGCAAAATATTCCAGACTATGTTGTTGCGACAAGCACATATGATAATGAAACATTTATAGGTGCTGTGGCGCAAGGTCACATCTGGGGAACGCAATTTCATACTGAAAAAAGTGGTGAAGTGGGTTTGCAACTGCTGCGAAATTTTATTCAATCGTAAAAAGGGCAGGCTTCTATGCTGAAAAAACGCATCATTCCTTGCTTGGATATCCGGGCAGGAAAAGTCACCAAAGGCATTAAATTCAAGAACAATATCGATTTGGGAGAAGCAGCACCGCTTGCTCGAAAATATTATCTTGAGGGTGCCGATGAAATTGTTGTTTACGATATTACGGCAAGCATTGAAAATCGTCCTCCCGATGCTGTGACCATCGAAAAAATAGCAAACGAAGTATTTATTCCAATTTGTGTAGGTGGTGGCATTACATGTTTTGCCGATGCCGCTCTGGCCATTAAAAGTGGTGCCGAAAAGGTTTCTTTAAATTCCATTGCTCCCCGTAAGCCACAACTCATTTCAGAAATCAGTCAACATTTCGGTGTTCAGGCTGTGGTGTTGAGTATCGACGTTGCGCGTGATTCCAGTGTACCCAGTGGTTGGAGGGTTTTTGTGCAAGGTGGACGCGTAGCAACTGAACTCGATGCATTAGATTGGGTCACAAAGGCCATCCCCTTGGGTGCAGGTGAATTGTGCGTCAATAGCATTGATGCCGATGGCGAAAAATCGGGCTACGATTTGGCACTGCTCGATTTACTGCGCGCGTATGTGCGTGTTCCCATCATTATCTCAGGGGGCGCAGGGCAGGTGAGTCACATGAAGGAAGCGCTCGATCACGGTGCCGATGCCGTGTTGGTTGCCAGTATGATCCATTCAGGCGAGTACACCGTACCGCAAATTAAACACGAACTTATTCGCTTAGGCCATCCCATGCGCATTGCATAATTGCAGATCATTAGAGTTTTCTTGCTTGTGCGAGCCTGAAGCAATCACTTTCGCGCGCAACAGTTGCTGCACTGTGCAGGGCTTCGTTTGAAATTTTAAGATTATTTTTGCAATAGGTTTCTTCCGTCATAAGGTCGATATCAAAAATTCCAGGGTCGTCGGTTGAGATCACAAATTTCATTTGATTTTCAATAAAGCGATGCAGCGGATGATGTTCTTCTTTTTCAATCATGCCAATGCGCAAATTTGAGGTGGGGCACGATTCCAAGATCGCACCACGGCGTGAGAGGTCGTGCATGAGGGCCTCCTGCAGTGCTTTGGCGTCATGGATGGTATGATCGTCGTAAATGATCTCGATATTCTCTTCGGGTTTGCGCTCTGCGAGGGCTGAAAGTTCGGAATGCAGTGCCGAAAAATTTGGTTCAAAGCGCCCCTGTGCAAGCATCTCTCGATTCTTTTGGATCCATAGAAGATGCTCAGTGCGCTCACTCACCCGTTCAGTGGTCTTGGTGTTTTGTAAGGCTTGTGGATTTAACCCCAAAGAAATGGCGTGCCCAAGGCGATGCGCTCCCGCATCAAAGGCTTGCCAAACCCACCGTGCAGAGCTCATGAGGCTCATTCCACGAAAGGATTCTCCCACATGGTACATAATAGCCAAAGGGGAGTGCTGCCTTTTGGCGTTGTCCTGGTAGATTTTTGCAAAAAAATCTTTTTTCGCACTCGGAGGATTTCCTTCTTCGATGTAGGAAAAATCGATCCCTCGGATGGCATGAGCAAGTTTTGGATTTGCATCCATCCAGGCGCGAAGTAGAGAATATTGATTCTCTGCTTGTTTATTTTCTCTCGGTATTGAAAGAATAAGTCTGGAACTAAAACTTCCAGCCGCTTCTGCCTCAAATTGCAGAGTTGCTTGTGCAATTGTCGTTAAATAGGTGCTTATTTGTTCTTTGCTAAAGGTGACAGGAAGAATGGTTCGATATTCGGCATATTTTAAGCCATCATTTCTGTGCCTGCGCATCACATGGTTGAGGACAGCGGTGTCTTCGGGCTCTATTTTAAAAAGCGCAATCAAGAGATTAAAACTCGCTTGGAACTTTAAAAAATCGGCCCGTTCAGAAAAAATAAAATCTTTTTTAAGAAGCTCGAATCCCAAAGTGTCGTCTTTCCAATAGCGTTCCCAGTCCGGCAATTTACCCCAGACTTTTTGGAATTCTGCAGCGTACCACTCCAGCAACTCAGCTTTTGTCCTCCACCTGTCTTTGCCAAGTTCCCACACATCCTCTGCGGTTAAACATCCAAAAAGATGAAGGTGCAGTTCTCGATCTAGAATTCTGTCTGTGATTTTCTCATTCATCATTTAATCCTGACTGTTTGTGAGGACACTGGCTTTACTTTTTCAAAAGAGGTACTTTAAAATTACTTTTAAAGATTCAAATTGCACGCTTTTAAACATTTTGTCATTTTTTGTGTTGTTGGTTGAGAGGCATAAGGAAATGAGTCGTTGACTTGCAGCGTAAATCTTGCCAAGTCATCAAGGGTCTTCAGTTTTATGAGATCGCGTGGGTACTTATGCTGGAAGTTATTAGAATTCTTACATTCTGGATTTTCGTCGCACTGTCGATGAGGTTTGCTCATTATCGTCTTGCGTTGCGGCAAAAAGCCCTCAGCGATTGGGCCCTCGACCTCGCAAGCATCGCCATCCCAGGCTTTTTGATTCCCGCACTTCAATACTTTCTGATCCATACTGTTCTATCAGCAACGTTACCCTCTTCATGGCGTGGTTCGTGGAATCTGCCTGCATGGGCTGCCTTTTTGCTCAGTTTTGTAGTGATGGACTATGTATCTTACTGGAACCATCGCATGCTGCACACAAAGCCATTTTGGAAGCATCATTACGTTCACCACAGCCCTCAGTATTTGGACGTCTTTGTGACTTCAAGGAACAGTATTTTTACGCATCTGATGTTCTTCTACGTATGGATAAATTGCTTTACATTTTATTTTCTTAAAGATCCTTATTGGTTCCTCTTGGGAAGCGCTTTATCAAGTTGTTCTGATTTTTGGTCACATTCAAGCCTTTATATTCGTCCGAACTCAAAGTTTGGAAAGGTTGTCAGAAAAATATTGATCACGCCCTCAGAGCATTCGTGGCATCATTCACGTGATGTTTATCATATAAATTTTGGCAGCAACTTCAGCATCTGGGATCGTATTCACGGAACTTATTATTCCAATGAAACAGTCCCGCCTTCTATCGGCTTCGTCGAGGATCGTACTTTTTTTCAAAAACTCTTTCATCGAAATCGAGCGGGAAACCTCGCACTTTAGTGCTAGGAGGAAAGCGAGCTGAAAGAGACGCAGTAGCAGAGCTACAAGTCTAAGGCTCGAACTGAGCCTGATGAGGTCTGTAAAATACGTTAGGAATTTTACAGGTCGGAAATCGGCTCATCCGCACCTTTTTCTTTCTTCTGCCCAAAATCTGAACACCCCTTGATCACTCAATGTTGTTTCGTTATGCCTTTTTTCAGCAGAATGAGGGCATTAAATCGTGACGTATACAATCAAGGCAAAAATAAAACAAAGCAAACGCCTTGAAACTTGGTATACCGAGAATGCCACTCAGGCAGCGAAGCTTTACAATGAGTGCCTTAAGAAACAATTTGTGCGTGCTTCCCAGGGGCTTCCGCTGTTTACCACCATTGACCTCATCAATATGTTTCGTCCATTTCCTTTGGGCTCTGATTTTAAAGACCAAACTATTGAAAGGGCTGTAAAAGCCACTCAGGGTTGGTATTCTTCTGAAAAACTTCGTTATGATATTTACCTCAAAAAAATTGAAAATGAGTTTGAGTACTTTAATGAAGTGAAGAAAAACTCAAATCACAATTATCAATTTCTTTTAAAAGTGGAAACACGAGTTGCTCGGCAAAAGGACCATCGTACTCACGTCA
>JBIIEI010000049.1:0-37769 GCA_044237915.1 Silvanigrellaceae bacterium | reverse complement strand
GAACTCATCGAATGGCTCTGCTGCCGCATCAAATCCTTTCCAAAAGCTGGTGGGCGCCGCTCACTTGCGAAAGCTTCATGAAGATGTTGGTGAAAACGTAAGAGCTGGCGGAGTGATGAACGACGCCCACAAATGAAGATATCCTTGCGTATCAGCTTTAATCAGAGAGATAAAGGTTTTTTCCTTCTTTGGAGACTTTCCACTTCTCAATCGTTTCGAAGATGCTTCAAAAATTGGCAAAAAAAAATGCCCTTCAGGTGCAAAACCAAAAAGGCTGAGGGGGGACATCAATAAAGCGGGCCTTAACCCAAAGCGCGCAGGGGAGCCTTTTCAGGTTGCGGAACGGAAATAGGCTTGCTTTCCATCAATTCCACAGGATCCAGGCCTTCTTCCATCAAACGTTCTTCACCTTCATCGAGAAGAACGGCCAATGTCACTTTTTTGAGCTGAATCTGAATAGCCTGTGCCACTTGATCCCAAGCTGGAGAAGTCAGGTACATTGTGGCATAAGCACTTTCAGAATCTGTCGCAGTGTGATTTTCTACTGAATAGGGTTCGTCTTCCACAGCCTGAGCGATGTCCCAGATTGTGATTTCTTCTGGATCCAATGCCAGATGATATCCACCTTCACGGCCACGCAAACTGTGAATGAGACCATTATTACGGAGTCTCATTAATATTTGATCCATGTAGTCAGTAGGGATACCTTGTCGAATAGCAATATGACGACGTTGAACAGGACCAACTCTGTGGTGAAATGCGATGTCTAGGAGTGTTTTTAGACCATAGCGAGTTTTGGATGTGATATTCATGACAACTCCTCAGCTTTCTTCTCAATTAAGAAGCGTTCAAATAAGCAGTGGCATTCGCGCTCAAATGCACGACGCACAACATTGGCTTGCACAACTGGATAGTACACCGCCACATAATGTCGGGCAATCTACATTACAAATAATTAATCCATTAATTTCATGCATTTACGACAATTCTCGAACCACCAATCCAAGGAAGGATGTCTGTACATTACGGAGCTGTCACGATATTCAGGTTGATTGGGAGTAAACACTCGTTTTGATAAGGAAGTCGATTTATGATGAACTTTTCGTACATGAAATTTAGGTCAATAAGTGCTGGTGTGGAGCTCATCCCTTGAACGCAACAAAACCTAAATCTTCCCGTAAAAATCCGAGTAAAGTTCACAGCACAAAACAAAAACAGCTTCTCGATCAATTTGCGAATAAAGATGTCAGCTGGATTGCGCCACTTGCGAAGAGCGTTGGACAGGAAGCAGATGTCATTGCACGTTACTTTGCCGAATTGCTTGCAAAACTCGTGACAACATCCGCAGAACTGCCTTCTTTAAGTAACACGCGCTGGAGTTTAGCAAAGAATCTTGTGCGGATGATCTTTCCACCAGCTGATGGTTTATTATCCCAAATGGAGAAATCCCTCCATACCTTTGAAGTGACGCTCAGCGAAATTTCGGCCGATCTGTTGCGAGATCCGGACATCACCAGTGAGCTCATTGCCCCTGCCATTGAAATGCTTTCTGCAGCCATTGAGGCAAACCCTCGGATGGCATTTTTGCTCGCACATCCCGATCTTATCCATGAGGCCTTTGGAGAGCTTGGAGACCGCGTTTCCGCTGTGCTTGCCATTATTCCTGCGCTTTCTGAAAAAGCAGCCGCCAGCCTTCCGGAGCTTAAGGAACTGTGTTTCTCAGCCCTGTTTGAACTGACGGAGTCCGATCGCGCAAAGCTTTACCATTTGGCAGAAGAAATCCTAGGGCATGTGTTTCGCGAACAGATTTTCCCAAAATTACAGGCCATCCTCAGCACAGATGCGAGGGGAAAAGTTTTAGCTCCCATTTTACTTGGGGCCGTGAAGGCCATTCCGGGCGAAAGCTGCCTCAATGCCGTTCTCTCGATTGCTTGCACTTCCAAGAATCAGATCACAACAGGACGTATCGTGGCAGTTGCCATCCAGGAATTGGGCGGGCTTTACGTCAAAATATCCCAGGTCATTGCTGAACTCTCACCCCCCAGTTTAGCGCGGGAGCTTCGCACCTCTCAAGACAATGCCGGCGGGCTTTTTCCGAGCATTGAAAAGTCGTGGGATTACCTCTTGGCAGCGCTGGAAGGAGAAAGTTTAAACGCCTGGCGTCCGTATCTCAGCATCCCAACAACCCCTCAAACTCACTTTGCAAGCGCCAGTATGGGTGCGCTCTATGAACTTAAGTTAACAGCCTCAGGACAAGAAAAGTTTGGGACCGAGAGCATCCTAGTCAAGGTTCAGCGCCCTGGTCTCGCATCACTTTTTAAAGGCCAGTGCGATCATATTCTCTCTCTCTGCACCGATGCCAAAGAAATTGTCGAAAAAGACCTCTCCCTCAATGCAGAATCTAGGGGAGAACTGCTTGGTATTGAGTCTGCCATTCGCAGAGCCGTGTGGAATTATTACCGTCAAAGCAGTGCAGAACTCGATTTTACCTGGGAAGAAAAAAATGCATTGCGCGTGCGCGAAGCCCTGGGCGCAAACCATCCCATTCGCATTCCGCGCTTTTATATGTCACTGCCTTCCCTTGTGCTCACAGAACGTATGAAGGGAATAAAGGTCACAAAAATTGTGCAGACGAAGTACCTGGCACGCCGTGAAATTGCCGACACTATCGTAAAAGCATACTTGGACTTGGTGTTTGAGCAGGGAATTGTATGGGCCGACCCACACCCTGGAAACATTCTTTATGATGATGTCACCAACCAGGTTTCGATGATCGATCTCAATCCTTGTTTCGTGTGGGATCGCAAAACGCGGGAAGAATTCAAACACCTCTTGTACCGACTCTTATTGCGAGATGCAGCAGGGGTCTATAGCACGCTTTATGAACTCATCGACAATCCGGATTCCCTTCACTCCAACAAGGTTGTTGACGATCTCGAAAAGTTTTTAAATGCGCCTGTTGGAGCAGGTAGCCTCATCCGTTTTGTGGGCGAATTTATCAAAACCCTGAACGAAAATAACATTGATTTGCGCATCGAAGTGCAAGCGGCCCTGCGGGGACTCAGTCAAATCGCTTTAACGGCCAATGCTATCTCAGTGCGCAACAGCTTTGGATTTTTGCTGAGGCGACACTTTGGTCTTAAGGATGTGCTGCGGGCTGCATGGCAGATCGGACTGGTACGCACGGTTCGGGTCCTTACAGGCATCCTTTTCGACATCACACGCCAACTTCCCGAAGAAGATGTGGGCCCGGTGCTTGATGAACGAGACTTAACCGGACTCACAAGGCGCGTGATGGAACTCAGGCGCGCTTCTGTTTGTGACGTGCACATCTCCCGTGTTTCTCCTGAAGATCATCCCACCTTACGCATGAGCGCAGACGACTCTTATATTGTTATTACCAGCATTTTGCGCATCGAAATTCTTGAAAAACGTCGACCCGCAACAGTGCGTTACGTTATTGAAATTCCGACGCGCGGGTGGCTGCGCGAACGTCAAGAGTTTGTAAAACTCGCCAGTGTGGCACGTAATTTCTGCATTGTGGAGTGTCTTGAGCAGCTGCGCCGAAGTTCACTCGATGATTATTGGAGAACTGTTGAAGCGTGGAGCAAGCACGCAAACAGCCGTACCGTCGAAGAAACGCGCTTGGTTGGAGAGGTCAAATCTGCGGCCCGGCGCTTGTGCGCACTCCGTTTTGAGAACATTTGGAACTCACCCTTTAGTGGCATGGGCGGAAATGGCAAACGGCTGTGGAAAAGTTTGATGCTGATTGAAGCGTGGCGTGAAGAAACAGAACATAAATACATCAGCTCGTTCAATCGAAAATTTGGAAACGTGCTGTTGACAAACCTTGCCTTTGGGACATTTTATCGCTTAAAAATGCTTTTCATTGAGGGAATTTTGTGGGCAGTGCGTACCAGTATCAAAAAACATCGATATTCAATGCGACTTTTGCCTATGGCAACACAGACACTCGAAGATCTCATTTTGTTTGGCTTGAGTCGAAGTTTTAATTCTCACTCTCAAAATCGATCATAAATCCTTCGTGTTTTCTCACGTTAAAAACAGCGTTTTCGAAAATCAAATATTGGCCTTTGATACCCCTTACTTTTCCTGAAACTTCAGCGGTTTTTTCTAATCCTAAAGAGCCAAATTTTTCAGGAACGGATTCAATGGGATATTCGAGTTCAAAGAGAGATGGATTTTCAAAAAATTCTAATTCTCGCAGCAAATTGAGCTTTTGCGGAAGCTCCACATGTAAAGTGCCTTCATTAAATTCTTTGCTTTCACAAATAAATTTTCGTGCTTTGATGGCTTCCAGCCGAAATTCATCTGCAGACATTCTATTATTTGCAGATTTTATCATTCGTTGCCAGTTGCTTTTGTCTGCAATCACTGTGGTCAGAAAATTTTCGAGCACACCTGCTTGGTACCTTGAACTGACTCTTGCAATCGCCATTGCCATAGTCGCGCCCTGATCAAACCAGCGCGTCGGCACCTGATTTTGCCTGGTAATGCCTACTTTTATTTTGTCAGTATAAGATAAATATAAAAAATGGGGTTTAAAACAAAAATCCTCTCCCCATGCAGGCTCTCGGCAAGTCCCATTTCGATAATGACAGAGATGCGGATTCATCACGCAGCGATCAGCCTGAGCGCGGCCACGAAAACAGGGAAAGCAGTAACCTTCAAAGAGCTTTTTGACGGACTTCGAACACGAAACACACTGAAATTCTCCTCTGTGCAAGAATTTGACCTGAGTTCCTAAGGTGATTGGCGCATGAGCCTCAGTAAGTCCATAATTCGCCTTCAGAAAAAAATTTTCTCCGGTTTGCAAATTTTCTATTATCTCGAAGCCACCTTGTTCCGATAGTGGGTTGGCCTTTGATTTGCTGTCAAGGGTCCATTGAACGCTCATTTTTGACACAGGAAAATTTTCTTTGCGCATTCGAGCACCTCAAAAAAGTCACTTAAATCATTCACGTTATTTTTACACCTGCCTTGTGTTGAAAGCTATTCAGGTAAAAAATTCCGAAAGTTTGTGTGACTTTAAGCCGATACGCAGTAAAGTGAAAGCTAAAGATATTTGTCATGTTGAAGAAGTTGAGGTAGAAGGTCGAACCGCTAGCCTTGTTAAAGTGTTGGACGGCAAAATCTGTT
The DNA here is from genome assembly GCA_044237915.1 of Silvanigrellaceae bacterium. Lineage (GTDB taxonomy): Bacteria > Bdellovibrionota_B > Oligoflexia > Silvanigrellales > Silvanigrellaceae > JBIIEI01. The sequence goes on along the minus strand of JBIIEI010000049.1, from coordinate 32,609 downwards.
TCGTCACTTTGACTTTGCCTGCCGAAACTTGATTGGAGGATGACTCGGTGACTGTGAAAAGAAAAAGAATTCCTGTAAAAATGCTCCTGGGTTCGCTCGCATGGGTTTTTTCCATGGCATGTCAAAGTGCACCCGAAGCAACTTCACAGACATACGAGCTCCGCATCCCTTATGGCGAAAACGATTTCTTACTCACCGAAAATATTGACACAGCAAAAGGTAACGAAACAGAGGCTAAGGCCCCTGCCTCAGCGGGGGATTCCCCTTTTAGCCGTGAATCCTCGCTTCAGAAGAGCGTAATGGGTGCTGTTACCTCCGCAGAACAGGTCCTTGTGCAATCAAATATCGTAACAACAACAAAGGAAGAATTAAATCTTCCCTCCAATGATGCTGCGATGAACAAGGCTCTGTTTGCGTCTGCAACCGCTGAAAATGATGTCGACCCTTCAAGAGAAGAGCTTGCAGAAAATGAACCCACTCCTTCACCTGAAGAATTGGCCATCACTGAAGACAGCACTAAAAGCCCTGAAGAGATTGGTTCCCTCGTCGATGAGGACAGCTTGAAGGTGGAAGAAAGCTTCCCTTTGTGCGAAGGTACACTTTACATGGCCGAATGGCGACGCCAGTTCGACGCCAAGTGGCTTGCCGAAAATCAGGTGCGCTTTAAAAAACGTTCCCAACTCAAAGACTCTTTGGAAGAAGCTCGTTCGCAGGCCTTTTCTAAATTGCTGTTTCCAGCCTTTGGCAAGGTCGACTCCGACTTTCCAATTGCAATTACCGACGATGTTATCAAGTGGATCCAGTATTTTCAGACGCGAGGTCGCGGAGCTTACACCACTTGGTTGGCGCGTGCAAACACCATTGTTCCGATGATCCATACGGTTCTTGAAGAACAGGGTCTTCCGCTCGATCTCTCCTTTTTAGCCATGATCGAATCTGGATTTAGTAGCCGAGCCACAAGCATTGCGGCAGCGGCGGGCCCCTGGCAGTTCATTCCTGGAACAGGAAGAATGTATGGCTTAAAAATCAATGATTACGTCGATGAGCGCCGCGATCCGGGCAAGTCGACCAAAGCAGCCGCAAAGTATCTGGGCGACCTTTACGCGATGTTTGGCGACTGGCACTTAGCAGCAGCGAGCTACAACTCCGGCGAAGGACGCGTGAAACGCGCATTAAGCGGCTTTGATGAAGGTGCGAACTTCTTTAAACTTTCCATGGCCCATAAACTTCCCAACGAAACGCGCAACTATGTTCCAAAAATCATTGCGGCTGTTATTATTGGCAAAAACCCAGCCCGCTTTGGTTTTGATGTGAGTGAGAAGCACACAAGCCATCCCTCGCAGTCAATCTCCTTGGCACGCCAAGTCGCCATCTCTGATTTGGCAAAGGCCATCAACGTCGACGTTCGTGTGCTCGAAAACCTCAATCCCGAGCTGCGCATTGGCATCACTCCCCCGGCCTCAACAGCAGCTCCCTATGCGCTCAAAGTCCCTCTTTCAACCTACGAATCAGCTTCAAAGTCGATTGCCTCGCTTCCAGAACCAAACCTCTATCACCGCGTCGCTTTACGCATCAAAAGACGCGAATCTTTGGCCCAATTTGCAAGACGGCACGGGATTCCGCTCGCTCAAGCTGCAAAATCCAACCCTGGGCTGAATGCACAAAGTAAACTTCGCAGTGGCCAAGTTGTGGTTCTGCCTGTAAAGCTTGGCAATGGTACCTTGGAGCGCTTGACGTCTGAGACAAAAAAGATCAAATCCAAGAAAGCATCTTTTCGTTCCGCAAAGTATGGAAAGGCGAAGCTGACCAAAGTAGCCTATTCATCGTCTGGCTCTAAATTCAAGCGCGCCGCGCGAAAAGCTGCCCGGTATCGCTAAATCATTCTGGAAAGGTCACGCGCAAAATGGCTGCTGAGTTTATCGAACTCAATGATTCCAATTTCTCTGAAACTCTCAAAGATGTTCCTGTTGCCATTGTCGATTATTTTGCAAGTTGGTGTGGGGCTTGTCGCATGGCAGCTCCCATGTTCAAAAGGGTTGCTGCAGAGTTTAACATTCCCATCTACAAGATCGACGCCGAGCTCAATCCGGGCTCAAGAACTGGTGTTACTCTCGCAAGCTTGCCCACTTTGGCTGTTTTTAGGAATGGAGTCCCTGTAGGCTCCGTAACAACAGCAAAAGAAGAAGGCTTAAAGGAATTTCTGAAGCAACATGGCATTGGCTAAAAGAGGTACTGCACTTGGATCTCAAAGCAATTAAAGAGCTTGCGCAAAAATTTTCTGTAACAGAGCTTAAAGTCTTTGCTGACGAACTTGAAAATACCGGCGAATGTAAAACCTGGGCAAAAGACGACCCTTCCGAAGCCTTAAGCGACCTTTTACAGGCCGCAGAAGTGCGCAATATGATGGACAACACAGGCATCACACTGCAAGAAGCTGTGCGTGAATTTTCAAAAAGAGTGCGCGGCATCATGCAGTGACTCTTTGATTAAATTCCTATTTCTCAATGCCAAACTTATGTGGCAAGCCAAGCTGTTTGCGGTAAAAATCTCGTATGAGTTGCATTTTTTTGAGATTCTCTGGCGCAAAAACTTGAGAAAAAATAAGTGACTGACTTTCCTTAAAGGGCTTTGAATAACCCCAAATGTCATATTCTTTTGCGATACCAACCGTGTGCAAGCGTCCGAGCAAGCGATCTGAAAGTTCTAATCTTGTGACGTCTTGCAAATGCTCACACGGAATATCTTTGAGTTTTTCACACCAGGCATGGAATAAGTAAACAGATTTTCCATTATCCCAATTGTAGCGATCATAAATGCTGAACACCGTCGCATACTGAAGGATGACACCTTCAGAATGGGGAGCATTCCCCGACTTTTCAAACACGGCCTGCACCAAAGGGACAGTGCGTGTAATGAGCGAAAAAGCTCCCAATGCATAAAACCAATCCGAAGCATCTGGACTCGAAACTCCTTCTTGATTTCGAATGGAGGGCCTGTCGAGCAGCACACTCTTACTGTCTTTGGAGATGAGTGAGGCAAGATATTCCTTCAAAGGCGCATAGTGCGCCAAGGTCAGAGGTTCTCCCTTGGCAGGCTTTTGGACCTTTTGCGACATGATGAGCTGCAGCTCTAATTTATTGAGGTGCAAACGAATTTTTTGCTTAGAAGCATCAAGCGGAAGAAAGTCTTCCCTACGCAACTCGATGCGGCGCGATTTCGCACTCTGAATAGTCGTTTCGATATCTTTATCGACTTGTCTAGGATTTTCAGCCCAAGCATCCATACCAAATGATTTCATAAGTTCATCGACAACGTCTTCGGAAAGCACGAGGTCGCGCCCTGAATTTTGTAAAAAATGTTTCATATGATGCCCGGCATGAATCATGCCTTGCGTAGGCGCTGCTTCTGCAAATCGACTCCAAAGGGCATGAAATGCATGGTTTGCAGCGTTGGGTTTTGCACTGCCATGAGCTCCTGCACCCCCTTCAACCATTTTTGAAGGGTCATCGGAGGGTGGTTTGAGCTGATTCCGAATCGTTTGTCCATACTTAAACTGCATGGGCTCTTGCGAAGTCACAAGACGCTTTGCAAGGTCGTCGAGCAATGTAAAAAACTTTTTTGTTTCTTTGTGAAAAACTTCCTGAAATCGACTTTTGTGGAGGGCACCGTCTTCATGCCCTTCACGATCTTGGCTCGCTGATTCTCGATCACTCAACGCCTTATTCGCCTGCTCGTTAAATCCTCGGCCTTTACAAGATGAAATCGCTAAAAAAGACAAGAAAATAAAGCCTGCCCGACATCTCATTCTTAAAGTCTCCCACCCATTTAGATGAAGAGTCTTCGGACGATGGGGCAGGCTTTGCGCGGCGAAGATCGAGCACTTTCAAATAAATTTGACAGGCGGGTTCAAAATTTAAGGCTGCGCTTTTGAAGCAGACTTCTCAGAGAGGGCGCGATGAAAAAAGGTCAAAACGTCGGCATTATTATCCACTCTTTTAGAGAAACTTCCGCCGCCCGCCCCATGGCCAGCCTCAGTTTCAATGCGAATAAGAATGGGCTCTTTGCCTGCCTGTGCTTTTTGCAACGCCGCAGCATACTTGTAACTGTGCATCGGAACAACCCGTTCATCGGATGCACCTGTCATAACCATGGTCGCGGGGTACTGCACCCCTGGTTTAATATTGTGAACAGGAGAGTAAGATAACAAATTCAGAAAATCTTTTTCATTTTCAGGTGAACCATACTCCGTTACCCAATGCTTTCCGGCCGTGAACAATGGAAAACGTAACATATCCATCACTCCGACGGCAGGAACACCAGCTCCAAAGAGGTCGGGCCTTTGATTTAAGGCAGCTCCAACGAGCAAGCCACCATTGCTAATTCCATAAATACCCAGCTTCTGACTTGATGTGACTTTTTGCGCAATGAGAGATTCGCCTGCTGCAATAAAATCATCAAATACATTTTGCTTATTGAGCAACATCCCTGCTTGATGCCAGCTTTCGCCATACTCAAGACCACCACGGATATTCGCGACGACAAAGGTTCCGCCTTGTTTAACCCAAGGGAGCATATAGGAAAAATACCAACTTGGAGTTTCGGATGACGCAAATCCACCGTAGGAATAAAGAATGGTAGGTGATGTTCCGTTACGTTGTGCACCCTTGAGTTGCACGATAAACATCGGAACGCGGGTTCCATCCTTACTCTTAAAAAACTCCTGTTTAATTTCGACGTCACTTAAATCTACATCTAACTTGGGTTGAAAAACCGGATTTAATATCGTTTTTTGATCCGTGGATTCCAAGGAATAAATTGTGCTTGGAAAAGTATAACTTTCAAACCTTAAAGTCGGTCGACTCTCTTTATCTTTACCAATGGATTCGTCGAAATAAAAATCTCCCAACGCTGGCAGTGCCACTTCTTCCCACTTCAAAGGGGAATCAACTGAAGCCACATTGAGCTTGGCTACAACATCCACAAGCTGCTTAATATAAATTTTACCGTCAACAACCATTGTTTCTGTGGGGACATTTTGCTCGGAAATAAGCTCACGCAATTGGCTTGAATTCTGGTTCAAGTCGAACTGAACTTCAATCAGCTTTCCATTGGAGGCATCACGATTGGTGGAAATATAAACACGGTTTTCCGCAGACCCTACGATGCTGGATCCTCCTTCTCCGAAAGGAAGCACTTCAACCCGTTTGGACCAATCTTCTGTAGAAAGTGCAACGATACCTGCTTTACTCCAGCCTTCCCACTCGGAGACAAAAAGGATGTTCTTGTCTTTTGAGAGTGCGATATCCAGACTTCTATCGTTTTGAGTGCCTTCCAAGATGAGTTTGTCTGCAACTTGTTCGGTTCCCAGTGCATGAAAATAGAGTCGACCTGCTTTTTCTGAAGGCGAAACGGAATTTGAATCCGTTACGTAATAAAAGCCATTTCCAGTTTTGGTCCAAACAACGGTTGCAAATTTAACTGTTACGCTATCTGGAAGGAGCGTGCCCGTTTCGGTGTTTAAAATTCGAATCTGCTTTTCGTCACTGCCATTGATAGAAACTGTGAACCCAAGATGTTTGCCATCTTCACTGACATTTAAGCCACCCAGCGAGACATTTCCTTCGATGCCCAAATTTTTGGGATCAACGAGGACTTTGGCATTTTCGTCTTGTAGACTTGAGCCCTTGTAAATTTTTGACTTGTCTTCGCCTTTTTTGCGCTTAAAGAAGTAAAAACTTCCGCCCGCCTGCCGAAATGTGCTGATGCTATCGACATCAATCAGAGTTGCAATTTCTTTGTGGAATTTCTCGCGCATTGAAATATCAAGTCTTTCACGCACAAGTGCATTCTGTGACTTAATCCAAGGCATCAAATCTGGTTCTTTGTTGTCTTCCATCCAGCGATAGGGATCGTGGACTTCTTTTCCAAAAAAGAGGTCTTTTTGTGTGCCAGTTTTTGCAGCAGGATACGCCGAAACTTCCCAAGGAAAACTTTGTTCCTGAACCAGAGGTGCAACGGGTTCCTGTTTCTTTTGGGGTTCCGCAACTGCGGAAGTTTTTTTCCCAGCAGGTAGCGTCTGCTTTCCACAAGAAATGGCCACGAAAGAAACGAGCAATGCGGATAAACCAACGGTGCGCAACGAGTAAGACAATACTTTTTGAGACATAAATGATCCCTCTGGAGACTTGAACGGATGCTATTTCTGCAAAAGCTTTAGTAATTCCAGAGAGAAGCACTGTCAATCATTGAATTTTGTGAACACTTTTTGGCAGGCACCAAATTCTCCCGAGACACTTCGAATCCATTTTAAATAAGGGCTGCAAATTCTGCTATTTTTGCCGCAATGAGGACTCTAACCCTTTTAATTCATGGAGTTGATCTTCAGGCGTGCCTTTTACTCCCGCCGGATCCGGTAAGGGCCAATGCACGCGTTTTCCTGCACTCTCTTGCGAAGGGTCATTGTATTTTAAATGTTCCCATTGCGCACCTCAGCACTGCCCCGGAGCACAACATTGAGACTTCGATGGTTGAGCAACCGCAGGAATGCTGTCTTTGGTTTCTGTATCGCTGCTTCGTACCCAAAATTCCCAATTATGACCATCGGGGTCACGGGCCCAAAACTTATCTGCAACGGCGTAACAGCAAGTCACCTGCTCCTCGATTCGAAGTGAAAGTCCCGCATTTTGTGCCGACTTCTGCCACTCCGACAGGGTGCCCTTGGAAAAAAGCTCGATCCCATAATGACGATTACTTGATTGAGATTCGAGTTCTCGCTGGGGCGCATTGACGAGCGCAAGATGAAGATTAGGATTTTCCATCCGAAAATTGGCATAATCTGACTGAACTTTCGTTGCTTCTCTACCAAAAAGGCCCTCATAAAATTGGATGGACTTCTTGAGGTCGCTGACTTCGAGACTGATGTGAATACGCATTTCCATATCAAATCCTCCTTTACAGACCCACGGTGGAGCCTGTTACATATTGTCATTCGACGAATGACGAAATAAAGACCAAAAAACAACCACACTAAAGCTCTTTAACCAACTTTTTTAAAAGCGACAAAGCTGCAGGGTGCATACAGTAACACCGCTTTTGTCCATCGATGATGCCTTGAACCAGACCCGCCTCTTTAAGCAGGCGGAGATGCTCGGATACCGTTGACTGCGCGAGACTAAAATGATGTGCCAAGTCTCCTGAAATGCACTCACCGTTTTTGATGAAGTCGAATCAACTTTACGCGCACAGGATGCCCCAGAGCTTTGCACAATGTGGCAAAGGCATCGTCAAGGTCTCCTCGCAGCTGAGTGGGCAGCCCCACCTCACAACAGGCTTCTTTCAATTGCCTTCACTCCCATTTTTAAAAAATCGCACAAGCATCAGGAGGAAGGGCTTCCCACACGGCATCAGCGAGGGCAACCAGTCGAGAAAGTCCTTCTTCGGTCGCGCTGCCCAAAACACAGATTCGAGCACCTTCCTGAACGCCTTCCCATTTCACTTCCAAGGGAACCAGTGAATTTCCCTGGGAAGGGCGAAAATCAATGGAAGTTTGAGGCACCACCACCTTTGCAGCATCGGTGGCTTTTAATTTCCCAAGAGCAGTGACATAAGCGACACCCTTATAACTCGAAGACAAATGCAGTCTAAAAAGCGTCTCAGACTTTTCAATTTTAACAGAAAGGGGCAGGCCATCTGTGGAGCCCCCACCTTTTAAAGTGACACCCTGGGGCAAGGAGTTCGTCTCTTCTTTGTGCGAGGGGAGCAGCACAACAGCAACGGCAGCCGCAGCCACCAGCCCCACAAGCGCGAATCTGGCGCGCAAAGTTTTGACAAAATTTTGTCGCGTGTTGTCACGAACTCCCGAATCTTTTTTTGCAGAAAGCTCCAAACTTTGTTTCTGCAGTTGGGCCCAGACTTTTTCCTTTTGCGCAGAATCAGCTGCAGGACGGCCGGCTTGTTCAAACTTCTGTGTGAGAAGAATTTCCCAATCGTTTTCATTCAGCAAATTCTTTGTTTGCTCATCCAATTCTTTGGAAGGTTTTTCGTTGCTGTCAATCATGCGTCACTCCCAACAGCCCCGCCATATTGCTTCTTAAATTTATCTTTAAACTTTTGTCGCATCCGTGAAAGTCGAGCTGTAATTGTACCTACAGGTTCGCCCAGTTGAAGGGCGATCTCTTTGACGCTCATTCCATTTTCATAAAAGAGGGAAAAGGTTTCGCCCCCAGATGATTGGGAAAATTCACGGATCAGTTCTCCGACGACCTTCAACTCCATCTTGCGATCTTCATCGTCTTCTGGAGAAAAACTTAAAGCTCCTTCAGGAATTTCCCCTACGGATTCTGTTTTGCGAAAACGGGCACGTCTCGCCTTATCGATGACTAAATTCTTTGCAGTAACCACCAAAAAACCTTTTATCTTTTGATGATCGACTGAGTCCGCTGAGCGCAGCAACCTCAAAAACGCCTCCTGTACAATGTCGTCACGTTCCTCCAATGGAACGGATAGCTCTTTCAGCACAAAATAGAGAAGATCTACGTATGAATCATAGATCTTTCGGAATTCGATAGGGTCGTTCAGGTTCACCTTTACCCTCTCCATGCAAAAAAGAGACGTTCGAAAGTCCAGAATGCTGCATCCCGCAGAATTTTGTTGCACCAAATAGCAAAAGCAGGCCATAAGAGCAAGGAGCTTTTCCCAGGACTTGCCTTGCGAGTGAGGTTGTTTCCCATGAGAAATTATCTTCTTGCCAAATCGATTGTTGCTTGGTTTGCAATCCACTTGGCCCTTTCGCTTTTGACACCTCAACACTCTACGCAAGCCGCCGCTGCAAACGGAGAGGCGAAGGAAAATTCTTCTGCTCGTTCGGAAAAAAAGGGGCCGCGTCGATTTTTGGTCTCCATCGGAATTTCATCTTTTTCCGATCCCCTCTGGAACCGCCTTCAGTATGCCGCAAAAGATGCTCACGATGTGTTTCAAACCCTCTCGGGCCGATTTGAAGGGGGTTGGCTACTGACCACAGATTCTGAAGCCGATAAAAAAGTAACAGCTGATAAAATTCGCCAGATTTTTAAACGCCTCGAAAAGGCAAACCTGCACCCCGAAGACACCGTCCTCATTTACATTTCGTCCCATGGCACCATCGGAAAACGTTTGAATGCGCGAACACAAAGTTACAGCCTCGATAAATATCTGGTGACTTTCGAAACTCAGTCCGAACTTCCACTCGAAACTTCTCTGTCCCATGAAGAACTTTTCGAACAATTTTCGAAACTCCCCTCAAGGCGCAAGGCACTCATTCTTGACACCTGTTACTCCGGGACCGGAAAATCGCGCCTCAGCCCCCGCATGATGGCTCTTCTTGAACGACAAAAATCCCGTTTTTTTGCAGAACCCGACGACAATATTATTGAAGGCTCGGTGATTTTATCGGCAAGCGCATGGGGTGAAGAAGCTCAGGAATCTGCTGCCCATAAAAATGGGCTGTACACACATCATCTCATCAAAGGCTTTGATGAAGACCTCAATGGAGATGGCAAAGTCACCATCACGGAGGCCCATACCTACGCAACTTCCCAGGTCGTTACTGAAAGCGAAGGCTTGCAGCACCCCTCTGCAAAAATGGAACTTGTGGGCGGCGATCCCATTGTGGTGGGCGGCTTTGATAAGAAACAAACAGCCCTACGAAACCCTATCCTCTACGCCTTCGAGTGGAGCAGCCGCAAGCTCGAAATTATGGTGAATGGAAAAAAATCCGGGAATCTTCTCAAAGGGGGAATTGAACTTCCACCTGGAAAAATACGCTTAGCCCTTGTGGATCCACAACAAAACAGTTCCATTCTCGATCGGGTTGTCACCTTAAGAAGCGGCCAAGAATATTCGGCGGAAGAATTGCTTCGGCCTTCAAAACCACATCAAGGCACAGTGGGAGCAACTTTTTTGGGCTTTTCACAGGGTGCACTGCAGCAAGGATTTGCTCCGCATCCCTTTCCTGGGTTTCTGATGCGCTACAGTGCCGAAGGGCTCTTCAGCACCTCTGATTTACATGTGGGACTGTTCCTGTTCCCAAGCCATAAAAACCAGGTTAAGTCCCTCAATCAAGCGGTTGAACACAGCGCCTCCCTCGCAATGGCCGACCTGATGCTGGGCTCTCATGACGAAGTTCGACTTTTAACCAACCGCAAAAGAGAAATTCAAACTTTTACCAAATGGGGAGCAGGCCCCACACTCCTCGCCATCGACCGCCAGTTCGAAAATCAAGAATTTCGAATGCAAAAGCAACGCGCAACACTGGGGGGAGGAAAGTTTTTTCTGGGCCTGGAAACCCGCTTCTCGGAACAACATCTCTCAGTAGGGATTTCTGCAGAAGGCAGTGTTCTTAAGAGCAGCTTTGATTTTGGCCCGGCATGGATTGTTGTGGGTGGAGCTTCACTCAACGCAGGCATGATGTGGTGAACAAAGTCTCATTATTTTTCGAATTCAACTGGAAATGAAGGACCTGCTTGATACCCGCAGGTAAAAATCTCATTTTCTTTAAAATCTAAATCTTCTTTTTTGAAATTCTCGCCGGGAACAAGGTTAAAATTGGACAACATTTTCAACTTTCCAAGCCTTGCAAGAATCTGCTTTGTGCGTCGAATGAGGCGCTCTCTTTTTTCGGCAATTTGCTGCAAAGACATATTGGGTTCTTCGCCTATAAATCTCCACATCGTTCCGCAGGCATTCGCTAAAAATGGCACCTTCAGCTTAGGATAGTCCTTAAAATCACTGATGACAATATTGATATCTCGATTGAGGTTGTGCATATATTCAAGATCACATTTCGCCGCATTGCCACAGACGACAGAAGCATAGGGATTTGTCCATACGACTCCATTCCATTTCATCTTTGCGTAGCCAAAATAGTAAAAACCTGGAACGACAACTTTCGACACTTGCGCAGGCGCTGAATTCATAAATTTCAACCATGATTCATATGCCAAGGCAGGTGCCCCTCCGAGTCCGGGGTCGATGACCAAATGCTGTTTCGTCTTTTCACTGACGATGTAGGGTGCAACATGAAAATCCCACGCATTTCCACTTTGAGTTGTCAGTTTATGCGCACCTTTTGCAAAGACAAAAACAGCGCTGCTGGGTATCTGACTTGTCGCAAGCTCAGCAGACATGTATAGGCTGCGCGCATAACATCCATCGTAGGAATAATTGAAGGGGAGGTAATTTTCTTTTATCAGGTCTTGAATTATTTTTGTCGCAAGATTTTCTTGGTCTTCCGGCAAAACAGATCGCGCTTGCGATTGCTCCAACTTCCCTTTTTTAACGCATCCAAATAAGAGAGGGAGCCCACAGAAAAAAGTTGTAACGCGGAGGAAAAATCTCATTCTGATAAATCCTTTGTGAACTGATCTTTTTGTTTTTCAAATTATATTTTAGCTTTTAGTGAGAATTCTCGAACCGACCACTGTCAATGGAACGACACGAAAGGAATTCCGATGTGTGTTTGCTTTCTTGCCCTCAATCAAAGTAAAAAATTTCCGCTCATCGTACTTTTTAACCGCGATGAGTATTTTGAACGAGAAAGCTTGCCTCTGAGCAAGTGGAACGAAAGTCAAATCGTTGCTGGACTGGACGTGCGTTCACAAGGGACCTGGATGGGAGTGGATACACAGGGAAGATTTGCGGCTGTTACGCACTTTCGAAATCCTGTGCTCCATTCAAATGGCAAGCAACCGCGCGGTTCACTGGTTCCCATGTTTCTAAATGGGAGCCACTTCGCGCACGATTTTTTAGAGGGTCTTGAAAAGCGAAAAGACGACTTCAATGGATTTAATCTTTTAGTAGGCGATGGGAGCGGAATTTTTTCGTATTCCAATCGCGACCCAGGAGTGAAAAAAATATCGGCGGGAGTTTATGGCCTCTCAAATGGTTTTTTTGATGCCGACTGGCCCAAAGTTAGAAAAGGAAAAAAGCTCCTCAATAATATACTCACCTCGAATGACGAAACTGTGGATACCCTCTTAGATATTCTTTTGGATGACACTTTAGCGCTCGAAAGTGAACTGCCTGAAACGGGAGTGGGAATGACTCTTGAAAAACTGCTCTCGCCCATTTTCGTCAAGTCTGAAATTTACGGCACACGCACTTCGACTTTGCTCATCAAAGATTCAAGTGGGCGCATGACAATGCAGGAAAGAACGTTTAAACCGGGAACACTTCAATACTTCCAAAGCATGGCAACGCCATGAAATCCTGAAGCAAGCGCAAAAAAGAGTATGACATCTCCACGCTGAATACGGGACTCTTTATTGATAAATCGATCTAAGATGACGGGCATATTGGCGGCCATCAAATTGCCAGTGGATTGAAATGTGGACAGCAATTTTTCCTGGGGAATTTCGAGATTTTCGCACCAAAAATTCATCGCCCTTTGGGCCGGTTGATGCGGAACAAACCAAGAAATGTCTTTTGGGAAACACCGATTTTCAATCATGAGATCTTTAGCGATTTGCAGGGAATCACGATTCGCATACCCTTTAAATTCATCGGATATCTTGAATTCCAAATACTCGATTTTTTCAGTGACGTAAGGCGACTTCATGCTGACAAAATCGAAGTACTTTCCGTTACGTAATTCCTTCACTCCAAGCAACGAACTTTCTTCTTTAGTTTCGCTCAGTAATAAAGCGCCTGCTCCATCACCAATGGGACTAAAATCCTGAGAATTGTCGAAGGCTCTATTGACCCAATTCGAAGTGGCCACAATCAAAATGTGTTTGTGCATTCCACTTTCAATAAGAGACGTCCCTAATTTAAGCATCGAAACAAATGAAGCACAGGCCGTATCGACATCAAGCGCCGTTGCGTTGACCAAGCCTGCTTCAAGGGCAATTCTTTGCCCATCCTTGGGAAACATTCGATCGTGCATCGCCGAAAAACAAAGCAGTAAATCGACGCTTTCAGGACTGACTTGGGCATTTTTGAGTGCTTGCAAACACGCTTTTGCACCCAAAGCGCTTGCGGTTTCGGCCTCCGAGCAATGTCGCCTTTCGTTTGGAATTTCAAAAAATTCTTCAGGCATACAGCCATAGCGAGATTTTTCAGTGACTAATTCTGCACGACCAACAACCAGCGCTGGAAGGCAGGCTCCCACGCCTTGTATTTTCGCTCCCATCTGCGCACTCCCTTTTAGTGAGAATCTTCTTGTTGGGACTCTTTTTTATTCAAATAATCGACTATTTTTTCATCTTGTACTGCACGCTTTGCACGCGCATAAACTTGTGGCAAATAGGAATCGTTAAAGCGCACATCTAAAACCACCGGCCCCCGATCGGACGCACAGGCCCAGACAACGGAATCGATGAGCTCTTGAGATGTTTCGATGTGCAAGGAAAGGGCTCCATAAGCTTTCGCCATTTGGCCAATATCTGCATGCTTAAAAGACTTACCGCCAACCACTTTTCCGTATTTCGCCATTTCACCTTGCGCAACCATGCCCAGCTTTCCATCGTTCATCACCACCCAAAGAACTGAAAGGCCTAAGTCAGACGCCGTTGTGAGGTCGATGCCATTCATCATAAATCCTCCGTCGCCGCAGATACAAATGACCTTGCGATGAGGCGCACCAAGCCTTGCACCAATTGCTGTAATAACGCCTCCACCCATACAGCCTGTGTTGATGTCGAGTAAAAAATCTTGACCTTTTTTCGTCTGCAAATAATGCGAAGCCCAGACTGCATTGTTTCCAGAGTCTGCCACAAACAGACAATTTTCAGGAGAAAACTCCCCCAAAATCTCCATGATATCCATGGGAGTAATGAGATTATCCCGCTCGAACTCACGCAACACGGGCTGCATAAGTGAAAAATTCAAAGCGTCAATGTGCTCAGGTGTCGTTTCAAAATTTCTCGAAAGTAGAGTTGTGTTGAAAAAAATGCCTCTTAAAAAAACTTCAATTTCCGCTTCAATTTTGAGCGTAGCATGGTAATTTTTGTCAAGCTCTTGCTTATCGATATCAACGTGAATCAGGGGCCTTGCATCGGACGTAAATTCGCTCCAAAATCCATTGGTCGTAAACTCATTGAGCGAAGTTCCGATAGCAATGACTAAATCGCAATGTTTTTCAAGATAACCATTTGCCCTTGGAGACCCTGCAACTCCGATAATTCCGTAGTCGAGGGGAGACTGAAGTGATACTAAACCCTTTGCTTGCAAGGTTGTGCAATAAGGAATTCCTAATTTTTCAACAAATTTATGCAGCCATTCTTTGGAAGCTGAACAACCTCTGCCAAATAAAAGAAGGGGAGCATGACTCCGAGCAAGGTTGCCTTCGAAACTTCGGACAATTTCTTGTGAGAGTTCAGGCTCGAACCTCTCCCACATCAAATTAGGAATGCGCGTGACTTCTAATTTTTGAATATCGAGCGGCACATTGAGATGCACAGGGCCTTTTCGGCCGGTAAAAAGAAACTTCATTGCACATTCAAGTGCATCAACAACATCATCGGGAGTGAGACATTGCCGATTGAGAAGGGTCACGGAATCAAAAATTTCCATCACATTTACGGTGCGACTTCCGGCGCCTGTTGACTCCTGAAATGCACCTTTTCCAAAAAATCTTGTTTCGACTTGGCCCGTTAAAACCAAAATTGGAACCGAATTCGAATATGCTGCTGCAACAGCAGTCAAGAGATTTGTTGAGCCTGGCCCTGCAGTACCGGTGCAAATACCGACTTTACCGGAAGCTAAAGAGTAACCATATGCCATCCATGCTGCATTGGCCTCATGCTTTGTAATCACCGGAGTGAGACCTGCCTCTTCTGCGCCAATGAAAAAAGAGCTATTTGCATATCCAGGCACGCCAAAGATAAAGTCCGAATTTATTTTACGAATAAAGTCACAAATTAACTCAAATACTTTCATATAAAATAAAATATCCCTTGTAGGAACAACATTCATATAAGTACATTCTTTGTAAAGACAGCACTACAACAGGAAGCAAAAAGGAGCAAGCGAGCGAAGTCACCCGCTGCGCTTGAAACAAAAATGTCTTTTCGATCTGATTTTGTACAATAACTGCCAATAAAAGAGCTCGTGCCCCCGGAAGCAGAAAGAAACCGTGCTACTCAGCCTTTGGTAAAGGCAATCGCAAGACGAATGAACAAGGATTAATTGGCGTTGTGAGACTTAGATCTCCACCATGATTAGCAAGAATTTGCCTCGAAATACTGAGGCCCAATCCAGTGCCCTTCCCTACGTCTTTTGTCGTAAAAAAGGGCTCCATGATCCGATTTTGTATTTCCTCCGGAACACCTGCACCTGAGTCCGATACTCTGATTAAAATAAACTCTGACGTGAGAGAGGTGTCAATCTCAATGACTTTCCGGGTGCTATTTTCAAGGGAGTCAATGGCATTGGAAAGCAAATTAATGAGGACTTGGCTGATTTCACTAGGGCGACAATAGGCCATAATGCCAAAACTTCGACGAACCTCAAGCGTTACACCTTGGGCACGAATGCGCTCCTGACAAAGCGCAACAGTATCATCAATGACACTTTGAATTTCCACATGTTCAAAATCCTTGCGGGAAGAATCGTGGAGCAATCCCTTCATGGTAGAAATAATTTTAGACACCCGAACAACGGCATCCTTCGCTCCATTTGTGCGCTTGAAAAGGTCATTCTTAAATTGGGAATCGAGCGCAATATTTTTTTCGAGAATAAACTCAATATTCTCAAGCTTGCTATACACAATCGAGATGGGGTTATTGATCTCATGGGCAATGCCTCCAGCCATCTCTCCCAAAGAAGTTAACTTAGCCGTATGCAAGAGTTTTACCCTTTGCTCTTCGATGAGTTTCTGCGAAGTCTCGACGGTGCTCAAGGCGGATCTCAAGCTGTCATTCGCGAGGGTAAGCTCCTGCGACTTTTGCATGACTTTGCGATTCAAGATAGACAATTTATCCATTAAACCGTAACTAAAGATAACGATCTGCACGACGAATCCAAAATTTATTCCATGCGTTGCAATTATGGACTGTGGAATGATATTTAAGCTCTGCAAAATATATCCGATAGTCCCCAAAAGCATGATGGAAAAACCCAATAAATAGAATTTTCCAGTGTTCTCTTTACGCAGAGAGCAGACGCCAAAAGTGAGAAACAAGAGGCAACTTATCCCTGGAAGCGCATAGCCTAACTCATGGGTGACGAGCTCCATTTCACTGTCAATGGGGCTCATAAGAATGACGAAAAGAAGCGCTGCGCACAGAACTGGAACACACAAAACGAGTTTACCAATGCGCGGGAAATTGACTCTAAGATTGAGATATAGATAAGTAAACACTGCCATACTTGCAAACATGCCAGAGCCAAAAATGTGCTGCATGATTCGATTCCAGCCAGTGCTATCTGGCCAAAGTACAATTTTTGCATGCCCATCTGATGAAAAATAGGTTAGAAATGAAAAGATGCAAAAAAGTGTAAAGAAAAAATAGACTCGTTCGCGGCTCAATATATAAAGCAAAAGGTTATTAAAGGCGATGAGAAAAATCATGCCATACAAGAGCCAACACAAAGAATTGTCGACTTGCCAATCAACAAAGAAATTGCGGTCATCCACGACTTTAAGCGGAAAATTCAAACTCTCCCGAGATTCAATAGTAAAGTAAAGAACTTTTGAATCCTCACCAGTTCCGTCAAACGGAAATGCAGGAAAACGGTAAAACTGCCCACTCTGAGCTACCGGCTCTAAAAGCCCTTGACGAGTCGAAAGAAATCGGCCCGTCTGACGAAGGGGAGTATAAGAATCAACTTGGTAGATAAAGGGGTTCTTAAAGAGCACCCAAAAATTTTGGGGTGGCTTACCCTGAAACGATAACTTGATCCAAAAACGCGATTTTGAGAGCCCAAGTGCTATGACCTGATCTTGAACCATCTTCCAATCGAGAGGCTTTGCTGAAGAACGAACGTCTTCAAATGACAAGGTCCGGGCAGGATCTTCAAAGACTTCCAACCGAACGGAAAAATTCTCTCCCTGTTCAGCCAAGGCTTGCGAAAAGGAAGGCCCAAGCAATAAAGGAACAAAAATCAAAAAGATCCAAAGACAAGCCCAAGATCTCAATTTGTGGAACATGGACCTTCCCAGACGCGCTTAGGTTTTTAAATATTAGAATCTCTTAGCCCGGAGTCAGGCTTCTTCGTACGCCTTCGGTAGTGTACCACGGGTGCCACTTTGGGCGCGACCGCAATTGAGCGATAACTTGGCTCCAGAGAGAGCGATGTCAGCCGAAACTCAAAATCCCGTAACAGCAGTGTCCATGCCATTTTGAGCTGCAAAAATGCAAATGACCGCCCTGCACATGCGTGCGCTCCCCCTCCAAACGGAAGGTAGGCGTGTTTGTTACGTTTGTCTTCCTCCCGTGGCGAAGCAAATCGTTCGGGATCAAAGACTTGAGGTTGTGCAAAAAGTTGAGGAATTTGGTGAGATATTTCTGGGAACACCAACACAAAATTTCCCTTCTTAAGTCGATAGGAATCAAAGCTGACATCCTTTCGCAGGACTCTGGGGATGACCATTGTGGGGGGTTGCAGCCGTAACACCTCCTTCAATCCCCTTTCAAGGATGGGGACTCTTTTGAGCACATCATAGTCAACAGCACTGCTTTCTAGTTTGAGAGCTTCTTGCTCGCGATAGATCTGTGCAAGGTAGGCAGGGTGATGATGAAAATAGAGACCACTCCAGACAAAAGCTCCCGAAGTGGGGCCATGGGCTGCAAAAATCAGTTGCAAAACGAGGCCTGTAATTTCTTCCAATGAAAGCGGGCGGCCGTCTGGAAAAGTCGTTTTGCTCAAATGCTCCAAAATAGTGGGGCCGCGCGAAGAACTTTTCTCAGCCGTAAGGTTTGTTATCTTATTTTTAAAAAGTTCGAAAAATTTCTTCCTCACAGGCTCAATTTTCAAGAGGCTCAGTGTTGCCATACCAGGTACAATAAGTGCACCAGGAGACATTTCTTTTGTGATTTCAAAATAATACTTTGTGAATTCTTCTTCTAATTTCGCATCTTCGCCAATAAAACAGCGAAATGCAGCTCTCAAAAAAAGGTTCTTTCCAAAGTCGTTAAAATTCAAAGTTCCCTGATCGGGCATCTCACTGAGAATACCTTCAAGGAGATTGCTGCTGATATCTGCATAATTACGAAACAGACTTTCTTTGAGGACTCCATGCAGCATATGAGCATGCTCGAAAGGAAATCCAAGTTTTTTATCGTATTTAAAATTCTTTCCATAGAACCCTGGCAAAATAAAGGAAAAAGCGTCTCCCATACTCAGCGTGTCTTCATGCGCCATCAGGACAAATTCTTGCCCTTTTGCACCCGAGAGCACATACGCGTCTGAAAAACCGAGATTGACGGTATAGGCATCTCCACATTCTTCGTAGCAACGTTTGGCGAACTCCACAGGATTTCTTAAAAAACCCGCAATATGTCCAACCCCCGGAATGCGTGTAGAAGGTCTGGGTGGCTCGCTGAAGCGCAGAACTTCTTTGAAGCCAATACTTTTTCGAAACAGCATGTGATTTGTGATTGTGGAAAACATGGTGGGCTCCCCCCTTGGGACCTTATACCCCCGAATATTCAGGGAAGAACGATATACACACTTAAAAATGAAAAGTCAGCAATACTTTTGTACTTTGCGCAGTTTAGAGAATTTCGGCCTTACTGTCGCTCGAAAGCACCCTTAAGACAAGTCTCAACGAACTGACATTCCTACAGAAGTCACTTTTTTCACGGAACAGGCCCCAAAGTTGGGATTTTGAGCCTTGTGAGAACACCCCTTCCACCGATAAAAATAGAGTAAAGAACAACGGGTGAATGAAAATCATTTATGAGTGACTTACCACATATAAGGAAGAATATAAAATGAAACATAAAGTATTATTTACGCTCTTTTTTTCGACATCATCTCTCTTTATCTATGCACTGCAAGCCTCACAGCATAAAGAACAAGACGTAAATGCTATTACTCTTGTAGAAGCAGAAAACAGTGCTCTTACAATTGAAGGAACTCATTCGATTGCTTCAGGAACTTCTTTGCAAATAATAAACGCACAAAACGATCAGCTTGAAACTTACACTACACAAGCAGCGGCTTTAGAAAAGTACCTCGAACGACATGAAAGCTCAGAGGACGAAAAAAAGCTCAAAACTCTGTTTGACGACGATTTCGAAAGCCAGCTCTACCTTAAAGGAATTTTGGCAGGAAAAAATCCGACCGTGTTTCCGGACGGACTACAGGATGCACAACGCCTGAATGACCTTTATTTAACCCATTTGAAACGCCATCCCCAAAAAGCTCTGGCAGCCATTCAAAGCACTTTGCCCAGACTAAATTTGGAGAATTTTTCAATGGAAAGATCGCTCCTTGTTGCTTCGACAGCAGCATTTTCAAAAAACCTTGAAACCGTAAAAAGCATTCTTCAAAAGGAGTTAATCACCGAACAATCCGAAAATGTAGACGCCTCTTTTGAGCGTTCCACAGAAGTCTCACAACGCCATTCTTTCTATATTGTCACCACTTTTCAAACGTACCTTTCGGTTGAAGAAGATCTCGACACCGCAATGGAGCAAACACTCAATGCCATTAAACATCATCCCAAAGAAGGCCTTCGCATAACACTTTTACAGACTTTTCTCGAAAAATACCCTGCCGAAGAAAGGAGGATCAGTCATCTCTTGAAGGACGAAAACATCAATATCGAAGTTCCATCACAACTTGCACAACATGGAGAATAATATGAGTACGAAACAGTTCAAGAAGATCGCGGTTCTGGCTTTGAGTTTCCTTTCCCTTCCTGCATTTGCGGGCTCTTTTGAAGACGCCGTCAAAGAGTATGGCCTCAGAGAAAAAGCGGCTTCTCTCACACCTCATTTTTCTCAAGATCCCGCAGGCGCTGCGTTAAAGCGCGTTGCTATTCTTCACATTTTGCGCAGTGGCGAAGGACCCGGTGCTGCCCAACTTGCTCTCGATTTGGAATTTCTAAAGCGAAATCCGGCGGAATCGCTGCGCGCCTTGGGATTTTCCCTCGACAGGTTGCCTTCTAAAAACCAGACAGAGCGCCAAGTTTTAATCAACCTTGTGAATGAGCTTGAAGCGGAAAAACAAGACCGCAAAGCCCTCCTTGAAAGAGAGGTTCTGCGAACGAAAGTCGAAGACAATTCCGATGCGCAAAAGCTCGCTGCCAACGCCCTCATCGCAACTCAAGAGCTTATTTCGTTACAAGGTAACGGCAGAGCCGTGGCAGGAGTCGTGCGTCGATCCTTGGAACTTCGCCAGACGCAGCGTGATTCTCTTGAGATGATTATTTCTCATTTTGAAACCTTCGACCGCGAATCTGCAGACTCTTTTCGACGGGATTTTAAAGTTCCACGGGCACCAGCTCCGCAGTAAGAAATGATTGATGACGTAAAACTAAATCTATGAGAAATAAGGAAACGAACCCATGAAAACAAAGAATTTGCGAACGTTTGCGATGGCCCTCGGAACCGGACTTTTGCTTCTGAACAGCACCCCCTCTTTAGCGGATTGCTGGAATGGCGGCTGCCTCTGGTCTGTTCCGTTATACGATCAAAAAGATGAAAATATTCCAGACGAATGGTTTCCAGAGGGCAACCACAATAAAAGTATGCTGTGCGTGCCCACTGCTGCTTCCATGGCCTACCAGGGGACTTATATGAACATTCCCCCTGCAAAGGCTGCGGGATGGCTGCAAAGCTCTTTTATTGGCAAAAGTAAACAGACTCAGATCGTGAACACCGCGGTTGCCATGAGTACAAATCCGAGCAAGGGAACCGGCGGAGGCGCATTTGGAATTTTTGCAGCGAGACAACCTGAGTTTCTGTACAAACTTAACAATCTGTTTGTGCCTAAACTCGTCACTGTCGATAAAAAAATGGCAACGCTTTCGTTTTCAACCATCAGTGCATCCCTTAAAAAAGCACCCACCGCGCTTACAGTTTACGGTCACTATAGCCAAAAAACTGTGACGCAAATTGCACCAGGATCTAAAATTACTCAGATCGAATATCAGCGAAAGGGCGGTCATGCTGTGACTGCGCGGGGCTACAACAGTGGTTACGTGATTTACAACGACCCTTGGGGTGGCAAAATCATGATGGAAAAACTGGCTTCTCGCAAAAAACAGAACAGTTCAAAGGTCGTCAATGGCGTTACGGAAATGACCGTTGAAGTTCTGCCTGGCGATTCCGCTATTGCCTACTATTTTTCAGGTTTGCAGTCGGGAACTTATTACCCTCTCCTCGACCGCATGATGGCTCACAGCCTTTAAAAATTGCCATTCGAACATCACAGTCCCATAACATCCTCCCCACATCCTTGGCTCCCCTCTCTTGAACTTTCTACTTCAAAAAGTATGGTGAACCTGAGTGGGGCAAGGGACGTGGTGGGTTCAGGATGCATACATTTCAGGTCGAGATTTCTTTGCAGGGCAAAATACTAGATGCCAAGTTACAGTCGCTTGAAGGTGTGATGCAAAACACTTCTTCCAGTTGCGAAAATTGGAATGAAGTTCTGCAGCTCATTCCTTCGTTTATCGATTTTGGCAAAGTCCCCGAAGCCTTCGAACTGTGCGAACAAGCTATCAAAATCCTCCAGAACTCTAACTCACACAAGCTCAACCAGCACAAAAATCTGCTCACCATGTTTCAAATTTATTTGGCACATATCGATTTGTCACGCAAACGAAGTATTAAAATTCATCAAGAATTCTTCGAAAATTTGCTCATCGAAAACGAAGACGCTTTGCCCCGTGCACATGCCTTCAGTGCGCTCGGTTTGATTGCTGTTTTTGAAGGACGCCTCGATTTGGCATTGGAGCGATTCAATGAATCCGCAAAAATATTTCGTGCGCAAAATGAAATCGTAACAGCACTTAAAGCTCAAGTTCGGCAAATCATGGCGTTACGTTGTTTACTGCGTTTCGAAGAGGCCCATCACATTGCTGCACTTGCTTTGCAAGAAGCCATATCATTAGGAGTCTCGGCCATTGCTCCCTTACTCATCCTTCACTCCACACTTGGTTCGATTTGCCTTGAGCTTGGAAAAAAATTCGAGGCTGTGCGCCATATGCGCGAAAGCGCAAAGCTCTCAAAAATCATGCCTCCTTCGGCTGCAGGCGCCTTTGCGATTTTCCAGTATGGAAAAATTCAGTCTGTGATGGGAAGAACTGCCGAAGCACTCACGTGGCTCAAACTTGCCGAAAAAATGCAACGCACACTTGACCCTATCGCCCGCATTTCGACACTTTTGAATATCTTGCGCTGCCATTCCTTGCTTGAAAATTGGAGCGAAGCGCGTGAAGTGAGTTTTTTGCTGCTTGACAGTAAACTCAAAGATGTGGACTGGCACAATGTTCTTGAGATTTACGATGAAGCTATTCAGCTGGCACTGCATCTGCACTTTCCAGAACAAGCGCAAAAATGGCACCGTGAGCTTGAGAATTGGCCCCTTGAAGAATGCATTCAGGTTGCAGAAAAGAATGCATTCCTAGAACAGACAAAGCAGCGCATTGGTCTTTTTCTGCAGAAATGGAACCAGGCCCCTTGCATTTCTCCGAAAGACGGTGAGCCAGAACCCGCTTTTTCAGCTCTGCTCATTGACCTTGCTGAGGGCTCCATTTTGGGGAAAAAGAAAAATGGCAAGTTTGAATTTCTCAGATTTCGAGCCCACACGCTGATGGGATTCCTACTCGCTGCCCTGTTCGAGAACGCACAAAAAGGGAATGGGGAATCTGATAAAGAAACTTTACGTACTCTGGTTTCCTTAAAAAGCGAAGAAATGACGGAAGCCTCGCTGCGTCGGCAAGTCGATCGCCTGCTGGCAACCCTGGTTGGCAAAGGCTTCGTAACACAGGCCCCCGACACCACTCAGTTCATGTTTGCACGGGGCGCTGCGATTTCTTGTTACGCCTTGGGGCTTTAAAAGGGCCAGGTCGTGCCTTTCGAAGACGTTAAATGAATCCCCTGAAAAAAATGTCCCATTGCAACATGGGCCCCATTGACGCGCAACTCAAGAACAAGGGTATGCGAGCGCTTGTGAGGTTCGACCCACTTGATGGCGCTCATAGCTTCTACAGGTGCCAGGCGAACGGTTTGCGGTGCGCGCGTTAAAGTACCTTCTGCAAGCTTTTGTGGCGGATTTTGAGCGGGTTCTTGGCCTAGCTCGTAAAGTCGATGGGCCCAAACTTCATAGGTTTTTCCCTCGGACAAGTTCGACTGCAAGCCCAAAGTTTTAGGAACAAAGTGACCATAGTTTGCGTTGTTGGGATTGAGGGAAGCATCGCTCACAAAAGAAGAACTGAGTGTGTATTTAAGCGACTTTCCTTCTTGCGGAAAGGGAAGTGTTTCTTCGATCACTTTGTCGGCCAGGCTCAAGACTTCCGCACTGCGCGGAATAAACAGGGGCTCTGTTCCGCCCGGCAATGGAGCTTTCCTGGCACCAATGGTGATCCATTGGTTTGAATTCAACCAAAGCGCCTTGCGCTCGAATTTAAATTCACAGGCTTTTTTTGCAGGTCGCAAAGGTAACAAAAGCCTGTTTTGCTCCGCAGGAACGGCATTGGGTTCTCGAAAGAGGACATAGGTCGAATCGTTTTCATCGAGATTTGCAGCACTCAACGACGCGCTCAAATCTATCCAATCATTTTTTTTGCCATTGACTTCTTTGTAAACAAAGAAGTCTTTTTTGACCTCAAAGACCCGCCCTGCAATCACACCGCCCAAATTACTTGGGATGTTAAAATTTTTCCATCCTGATCCTTCAACAGGTGCTTTATTTTGCCAAAAAAGAATATCTCCCTTGCGTTGCAGAGGCTCTTGGGCATTGGCTTTGTCGAGCGATAAAAGCACGCGCAGTTGATTGAGTTGAAGGGGCTTTTTTGTAAGGTTTAATGCTGCGCGAAAAGTAACAGCAAAAGGCAAGGTGTAACTGTGAGCACCGCCTCCATTTTTCGCGATGTATTTGACTCCCTTGCTCACGCAATTAAAATGATCATCAAGTTCTGCCTGAAATTCTCCTGCCACAAGGCCCACGTTTTGAAAGGAGAAATGTGTACCCGCTTCCTTGGGAACATCGAATTTTGGCACTGGAACCAGGGGAATGGCAACGGTTGCCCGAGGAACAGGCTGTACATTTGATAATATATCGGAGTCTGTTTGATTGCTGCCACAGGCCTGAAAGATGCTCATCAGTGTCAAGGCTGTGCATATCCGTTGCGGTTTTCTGAATCGCATGGTTCCCCCTTTTTTTCATCTTTTGATTGGGATCATAAGGCTCTGGAATAGACCTTACCAGAATATGCGAATAGGCAGTACCCACCCAGAATTTTTCCTGAAAACTGGCAGTCTTCGCACCCTGTTTTACGGGCACACCGGAAAATTTTTAAGATCAGGCATGATTTCTTTTCCGGTGTGACAATGGATTTTTGTGGCATTAAATACACTTTGCGCAAGTGGCGACTCTCGCATTTGTAAAATTGCGATCTCCGTTGAACCGCCTTCCATGCCAATATATGCCTCTCTCACGTTTTGAGAAAGCTCACTCCCCTTGTCTAAAAGGGTGCAGTCCGCTTCTGCTTCAAGAACGAGAGGCGAAGCCCAGCCGATTGCAGCTTTTCTATCAGTTGTGAAGAAAACCGCTTCCTTTGAACCAAACTTCGACCAAAAACTTCTGTGTTCCCAAAGTGAGTTTGTCTTTAAAAAAGAATTTGATGTTCCCCTGTACAATTTCAACTTATTTTGAGCAGCATTCTTGCAAACATGTTGCAAAATTCTTTTTTGAGCACCCTCTTTATGAAAAGCGAAACCGCCCTGCGGCAATCTTTCAAACCAGGGTTGCTTTTGCGAGAGTTGCTCCGCTGTTTGAAGGCGTTCTCTTAAGATTTCTTCTTGCGGCATATTTCCCATAGGACCAAGGGCGCGTGTTCGGTAAAAGCCCTCTGCAAAAAGATCACCGCCCATGTGAACAGCCCCGCCCAAAAGCCCTCCGCCATAAAAGACGAGAAAAAGCGGAAAGGAGTCTGACTTCTGTTTTTGAAGGAAGTCTTCGATGATACAAGCAAGGGAATCGTTCATGTTAATGCTTGGCGATAGCATCTTAAAAAGATCTGAAACTTGAAACGTTCCTTCTCGCAGTTGTTTAAAGGAAGAGCGCAAAAAGAAACTCACGAGAGCATCTTCATTTTGAGATTCTTTTGCAGCGACTGTCGCAGCTGCCAGATAGTCTTCCGCAATTTTTTTCAATTTGAGCGCCTCGGCAGCACTGCGACACGAAGATTCAGACGTCGCAGACTTTTGGCCTGACATTGGACCTGATTTTTCTTTACAGGCAGCCAGTAAAAGTGGGACACAAGCCGAAATGAGTGTACATATTCTTAAATTCATTTTTTGCTCTCACTTACTTTCAAAAGCACCCATGTCACATTTCGCCTTGAACTCTGCTTCCGTACACGACTGTGGGGTTCCAGCGCCTACTAAAGTTGCCGCTCCCGCAACAACGGGCTCTGCGGCTTCCGGTTGAGGAGCAGCATTTGGTTTGCCTGGCTCTTCCTCAAGATCTTTTTCCTGCAGAGGAGCATTTTCGGGATTGAGGCTACAGGAGAAGAGGACCAACACACTCAAGAGACTGAGGCAAAATGACGTTCTCTTTTGTGTGTGCACAGGCAAATCTCTTGAATCCGAATTCACCACACGTCCTCCTTTATGGTCTATTTTTCTGAACTTTGGAAAGGTTTCGGACGCCTGCTCAAGAAAAGAAGGCCGGCAAAAATTTCACACCGTTTAAATAAGTTCGTTGACAATACTCGTAAATTTGCAATAAGTACCCCTTTGAAGCTTCAATATCAGAGTGTTAACAACACCAAGTCAATCGTGAGAAAAGCCAATGGGATGAGGCTAACCTGATTTCAGTCGGGCTAGAGCAAGCTCACGAAGACACCGTCCTTTCAATAAGCGATGTAGAGTGTCCCTGCGCGTTTTCTTGTTATTGCGAAAGCTTTGTACTAACTCAATTGGGTTGGCGAAGAGTTTTATTGGGAGGAATTATGTTCGACTACGGCCCTTACACATCAATTGCCGAAAAAGCTCTCACAGGCCAAAGGATATCAGACGTGGAGGGACTTTCGTTGTATGACGCTCCACTTCCCGTTCTTGGAAGTCTTGCCGATACTCTTAAAAGAGGACGGCATGGCCAGAATGTTACCTTTATTAAAAACTATTATTTAAGCGTCACAAATATCTGCAAATACAAGTGCGCCTACTGTGGTTTTCGAAGAGATAAATGGGATAGCGACGCATACACTCAATCTCTCGATCAAATTGCACATAAACTCCAAAATGCGCCTGAAAAACTTTCTGAAGTTTGGTTTTCTTCAGGTTTGAATGCAGAGATTCCTTTTGAATATTATGAAGACTTGTTGCGTCTCGTAAAAAAGACAGTGCCCGGCGCTCAGATCAAAGCCTTTACTGCCGTTGAAATCGACTTCTTTGCCAAGCAGTTTAAAATGACCCACGAGCAAGTTCTAGATCGCTTGCTGGCTGCAGGTCTCGACAGAATACCTGGCGGTGGAGCCGAGATTTTTGATGAAGATATTCGCAAAAAAATCGATATCAAAACAAGAACAGATGACTATCTCAAAATTCACAAAATGTGTCATGAACGCGGTCTTCCCACTGCCATTACCATGCTTTTTGGGCATGTGGAAGAAAGGCATCACCGCATCAAACACATGGTCCGTTTGAGAGAATTTCAGGACGAGAGCAAAGGCGTACAGGCCTTCATCCCCCTTGCCTATCAGGATAAAAATAATCCCTTAGCAAAGCGCGGAATGAAAGGCCCCTCGGCAGTCGAGGTTCTTAAAACGTTGGCAATAGCCCGTATTATGATGGACAACGTCGATCATATTCAGTCTTTTTGGGTTGATTCCGGTATCGAAGTCACCCAAATCAGCTTGCATTTTGGAGTCGATGACCTCAACGGCACACTCATCGAAGAAAGCATTGCCCATGAATCGGGATCAAAAACTCAAACCTACGAAACTTCCGATTCCCTGCAAAAACTGATTCTTGATGCCGGAATGAATCCTGTCGAACGCGACATGCGCTTCAATCACCTCAATCATTAATACTCAAAGTATTTATTCAGGAACAGATTCAAAGACCTCTAGTCAAAGACTTTTATAATCGGCAGAAGCTTCATTTTACACTTGGATTTTTTAGTCCGGTAGAGTAAGAATTCGGAAAGTCGCTAAACGAGTTGCCCTCTCATTCCGGGGAGGTTCACTATAAATACTTAGCGCAATTTTGTTCACACGCATTTTCGACAGAAGTCAGTTTCATGACTTCACATATTTATCCCACAGCGGTGCGCAAAATGACAATATAGTCAACTTGAAATGACAAATATTTCTCATTAAAAAGTTGAGATTGCTTTAAAAAAAAGCAGCTCTTATGCAGTTTTAACACCTTTTAGAAAAGGAATGGCTATGAGAAATTCGGTAATGTTGTTGGGTATTTTGCTCGCACTCGCTTCTGGCTGCAAAAATCGGGAATTCAACAAAAGTGCGAACGCATTTGGATGGGGTGAAAACCCCAACTCTGTTTCCGTGAAGTGCGTAGGTTATTCTCGTGAACCTCAGCACAAGTGGGAGTCCTTTAGTGGAGAGTTCCGAAAGATTCCTGATGGCTCTTGGTCTTTCACAGGATCAGGCGAACAGCGTTTCCCAGGAGGTGCAAGTTTCGTCAATAATAAATATGTGCCACCTGTAGAAGTCCGTGTACGCATTTCCATTCAAGGCGGATTCAAGAAGATTGAGCACAAAAGTAATCGAAGGTCAGGCGAAAGTGTTCTTCATGTTGAAGACTTTGATGGCGTGATTCAGTTTGATGGTATTTACAAGGAAAAAACCATTGCTGTGAAGAAAAAGATGGGATTTTTCGGTCTGAAAACACCCGTTAAAGGAGACTGGTGGTCAAGCATACCTCCTGAAAATGGCACTCTTTTCTTCTGGCCACTCCTTACTGAAAAAGCTCCGAATACAGAAAATGAATTGGGCTTTGCCCTGGGCGAGATTTCACCTGCTATTTTGCCCGGACATTCAATGATGCATCTTGGTAATTGCAACTTCACCAACGTGGAATTGTTGACACTCTGATGTTTTGCTTGGGCTTTTCGGAGGCGCCCTCATTGAGGTGAAGGCCGAGAAAAAGGACAAACAGAATGACGCCGCTGACAGACAGAACAGCACAGGGGGCGGCTTTGGCGGAGCGCAGGTTCATTACCTCCATCAGATTTCATCGTTACCTCTCTATTTAAGTACTGGACTCGGATTGGGCTACGCGGGATATGCAGCCTCTGTTGAAAAGAATCAGACCGCAGAGGTAACACCAAAGGAACACCGTTACCTTCTCCTGCAGCCAGGCGTGGAATTGGAATACCGTGTCATCGAGAATATGTCGGTCAATGCATTTGGGAATTATCTTGCCTTTGTGGGCGAGTCAGAAGCGCCCGACGTTAATCAGGCCCTAGTAGGGATGTCTCTCCAGTTTCATCTCTGATCTTTAAAACAAGCTCTCTTCTTGCTGAGTCGAGACGACGGGCTTTGAATACTCTTCTTGGCTAAACGTTGGAACAACGGGTTGCGAGATTTCTTCTTGTTGAAATTCGCTGACTGGTTCTTCATCTTTCTGTGTGGACTGAACGGGGGAAGCATCATTATGAGTCACGGTGAGCTTGCAGCTCCGCGCTCCTTCGTACTGATACATTTTTTCGGTCTGAAGGCCTGAGCCCGCACCATAACAAATATAATCGACGTCTTCTTTTCCACTCAATCCAAGCTTAGTAAACAAAAGAAAAGATTTTTGAATTCCGCTCGCTTTACAAGAAAGCTTTGTCATTTGCATTTCTTTAGTAAAAGATTTCCATTGTTTTTTAGTCACCAGGGAATCTAGTTTTTCACATTTTTTGATTTGCGCCCGAGTTCTTTTCGCATTGGCTTCACACGCATTTCCTGACTTTACGTCAGTTGCCGTTTTACCAAATTCAATATATTCCGGTGAGTTTGAAGTTTCAATGCATGTTACCATATTACTTGAACTGTGGGGCGCACACTTTCAATGTCATCTATTCCTTTAATATCCGAATCCACAGCCTTGGTGCACGAAATGGGTAATAAACAAAAAGCCACTGCAAATCTAAATTTAAACATAAATACCTCGATAAATTCGTTTCATACCCTGATAAACACTGTATCGGAGATACTGTACAAATATTTAATTTTAATAAAAAAATTAATGATATAATTAACTTAAAATGAAGAAAATAAAACCAAAACTGAAGAACTCTGAATTATTTTTCATTTTATTGTGAAATAATCAATTCCATTTGTTGATTTTATGAGGATGCTCATGCCCATCTCAATGGCTTTCAGAATGCTCTTCTTTTCATAAACAATTTTAAGTTTGAAAATTTTCAATCCAAGACTTTTAGGGACTTCGTACTAGATGGAAGTCTTTACTAGCCTGTTATGAACAAGAATAAATCAGAATTTCTATCCGACCAAATAAAAACCGCTCAATAAAACGAAACACATGCCGATAGAAGCCTAAACAGTTTATGAAATGCGGGCGCTTGAATCCAGTGCGGCACAGGCACATGTCAGATGTGTGCAGGAAAACAGGAGAAATTTGATGCGATTTTATTCGGTTCTGAGCTCTACAGTTGCAACTCTATTCTTACTTCTGGGTTGCTCAAAGCCAGGCAAAGTGCCCCTCAATGGCAAAAATTTAAACTCCTCCAGTAAGGAAGCAACTGACGCTGAATTCAAGCTGGGAAATTCTGGATCGAGCGTGGAAATTGAACTGGCTCAACCATTTTCACAGGCACCTCTGAACGGTTTCCTTTATGGACTTGACCTTGCAGGTCCTAACTCTGAGGCCAAAACACCTGACCACCTCATTCATCCTTTGAAGCCGGGGCTCTGGCGTTATGGGGCGAACTGGTTTTTTCATCGAGGTGCAGAGGTACAGCAGAAGATTCTGGCCTCAAATACGCGAGTCATGTTTTTATTGAGTGACGCCTGGCCCCATGGAGCAGGTGGATGGGAGAGCGGTGGAACGGCTCCTTACCACCCCGCGCGTGCGACAGAGTATAGCAACATGGTGACAGACTATGCGAACAGAATTAGGGATCTTGCCTTGAGTCATCCAAGCAAAACCTTCTTTTTCGATATCTGGAATGAACCCGACCTTTGTGATGCAAATGTTTGCTTTTTTAAGGGCTCGCAGGCTCAGTTCTTTTCAGTGTTCAAAACGACATACAACATTGTGAAGCCCATCCTGAACGCGGCTCCCAACGTCAAAATTGGGGGACCCAGTAATTCAAAATTTAACTTTGAAGGACATTTGCGGCCCTTCATAGACTTCGTGCAGGCCAACGCGCTCACGCTTGATTTCCTTTCCTGGCATGAACTGGAACCGAGTGCGTGGAACAAAGTGCGTCAGCATGTCACGACAACACGCTCTTATATCGCTGGTAAGTCAGCGGTTCAGGCTGCAACCATCCAAATCAATGAAATCATAGGCCCAGGCGACCAGTATGACATGTTTAATCATGTGGCCATGTTCAGTGAGCTGGAATCCCTTGGTGTGGATGGGGCAGCCAAAGCTTGCTGGCCGGAAGGGGCAAACGTGAACAACTGGGGCGGAAGCAGCAACTGTTTCAACGGCACATTGGATGGACTGCTCACACCCAATCTTACACCAAGAAACATCTGGCATTTTTATCGCATGTACGGACAATTGGGAAACACCCGCGCTGTTTCCAGATCGAATGCAACCACCGGATCCGTTTATACATTTTCAAGCCCGCGGAACGTAGATGGCTGTGTTCAAACCGTAACGGCAAACTGGGCACAGAGTTCTTCAGTGAATGTGACCTTTAAATCCGTTGGCGTCACACTGAATGGCAAAGCGCAACTGAAGGTCGAGAAGGTGGGTGATGCTGGATCGGTTTCTGTTGAAGATAAAGAGGTTCAGATCGACGGTTCGAGTTTTTCATACAATGCTCCCTGTGGGCATAAGGAGGTTTGCAGCATCAGTTTGTGTCCAAACAGTGCCGCTGGATTCATACCGGCAATGCACATCCTGTTTTAAAATTAATGACACATTCATCGGACTGAGAAAGGGGTTAAGAATGTTTAAAAAATCGGTTCTCGTTACCTTGGTACTGCTTGGATATTCATCAACAGCATTTGCTTTTAAAATTGGAGCTGGCAAAATTGAGCATTACTGGACGTTGGAAAATGGGCAGGTCTTTATCAAAATTCGAGGTGTGGACTTTATGTGTCGACTGAACGACAATCCCGAAGTTCTAAAGCGAGAACTCGCTGTGGTTCAACTTGCTATAGCCGCAAACAAAACCATAGGACTCTTTTGTCACGATGCGTTAGAGTCGCCTGCTTCTTATCCACATCACAGACTCCACCGAATCGACCTTCACCCGTGACTTCTGCTCAGGAAAAACTGGGATAGAAAATACAACGCCCGGGAAACTGGAAAAAAAAGCAAAACCCAACACGGAGTTTTGCTTTTTTATTAATGATGCGCTGCCTGTCTTGGCAAATCTCGTTATTTTGAAACTTCGCAGCCGAAGTGTTTAAAGTTTTCATAGACTCTTTCCGTGGGAGATTTCGCTTCGAACGCCAGCTCTTCCTTGCCATTTTCAGTGAGATAAATTTCTGCTGTGAGGAGGAACTCGGGCCAGCCATTGTCTGTGTGCACTTGCCGTGCTTGAAATACCGCTCGACATGTCTTTGCGTGATTTCCTTCACACAGAGATGGGTGAAGCCAAGTATGCCTTTCATTGCCTGCTTCAGGCGTCCGATATTCGCCAATTTCGATGTCTTGACCTTTATTCTTCAAATAGATTTTGGCATTTCCATTGTCATATTTTTCCAAAATATTGTGCTGCGAAACTTTGGTGAACAGATAATTATTTTCGCGACATGTATACATTTCGCGACCACCTGGAGCCTTTGGATACTTTGCATAAATTTCCTGATTGTAGCGAATAATTCCACCGAACTGAAGCAAACCCTCAGCTTTTGCCTCGTCCCAAACAGGCCGCTGATCTGGCCCCTGCGCAGTTCCAAGAGTAAACTTAAATTTGTGATTCTGAATGTTCGAAGTCCACTCCCCTTTAGAAAAGGGAACTTGGATCTTCGTACTATATTCGCCTTCGGCTTCAGGCGCTGTCCCTGACACTGTGTTGCGACTCGGGTTGCAGCCGAAAGTTGAAAAAATGCATGTTAAAAAGAATAATAGAGCGGAATACTTCATTTAAAACTCCATGGCCAAGACAAAAGAACAACTCGAGAATTGAGTAGTGCGCAATTCTGCGATTGGATATGGACATTTTATATTTGACGTCCTCTCCGCCCTAAAGGACGGAGATTCCCTATAATGCGCTCACGCGCACCGGTTTAGCGCACAACGTCCTGTGCGGAGAATGTTGCGCGCGGCGTTAATGTCGCGATCGTGGTGTGTGCC
>JBIIEI010000199.1:0-2925 GCA_044237915.1 Silvanigrellaceae bacterium | reverse complement strand
GTCAGACTTTAAGTCATTCAGTAAAACCTCTGAGAAAGCCATAAGCTTGTTTCCTCCCTTCTGAAGGAAACACTACAGCGGCAAGGCTTTTCAGTTTACGCATGGAGTCAGGAAGGGGTGCTTCAAACTGCGATGGAGCGGTTTTTCCAGCCACATTCCTTCCCGTTGCAACAAGAATCACGTCCGCAATTGGGACTGATGGGTCAAAAACCCTCTGCGTAAAAGGTAAGGACAATGCTGGAAATATCCAAGCCACACCTTTGGCGTTCTCTTGGACAAAAGACACGGTCGCTCCTACTGTAACGCTCGCGGACGCTCCCACAAATCCATCGGCCTCTGCCACCCTAAGCGTTCTCGTGGGCGGCACTGGTGTGACTCAGTATCAATTCGTACTGCGTAATGCTTCGAACTGCGAAGGAGCGGTTTTTCCAGCCACATTCCTTCCCGTTGCAACAAGAATCACGTCCGCAATTGGAACGGATGGATCAAAAACCCTCTGCGTAAAGGGTAAAGACACTGCGGGAAACATCCAGGCCACGCCTTTGGCGTACTCTTGGACAAAAGACACGGTCGCTCCCATTGCAGCGCTCTCAGGTGCGCCCACGAATCCATCAGCCTCTACCACCTTGAACGTCGTTGTGGGGGGGGGCTGGTGTGACTCAATATCAATTCGCACTGCTGAATGCCTCTAATTGCAGTGTCGCAACCTACGGCGGCTTCATTCCGGTTTCGACTGCGATCACGGCAAGTATCGGGGCAAATGGATCAAAGTCTCTTTGTGTAAAAGCAAAAGACGGCGCAGGAAACATCCAGCCCGCTCCAACAGCACACTCTTGGGTAAAGGACACCCCTCAGTAAACACTTTCAACTTGAGCACGCATCTGATTTTGCACAGTCTTTGATTTCCGAGATGCAGAGATGCGCAGCGAGTGGAAAATATCATCAAATTCTAAAGACGAGATAAGAATTTGTCAGACATATTTTGGAAATAATCAAGACCGCATGTCATACGCCGAGAACGTATCGAGGAATTTGCCAATTGGATCGGGCGTGGTAGAGGCGGGCTGTAAAGTTTTAGTAAAAGAGCGTATATGTTGTTCAGGAATGCGTTGGAGTATGGATGGTTGCCATGACATTTTACAACTGCGCAGCTTGGCAATAACGGATGGGCGATAGGAACAGTTTTGGAAAAAGGTCGATCGATTTGGCTTGGCTGCATAAGTGTCAATGTTTTGGCTTTCTGGCCAGGACATCAATCCGCGGATGCACCCGGTTTTTTCGGACGAAGCCTTGCCGGCACCTTTTTCAATCGGAGATCTCGATCCTCGTTGCGCCACTTCACCCATGCGGGATCGGGAATAAAAAAGCGGAAACCAACTGGGAAAGTGATTAAAAGTCAAGTAACAATGGGCTTATAAAAACTTCTGAAACGAGTAAATGCAACAACAAAATGACAGAGAAATTGTGGATCTAAAAAATCTAAATGAAGGCACCCGATCTGCACGGTGCAAAGCGAATTCTGAGTGAAATCTCGACTCTTGCTCGCTTTTTTGCTTTGCATAGCTTCAATGCGCGTGTCGGGCAAGGAAACATCGGGCTCTGCTTTTTTAATATCGTTACAAGGAGATTCGGATTTAATTTCTCTGCGATTTAATTCAGCTCTCTACCCAGCAAAAGTGCTAAAACCAATGTTGCATTCTTGTGCAATAATTTTTGCAGAATATTTTTTAGCCAATTGCACGGCGCGATACTTTAAATCTTCTGGAGTACCGACTTTCGGGCTTGGTCTCTGGGCTTTCCAAGCCTGTAAACTCTTAGAGAAATCTAAAATCTCTTTTTTCATCAATGTGCCTCCTCAAAAGCTGAGGGCATCATCTCTCGGCTGTAACATTGAA
The DNA here is from genome assembly GCA_044237915.1 of Silvanigrellaceae bacterium. GTDB lineage: Bacteria > Bdellovibrionota_B > Oligoflexia > Silvanigrellales > Silvanigrellaceae > JBIIEI01. The sequence continues at coordinate 1,030 of JBIIEI010000199.1, read as the reverse complement.
GTACAAATGATTTCTCGGGAGCTCACAGATGCTAGGTAAAAAAGGCAAAAATTGCCTGCCTCCATTCGCAGATAATGCAAGTCTGCCGCAGGCTGTTCGCGAGCACGAGAAACTGCGAGTGAGCCCATTCGCGCATAATGTGAGTCCGTAGAGTTTTTCATTCGCAGTTAATGTGAGCTGGATTTTGCCTTGTTCGCGGGCATTGATGTTTTATGTTCGCGAGCCGCTACACATAGGGGTCGCTTCTCACCTAGGAGGGCGGGGCGCACTCGATTCGTCGCGAAGCGAAACCATTGAAATCAAAGCGGAAGGCGCATCGAGTGCCGCGATGTTGAAATATCGCAAGCGAGCTGCAACGCACTGATTTTATTGCAATGGCGAGATGAGCAGAAGAGAGTGCGCCCCGCCCTCCTAGGTAAGTCATTCGTCAAAGACCACCCCTGTTTCTTGGGTAACAGATGACGTGAGGCCACTCGATACAGGAATTCAAAAGGTCTTTACTGCGTCAACAAGGAAGGGGGGGGCATGCCTAATTCTTAAATCTCGCGATTCCGATTTGCATGCGAACTGCTGGCTTGTTAACCTTGGTCCTGTAAAATATATACTCGTATAGTAGACTTGAACTTTGGGAGTTAGAAAATGATAGCAAGCTTTCACAAGATGGCAGCTGTTGCTTTATGCATATTTTGGTCTAATGCTTTTGCACAAATTAACAAAAAACAGCCGACTACTTCCCAAAGTACGAGTGTTGTTTCAGTCCCAAAAGAGTACTTCGGAATTGCGACAGGCTTAGCAGGTTTCGGGTTTGGCGTTTCACAGTAACCGCTAGAATTGACCCTGTGGCGTAAGAATTTGCATTGTGTGAATCTCCTTTAGCAAAAGGAGGAGTGCATTTTGAAAAACCATCGTGCTGAAATTTTGTCGCTGCAAGCGCTCATAGAATCAGAAAGAAAAGCCACCAAAAATCAAACCGTTTCCTATTCTAAGGAAATAAAACGTGAAGTTGTGGCACTTTTTCATAGACTCCAGT
>JBIIEI010000198.1:0-2927 GCA_044237915.1 Silvanigrellaceae bacterium | reverse complement strand
ACCTGCTGGCCCCCACGATCTCAAAACATCGCCCACAACGCACATTAAGCAGCGCAAATGTTTGTCCACAACGATCTTCACGTGCCGGAAAGTTCAAAAAGTGTCGGATTTAGGAGATCGTTAACAATACTGTTCTACCCGTAGTTTGGAATCAGGGCTGTCCGCTTTTCCAAAGTCCATCTTTTGAGAAATTGATACCCGACTCGGGGTGTTATCTGCCTGGAATGCCTGATTGGCCTGCCGTGATGATGAAGTTAGCTCAAGAAAGAGGAATGGATGTCATTCCGTGGTTTGAATGGGGATTCAAAATTCCTGCGGGCTCGCAACTCGAGAGCATTTATCGTAACAAAGGCTGGTTACTTCCCGGATCAATTTCCAGCCCCGAAGCAGCGCGCTATCTGAATATTTCGATGCCAGAAGTTGCAGATCACATCATTCAGATGAATATCGATTTTGTAAAAGCCTTTAGGCCAAAAGCCATTCAGTGGGACGACCATCTGAGCGTTTCAAGCAAACTCTCTGAGAATACTTCACAGTTGAGAAACATGCTCACAAAATTTGTCGGAAGACTCAAAAATGAAGTCAAAGCGGCCAGCCCGGGACTTAAATTTCAGTCTTCACATCACAATCCTTACTGGGCATCTACAAAGTTCCTTTCCGAATGGGGAACCTGGGGGTTAGACGGTGTCTTTGTACAGCTCTTTAATACCGTTCCTTCGAGTTTTTCAGAAGATTTGCGAAAAACGATCGCTGCAAAAGGTGCGGTTGGTGTGGGTATATTTATCAATAAAGGATCCAATGCGCTTTCAAATTCTGAGCTAAAAGAACGCCTCAGCAGCCAAGTCAGCAAGGTCACTTCGTTTAATCGAAAACTTGGAATTGTGCTGTTTAACTACAATGCTATTAAACCATCGCAGTATTCCATTGTCGCAAATATTTTAAGGCCCCTTTCGGGCGTGCATGCGAAAAAAGTAACTGAGCAAGTTCCCACACAATCTGCAGGAAGTGCTTCTAAAATAGAAGCTGCTGAGTCTGTTGAATCTGTTAAAACGGAGGAATTGTTACCGGCACTCATTGCTGAGAAAGACGGAAATCAGGAATGCAGCTCCGAGAACATGGCCCAAAATGAAAGCATCGAGAAGGAATTTACGGCTGTGGAGCGTTGTATTTGCAAGCGAGGGCAGGGTGGTGAAACAACTTGCCTCAAAGGTAACAAATGGAACAGAAAATTCTATTGCGAGAGAATAAAACCTCTGTCACTTTCGAATCTCCATGGCTGTTAATGGCGAAAGGGGTGTGATGGTGAACTGCCTGGGGGCGGTTTAAGATAAGCCTGCACCAAAGCGTAGAGTCGTTCCGGCTCGATGGGTTTGCGCAACACACTGATCGATTCGAAAGCCACTAAAAGTGTTGTTTCGACGATTTCGAAACCCGTTACAATGATGATGGGAAGCTTTGGCTTTGTATGTCGAAGATTGCTCAAAATGAACTTTCCGTCTCCGCGTGCCATAACGTAATCGGTAATGAGCAGATCAACGTGTTGTTTCTTTAAAATTTCTACAGCTTCGGCACCGGAAGATGCTTCGATGACATGGTGAGAAAAGCGCAAAACCAGGAGGTCATGCAGAAGTTCGAGCATATCTCGTTCATCGTCTACAATGAGTATTTCTGCCATGGCTCCTTTTCCCAATAGCAATGAAAAAGCTATTATAAAGCTTTCATCATGCCAATTTCTTCTAGAGATTTTTTTGTGCTTTCTAAGCAAATTACCAAATCTTCTTTCGAGATCCCAATGGATTCAAGTGTTTTGTGACTCACGGGGCAGTCGAGGTGGTAATTTGGAAACCTTTGCTCAAATCGATGTGCCAAGCGGTCTGCAAGGGCTATGATATCAAGCGCTTTATGCTCAGCAGGTGGCAACTTATGCCCCGCCCTCTTTTCTCTTTGAGTGTGATCGCACACGTCATGTAAGTAAACAAGAGTTTCAATATGTTTGGGAAGGTTCCAGCATTCGCGAATGATGTACACTCCTAAGCTGCGATGAGTTGCCATTTTTAATTCATCTTCCGCTTGGCCTATATTGATGCTGTGAGCTTGCGCATATTCAATGGCCTCTGCGGCCTTTTCAGGCTCCGTTGCCATCCGAAATGCCATCCCAATGTCATGAAGTAGCCCTGCGATCTGCAAAGAAGATGCTTCTTCATTTGCATGGGCCGCGCGGGCAATGTTTTGGGAAAGCTGTGAAACGAAGTATGAATGTGAAAGAAAACTGGGAGATATTTTCTAAAGAACATCGTTCTTTAGAAATGCACGCTCAACAACTTGCTGTAGAAAAATAGCAGTACATTTGGCGAGCCCTAATCGAGAGACACAGATCTTTAAATCTACCGTGGGTTGGCTCCCCGCATACTGCGTCGAATTTGCATGTTTAATGATCTCAGCAGTAAACTGAGGATCACGCGCAATTCCTTTTACAATTTGTGTGGAATTGGTTTCTTCCGAGCTCAGAAGTCCGCAAATTTCCTTTGCATACTCCGGCTGCAGTGCTGTTCGGAATTCAGAAAATACCTTGTACATCGTTTTTGGCCTCCGATTTTCTACAAGCATCTCAGCTCTTAGAAAATGACTCTGACTGGGGCTCAAATATTGTTTTCGGAGCAACGAGTGGAGTCTTGAGAATTTGAAGCGAGAAGTCAGAAAAAGTAACACCTTAGCAATAAGTTTCTATACATTGGCAAAGAAAAAATAGGATTCTGGATCTATCAATAGTTCTATTTCGCAGTCTTTTGTCTTGCACTGTGTGTACTGGTTCAGCGGGAAATGGAGTGTGGGTAAGATTTGCAGCATAGCCGACAGCCTGTAGAGCTGTTGTATGTCTGTTACGTTTTCTTGGCAAAGGTTTTTGAAAATTCTATAATAAATCGAGG
>JBIIEI010000197.1:0-3037 GCA_044237915.1 Silvanigrellaceae bacterium | reverse complement strand
GTGCACCCATTGCCTCGCGCGTGGTCGCACGTCATCACTTTCAACCCTTAAAGTCTGCAAGTACTGAAGAATATATTTTTCACCACGTCCGCGTTGCAAAACTCAAACACAATCCCTTCGACGAATCAGCCATGACAGCCATTTTTCAATCTTCGGGAGGCATCCTTCGGCGCATCAATAATCTTGCACGAGGCAGTCTGGTGGCAGCAGCTCGGCAGAAACATCACGTCGTAAATTCCGAGCACGTCCGCATTGCTGCAAGCGAAATTATCTAAGGAACAAAATGCAAAAGATGATTGTCATTTCAAAAAGAGAATTCGATGAGCTGAAATTACTTGTCGATGATCTAAAGCTTTTTATAGAAATTCTAGGACCGCAAATTCAACCCGAATGTGAAATCCTATCCGAATATTTCGATCCTTATTCCACTGACACAGAACTCAGCCAAATCTTCTAAGCCTAAGCAGCCATGGATGGTTGCACTCCAAAAAACTGAAACTTAAATTTGCACGGAATTTACTCAATCTCACGCTTTGCTAAACGAAAGAACTGTTCAAAGCAAACTAATAAAAACGGTGCAATTTAAGTTAAGAAACTACACTTCATGCTGAATGCTCCCAGTAAAACGAGCCAAAGAAGTGAGACTTTCCATCAGCTCCACATGGCTGATTCTCTCCTTCTCGATAACCCTTTTGAGTTCACGAAGAGGTCCCTCAACATCAGGAAGCGGAGAAGATGGAGTTGAATTCCCATTCAAAAGCTTCGCCAGAGCCTCTCCTTGAGAGATTTTATGCTGGTCAGCGAAGGCCTGAAATTGCTCATACACACTCATGTCGACACGCATCGCAAGTTGACGGACTTCCATAATGATCTTCCTTCCTGCTAGCAGATGCTAGCAACTCAACCGGTTAATTTCCCCGTACTTTTTGAAGGCTGCTAGCTTTTTGCTAGCAAAAAGCTAGCAGTGATCTGCGCATCTTCTCTTTGAGTGCTAACCATTTTTGGATTTTTTTCGATGGACATTTTCAACAGTATCAACGTGCTGAGAGTTTTTAAGAACGAAACGAGGAGCGTTTACGGAGAAGAGCAGCCAAGGGTGCATAAGGTGTCAATAGATGAGGATCGAGGGTGAACGTGCGCAGGTCTCCTGCGCCTCGTGAGCCCGTTCTGGGAAACTGCGAGGAGATTACCTCTAAGTAGAAATGGAAGGACCACAGGCCCTGTACTCAGGGTCCCCATAGGCAAAGGAGAGGATCTTCTCAGTTATGGGTCAACGGCAATCGAGCACAGAAAGGCGACCGGGATTGGCCTGTGCCCAGGAAAGGATTTTCGTGTCTGCAGTCACGAGGGTGTATTCATTATCCACAGCGGTCGCGACAATGAAGCGATCGCTTGGGTCGTTGTGCATGCCCTCAAGAGTAAAGAATTTGAAGATTTGTGGCCGCCCTAGCACAAGTTCTTTACCTGAGAGGAGATTCATCGCGTCAAGCCAAAACGTGCAGAGATCATCGCCCACATCAATCTTCTTTTTTGCTTGGAGACATCCCACTTCCCAAAGACTCGCACAGCTGACGTAAATTTTTCCGGCTTTTCTTGCCACATCGATGGCTTTGCGAGCGTTCAATCCAAGGCGCTCATTGCCTGCCACGAACCAAAGAACCACATGGGTATCGAGAAGAAGATCACTTTGCGACATCGACAGCCTCTCCATCAGGCAGATGAAACTGACCATAGTCTTCTGCCTCAAGGCTCAAATCATCGCTTAAAAATTTGATCCGTCCCTGCATGGCCCCAAAGGCGGATTCTGGTGCCTCTTCCGCGGGCGCCACCGTAGCAAGCTTACGCCCACGTTTGGTGAGAAGGATTGTGGTCCCCTTTTCAAGCTCATCAACAAAGCTCCCCAAATTGTTCCGTAATTCTGTGGTGCTCATTTCAATCGTTCTCGACATAGACCCTCCCCAAAAGACACCTGTTCTAAATGTACTCTATATAATGTACATATTCAAATCGACATTTATAAATGTTTTCTTGAAGGACCTTTCTGTGTCTCTCATTCAGAGGAAGGGCGGTGAAAGAAATTGTATTGAAATTTCAGCGATCAAAAAGTAAAGAAGTAAGGAATATTTACCGTAAAGAAAGTATGGAAGAGAACCGACCGGAGGCCCCATGACAGCGTCACGACAATCAATACCGCAGGAAGCACCGATTGAGAGCACGCTCTCAGCAAAAGGCCAGACAACCATTCCTGGAGCAGTTCGCAAGCGCCTTGGCCTCGAGCCCGGTGACGTGCTGCGTTATGAAGTTGCGCCCGACGGCTCTGTACACTTGCGCAAGGCACGCAAGGTTGATCTTGCTTGGGCACGCGCCGTTGAAACGACGCTCACCGAGTGGCAGGGCGAGGCTGATGATGACCTTTGAGCCTTTTGCAGTTGTTGTTGTGCCCTTTCCATTCTCGGACTCGCCTGAAACCAAGCGACGCAAGGCCTTCGTCATTTCAAAACCCTCGTTTCAGTCGGGAAGCAAAACGCTTGTTCTGGCAATGATCACCTCAGCCAATGCAAGCTTCTGGCCAGGAGATGTGCCGATCACCGACCTTGCTGTCGCAGGTCTACGCAAGGCCTGTATTGCGCGGCTGAAACTCTTCACGCTCGATGAGGATCTTATTCTTGAGCATGTAGGACAACTCTCACCTCTTGATCAGACAGCAATCCGTAACACTTGGACGCCTTTGATGGCACTCTAAGAGAAAGAAAGTCAAAAAGAATCGGAGATCGTCTCTGAAAGAGAACTAGCGCTCAACTCATCTGATGAACTTGCAGAAAAATTTGAAAATCAAATCACGCTACCTCCATCAAAAATGTCCATTGCATCCCCTGAGTTTTTTTATGAGAAGAACGTTTCTTTTAATAAGTGACCGATTGGCTGTCAACGCCAGTACCTCTTTGCACTTAACGCCGGTACCCAATTGCATCTGAACGCCATGGGTCAATTGGCCTTTATCGCCAGTACCCGTTTCGCACTTCACGCCAGTGCCCAA
>JBIIEI010000048.1:0-39395 GCA_044237915.1 Silvanigrellaceae bacterium | reverse complement strand
CTGATGGCGGCGGGGAAATACCGGATCCCATTCCGAACTCCGAAGTCAAGCTCGTCTGCGGCGATGGTACTGCACCTTTAGGTGTGGGAGAGTAGCACGGAGCAGCCTTTAAATTAGAATCCCTCTGAGCTTTATTGCTCAGGGGGATTTTTTTTGGTCTTTTTTTTACTCGGTCATACCTTCACACCGCACACCCTCTTTCATTCTGATTGAACTCAACCGCCTTTCCTTCTCACTCCTCGTCTTCTAACAGCCATTCACGCATGCCTTGATTTCGCAGTGCCTCAAACAAATGACTGCGTTCTGTCACAACCATTTCCCTCTGACAAAGTCGATTGCCCAAATTTCCACGGTGGTCATCGTAGGGATTGCAGATAGCCAATTTGAATCCTGTCAGGGGTGCAGCTCCCACACTTAAAAGATCTTCGAAGGTTTCAAAGTCAATTTCAGTAAAGTCACATTCCAGTTCTGTGTGCGGGATATAAGTAATGTGATGAGCCTTTGCGAGTGCGCGTGCCAACATCGTTTCATCGACAATATGCAGGTCAAGCAGCGCATCAGCGATGGAGAGTTTCCACTTTTCGGCAAAACGGGTGACCAATAACCAGTCGACTTCATCAATAGAATTGTGCGATCTCAGAGCATCAAAGAGTTCTGGCAAAGCATGAGTTGAGCGGCTGGATGACATATTTTCTCCCGATGGGACTGTGGGCTCCAGAAGTGGGAAGCGCCATATTTTTCAGTTCTTCCAGGCGCTTTTTTACTCTTTCAGAACTTTGCTTCCATTCTTGATCGTTTTCCACCTTCCACGCAGGTTTTTCTGCCAAGAGTTTCGAGGCCTGTTGAAAATATTTGAGTGCCTGAGAAATATTTTTTTGTGCGAGTTTTAGTTCCCCGAGATGTTCGAGAATAATCGGCTCTTCGGGTTCTCGCTCAAGGGCCAGCATCAGATTCTTTTCGGCTTCCTTATAGTTGCGGGCCTTAAAATAGACCCATGCAAGCGAATCTAAATAAAAGCCATTTTTAGGCTCTTTTGCAACCGCATGTTTGAGCAATTTTTGGGCAAACTCCAGGCGTTTTCCCTGTTCGGCAAGCGAATATCCAAGATGATTTAACGCGGGAGTGTAGTCTGGATACTTTATGAGGAATTTTTCGAGTGCCACGAGCGATGCTTCTTTGCTTTCATTAAATTCTTTGTAGGCAGCATCGAGGTACCCTAATTCACTTGAATTTGGATAGAGTTTGAGTCCTTTGGCAAGTATGGCATGCGCTTTCTTATATTCTTTCATTCGGGCATAGGCGGATGCTAAAAATCGCAAAGAATCTTCGTTGGTTTTTTGTTTGGCTTCGTACTGTCCCAACATATTGAGAGCTTCAGGAAAATTGCCCGTTTCCATCGTTAGAAAAATGAGTCTTTGCAATGCAGAAGGGTAAAGTTCACTGGTGATGGGAATTTTTTGGTAGAGGTCTCGGGCCTCCCCAGCCTTTTTCAAAAGCTCAGAGCATTGTCCCGCAAAGTAAAAGAACTTACCGGGATCGCCCGCTTTGTCTGCAATGGAAAGAAATCTTTGCTTGGCTTCTGCGTATTCTTCGAGTTGAAAAAGGACCATCCCCGACTGAAAGATGAGCTCGGGATCTAAAGGATGGTCTTTGTCTGCACCCGCTTCGAGTTTAGCGAGGAGCCTGCGTGCCTCAGGAAATTTATTTTGTCTGAGGAGCTGGGCGATGTAGAAACGAGCAAGTGCATCATTGTCAGGTTGCTTGTCGTAGGCTTCTCTAAAGTACTTTTCTGCGGCTTCAAAGTTTTGCTCTTCTGTTGCGATATATCCTGCAAGAGTCCAGCCATCAATGCTGTCGGGAGCAATGCGGAGCAGTTGGTCGAGCAGTTGTTTTGCTTCCCCATACTTTTTATCTTCAGCCTTAAGACGCGCCAGTTTCATCAAAAAATAGGGTGAACTCGGCATGCGTTTTAAAGAGTCTTCTAAAATTTTGAGAGCTTTGGCTTTTTGGTTCTGTTCAAGAAGTTCCTCGGAATAGCGGGCTGCGACTTCCTCATTTTTTGGATGATCGCGGTAAGCTTTGGCAAGAATTTGGAGTTCTGCAGGGTTGTCGTTGCGCATTTGCGCTAAAAAGGCCAGTGCAAGGGGAGGTTCGGGGCTTTTTGGGAAGAACAAAATGAGTTTTTGAATGACGTTTTCGGCTTCGCTGGGCCTTTCAAGCAGTGCCTCGAGCCTTGCAACTTTAAGACCTGTCACAAGAGTAGGGCGTGAATCAAAGACGGCGCGAAAAAGATCTCGTGCCAGCGCAAATTGCTTTAGGCTTACGAGATCTTCAGCAAGGAGAAAGTATTCGTCTGCTTCATGTTCTTTGAGGGGGCCTTGTTTCATCCGCTGTTGTATTTGTTCAAGCTTGCTCAGCGCGCTTGTTTTTTGAACGGTGCGCGTTTGCTGTTGAGTTCCTGTTTGATGTCCAGCGGTCGAAGTGCAACCTGATTGGGAAAAAAAAGTCAGAGAAAGCAGTGCGGAGCACCAGAATTTCATGGGGACCTCAACAGCAGAAAGAAATGAGTTTGATGGGCATGAACTCAGTGGAACAGCATTTGAGAAAGCTTTGAGGGCAATCCATCAAAGGCTCCACTCGACATAAAGACAAAGGTATCACCGGGATTTGCGAGTTTTGAGAGGTGAAGGCACAAGGCATCATTGTCTGCAAAGTACTTTGCCTGGGGCCCACACTTTTCAGCAACGCTTTCGCCTTTCAGGGTGTGGGCAGGATCGAGGCGTAAATCGTTTGCAACTTTGCCAATAAAAACCAGATCTGCTTCTGAGAAGCTGCCCGCAAGTTCGTCTGCTAAAACATTGCGGCGCATGGTTGCATTGCGCGGATCGAAGCAAGCGATGAGCCGACCTTTACGCTCTGAAGCTTTCATGTAGTCCCGAAATGCTTTTAAAGTGGCCCTGACAGCTGTGGGATGATGTGCAAAGTCATCAAAAACAGCAATGTCTTTTCCAAATTCAACAAGGTCAAATCTGCGTTTTACACCGGTAAAATTCTGAAGGGCATCTTTCCAGTTTTTTAAGGATGTCTCGTCTGTTTTACCCGACGGATCGAAGGTTGAATTTTTGATCATTTTTAAGGCATGCAGTGCTCCAAAAGTTGCAACCACGTTTAAAGCATTGTGCATTCCAAACAGTGGAAATTTTAATTCAACTCTTTTTTGATCAGGTGATTCTACGACAACGACGGAGCCATTTGCTTCTGTTTTGAGGGACACTAATCGCCAATGCGGCGCTGCACAGTTGGAAACTTCAGTGCCAAAAGAAATGACTTGAGCGCCCGAACTTTCGCACACGCGTCTGACGCGTTCGTCTTGGTAATTACCAACAACGATACCTTTGCGCGCCTTCGTGAGTGATGCAAGTCTGAGGAACTCTAATTCGATGGCCTCAACATTGTCGTAAATATCTGCGTGGTCAAATTCGATATTATTAATGATAGAAATTTTGGGTTCATAGTGAAGGAACTTAGGGCCTTTATCAAAAAAGGCAGTGTCGTATTCATCGCCTTCAAGCACAAAAAGCGATTTTGAAGCGAGCCGAAATCCTTTTCCAAAATTCTTAGGAGTTCCACCAATGATAAACGAGGGATTTTCGCCAAGACCATCAAGACAATGGGAGAGTATGCTTGTTGTCGTCGTTTTACCGTGGGTTCCGCTCACAACAATATTGGTTGAATCGTGTAAAAAGAATTTTCGTAACGCCGATGGAAAACTTAAGACGGGCGTATTGTTTGCAAGAATTTCTTCGAGTTCATGATTGGGTTTAAGTTCGCCATTCAAGCGCGTAATCACGTTGGAGAGTACAATAAAATCTGCAGAAGTCTTTTTGATATTGTCGGCAGTGAAACCTACTTGGGGTGTGATTCCAAGTTCTTTAATCACGGCATCCATGGGCGGATAAATGGGATTGTCGCTTCCCGTCATAGAAAAGCCTGCCGATCGAAAAATGCCCGCAACCGCAGCCATTCCAGTGCCCCCAATGCCCGTAAAATGCACATTTAAAGGCTTTTGAGGGTGAGTGGCTTGTGGGCGAAATAGCGCAATATCAAAATCCGACGCAAGGCTTTCGGGTTTCGGAAAGGCGTTATCTAACGTAACAGTCCAGTGCTTTCCGGCGTTTTTAATGTGCACTGTCGAGCGTGCGACCATTGGAAAGCGAGAAGTGTCATGCCCAAATATGGGAAGATGGAATGTCGGCAGCCGCGTGATAGATGCCACCTGATGAGTGAGACTCAATTCTGACAGTGGCTTGTTTGAGTTATCGGGACAGTCGGTAAAGTTTCCGAGCACAATGGCCTGGACGTTTTTCAAGAAGCCAGAGTTTATTAAGGTGTCAAACTTGCGTAAAATTCTATAGAAGTCTTCATTAATGTCCTCTAAAAAAAGAATACTTTTCTTTGGGAGCGTAATATAGGGAAGAGAGGAAAGACACTCAGCAAGGGTCAGGTTGAGGGGAATCAGTGGCCCTTCAAAGGTGCTTGTTTCGTTTCCAACCCCTGAAGTTTGTGTTGAGGGAAAGCTGTAACTTTTTGTTACTTTTCCCTGAATCAAATTAAAGAGTTCATGTTTATCGAGGGCATAATAATCCAGTAATTTTTGATCATACACATGATTTCCGTGCACGTAGCGAAAATTTGGATATCGCAATGTGAGATAAACACCCAAGAACGACACATCCGAATATCCCACCAAGGTTTTATTGGGAATCACAGGGGGCAAAATATTTTCAAGGAAGGGTATCAGCGCCGTGCTGCCTGAGCCTCCCCTTGCTGCCCACAGCGTGCTGTATTTGCGTTGTGTGAGTGCATGGGCAAAGAGGGCTGCACGTTCGAGGCGACTGCCCGCAGTATGCCCATCTGAGCTTGGATGTTGGGGTTCGACGCTCGTGGTGTCAAATCCCAATTCCTTGAGAGCGGCTCTGCGAGCTTCTTTCTCGGTCGAAGTCAGTCTCGTAAAGCCAGAAGGATAGACTATCGCGATTTGCGACATAGGAGCACTCCCATTCCATTCACGGTTGAAAAATCGCCAGTGGGACAGTTCTTTGGGACTTGTCTCCATCTTGAGTGGTTTGGTAAGTCAAATCAAGTTGGATGGAGTCGATGGGCATCTTATTTTGCTTTGTATTCCAGTCAATTTTTCCAATAAAAGGCGCCAAAGTGGTTTCAAAATCTTGACAGATGCTCGCTTCTTGGACATTGCACTGCCCCTTTAGTCGAAAGGCGGTGCCTCCTGAAGTTGCCGCTACAGACGTTAAGCGCTCTTGCAGAATTTGTCCTGCGAGCTCAAGTTTCGGGTGACTGGAGAGTGTGGGGATAAAAAGCGGGTCAATAGAAAGCGTAGAAACATTTTCTTGTTCCGCTGATTTTGCCTTTTGGATTGAAAGGGTGCGTGAATATCTTCGGCCTTCCTGTGCATTCCAAACAAAAAATTTCACAAACTCAGTTTCTGGGGAAGAAAGTGCAACGATATTTTCGAAATATTCCTCGAGTTCTTTTGAATTTTTTAAGGTCAATGGCGTGCAGGTTTTAGGTATAAAGTAAACAGAATTTTTTTCTCCCATCAGGCAGAAAACTTTCAGATCACCTGTTGCTGCACCGGAAAAGATGCTGGCCGATTGGGTTTCGTGAGAGTTATCTTCGCTCATTCTGCATTCTAACCACTGATATCCATCGACTTGTTTTAATGAAAATTCAACCATTTCATCGCCAGTTGAAATGGCAGATTTTACATTTCCATTGACCAAAAGCGTAAAAATTCTTTTTACATGAGGTGTTTGTTCATTTCGACTTGAAGCGCTGCATTGAACAGTCTCTTTGTCGAGCAGTTTTAATTCTACACTGCGATCAAGCAATGCGACCTGCCTTTCTGATTTTAATGAGTTCGGAGATTTGATGGCTGGTAACAAGGTGGGCTGTTTTATATCGACGGGCTGAACTGATGGCCACATTCCCACCTGTGCTTCATTGTTGCTTTGTTCGAAGATAAAGCAGCGAATTTCCTTTGGATCTAAAGCCAGGACAGCATCAAGCATTCGATTTGGAAAATCAATTTTCTTGAGGTGCGTTGGCATATTGAGACGCGCACTATACCAGGAAAAGAGCCGATGATCTGAAAGCCCCACGCTTTGCGCCTCTGCCAAAGTGCTGCAGTTCCAGTGTGGAGTATTTTCTGCTTCACCTAGATCTGAATTCAAGATGCGAATCAATAAAGGGAAAGATTTTCCATTTTTGTCGGCTAAAACCACGTGCACAAATTGATTAAACAGTCCTTGCGCGTCGTCAATTCGAATCCGATTTTTGGCCATTGAGATGCGTTTGCAAGCACCATAAAAGTCAGTGCACGAAAGGATTCTCGTCATGCCTTTGTGTGTAAGTGGCAATTCAAGTATTTGAATCTCTCGGTGCGTATACACCGTATGATTTTCGTGAGGGTATTGATTATTTAAATTTTGCTTCAGTCCGACCTGCGTTTCCTCGTGGTCTTCAACTTCATGCTTCTTTTCAAGTACTGCCCGTGAAGCGGCATGAGACTCTGCTGTTTCTTTAAGTGCCTGTAGCAAACTGGGAAGGTCTTTTAATGTGCGTGCTTGGGCCTCAGAAATAAGGGTGCCATCAGAGACCTTGATTCGGCATGTTTGTTTTGTTTTGGGGGTTTTAGAAAGATCAATGACTGGCGTGCGACCCGATGGGGAGTCTGCGTGAGCAGTTGCAAGGGCAAGCAAACCCGGATGGGATTTTAAGCTTTGATAGAAGGGCATAAATTTTTTCGCATCATCTTGAAATTCATTCCGTCGTGCCTGCGAAATTCCTTCGTGTGTGACGTTGTTTCCGTTCCAAAGAAAGGATGCAGAAAGTAGATTTTTGTCACTGTCAATTGCGTAAAATCCGCACACGAAATTTCCGTCTGGATCAGGTGCGATAAATGCTGCTTTGATGAGAGGCTTTGCATTGGGTAATATAAAAGTCGCGTCCATGCTCTTTCGAAAGGTCCACTTCGATGTCGAAAGAGAAAGTTCAAGTTTAATCGTGGAGGGAATAAATCGATCCGTTTGATGATTTTTCTCAAGCCACGCGAGAATTTGTTTTGTATCGAATGGCCTAATCTGGATTGATAAATAGGCTGATTGGACTTGTTTCTTTTTTATGATTTGTTTGAGCGAGCAAAGATTTTGAGAGATTCGAGTCGAATTCGTATCGACAAAATAGCAACTCGCCTTATCAATTTGGGTGCCGGATTTTTGTACCTGAAAAGTGTATTTAATATCTTCATTGAGGCCTGGAATGACGATAGGATTTTCGACTCCCACGAGTTGGGGCGTCACAGGTTCGATCATCAAAGATGCAGTGCCCACAAGAATTTTCTCGGTCTGATTTTCGATGTAGGAGCAAGTGAGTAGCGTTGCTTCTTCCAACATCGTTTCATTGACGACAATCTCGTTTGTTATAAATTTTAAGGGATGTCCTTTGAGATTCCAACGATAGAGTGCGCGCTTTTCTCCCTGTTCATTGCCTTTATAGACGCATTGATATTTTTGCTTTGAAGTTTGTTGAATGCTCAATTCATTGCTGACATCCTGCATTGCAGGCGAGTCTTTAATGTCATGGTAGACGTAAATCTTTTTGCGAAGTTCTTGGGGATGTCCGAGAGGATCTTCAAATGAGAGGGTAAGTTCAACAAAAGTGCTTTTTTCAGCGAGAGGGCTTGAACTCTTCTGACTCAGTTCAAGGAGAATCATGCTTTGATTTGAAAGGCGGGATCCCACTTGGCATTGGAGTTCCTCTGAAAGAGTTTTGCAGCTCCATTTCGCTGAGGGGTTTGTGATCGCAGTTTTGCTTTCGTAATAGGCGTGGGTTTTCGGTTCATTTTGCTTTCTATAAATGGACTGTGGACCGATGATTTCAAGGGAATTTGAAGCGATAAGCCGCGTATGTCGATTTCTACTTTCGTCGATGCAATCGATTTTATCGGAGATGCCTGCAATCGATGTGGGAAGTATATTTTTTCTCCAAAAACTCAGAAGCTTTCCGTTCAGAAACCAAAAGGATTTTACGCTCGAGGTTTCGCCGCATTTTAAATAATGAGTCGAAGCCATTTTTTGGACGGTCTCAATACCTTCGTGGGCTCCTACAAGGGCTCCAATGGGAGTGAGAATATTGAGTTCCACCTGTGAAAATTTTCCTGTAGAGGAAGTCTTGCGCACCCTGAGCGAATGGTAGTTGTATCCAGAGATTCCCGTGGCGGGTAAGTTTTCCTGCAAACTTTCGGGAATTTGAATTCTTCCCGATTTTGAAATGAAATCACAGAGCGAAAGATGAGGAGCTGAACTTGAGGTTTCTAAACATTCTACATTTTGGGTATTCGTCACAGGGCCTAAATAATCTTCGATGTGAAATGTCAGAAGTGTGTTTCGATCCCAGATGAGCGGAAGCGGTGAGTGTTCGGGTGTAAAATCAAAGGAATCGATTGCAGCACGTTGTTCAATGGCATAATAAAAGAGCCCGTCAAAAAGAACGACGCGGCATTTAACGTATGAAAAATTACTGAGCTGATTGAATGACAATGAGTCTTGTTCAAGTTTTATCGAATCCAGTCCTGAAAATTCAGGCCCTTTTGAGAGGGTCCATTCAGACATTGAAGCCAAGATGTCGGACGAATTTTCAGAATCTGCGCAGGTCAATTTTCGCGCTTGACGATCGAATTTTATGGTAACACGCCTATCTTCTGATGCAGGAGCGTTCTTGGATTTCGATTTTAATGCAGGCACTATTTTAATCATTGGAACGATAGAGACTTCTATATTTTTATCTGAAAAACCAAGTAAAATTCGAGGAAATGGAGTCTGATAGCCCCGAAATTCTTTTTGATTTTCATTCATTCCAATTTTTAGAGTCGAAGTATGCAGATGCTGTTCAGCTTTTAATATTTGCCCGCAAACATCATCTGTGACGGCGGGTTGATTCAGATTTTTACACGTGTAAAGCGAACTGCGAGGTTTTCCAAAATCTTGTTCCCACACAAGCGTTGCAGTTTCACCTGCTTTAAAGGGAACAGAAAAATGTTGTAACTGAATGCTTGTCTGTGCAAAGGAAGTTTGTGAAGTTAAAAGGGATGCAATTTCAATGCAAATTTTGAAAAGGGGCAGTGTGATACGAAAAAAATTGCGCATAGGCTCACCATTAAACTCCATTCAATGAGTTTAAATGTTACGTTCTTCTGAATGTTGAAGCAATGTTGCGAAGGTAACGAGGAGAGCTGATGCTATATATGCTGTTCGTTTAGTAGCGCTGAATGGTAGGGTCTATCTTGAGGCTGTAGGCATCAATGCCACCCTTAAGGGAACATGCTTGAGGGATGCCGTTGTTTTTGAAGAAAAGAGTGGCATTGAGCGAGCGCACACCATGGTGACAATAGACGATAACATGCCTGGTCTGGCTGGCTTTGCGCATGGTTTCTTCCATGTTTTCTTCCGAAAGGCGGAGGGCATTGGAAAGATGGCAAAGATCAAACTCCCAAGTCTCGCGCACATCCAGGAGCAGCACGTTTTCGTTTGTAGAAAGAAGTGTTTGTAATTCTTCGGGTGAAATTTCAGATCTTTGCATTTCCGCAAATCCCGAATTGAGCGTTTCAACCATGGCGATGCCGTCTTTGCTGTGTTTTTGAGCCACTTCTCGGACGGACTCTTCGGGAAGGTAGCCACAACTTTGGCAGCCGCCCACGTGAAACTTGCTGTGGAGCAGCGATCGCGAAAACGGAAAGCGAGCTTCTACTTCCTTCATGGTCGAGTCGAGCGTAAAATCAGACATGGAAATTTCCCCTCAAAAGCAAGAGGCGCTTTGATTTGAGTTGGGAATCCGACTCTGTAGAGCGCCACAAGGCTTTGTTACGATTTCTAGGTTATAGTTTTTCCTTGGCGAAAAACAATATCTCTTTTTGTGGATTGGAGGATTCTGTGGACGTTGAGCACTGGGTGAGTGCGCGATTGAAGTCTCTGGAAGAAGGGGATTTTTGTCTGACTTCACATCGAAAAGTTCCCCCGACCTGTGTAAAAAGCACCAAGGTCAAACACTTCCGAGTGCCGCTTGCTGGGGGAACAGGCTCTGCCATTTTGATTTCGCCAAGAAATTCAGAAGATTGCAAGAATGTTCTTGTTTTGAACTTTCACGGACTAGGAGACGATTCGACGTTTCCTTTTTGGCATTGGGCAGAAACCCTCGTTAAATCAGGCTTATCTGTGCTTTCCGTTGACTGGGACGGTCATGGCGTTGGAAGTCTTTCCAATCTTGATTTTCAGGCTGCAACCCGCAGTCTTCCGCTCATCCTGCAAAAGCTTTACGGGCAAAAGGGGCTTTCAAATTTTGTTTCTGTACCCGACGGGCCCCATTGTTTTTTGATGGGTTATTCGGTAGGCGCAGTCATGGCACTGCTCGCGGCCTCAAGGCCCGATGTGGCTCGCTTTGCGAGGGGCGTTATTGCCATTTCCCCGCTGCTCGTCATGGGTAAAGGCCGCAGGGATCTCACCGAAAGTGGCGCGATGCTCAGACCCCTTTCATGGGGAAGAGAGCTTTTTTCGAAGGTGAAATATTACGGATTTTCGGGTGTTTTTCGAAAAAGAGCAGAGATGGGAGAAGAAGGGTTTCCGGTCCGCACAGTTCTTGGCTTAGACTGCGTCGAGCAACTGAAATCCTTTCTAAACGAAACTTTTGTCACGCGCCGGGTTTTGAAAAACGTTTCGGTGCCTGTGCTTTGGATTCATGGAGCAAAGGATCGCATTGTGCCCCTTGAAAAAGTTCAAGGCTTGATGACAGACATTCCCTCTGCCCTCTTCATCCATCTCGACAACAGACGAGGACATTTTTTAACTGCATTTTCGGGCCGATTGCCGCAGTATGTTGGAAATTTTGTGAGCACTGTCGTTGAGGTTTCGTCCAAAGCAGAGAAAGGTGAGTGGGCAACAGTGGCGAGATAATGTAAAACCAAGCGACACGTCCGTAAACAGGTCGTATGGGAGGCATTATGTTTGATCGTAAAGTTTTAGTGAACGTTCTAGGGACCGCTGTTATTTGTGCGCTTGCAGGCGCTGCTTCTGCCCACGCTCAACAGAGTGGTTCGGGCTCAAATCTTCCTCAGGATGGCAAACCTCAAAGCGGACAGTATGAGCCCCCTGTTGGAGAACAACCCACCTATGGCAAAAAATTTCGTCCGACCGAACCCCACGCCGATTTTTACTTAGAAGTAAATCCGCTTTTACTTGTTCGCCGTGGACTCGGACTTGAGTTTGAGAAAAAGGTTGGCGAAAAGTTCTCGCTGGGTGTTGATCTTCAGTACACAGGCCTTGTCAATTCGAAAAAAGATGGCGTGACTGCAGAGTCCTATTACGTGGGCGTCGCTCCAAAGTTTCGACTCTATCCTTGGGAAACAATGACCGGCTTTTTCTTTGGGGCCAAACTTTTCTTGGGGGCTGTCAACTCAAAGCTCGACAACGGAACACAAGACAAATCCGATCAAAAAATTCAAGTCACACCCGCAGTCCATGTGGGTTATCGGTTCATGAATTTTCGTGGATTTACGATGGCGGGCTACATCGGGGCAGGCTTAAATGTGCCACGAGCTGAGTTTCCTAAATCAGACAGCGAAACAGCTGCTTGGACGAAAGCACGGGAAGATATTAATGATGCAAACCAGCTTGTAAAACCAGATTTCGGCCTTACACTGGGAATTGGGATCGAGTAATCTGCAATTTTTCGTGTGCGCGAAACTGATGAAGAGCCGGAGTAATTATGCGTTTTAAGATGCGTTGGTTTGTAGGCATTGTCGCGCTCACGGTTTTCTCTTTTTTCAGTGTGGCCCTTGTTTTGTGGTTTTTTCCTTGGATGGAATTAAAGCCCACTTTGCAGAAAAAGGCACAATCGGAATGGCAAACAACGCTCGATTTTGAATCTGCGTCACTTTCCTTTGTCCCAAGGATGGGGCTAAAGGTTACAAATCTCTCGTTGTCGAAATCCACAAAGTCCAACGAACAGGAAGCCACTGTTCATGCTGCGCAAGCCCTTTTTGAATTGCGTTGGAACCCGCTTTTTTCAGGTAAAGTTGCTTTCGATTTGCAGCTCATCAATCCAGAAATTTCTATTGTTTCCACTCAAAAAAATAAAATCCCACCTGTCGCTCTTGCCCCTTCGCCAAAGTCCGACACTCCTGCGCCGACGCCCGAAGTAAAAGTAGAAACTCCTCCTCCGCCAGTCGCTCTTGAGCAGCCCGCGCCCCCGCCGCCTGTCGTTGTGCAAGAGCCCGTACCCACTCCAAATTCTGCGCACCCAGAAGTTAAAAAAGAGTGGGATTTTGCAGTGGATATTGTTTCTTTGAGTGCAGATAAAGGAACGTTTAAGTATTCCAAAAAAACAGAGGGTTTGGTTTCAGAGATTTTAAGAGTTGACATTGAGCAGATGAGTGCGGAAAAAGTTGACAATAAATATTATCTTAAAACTCGACTCACTCCTGCATCCGAAAAAATACGTGCTTGGGTAAACGGAAGTATCGCCATCGACATCAGTTTTCCTGCCGTTCAAAAGGAATCAGAAAATTATACTGCGACAATAGATTTTCAAGAAACCGAGATTTTAATATCGAGTTCCATGCGTAAACCGAAAGATGTGCCGGCTCAAATCAAAGTTGTGGGCCTCTGGAATGAAAAAGGGCAAACGCAACCTGATATTACTTTTTCAATGGCGGGAGTTCAGCTGCTTGGAAAATTCAACACCAGTGACAACTGTGCACTGGCTGTCAATGCGCAAAATGCAGATCTTTCGGCCTGGAATATTCTCAGTGAAAAACATGGGCAGCTTTTTTCGGCCCTGCATTTAAATGGAAATATGGTGGCTTCTGGAATTTGTGGAGCCCTTTCGGAAAGCCTTTTAGATGGGAATCTTGAATTGCGAAAGGGAGGCTCCGATCTCGCACTTGCTCCGCACCTTAAGAATTTTGAAAAGCCCGTTGGCAGGGTCGAGGTCAGAAGCAAGTCTATTTCGAATGAAGAAATGGGCCTCATCAGTGCGTTGAGCCTTGGTGTTGCGCCCTCGGAAACAGGCAAGAAATGGGAAGGGCAAGCCTTCCAAAATCTTGCTTTGGATGTTTTGCTTGATGAGAAAGCCATTCAAATTTCTAAGATGTCGAGTCAATTTCTGGGTGGAAAGTTTGGTGGGCACTTTCATTTTGAACGGGAAAGCCCTTTCAAAAAAGGGCAAGGCCGCCTCGAATTTTCAGAGATTTTACTCTCTCATGTGCTGACAATCACAAAAAATAACTCCGTGGGTCCCGTTGAGGGAGCCCTGTCGGGAGTTGCAGACTTTGAAAGTTTTGGCGAAGACACCGCAACCTGGAAAGAAAACTTGCTTGGAAAAGGGGAATTGCTCCTGACCGGAGGAAAATACTCCACGGCAGCACTGCTAAAGCTTCTCGAAAAAGAATTTCAAAATTCTCTCGGTAAAATTTCTTTGTGGGAATCTGGTTCATCGCTTTTCGCTCAAGCACAAAGTTTACTCAGTTCTCCACTCGCTAAATCCTTGGGGCTACAAGACAAGATTGACATAGGTAAAGTTCAAAAAGAATTTGAAAAGCTCAAACACTTGGCATTTTCGAATGAAGACAAACCTGATCGCAGCGTCAAAGACCTTAAAGGTTTGTTTCGAATTGAAAAACAAAAACTGTTTTTTGAGAGCAGCGCAAGCGGTCAAGATGGCGTTTTAAGTGTGAATGCGGTTGTGAGCGAAGGTTCGAAGCTCGAAGGTCGTGGGGAGTTCTTGGGATCTCTTTTACTTAAAGAGAAGTTATTGCAACAGAGTAAGCACAGCGAGTTTTTGCTGGATTCAAAAGGTCAGCTTGTATTGCCGTTTTCGGTGAGTGGGACTCTTGGTGAACCTCTCTTTAAACTTGAATCCGCTCAGTTGGAAGAAAATTTAAAAGCGAAAGCAAAAGTGCGAATCGAGGGAGAATTGAATGGACTGGTCGATCAGATATTGGGAAGCCTTTCGCAAAGCAGCGCCTCTTCAAAGTCAGAAGGCAAAGAAAACGAACTCGAAAAAACTCTGCGCGAAAAAGCAGATAAAGAATTGAGTAATCTTCAAAAAACTTTAAGTAACGAAGAAGAAATGAAGAGACTCGAAAAGAAAGCCAAAGAAAAGCTCAGAAGTCTTTTTGGCAAATAACCTTTGGGTTGGTTTTTACTTCATGGGTTCCGTTAATTCACCAACCAAGGAATAAGCTGATTTACCATAGGGTCCGTTGACTTCCGAAATCTGAATGCGTCCGTGAATCCAGATGGGTGCCCACGACATTTTTGCGCGCTTACCTGGTGCCATTTTGACATGGATCATCTGATTTGCGGGTGGGGCGGGCACATGAATGCAGGCCTGAGGATTTGGAACCAACAGAAACTCGCCAATTGAAGATTCATTGTCTTCCAGTGGAACCATGAATCCAGGCACTTTTACTTTTTCACCATTGATTTTTTTGACGGCGTCATCAGGTTTGCCCGTATTGATGTCCAGGCCTGCAAGAATGCTCCACGAAACTTCAGCGGTCGGGGCATTTCCATCTTTCTGAGATGAACTGCCGGCAACGCCTTTTTCGGGCATCAGTTTATAAAAAGCCAAAAATCCTAAGCCAAAACCTGCAACTGAAATGAGAAGAACTTTAAGCCAGAGCTTCATGCTTTGAATTCCTTTCGCAAGCCAGAGGCTTGTCTCGGAGGGGCTCATGGACCAATCAGGTTCTGAGGTGCCCTAGGGTAAAATTTAGATTTTCAGCATCAGAGGCGTGGGTGACATTTACAAAAGGATGAAAATCTCGCCAATTATAATGGGAATCAGCGAAATATTTCAAGCGAGAACTCGAATTTCAAAGCGCGGGCCGAGAGGCTGCAGCAATTGTGCGAAGATCTGAACAATTTTGATCTTTTATGGGATGCATCCTTTTGTGACTTGATTTGTGGCCCGGCTGCTTTATGGTCGGAACGGACAAAAAACAGAAATCACTGAAGTGAAACAGGTTGCGCGTGGAACGTTCGATAATCGAAAGTAAAGAAATTTTTGAGAATTCTAAAGTTCCAGATGTCTTGGCGCGGTATGAAGCTCCCTGTCCTGAATTATTTTTAAAAACCTGCGAAGAGCTCGCAAATAAACATTTTGGCATTCCAAAATTACGAGATCTTCAGGCAGACGTGCTTAAAAGTGTTTTTAAGTACCCCGCTGTCATTGCAACCTTACCCACAGGAGCCGGAAAAACGCTGTTGTATGTGCTGCCTTCGCTGGTGTGGCAACAGGGCTTGGTCTTGGTTATTTCTCCGCTGATTTCTCTCATGCGTGACCAAGCACGTCGCATGAAGGAAGCAAACATTCCTTGTCTAATATTTACAAGCGATCAAAATGAAGCCGAACGACGGGACTCTTATTTGACGCTGATGCGGGGAGAAGCAAGGCTCCTTTTTGTTGCTCCCGAGCGCTTGGTGTTACCTTCTTTTGCCCGCGCACTTTCAAGAGTGAAAGTCTCCATGGCAGTCGTTGATGAAGCGCACTGTGTGGTGTCTTGGGGGCCCTTTTTTCGACCAGAGTATTCAGAGCTTTCGCAGCTTTTTGCCAAAATAAAACCGGAAAAAATTCTTGCACTCACGGCCACAGCGTCCCATGCCAGCCGACAAATCATTAAGTCGGGGGTGTTTCCTGAGGGCATCGAAGTCAAAGAAATTGTCTCGTCGCCTTTGGGCAGCAATATTTTTTTACAGGTCGAGCGCGCCTTTACCGAAGATGAAAAATGGCTGCAACTGATGAAGGTGCTCAAGTCGAAGCCGTTCAAAAAAGCCATTGTTTATTTTCAGAAACGCCAGCTCTGTGAAACGTCTGCCTTAGCACTTAAAAAAGAAAAAATTCAGGCTTTTGGTTATCATGCGGGGATGACCCGTGAGCAGCGCATGTCTGTTGAACAATATCTGCATGCATCCAAACAAAGTGTCGTCGTGTGTGCCACACAGGCCTTTGGGATGGGGGTCGATATTTCTGATGTCGATATCGTTGTGGTCTATGGGTTTCCTGGAAACATTGAAGAATATTTTCAGATGATAGGCCGGGCAGGGCGCAAGGGTGAAGCCGCACGTACCATCTTGCTCTGGTCGGGGGCGGATCCTAAAAGACGCTATTTTCAGTTTCAAGCATCTTTTCCAGAAGGTGAAGTGCTGCGCGAGAGTGTCAGTCAGTGTTCAAAATTGCTTCCAGGTCTGGGTGCCCGGCGATTTGTCACGGATCGAGAACTCATTGCAGCGCTCAAGCTCGACAAAGAAACCGCCTTTAAAAAGCTTCCCGGAATTGTGGGTGGAATGCGCATGCTTGGCGGCTTGGAGTCCGTTCCCTTTGGGCAAGAACTCTTCAGCTTAAGGCTTGCACCCCATCAATCCATCGAAAAACTGCTGGGCGCACTGCCACAGGGTGTGACGCGTCGGGCATTTCTTCTCCAAGCTTTGGCCTCGCTCGCCGAAGAAGGCTTTCGCTCCCAAGAAGGAGGTGAGTACATTTTTTCCATTGATGCTCTCAAGGAAGAAGCAGGCCTCAGTTGGGAGAAATGCTTGGAAATCATGCACTACTATACGAATTCAAAGAGTTTCTCTTTTCAAATCATCGATTCCCAAGAAGCTCGGGAAGGTTATGTTTTAAAAGGCTCTCTGCCTTCTCTGATGTCCAATTTTCACAAATATCACAAATTAAGATCCATTTTCATGGAAAGTTTACGGCAGCTGGAGGTCTTGGCTCAAAGTCAAACCTGTCGGTTGGCTTCCAGTGAAGGCTTTTTTGGCGCACGTTCTGTCATGGGAGCCCGGCGTCAATCCTTTGCCTGCATGCAGTGCGATCTCTGTATTTCCCGCCAGTCCAAAAGAAAACGCGATAACCTCTTTTCCGAATTTGCAAGTAGAGCCATCAATCAGCCATGAGATCTTGCGAGGATGTCTGTTTTTTGGTCAAATATTTTAGAAACATGAATGCTGACTGAACAGTGAAAGGTAGCACAGTGAAGGAAAGAGGCGTTGGGGATTCGGTAAGCAAGAGTGGCAAAGGCAAAAAAGAAAGCCAAATGAAGTCTGGAAGGGACATCACCAAAGAACTCCTTGAGGGCCGTGAAAAGGAATTTCCATCTCAGTTAAAGCTTTCTGCAACAGAAAGGTCTTTTCGCCGCTTAGATGCAGAAGAGGTCTTTAATGCCTGCGTACTGGGGCATACGGAAGTTTCGCAACTCTCAAATCATGAACCAAATTACGAAATCATTTCCCAAGAGCGCGCCGTTCGTGCCATCAACATGGGACTTGGCGTGCAGAAGCCAGGCTACAATATCTATGTGGCGGGAGTTCAGGGCACGGGCAAAACGAGCGTCATTCGCAGTTTTCTCAAAAAAACAGCAGAAGATCAAAAGACTCCCAATGACTGGATTTACATCTATAATTTCAAGAATATAGAGTCTCCGCGTGCCATCGAAATGCAAACGGGACTGGCAAAGAAATTTAAGAAAGAAATGGATGAGCTCGTTGAGCTTCTCAGTACAGAAATCCCCGATGCTTTGCAGGCAGAAGAATACGAAAATAACGTCAACACCATCATGAATGGGAGCAACGACAAAAAAGCGAAGTTGTTTAGCGACCTTGAAAAGACCGCGAAGGGGATGAATTTTGGTGTGAAATCGACACGCATGGGAATCGTCACGGTTCCCATCGTGGAAGGCAAACCCCTGAGTGAAAAAGATTACTCAGATTTGTCCGATGAGCAAAAAGAGACCATCGAAACTCAACGAAATTTGCTTGAGCCAGAAGTTCTTGATTTTGTCAGAAAAGTTCGAGCCATTGAAAATGACACCAAATCGCGCCTCGAAAAGCTCCGCTCTGAACTCGGAGATTTCGTCGTCAGTTCTGCGATGAGTCCCCTCTTGAAAGAGTACGAAAAAAACGTCGAAATCATTGAATATCTAAATGAAGTCAAGGCGCATATCCTTGAACATTTGATGGATTTTGTAACAGACAAAGATACCGAAGCGGGTGAAGAGGAAGAAGAAGCTCCTGCAGCCCACCATCTTCGCAAGGGCGATTCTTACTTGCCCTACCGAGTGAATGTCTTTGTCGACAACACCGACTCCCGTGGTGCGCCCATTATTATCGAAACAAACCCCACGTATTACAATTTGTTCGGTAAAATTGAAAAAAACATCGAGTACGGCATCTATACAACTGACTTTAAAATGATCAAAGCCGGCTCGATGGCAAGAGCCAACGGTGGTTATTTGGTTATTAATGTCCTTGATGTTCTTAGAAATCCCCAGGTGTGGGAAACATTAAAGAGAGTCATTAAAAATCAGAAACTCTACATTGAAGACTTAGGCGAACAATACAGCCTGCTACCCACAAGCGGTTTAAGGCCTGAGCCGATTTCATTAAATGTAAAGATAATTTTGATCGGTTCCGACTGGATTTACCGTACGCTGTATCAATACGATGAAGATTTTCATAAGATCTTTAAGATTAAAGCGGATTTTGATGTTCAAATGCCGCGTGCCGAAAAAACAATTCATGATTATATCAAGTTTGTTGCAACGCGCTCAAAGGTTGAAAATCTTTTGCCCTTCGATTCTTCGGGGATTGCTGCCATCGTTGAATTCAGCAGCCGGGTCGTTGACGATCAAGATAAATTAACAACACGCTTTAGTCTTATCAAAGACATCACTATTGAAGCTGATTTTATGTCGAAAGAGCGCAACGGCGAAAGCATCATGCGCCAAGACGTCGAAAAGGCCATTGAAGAGCGCTATTTCCGCTCTGCGTTAGTTGAAGATCACCTCAACGAGATGATTAAGCGCGGAGATATCCTTTTGTCCACGGGTTCGCGCCGCATCGGCGAAATCAACGGACTTGCGGTGTACAATCTGGGCGATGTTTCCTTTGGCAAACCCACGCGCATCACGTGCCGCACCTTTAAAGGCAAGGCAGGCGTTCTCAATATTGAACGAGAGGCTGCCCTTTCTGGAAAAATTCATAACAAGGGTGTAAGTATTTTATCTTCATGGGTAAGCGCCACTTTTGGTCGCAAACAACCCATTGTGCTTTCTGCATCCCTTTGCTTTGAACAAAACTACAGCTCTGTCGACGGTGACTCCGCGACATTGGGCGAGATGGTCCTTATTCTTTCTTCCGTTGCACAAATTCCAATCGATCAGTGCATTGCCATCACGGGCTCTGTGAATCAATTTGGAGAAGTCCAGCCTGTAGGCGGAATTAACGAGAAAGTAGAAGGATTTTTCAAGGTCTGCGAAATGAAAGGGCTCAATAAACGGCAAGGCGTTATTATTCCCATTCAAAATATGAAGCATTTAATGCTCAACAGACCCGTGCGCGAAGCCATCGCAAATGGTGATTTTCATGTCTGGTCTGTGAGTTCCGTCGAAGAAGCGTTTGAGCTGATGACGGGGATGGCTTGCGGTGTTTGGGATGAAAAGAAATCTCGCTTCACTCCAAAAAGCGCCTTTGATGCGGTTTATCATGTCCTCCATGAAAAACAGGAAAAGACTGCTGCGAAAAAAACAGCGGGAGAAGCCAAGGCAACAAAGGCGAAAAAGGTAGTCGCTTCGGCGCGAGCAAAACGCCCGAGTGCTGCCAAGAAAAAGAGCACCGGGAAAAAAGCTCCCACTTCAAGAGCCGAGAAAACTTCGAAACAACCGAAGAAAGGCAGTGGCACCGGTCGGAAACCCTCCAAGCGATGAGCATGGAAGTCTGAACCATTTAAGGCTTCATATTCAGCTCTAGAGGTGAGAAGTGACTTCGACAAAGGAAGGGTGGAACGATATCTACGATTTAAAAACCCTCTATGAGCTGCGTAAAACTTTGCCGCTAAAGACACGAAAGGTCGTTGCACGCCTCTTTTTTGCAATGGGAAAACCGGGGCTCGTTGATGCGTCGGGTTGTTTGTGGCCCATCGCAATGGCAAATGATGTGGCGTTGCCAACCCAAGAGGGGATTGTCACGGGGCAACTGTCTGCTTTTCGAGCCGACGGCGCATTAAGTTCCAAATATGAAGACCAGGGTTTTACCCTGCGGCTTGAAGCTGTTTCGGGATGGGTGCCTTCTCTGGTTGAATGGAAGAATTCTGTTTTACCCAGCCCCGTGCCCAACCTCGCCTCTCAGTCCGAACTCTCTTCACTTCCCCATACACGCTTTTTTACGACACCAACATCCGCTCGCCAAAAGCACTTGCAAGCCCGTGAGGAAGCTCTCGAGCGCACGCGGAATTTTTTTAAGAATCGCGGTTTTCTTCTCGCAGAAACACCTACTTTGGTTCCAAGCGGAGGAGTCGAAAGTTATCTCAATTCCTTTTTTACAGAATATAAAGATCACAGAGGGAAAAAGTGGCGACTCAGCCTTCCGACCAGCCCAGAATTTGCACTTAAGAAGTTGGTTGCTGAAGGTTTTTCGAAAGTTTTTCAGATTTCTCGGGCCTACCGCAACGTGGGAGAGCTCTCGAAATGGCACGAGCCTGAGTTCTTGATGCTGGAATGGTATCGAACGGGAAGCACTCTTGAACAAATGATGGCCGATACGCGCTCACTGGTAAATGTGTTGGTTGATATTTTACCGACTCAATGGAATGTGCCCGAACAATGGCCCAATTTTCGCGTCAATTCCCTATTTCAAGAGCTGCTGGGGCTAGACCTCGAAAAGTTTCAAATTCCAGAAAAATTTCGCGATGCCGCTGCAAAGAAATCGATTTCTATCGTTGAAACCGACGACTGGGACTCTGTTTTTTGCAAGTTGTTTATGGAATATGTGGAGCCCTTTTTACAGGAACAAGGGGCATGTTTTGTAACCCACTACCCGATTCAAATGGCAGCCTTGGCGGAGCCTGATGAAAATCCCTTTTTTGCAAAGCGCTTTGAAGCCTATTTGCGGGGTGTTGAAATCTGCAACGGCTACCAAGAGCTGACAGACTCTTTAGAGCTCACCAACAGATTTAATAAGGTGACTCATTTGCGTGGTGAGTTTGCAGCCCGCGATGAAGTCTTTGAAAATACCATGCGCTTTGGATTTCCACCCTGCGCCGGAAATGCACTGGGCATCGATCGTGTGATTGCGCTACTCTTGGGCCTGGAAAATGTGTCTTCACTCTTTCCCATCCCCTTTTTGAGTCAATTTCCAGCAGGTAGCGTTGCACCTGAGTAAAATGATCGTTACGGAACAGTGCAAGATTGCAAGACACCCAAAACGCGATCGATTTCTTTTGTTAAATTTTCTGAACCTTGGATATTAATGACGTCTCCCGTTGCGAGCTCCTTGGGAAGCTTCAAGAGGGCACTCCAATAAGCATCGAAGTTTGCAAACCCATCGTTTGCGCCATCGACGTGGCCCCAGCGCTTTGTAGGGTCGTTCCAGGCATCTGAAAGAGATTTTTTCGCAGGCGCATTTTGAGTTTCTGCATCAGCTCCCGGACTATAAATCGACATTAAATAAACGGGAATATCTTTGATGTCTTCGCGAGCTTTTCGAACAAGGCTGGGTTGTTGGTCGGTAGGCAAACCGTCTGTGATAAACAACACAACATCAAGTCTTTGATCGCCTGGCTGCTTTGTGTCGCGCAGAAGTTTTTTTGCACCTTCCAATGCGGTACGGTAGGGCGTCATCCCATCGGGTCGATGGGTAAAAGTTAACAACTCCCAAAGATCGGTTTTGTATTTTTCATCAACCGTGATTTCTTTTGTATTTGTCATTGTCTTGGGAAGAACAGGGAAGTTTCCACTATAAAATTTATTTTGTCCCAAGCCCGCAAAGGATGCATCGAGAGGAAATGAAAGCAACCCCAGCTCAGTTCCTAAAAATGCACTGTTCTTTTCAATCGCTTTTTTATCGAGCTCAGCAACTCTTACAACGGTTTGAAAGATCGCATTTTGACGATCGGTAAATCCCTTGCCATCTGGCCTCGGGGAATTACCTTTGACAGGATCCGTTCCACAATAAGATTCGCCCGTTTGAAAATTGGGGTTTTGAATTTCGCCATTTTTATTGCAGTTGTTTGAACCCGTGTTATCGATCACGAGTGCAATGCGCAATGCTCTGTAGTTATCGGTACAGGTTTCTTTTGTTCCTGCAACGGTTCCAGGGACAACAATGGGTCCACCAACCGTAGGGGGGCTTCCCGGGCCGCCAGTGTTTGGAGTACCATCTCCTGGCTTACGGCCATTTTGATCGATTTCAGAACCCACGGTCTTTTTATCACCCGGCGCACCAGGATCTGCCGGCTTCTCCGAACTGGTTGGTTTTGCTGACTTGAACTTCGTACCACTGCATCCCAGAACAAATGCCACTGCACCTATCGTCGCCACACTGACACATAATTTCATTTTCATCGAAAACCTCCACATTTCCACACGCTCTCTATCGGCAAAAACTTTCGATTCTTGAGCCAAATATGAAAGGAGTTGAAATTTCGTAAGGTTAACGGGTCTGAACTTAAAATTTTTAGGAGTGAAGTCTTGAAATCAAGTAGGCTTTGAGCTCCTTGAGGGGCACTCTTGTTTCTTTATTTTTCGGGAGAGCGGGCTCTGAGCCTTTCTTTTCTTTCTGGAAGAAATTTTCAGAAATGCTTAGAAGTGTATTTAATTTTACCAAATCCAACCATTCCGCTTGCGGAGGAAAAGAGTTTTCGCGGGTAAAATTCAGGGGGCAAACATCGACTTCAAGTTGAATTTCCTGATTCGGAAGCGTTTTTTTAAGCATCAAAGGAGCACCTTGAGTGCGACAAATCACCGGACGAGCATCGTAAATTGAGCACTGACCCGAGGAATCCAAAAAAGAACATGCTTTAGTTTTCTTCTTTGTCTCAGTAGGTTGCTCTGTTAAGGAGTCCATTGATTTCCAAACACCCACGAGTTTTTCCTGCGCATCAGCGGGCAGGGAATCAAACCATTCGACAATGACCGTCGCTTCAACTTCAAAAATATTGAGTTCCACATTGCAGCACCGCGAACATCCTTTTGCGCAGCGCATTTCAGCAGCGTATTTTTCATGTGTGCGCTCAAAGAATTCACTGGCATTTTTTTGAAGTTTTATTTGTGCAGATGTTGCATCGCTTTGTGTCATGTTTTTGGACTCCCTGATTCTTTTGATTTGCTATGATGAGACTTATGGCTTCAAGGTGAAGCTTTTTGGGGTGACAACTTTGTGAGGAGCCGCCCGTGCTAGGAAAGCTACAGCTGTTCTTTATTCTTGGTTTCTTGTGGTTGTTCCTTTTTTCAATTCCAGTGAGCCCGACGCGAAATGTTTACGATTTAGCCTTCGAGAATATCGTAGACACTCGTCCTGTCCATTGGATTCTCGAGAAAACTCAAGTGAGTTTTAGCTTTGCTGCGCGCAGCATGCAAAATTCTGCACAAGATCTTGAAGGGAACTTGGAAGAAAAATTCTCGCAAAAGCAAGGTCTCGAAACAAGAGACTAAGGGGCACGCTTTAAACGCCTCTGCGGGGGCCAAAAAGCAAAAGGTGCAATCTCGGAGTGTAACGATAGCCTCGTTCCAAGCAGAGATCATGAAGCCACGTATTTCCCAATTGGGAATCTTGAGTCGTGCCTTCGGGCATTAAAAAGATGTGGTGTTGGTTAAGTGAGTACTTTTTTTGCAAGGCAAGAACCTCTTCGAGGTCATGCAGAGCATGATCTTTTCGGATCACAAATTTAAAATAAACTTTTGCATGTGACTGTAAGAGTTCGGCCCAATGGGAAAGAGCGCGATGAGAAAGTTTTTCGCCTGCGTTTTGGCCCTTGGGAGAGACATTCCATTGAAACCAATCGTATGCAGAATGAGGAAATCCTGCCAGGTCCAAGTGTGGAATGCGCGTGCCATTGGTTTCAACTTCTGCCGTGAAACCCTTGTTTCGCAAAGGTAACATAAGCGCAGAAATATTTTGAAGTGTGGGCTCACCACCCGACAAAATAAGGTGCCGGATGTGAGGGTGCTTATCGAGTTGAGCCATAATATCGGTTGAAGTCATGCGCTGAAAATTCTGAATCCCTTGGGGATCTTCGACGTTTTTTGGATCACTTCGAAACGTATGCGTGTATTTTGTATCGCACCAATCACAGCGCAGATTGCAGATTTGCATGCGAATAAGAACAGAAGGCTGGCCCAAATTGGGTCCTTCGCCCTGAAGGCAGGGGTAAATTTCGTTTATCAGGAATGAGATGTCAGACATAGTTCCTCGGTCCCTTGTTACCCAATCGAACCTTTTTGAATTCCTTCGTATGCAACAACGGAACAATTGGCACCAAGCTCTAGGGATTCTCTTAGAAATGCCGAAATATTTTCGATCGTGCTTTCTTGAGGCATCAAGGTGACAGCGGCAGCGGGTAAAATCAGCGCAACGCTTCCTTGTGAGCCGGAATATTCGATGTGCGCGTGGCGAACAGCGGACTTTTCAATCTGCGGAAAAGCGTTAAGTAACGCTAAATTTCGGGGGCTCAGTTCATTCTCTTGCAAATAGATCTTAGGGATAAGATATGAGGCATCAAGGAATTGAGCAGCGCGTGCGCACAACTCGAGATTGAGTTCGCCGTCTTGGAAGATCTCAACAATGTTGCTGTGGCCATGAAATCTTTGACAGTTTCCGGAGTGCTGCCGAAGGCTGTGCGTGTAGCTAAAATGATAAGAAAGCGCAGCTTCGAGAGGTTCGCGTAAGGTAACGCGAACGTTGGAAACACTTTTCGGACTGACTTCTAAAATACATTTCGCAATAATCGAACTCAATAAGTTTGTTCTGCCCGATTGTCTCATTTCCAGAAAGACGTCGTCGGGTAAAATGGCGACGCTTTCTTCGTAGGTATCGAGGGCGAAAAAACCTTGAGTTTCATGAATAACGTAGGAAGTACCAAGCACAACACGATCAGAATCTCGTTTGATGATGCTGCTTTCTGGGACCAGTAAACGGTGGTCGAACCATTTGTCGATGGTGTCTTTTGCGGCTTTTTTAGCGAGTGCGAAATCGAAGACGATTCCTTCGGCGTCAGTGTCGCCTTCCCAGGCGATGTCGACGTGCCAAGACTTCCCTCGGGGGCCGATGTGGGGAATCGCAAGTGCGCAGTCGAGGACTGTGGCGTTGCGTATAAAAATCGACGATTTGCGACTCATTTCTGAATACCCTCACCCAAGGAGCCCGCTCCAGAGCGAAATCTGGGTGGCATGTTCCGGTGTCTTACAGAAAAGAGGTCTTCAAATCAATAAGTTTTCCTCATTGCAAAAGCTTCAATGCGAGTTCGGGCATTTGATTGGCCTGCGAAAGGATCGAAACCCCCGCTTTTTGAAGGATGCTTTGCTGGACGATGTGAGCGCTTTCTTCTGCATAGTCAGCATCTTTAATCCTCGATTTTGAGGATTCCAGATTTTCGATCTGAATGGCGAGGCTGCTCACGGTGCTGTTCAATCGACTTTGAATGGATCCTAATGTGGCCCGATAGGAATTGATTTTTTCCAAGGCGCTGTCCATGGCATTGATCGTTGATTGTGCTGTGACTTTTGAATCGACTCGGGTGCCGTCCTCGGCATGACCCGTCCCGATTCCCAAGGAGCCCGGGCCTTCTGTCAAGGCATTGATATCTTGTAAGTCGATGCGAATGATATTGACCGGATTCGGAAGGTCAAGTCCGTCGGTCAGGGGATGATATTTCGATCCGACTTGAATCTCCAAAGGCGGTTTATTGGACTTTTCGGAGAGCACATCGGGTAATTCTGCGCGGCCCGTTAACAGCAAGGTGCCGTTGTATTCCGTAGACGTCGCAATGCGGTCGATTTCAGATTTGAGCGCCCCAAATTCTTTTTGAAGAAATCCTCGTTCCTGGTTACCAATGGTGTCACTGGCAGCTTGTACAGCGAGTTCCTTAAGGCGGACAACGATATTGGTAATTTCGTTTAAGCCTCCTTCGGCGGTTTGGACAAGGCTGATGCCATCGGCGGCATTTCGTTTGGCTTGTCCCAAACCACGGACTTCAGCCCGCAATTTCTCGCTGATGGCAAGACCAGCGGCGTCGTCTGCAGCCCTATTGATGCGGTATCCGCTCGATGCTCTTTCGGTATGTTTGTTGAGTCGCTGGGTACTCAGTCCGAGCTGGCGTTGGGCGAAAAGCGAGTTAACGTTCGTCGCTATTCGAAGCCCCATCTCCTATGCTCCGAGTTCGAAAGCGGTGTTGGGTGTGCTTCCAGAATTGGAGTGGCTATTTTTTTGCAGATGTTTGCCAATGCGGATGCAGCTTTCGATGATTTTATAAGCTTGGCTTCTCATCGTTTCGATTTCGTCTTTTGCTTCCCAGGTGAGTCCTTCATGCACAGCGCGGTTGCGGCTGTCTTGCAAAGAGTGAACGAGTTTAATGAATTCAAATAATTCATGATCGCTTGTAAAGCCCAATGGAAGAATATTCTCCAGCCCAAACTGGCACGTCTTTCTGGATGTTGTCAGAAAAAGCAGTGCAAAAGCCTTTGGGCCATCCAACGTAAAGCGCTTTCCAGGGCGATAAAGGCAGATGGCACGTAACATTTTTCGCAGTTTAAATTTACTGAAATAGGGAATCGTTTTAATGATGGGAAGAGTTGCAAGGTAGTCCTCAAAAATTTGCATCTTTTCCGGAATGGGGCGCGCGTAACCTAAAATATCGAGTTTACGTGAAAGATGTCCTTTGCGGATAATGGAATCGGTGTGAGGCTCAAACACTTCACGCATTGTGAGTTCAACTGCCTTGCAGTGCATATTCACGATAGGGCTTAAATCGACAGCTTCCGCTCCCCATTCTCGGGATTGAATGAGGATCATTTCAGCCGTTCGTAAAGCGCTGCGGGTGTCAACCGAAAGAAAATCAACATCAGGAATTTGTTTTTTGATGATGACGTCGACGTCTGAGGCTAAGAACTTTTCAAATTCTTCACCATTGGGCTTCGAATGTTCAAGATCAATCAAGCTTGCCACTCGCCCGACGGCGTCTTTAATTGCATCGTCGATGTGTTGCGGCAAGCGCAAGATTTCGAGTGTGCGGAGTTCTTGCAAAATTTCTGTAGGGCTATCGAGTGAAATTTCTTCCAGGATCATGAGTTTTAAATCATCAGGCACCGTCGTTCGACCGACACAACGGATGAGTGCTTGTTGTGCGCGCGGGTGCCTCGAAGGAAGTAATTCACGAATGGTATGGGAAACAAATTCTGTGTCGACGTGCTGAAAAGCTTGGTAAAGAATCGCTTTTACGGCGTCATCTGTTCCAATTTTTACAAGGGAACGAATGATCCAGCGTTTTTCTGCGTGGGGCGCAATTCTCATGCCTTCTAACAGAACCTGCTCATATTTCTTTTTGTCTTCGAGTGTCAGGCTCGCATTCAGACAGATCTGCAGAACAGCATTCCAGCGCAAGACGGGTTTGTCGACAGAGATGTGACCCGCCCAATCGGCGCCATCGAAGTCATCTTTATCTTCCTCACTTTCCTGCACTTTGCCGTGCCCAGAATCTTCAACCGCATTTAAAACGGCCTGCACCATCAGAGAGAGTTCTTCAATGGCGCCAAGCACTTCGGTAGAAACAACAATTTGAAATCTGAGTGCTCCCACAAGAATCGCTTGCAGCCTGGAAATCACTTTAATGACATAATCTTTTGCATTGAGCGTGGGATCTTGAATATCTTTGCGCAGATTTTGCAATTCAGAAAGGATAATGACTTTTAGAGTTGCTGCATCCATGCGGGGTGCGCATAAAGCAATGCCATTAAAAGCCCAACTTTTTTCGTCAAAAAGAGCCTTTTTCAAAATTGAAGTGTACAAAGAAGCCGGCAAATTTCCGCCCACGCACGTACCAAAAATTCGATTTAAAATTTCTTCACGTGGTAAATTATTGGCTTCTGTTCGCAATAAAAGAGTCAAGTTTTCGTCTAGGAGAGCTTCAAACTGCCCTGAAAACTCTTCGGAAGGCGCTTCTTTTTGAAAGGCTCGCTCATAAGCTAAAAATTGGGTCGATAACAAATCAACGGCAAGATCTTTTTCTTTGACAGCGAGTTTTTCAAATAATTTCTGCCAGCCTTCTTTTTTCCCATTCTTTAAAAAATCATCGGTGTGAAGCACAATAAAAAGCATTTCAGGATCAGGGGCGTGCCACAAATGAAAGTGAGTCGGATCTTTTATGGATTCAAGAAAAGGCTTTGATTCAAGGGGCAGGTACTTTTTCCAGTGTTGCATTGCCTGAGTATTTTTCTCAGCAAGAATTTTATTCAAACCAAATTTTTGATGTGTGGCAAGAATATCAATGCAATTTGTTTCACCCAAAATCAGTGCAATGCGTGAGACATCTCCCACCGCTTCAAGAGGTTGTTTGTCTAAAAACTGCGCAAATCCTTCGTGAAGATTTTTATCATCAAAGCAGCCATATCCCGCAAAGTTTGGTTCTTCTTCGAGCAAGGCGCGTTCAAAAAACCGGCACGCATCAAGGCTTGAAAAATTGTCTGCACCTGAAATATTAATATGAGAAAAGCCCCAATTCAGAAGCCTTTTAAGCTCTGGAATGCTGACTTTTCTGCAAATATTTCGAAGATTTTCGATCTCTTCTCGACTCCCTGCAAAACACAGGTACAAAACCGCCGACACAGCGGCTTTGCGATCCATGTTTGTGGCGTCGATGTGAGATCCTACAAGTTCACGGGCAACATTTAACGCAATGGGATCTTTAAGCCCAAGCCGAAACAGAGCATTAAAGGAACGCGCCAGAAAAGCATCCGAGAGATCGCTTGCAAGGTGGGGCGCAAGGTATTTCGAAAATCTTCGGTCGACGGTTTCCTCGGCGTAACGGGCGAGGCAATAAAGCACGCGCTGAGGTCTTTCGGACGACTCAAAAAAATTGAGCGTGCGATGACCTAAAGAGCGATTTCCCGAAAACGTCATGGCATTGATTGCATTGCCCACAACATCTTGTTCTTGATCGTGAAAAAGAAACGAAATGGTTGCCCAATTGCTCGAAGGTCTGTCACCGAGGCGCAGTGCGTGGGCAAGCCTCACCCGTTCGACCTTGGTGGGAAGCAAGCTCAATACCTGCCAGAGCCGCAAGTCTTTGTGCCATGAGGAGTCCTTCATCCGAATGAAGTGTTCAAGGGCGCTATAGCGCTCTTGCTCATTTTCAGCATTGAGAAACTTTTCGAACTCCTCGGTACGGCTCATGTCGGGCTTCTCCTACCAACTGATGATATCCAACTTTCATTCGGATGATGATGAAAGAATTTGTGCCAAAATTACGGCTGCATATTGTATTCTCTCGGTGAAATGTATCCGGTCTCCATTTGAGCAAGCTGCAATTTTCCGCTCATGTCCCAGTTCACCGCTTGCCAGCGCGTAAACTGATCGATCACCCAGATGCCAGATTGTCGACTCCCATTTCCACTCTTGCCATTCCCGCCAAACGGGAGATGGGCTTCTGCACCCGTGGTGCTATTGTTGATGCTTGTCATGCCGGCAGAAATTTCCGTACGGAAGCGATAGGCGCTCAAGATGTCATTTGTGTAGATAGCTGAGCTTAGACCAAAGCCTGTTCCATTTGCAATTGCGATGGCTTCATCCAGTGTTTCAAATTCCAAAACGTTAATTAAAGGTCCAAAGGTTTCCGTCGCATAAATTGCATCTGCGGTTGTTACGTTGTCAACGATGGAAGGATAGGCGTAGAAGCCTTTTTCAGCATTGCCCAAGAACTGAGCTGAGCCATGTTTTGCTTCAATTTTTCCGTTGTGATGCGTCAAGAGCTTGTGGTGTGGTTTGACCAGGGATTCAAGATTTTTGACGTGATTATCCAAAAACTTTTTGCTCATTAAAGGGCCATAAAAGTTTTTATCATCAAGGGGATCTCCGATGCGAATTTCCGAGACACCTTTTAAAACTTTTTCCAAAAGTTTGGCTTTGATTTTTCTGTGAACAATGAGATTTCCAAGTGAAGTGCAGCGCTGGCCTGCTGTTCCAAAACCCGACCAAACAATTCCATGTGCCGCGAGGTCGAGGTTTGCATCTTCAGCAACGACGAGTGGATTTTTTCCACCCAGTTCAAGACATGGATTTTGAAGGTTGCGACCACAAATTTCGCCAATGGTGCGTCCTACGGTTGAGCTTCCTGTAAAGCCTACTTTATCAATGAGTCCTTGGTCGACGAGGCTCATCAAGGCTGCACCGGTTTTGGGACCTTCTCCAAATACGACATTAAAGACGCCTGGGGGAACGCCTGCTGCCATGATCATCTCTGCAAATACTTTGGAAGTTTGGGGAGTGTCTTCCGAAGGCTTCCACACGCAGGTGTTTCCGCATAGAAGAGCGGGCACAAAGTACCAACTGGGGACTGCAACGGGGAAATTTCCGGCTGTAATGCATGCAAAGACGCCTACGGGACGTCGAAATGTAAAGAGCTCTTTTTGTTGCATTTCGCTGGGGATGGTTTGGCCGTAAAGCCTGCGACCTTCGGAGACAAAAAAGTGGCAGGTATCGATGGCTTCTTGAACGTCT
The DNA here is from genome assembly GCA_044237915.1 of Silvanigrellaceae bacterium. GTDB lineage: Bacteria > Bdellovibrionota_B > Oligoflexia > Silvanigrellales > Silvanigrellaceae > JBIIEI01. The sequence goes on along the minus strand of JBIIEI010000048.1, from coordinate 8,784 downwards.
CCGCGTGCTTCACGAATGGGCTTACCCATTTCGCGGGCAACAAGCTGCGACAAGGGTTCCTTGTTTTTTTCGATGATTTTTCCAAGATTGCCAATGATATCTCCGCGCACTGGTGCGGGTACATTTTTCCACTGTAAGAATGCTAGCTTTGCGGCGTTGCATGCCTCTTTACAATCTTCTGCGGTTGCATTTGCAAATTCTGCGACAACATCTTCGGTGTTTGAAGGATTGAGTGAAACAAAAAAATCTGTTTCGCGGAGGATATTTTTTCCATTAATAATGGCGGCCAATTTACTCATGAGGTTTCCTTTATGACGGTGTAAGTTCAACTGCTTGTGTTGCAAATTGTTTGATTTGAGGGCGATGCGCAACTGAAATAATAATTTTATCCTTGGACTTTAAACTCAATTCAGTGAGTAAAGAGATCTCTGTCTTTTCGTCTAAAGCCGAAGTGCCTTCATCAATAATCCAAAGTCTTGCATTGTGAAAGAAGGCACGAGCAAACATCAAGCGTTGGCGTTCTCCTCCCGACAAGCCTGAAATTCCTGCATAGAGATTTTTTTCAAGCTTTGCCAGTGCGAGTGCCTCGCCTGCGCGTTCCCGCGTGCGTTGATCGGGATTTTCAAAGCGCTCTGGGTAAATGATATTTTCAAACAGGGTGCCTTCGAAAATAAAAGGGTCTTGTGGAATAAAGACGATCTGCTTTGCAAGTAAAACATAGTCTTGCTCTGCAAGGGTTTGTCCATCAAAGAGCATTGTTCCGGCCAGAGGTTTTTCAAGTCCAAGCAAAGCTCTTAAGAGTGTACTTTTTCCAGTGCCCGAAGGGCCTGTGATGACTAAAAAATCACCCTCTTTAAGCTGGAGAGAAAGTGGCTTAATTAAAGGAACAAGTCCATCGTAATCTGCGAGAACAAGCTTTTGCAATTCGATGGATTTTAAAACATTCGATGCCACTCGTGAACTTGGCAAAGTCTGGGGTTGAATCGCCGTTGGTGTGCTTTGCAGAAATTCATGCATGCGCTGCAGTGCTGCCGTGCCTTTGCGCACCGAGTTGAGTTGGGTCGAAAGGTTTTGACCCGCAGTTGCGAGTTGTGCAATGGCCGCTAAAAACGTGGCAAGCACATTGCTCGACAGCGCATCCTCTGCAATGCGACGCAAGGCAAGGACGATCACCAGTGCTGCAGCGAGGGCACCGAGCCACTCGACAAGGGGTGTCGAGAGAGATTTTGCACGCGCAGAACGTCTCCACGTGTGAAAAAGCAGGGTGTTGGTTGCACTAAATCTCTTAAGCTCAAAATCCTGGGCTTTAAAGGCCTTAATCGTTTGCCATCCCCGAAAGCGCTCCAAAAGTGCGCCCAGGAGTTCGCTTTCGAAGCTGAGTCCTTGTTTTGCAAGTCGCTTGAGTTTCTTGCCTGTCACACGAATAACAATGCCTGCAGGCAACAAAATCGACACAAAAAGAACAAAGAGTTGTGTATCGAGAAGTGCAAGAATACCAATATAAAGCACACAGTGAAGCGCGTCGGAAATAACACTTGCGAAAAGGCGCGTAAAGGTTTGTCGCACTTCGCGAGCGTCTTCTCCAACCATGCTGCTGAGAAGTCCCTCATTGACACCTGAAGACTGTCGAAACGGCTGATTTAAGAAGTGCGAAAAAACCTCAATTCGTAAATTCCTAGCTACTTTTTCACCGAGATCTTCAATCAGGTACTCTTGAGTAAACTTGAAAATCAAACTTGCAAGGGCAGTCGCAGCCAGCAGTGGGGCAAACCATTGGGTTTGGATGTCGATTGGAATTCCCCCTTCAAACACCGTTCCTCGGACAAGGGGTTTGAGCCACCTCGAAGCATGTTCTCCCACAAAATCGATCCAGGTCATGACCTCAACACCCTTTTGGAGGGTTTTTATTCCGTAACCCAGGAGAAGCGTCAGGACGAGGGAAGGGATGATGTTGAGGATCAGGCTCGTCAGAACGACGAGGTACTGTTTCAAATGAGGGCGAAGATAAATTCCCCACAGGAGCCCTGAGCGCTGATTCTTGTTTTTCAAAGTGGCTCGACTTTCAATAAATATAAATAAATACAGTTCATTATCTCTGGGGCGCTCGTCCTTTTGAACATTTTTTCCTCACAGGTAGGGAAAATTTGCCGAACGGTAATCCGTGCAAGCGAACGGAGACCCAAGGTGAACAATACTCAATCAGGCGACGTTGGAGCAAATTTTACAAACAGAGACACCTTTAGATCTGTTTTGAAAAGCTGGAAAGGGCGACTGAGCTGTATCGGAGTTGTAATGACTTGGCTCACGTCATGGGGATGCTCCCCCTGCCCTCTGGGCCGTTGCGCTGGCGCTGAAAGTGCAGAATCCACAGCAAAAGTTTCAAAAATTCGGAGTGAATATTCTGCCAAGGTGATTCCGCGACCCGCAGAAGCGGCCAAAGTCATTCTTGAAAGCGAAGAAAAAATAATTCGGATTCCAGCTTCCGATAAATCGAGATTTCAAGCGCAACTCTTCAAAGCGAGTGCGGAGTTTCTTTTTTCAAGTCTCTCGGGCCATCACTATTTCGCTCTCAAAACTCAAAATCTTCCAAAGATTGCAATGCCATCGACATGGGCGACTTTCGACAACATCACAGGAAGCCTTCAGTCATTAAACTCATTGAGAAGCGATCCCAATGCTGTCTTGCAGTGGCATCGCTACGAATGGCCCAACTTTTTCTTCCAAAGGTTTCCGCATAGCCTTGATCAAAGGGAACCAAAGTATCGATTGGAGCGCTTGGAAGAGTTTAGGTACTGGTTAGGGCAATCTCGCAGTCTTTCGAATATCGAAACACACGCGTGCCCATATCATGCTCCTCTCACTCCAAAATCAGCAAGATTGCTCGACTTCGATGGTTTTGGCGATTTGCCAACCTCTGTGGTTGTACATGATGGAAAAATAGATTCTGAGCATTCAGATTTGACGCATTCTTTTGAACAGAAAAGGTTCAAGATTCAAAATGCGACAAAAGGATCTCGAATTTCGGCGCCAGATGCCCATGGGACCCACGTCGCAGGGTTGATTGCTGCGCGAATCGATGGAATGGGAGTCTCGGGGCTGTCAGGAAGGCCGCAATTGGTGGGAGTTCCCATCGAAGTTTTAGCGGATAGGGATAGATTGAGTGGTCAAATTTTACTTAAAGATGTGCTTGTGGGGCTTACGACGATCAAAGATTTGCTGAAAGAGAAAGACGATAAAGCAGGGCAAACATCTTCTCCTCAAGTGATTTATTTGGGATATGGATTTCCCATGCCATCTAGAAATTGGCTTGAGACCGAAACCCCGCTTCGAGATGCCATTGAAATCCTCTTGCGGCACAATGTCGTGATTGTCGTACCGGCTGGAAATATGGGCACTTCATCCAGTCAAGATTTTCTTCCTGCCGCTTACACTTCTCACTCCTTATCCAAAGGGAAAAGTCGCCTTGGAACATTGATCGCGGTGGGAGCGTCAGACATTTGTTCGCGTCCGGCTTGGTTTTCCTCCACTCTGGGCAATTCTTTGGGCAAAAAAATATTTGCACCAGGCGAGCGGATCTACTCCACCTTGCCCAACGGAGATTTTGGTTTTTTGAGTGGAACTTCTCAAGCGGCTGCGCAGGTGGCGGGAATACTGGGATTTATGAGCTCACGTTTTCCAAAGTTAAGTGCAAAACAACTTGCCGACTTGCTCGAATCTTCTGCAAAACCCTTTTTCGAGTCAGAAAATGCGATGGTTGATGCAGAGTCCTTTTTCTTTGCCGCCCGGACGTTGAGCGAAAACTTGATAAAGAATTAATCAAAAGTGCGCGCACGGATGAGTTTTTTCTCACCAGGGCGAGCTCTAATTTTGAACTCAACAGGATTTCCGGAATCGGGTCTGATGCGAATGCGTACTTCTTGGTGAGCGGGAACGGGAACTCTCAGAATTTGAATGGAGTCAGGCAGCGAAGTCCAACTGCGTGTGTCTGCTGTTTCTGTCACCACTCCAGCGACATTTGTTGCGATTTGAGCAAGGGGCCCTAATGCACGGCCTGCAGCTCTTGCGGCTTGATCTTTAACAATAACCCGGGCTGCAAGTTTCACAATATCTCGAAAGCGTCGGTCATTGAGTGCTTGCTGAGCGAGTTGGCCCACATCTTGAACAAGGACCGTGCGCCCCATAGGTTTGTCATCAAGAAAAACTTCCGCACCCCGAGACGAGTAATAGCTTTCTTTAAAGACAGGAAATGAAATCCGCACAGCGGTATCTCCGGTGGGAACAACAAAGTCTTTAGGGGTTTTAAGTGGAGATTTTCCGGCTTCATACACCACATAAACCTCACCTTTTTCCATCAGAGACTGATGCTTTGTCCAGGAAACATCGGGATGACTCTTTTTGAGGTTCGACAAAACATCTTGCCTACCTCTAAATTCAGCAAGGCGTCCTAAGGACTCAACGATGGGCCGCAATGATAATGTCTCCATCCATTTCTTATTAGAGGCCCCAATTTCCAATGCATTTCGATATTCAACAATTGCGGAGTCCCATTCGTGCTTCGATTCATAAATCAATCCCGACAGGTAGTGAGAAAAGGCATCGCGGCTAAAAGTATTCTTGCTGTTACCTTCTGCATTGATGACTTTAAGGAGTTCATAGGTTCGGCGGATTTCAACGATGGCCTTGTCAGGTTCTTGGTTTGCAAAATAAGCAAGTGCCGACATCAGAGGTAGAAGGATTTTTTCATGGAGTTCTCCTTCGTAGTCGGCATATGAATCGTTCATTGCGAAACTGCTGGCCTGCCTTGAAATGCTAATGGTGTACAACTGCTCAATTCTGTCACTTGCCTTGGCCCAATCTTTCACTGCACTTGCATATCTTCCCGCCGTGTAAAGGATCATCCCTTTTTCCATGTGATAAAGGACCTTGTCTCGATCTGTTTTTGCAAGGTCGCTTTTTTCAATTTTTTCGAGGGCGTCATCGTAAAGGCCAGCGCTCAAAGAGGCCCGCACCGCTTTTGATTTGTCAGTGTAAGAAGCGCACGAAAAGAGAAGCAAAGAAAAAGTACCAAGGACAATAAAGCGACTTCGGGCCTTCATTTTTCACCTGTTGCGGATAAGCGATAATGTTATTCACCTGAAAGAATGACAGCATATGATCTTCAAATCAACAGGCAGCAAAAGGACATCATGTGAGAAGCGTACCGCAATTTTTCCACAGGCTAAGAAAGAATTGAACTCTCGAGCAAAGTAGAACTCAGAGTTCTTTGCCTGCTCGGAGGAAGTGCTGATGCAACTGCGGCCTCTGCTTTGTCGATCAATTCTTCGACGGAGTATGTTGTTGAAGAAATTGCAGGATGGACGATGATTTCTACTGTTGCAAGTCTCGGAAAAATTGCTCCTTTGGGGAGAAGTTTTTCTGTGCCAAGAATCGTAATGGGGACAACGGGAACATTTGCGTCTTTTGCGAGGCGAAATGCTCCAGATTTGAAGGGGGTGAGCTTACCATCTTTCGTCCTTGTTCCCTCGGGAAAAAAGCACATCGAAATTCCAGCTTTCAAATGCATCATAGAAAGTGCCATGCATTTTGCGTGACTCGAGCGTTCTCCTCGTCTCACCGGCACATATCCAATGGCAGACATCGCCCATCCAAAAAAGGGAATGCTAAAAATAGAAGCTTTTGAGAGCCATCGGAACTGGACCTTGAGCAAGAAAATTGCAAGGATATCGCTTTGACTTTGATGGTTTGAAACGTAAACAACCGATTGCCTATTGGCGGGCAGGTTTTCGCGACCTTTGACGATAAATTTCCACCAGGGATTCAAAACCGTAATGAAGCCAGCCCAGATATTTGCAATGTGATGGAGTGAACGAGAGTTTCTATCAAAGACTCTAGTGAAGGGGTACAAAATTAAGACTGCAGATGCAAAGAACATGGACAAAATAAAAACACTTATCCACAGTACAAGCATTCGAGTTACACCAATAACATAGTCATTGAAACTCAATTTTTCGTCGTTGTTGTTCGCAGATGAAAATTCAGAACTCTCATCATTTTGGGATTTAGGTACAGACGATGTGAATTTATTTCCAGAATTCATTTGTAAACCTTCTTGCAATCTCCGACGCGATTTCTTGTTTACTGAAACATTTCATTTCCAAGACTTCAGCAGATTTTGCCTCAAAAATAGAGCCGCAGTGTTCTTTGCCTCTTAAGGCATCGCTTGAATTCCAGAGGAGCAAATTAAGCTTGTGTGTGCGCAAAAAATTTAACGCAATTTCTGCAGCCCGAGGATCATTTGAGGACGTTAACTTGCACGCCATCTGAAACGGAATTTTTTTAAGCTCTGGCAGTTCAATAAACTTTTTACTCTTCATGAGTTTGACTTCAAGTTCTGTATGCGAGCTCGCAATTTTCTCATCTGAATAACTCACTGGGACGTAATCCGACACAGCCGCCACATGGAAAATCCCATCTAAATGGCTTGCATTCAGCTTTTCAAGAGAGCCTAACATGTCGGCATACTCTGGCACTTTAATGACGTTTAAATGCCTAAGCTGGGGCAATTTTTCTGTGGATTGTCCTTCAACTGCAGTTACAGAGACTCCGCGCGAGTAGAGCTCTTGAACCAGATTTCTGCCCAAAGCTCCCGTCGAAAGATTTGTTAAGCATCGAACGGGATCAAGAGAAACGCGGGTTCCACCAAGGGTGACGCATGCCCTCAGCTTGTTTCCACTCTTTTGCGCTGCGGAATAATGATGAGCAACTTCGAGGGCAAAAACCTCTGGACTCGGTGCTTTGTGTTTGCCTTCTTCCACTCGGGGTGACACAAGTTGAACATTGGGCTGACACAATAATTTTGCAAGATTTTCTTGAAAAAAAGGAGAATCCGCGAGACTCTCGTGCATCGTTGGGCAAATGAGAATGGGCTTTTTCTGCCCAAAGGCGCTTTGGATCAGAGTTGTGGGCCCATCTGTAGCTAATCCGGCAGCAATTTTTCCAATTAAGTCTACTGTCGCTGGAAATACGAGGACGCAATCTGACATGCAAATATGCTCTGCGAAGCCCGTAGGATTGATTGTTATTGATCGAGAAGAAGCCCATTCCAAACTTTCTTTACCAATAAATCGCAAACAATTTTCAGTCACAACAAAGAAAACTTCTGCACCATGGCGGCGGAGTTCCCGTGCGACTTTGGGTAACTCAATGGATGCGATGCCTCCACCCCCACAGATGGTCACTTTAATCCCTTGCAGCCAATTGGTCCGACTTTCAACGGACAAATCTAGGCTTGGTTGAATCGACATCAAACCCCTCGCTTTCACTGACTTCATCGGCATGCCTTACGGCGTTATAGGCTTTCAATTGTCGCAGGTCAAACGAGCTGATATGTTCTGCGACGATCGTATCGATTAATCAGTCCACACAGACTCGGAGACGCAATGATGTTCAAAAAAAGCCCCCAAAGTCCAAATGATGTCACCAGTCCGCAAGGCGCGGACGAGGGAATCGTTTTGGATCTTTGGTATCAAGAGAAACACAATGATGAGATTTCGCTCGGACTTCATGTCAAGAAAATCATGCATTCCGTTCAGTCTCCCTTTCAGCGCGTAGATATCTTAGACACCACAGGCTTTGGTCGAGTGATGACGCTTGATGGACTTATGATGGTCTCTGAGCGAGATGAATTCGTCTATCATGAAATGATTGCGCATTTGCCGTTGCTTGTGCATCCCAATCCGCGCAGAGTGCTCGTCATTGGCGGGGGAGATGGCGGAACCTTACGTGAAGTTCTACGCCACGACTGCGTTGAAGAAGCTGTCCTTTGCGAAATCGACGGAGATGTCGTTGAAGCAGCCAGAAAATACCTTCCTTTTGTTGCCGTTGGATTGAACCATCCTCGGGCCAGAGTGCACATCGCTGACGGCGTTGAATTTGTGAACAAATCTGAAGCCGGTTCTTTCGACGTGGTTTTGGTCGATTCTACCGATCCCATTGGCCCAGGCGTGGGACTCTTTACCGAAAATTTCTATCAACAAGTCCGAAAAATACTTCGTCCCAACGGCATTGTCGTGGCGCAGTGTGAGTCGCCTTGGGAAAACAGCATCGATTTAGGCCGTGTCTATAACAATCTCAAATCAGCTTTCGGCTCTGTGCATGCAGCAACCGGAACGATTCCAACCTACCCCTTTGGATACTGGTCTTGGGGCTTTGCGAGCGAAACGCTCCATCCTTATGCAAACATTCAAACAGAGCGGGCAATTGCGATTGAAAAAGCCACACGCTACTATAATAGCGAAATTCACAGGGCAGCATTCGCACTTCCGAACTTTTTGAAGCAACGCCTCAAAGGCATTGCTGCGAATGCCTAAAATCAGGGCAACGTTGAGTAAGTCCTTTTTAAATTAGGATTTTACGAGACTCAAAAAAAGTTGAATTCAAAGCTTGACTTTGGTTAGGCTCAGGCATAGTTATCCCTTTATCGAAATGACGCGGGGTGGAGAAGTTGGTATCTCGTCGGGCTCATAACCCGAAGGCCGCAGGTTCAAGTCCTGCCCCCGCCACCAATTCGAAGTTTTTTGACAACTGAATAATTGTAGAGACAGAGAGCGGGTTTGAGCCTGTCAGCTTGGAAGAGCAATCTTTCAAGATGCAAGAACAAACGAGATATAAAGAAGCCAATCAAGCTTAAGTTTAAACTTAAGAGTTTGATCCTGGCTCAGAACGAACGCTGGCGGCGTGCCTAACACATGCAAGTCGAACGGAGGTAGCAATACCTCAGTGGCG
>JBIIEI010000047.1:0-39561 GCA_044237915.1 Silvanigrellaceae bacterium | reverse complement strand
ACGATCTCAAAACATCGCCCACAACGCACATTAAGCAGCGCAAATGTTTGTCCACAACGATCTTCACGTGCCGGAAAGTTCAAAAAGTGTCGGATTTAGGAGATCGTTAACACTGGGCGTAACTCCAAAAGCTGTTGAAGCGTGGGAAAGCGGCAAAAACAGACCTTCTAAAGTCGCTTCTAGGATGATGCAGCTTTTAGAGAGAGAGCCGATGCTTTTTGCAAAGCTTGGTTTAGAGAGCGAAGAGAAAATAACCAAAAAGCAAAAATCTCTAAAAGGCGCTTAAGCTGTTCCTAATTTCGCGTCCTACGCACCCTTCCATGGGCTGCACAAATAGGTACCACTGGAAACCCAAAACTGGAAAATCCTGCAACCACAAATGTGATTGCTGTTGGTCTCTCTTGTTTCGTTATTGAATCACAGGGAGTATCATCCTCTTGCCTTTATCGGGAGGAGCCTCGCCATGTTTGGATTTACCCCGTTCCGTAAAAAGCTAAGGCATTTTTTTTGGGTATTCTTCTTGATTTTACTGAGTTCTTGCAAAAAAAATTCAGTCTCCTACAACGAAACAATTCTTCCACTCGACCAGTTTGTTCCCTTTGGAAACGCGGTTTCTTGGTCAAAGCAAGTGCGCACAGTGATATTATCTGAACCCGTCCCCCAAAAGGTAACACGCTTGCTTCGCGATAGAGATGACAACATTTGGCTGTTACGCTCTACTGAGGTGAGCGGCCAAAATGCACATTACCTCGAAAAATACGACCCATTTGGAAATCTCATCGTATCCATTCCATTCGAGAAAGGGATGGTGCCGGGCGATATTGCAATAGGTTCTGGGGGTGAAGTTACTTTAGTGGAATCGCGGTTAACTGGTTCGCCTTTGCCCAACAACACTGCTCAAGGTTATCAAATCTGGCTTCGGCAATTTTCGCAGAATGGCACAGCATTGCAGGCGGTGTTGTTTAAAGATGTCATCGAAAAAAACACCCCTCTTTCTTCTGCTTACTTTCCAAAGTACAAACTTCTGGCAACAACTCTGGGCCTTTATCTTGCGGGTACGCTGCAGGGACTGGAACTCTATCGCCTGAATTCTTCCTTAGAAGTTTCCTGGAACCAGAGCGTGTTCCCGCCAGAAATTTCTGACTCCAATGAAAAGACTTTCGATTTTTTTCTTGCAGGAAGCCAGTCCGGACAGCTCGTGATTGCCCATGGCGTAGATGCAAAACACCTCCCCGCTTGGCAAAAGTTTTTAGACCCTGAATCCAATTGGAAAGGCGAGAAGCGCACTCTTGCGGCGACTGTTTATTCGCAAAGCGGTGAGCGCCTACGCAGCATGCTGCTTGGAAGTGAAATAACAGGTGAATTAACTGGTGTAGGCATTGATAACGATGAAATTTACTTGGGTGGTAATTTCAAAAACTCCCCGCTCGAGGGCCAAAACATGCAAGAAGTTAATTCGCCGCAGGTGTTTTTTCTGCGCTCATACCTCTATTCCGATGAACCTCCACTTTTAAAACCAGTCGATCTTTCTGCTTCGTTTCGCTCTCTGAGTTTCCAATTAGATTCAAGGGGGAGAGGAGTTTTTACAGGCACGTCATTACCACATGCAGCGCAGAATTCTGACTTGAATTTTGAAGCTGAGCAAGGATTTGTCATCCGTGTCGATAAAGAAGGAAATCTTCTGAACAGCGCGCATTTTGAGGCCCCGACTGCCATTTTAGATTTGGCAGAAAAAGGGGATTCAGAAGCATTTATTGGTGGATATATTTTCGCTAAAAATAATGAAGGCAAAATATCAATGAAAGGATTGCTCGGAGTTTTAACATGGAAACAGTTTCAATAAATCGAAGAGCATCACTTTAACGAAACATCAAAGCCTTGTAACTTTTAATTCCCCAAAAGGTAACGAGAGCTTTTCAGTTTTTCCGCCTTCGAGTTTCGAAATGCGAGTGGCAAATCCCTCGAACATCTCCATGGCTGCTTGTTCTTGCCCTTTGTAGGGAACAGGAACCTTGTTGCTGTTTTTCTTAACCGAACGCATCAAGAAACGTAACGCAATGTTTGAGTAGAGCCTTGGAACCAACAGGTGGGTGTCTCCGGGCAATTGACCTAAAAATTTAGAGGCCTCTTGAGGGAGCTGAAACCCACGCAGGGGAAACTTCTGCCATTTGATTTCCATCCAACGGCCAGAGCCGAGCACGCGCGATTTTGAAATAAACTTCGACGAAAGATACTTGACGATCATCAAGGGAACAAAGGCAAAGAGCCCCCAATACTCTTGCACACCGAGTGCCATCAAAAGCGACACGGCAATGCCGATAAAATAGTCATGAGGCTTTACTTGAAGCTTGAGCGGAGGAAGTTTCTGCCAAAGCTGACCTCCCACGTAAAATGCCGACAGGATAACCGCAAACACGATCATAAAACTTCTTACAACAAGCCAAAAAATCTCCATCTCAGACCCTTTTTTAATTGAAAGCGAAACCCCAGAGCTTTGACTTTCAGAAGTGGAAAGTCGCCCCAGGTGTTGCCCTGAGGTTCCGTTTTTGACAACTTAACGTATACCGCACGTCCATGCGACGGGCGAGAAAAACTTTCACACAAAGAGGATGCAAGAAAAACGGGATGTTCCCTCAATTCTTGCCTTTGACTCCCATAGTGCAGGCGGGCCGATGATTCAAGATGCAAGAACGAGCCTAGGTTCCAACGTCCCAAAGTTTGGGGCCTCACTTGGCCTCCTGCGAAAGTGGGAGCATTCCTTTCGAGAGCTTGCAGACGCCAGGGGGTTTACAGAGGTGAATCTTCCCGTGTGTGGGCCTATCGAACGATTTCGAAGTCGGCAAACGGGCGAAATCCTGTTGTCTGCCGGGCCCCGTTTTAGCGATTTTCACGGCATGGAATGGGCTTTAAGAAGCGACATGACGGCCTTTACGGTGCAGTTTGTCCTTGAGCACTCTTCAGAGATGGCCTTGCCCGCAAAGCTGTTTTATGCCGGAAAAGTTTTTTCTTACCTATCGGGAGAAAATGCACAGAGCGAATTTTCTGCAGGGCATGGACTTTCTTCAGGCGAGACCAAAATAGAGTCCTTTGAATATGGTGCAGAAATCATCGGCCAGGAAGAGCTTGCTGCGGATATTGAGGCCATCAACCTCGCACTTCAACTTGCAAATGCCTTCGGATATGGGGCTATCACCATTGTTGTGGGTGATGCCCGCGTGGCGCAATCGCTTTTGAAATTTGCCACCGAAACGTTGCCAGCTGCCGAACGTGCCCCTTTCGTCGAAGCCCTTTCGGCTGCACTCACGCAACGCGATTTGCTTGAGCTTCACAGGCTTTTGCAAGACGCGAGGTTGGCAGAAGTCTTTGAGGATGCCGTAAAACGCAGCAGAGCCCACGAGTTTTTAGACAAACTGCATGTCAATCAGGGCACACAGCTCACAACGCGCTTCGACCCTTGGCTTTTGCGTCCGCAAAAATTTTACAGTGGCATTGTCTTCGAGATTTACAGCGAAGACAGCAGCGGAAATTTGCGCTGGCTGGGTGGAGGGGGGCGTTACGATACCCTGTTTACTCATTTTGGGCGTGACATTCCTGCGGTGGGATTTATGATGAAGGATCCTCTCACCACCAAATTTGATCTTTCCCTTCCGCCCTCTCCAACTCGACCTTTAAGGGTAGCCCTTCCCAAGGGAAGGCTCGCAAAAAAAGCGCTTGAGCTGTTTGAAAAAGTGGGAGTTCAGGTTGAAGTCGACTTGGAATCGACGCGTAAGCTCGTGATTCCATCCACCGATGGAAAATTCGAATTTTTGCTCGTTAAAAATTCAGATGTCACACGTTACCTTGAAGAAGGCGTGTGTGAAATGGGAATTGCGGGATCCGATGTTTTGGATGAGCATCCCTCGAACGTCTTGAGGCCCGCAACGTTTTCCTTTGGCGAATGTCGAATTTGCCTTGCGGGTCTTCCCGAAATGAAAGAAAAACTTTCGACCCTCTCGCGCCCCAGTGTGGCTTCTAAGTATGTTAAAATTACGAGACGTGAGTTGAGGCGTCGGGGCGTTTCGTGCGACATTATTCCGTTGCAGGGAAGTGTTGAACTCGCTTCTGTCATCCACATGTCGCATGCGATTGTTGATTTAGTAGAAACAGGCACGACTCTGCGAGAAAATGGACTCATCATTTATGATGAGCTTGCTCGCACGCGCGTTCAACTTGCTGTGACCCGAGGCTTTTACTATCAACATCATGCGACACTCGAAGCTTGGCTACAAACTTGGCAGACTTTAGGCTATCTCAAAGGCGCACATGCCCCCATTGCCGGAGTGATTTCAAAATGACATTCATGCGCATTATCAGCGCTCAAGATGAGCAATTAAAATTTCTGGGCAGCTTAGAATCTCGCAGTCCAGGAGAAGACTTGGAAGTGCTTGCTTCTGTGCGTTCCATTGTTCAAGAAGTTAAAAAAGGAGGCACGAAAGCACTTCTTTCCTTGCGCGAGCGGTTTGAAAATATTCCGGTTGAGGCACCGCTTTGTTACTCTATAGAGCACTTTCAAAAAATTGCACAATCGGCGAATTCTGAAGTTCGAACAACGTTACAGCTTGCTGCAAAACGCGTGCGTAAATATCATGAGATACAAAAGGAAGTCCCTAAAGAACTCCGCGAGGGAGATTGCTTTTTTCAAAGCAGAGTGCAGGCACTGGATTCCGTTGCCCTGTATGTCCCCGGAGGAAAAGCCTTCTATCCGAGCAGCGTTTTAATGTCGGCAGTTCCAGCGCAGGTGGCGGGAGTCGAAAGAATTGCTATTTTTACGCCTGCACGGAGCGTTGCAGATCCGCACTTTGCGGCAACCGTCGTCGAGCTGGGAATTGAAACCGTTTTTGCAGTGGGAGGTGCCCAGGCCGTTGCTGCAGCAACCTTTGGACTTGAAGAAGTCCCAAGGTTCGACAAAATTGTGGGGCCCGGAAATATCTATGTGGCAACGGCAAAACAGATGCTTGCAGGCCGCATAGGCATCGACAGTTTTGCAGGTCCTTCCGAAATTCTCATTCTTGCAGATGGAACAAGCAATCCGGCCTGGATCGCTGCCGACCTTCTGGCACAAGCAGAACACGATGAAGAAGCCAGCTCCATCCTTGTTACAACTTCCCTTTCTGAAGCCCAAGCCGTGCAAGCAAAAATAGCAGAAACCCTTGCTCTGCTTAAAGATCGTGAGCAGATTGCCAGAAAGAGTTTAGAGCGGTGGGGAGCCATTTTGGTGGTAACTGATCGCAATGCGCTTCTTGAAACCGCTAATCGCATCTGCCCCGAGCATTTGCATATTCATACGGCCTGCGCTTTAGAACCCGAAGGTCAACAGTTTTGGACTCAACACCTCAAAGGCGTTGGAGCCATTTTTCTGGGACGCTACTCGGCAGAAAGTTTTGGCGATTACCTTGCAGGCCCCAGCCATGTGCTGCCCACAGCGGGTTCTCCGCGCTTTGCGAGCCCCTTGGGGGTTTACGATTTTATCAGACGTTCATCGGTTATTTCGATGTCTGAACAAAAAGCAGCAGAACTCTCGCATCCCACGAAAGTATTTGCAGAAGCAGAAATGCTTTGGGCACATGCTCTTTCTGCTCAAATGCGAAGGAAGCCAACAGCGTGAATAAAAAATATTTTCGCCCCGAAGCGTTGCAATTTGAGCCCTATCAACTTTCTCAATATCCCAAGGCTATGCGACTGCACCAAAACGAGGGATTTTCCCTTGAGCCCTCGCTCATTGCTGAGTGTTCAAAAAAACTTTCCGAAGCCTGGGCACAACATGGCGGAATTGGAATTTATCCACACATTGTTCCGCAAACACTTGCGCAGTCCTATGCCCGTTACCTTGAAGTTGAGGTTGAAAATATCGAGGTCACCTGCGGAAGCAGCGAGGGTCTAACACTTCTATCACAAGCATTTTTTGGACCACGGCGGCGCATTGCGGTCACGAGCCCCAGCTTTTCTCTTTATGGCGGACATATCACTCTCGCGGGCGCAAATTTGGTTCCCATTTCTCTTGGAAGTCAGTTTGAATACACGCGGGAAGGAATGTTTAACAAAGACGTCCTTTCATGCGATGTTGCTTTAATTTGCACTCCCAATAATCCAACAGGAGCCCTGGTCAATCCCGACTGGATCGAAGAATTCGCAGCGCAATTTCAGGGCCCTGTTATTGTGGACGAAGCTTATTTCGAATTTGCACAAGGGTCAGAGGCGCGTTCCTTAATCAAAAAATCTGTGACCTCCGAAAATATTCTCGTGTTGCGCACGCTTTCAAAGGCCTGGGGAGCTGCCGGATTGCGTGTGGGCGCACTTGTGGGAGCACCAGATGCCATCAAGGTCTTTAAAGGATTGCGCCCTCCCTATTCGATTCCCTTTCCTTCCGAAGTCCTGGGTGAATTTTTGCTCAATGAAAAACGAAGCCAGCTTGACGAAAGAATTCGAATCACCGTTCAGGAACGTGAAAAGTGGGAGCAGGAATTGCAGCAAATCTCAGGCATCGAAGTCTTTTCGAGCCAAGGTAACTTTATTTTCTTCAGACATCCAAAAGCTAAGGAACTTGAAAAATTCCTGCGTGAAGAAAAAAATGTCCTTGTCCGATACTATGGGCATGGACCTGTGAGCAACTGCATTCGCACCACACTTTGGTCGCCAGAAATCAACACTGAAGTTCGGAATGCATTTTTGGAGTTTTTTCATGAGCAAAATTGAGATCGCGCCTGAACCACGATTTGCGGCAATCGACCGTCACACGAAAGAGACCCAAATCAGCATCTTTTTGGGTCTTGATCTCTCGCCCGCAGACACTCCAAAAGCGGATATTCACACAGGGGTTGGATTTTTGGATCACATGCTTGAAGCATTTTCAAAGCATGGCCACCTCAATTTAAAGTTACACTGCAAAGGCGATCTGCACATCGACCAACACCACACGGTCGAAGACTGTGGCATTGCCTTGGGACAGGCCTTTTCCCAAGCGTTGGGCGACATGGCGGGCATCGAGCGCTTTGGCCTGATGGAGTGCCCGCTTGATGAAGCTCTACTCAAATGCGTGCTCGATCTTTCGGGTCGGCCCTTTCTTCACTATGGTGTTACTTTCTACAGACCCTTTATCGGGCAACTCGACAGTTCGCTGTTACGGGAGTTTTTCGGTGGATTCGCGCTCCATGCAAAGTGGACGATACATCTCGATCAAATTCGCGGCGAGAACGATCACCATGTGGCCGAGGCCATGTTTAAGGCCTTTGCGCGCGCGACAAAAAGCGCAATACGGCGCACCGGAAGCCAAGCCATTCCTTCCACGAAAGGAATCCTCGTATGAAGTCCCCTTTTGTGATTTTCCCAGCCATTGACCTTCTCAATGGGCAAAGCGTTCGACTCAAAAAGGGCAAGCGCGAAACTGCGGAAGTCGTTGCTGCAGACCCCCTCGAGCAACTTGAACGTTACGAAAGCGCAGGGGCCACTTGGGTCCACGTCGTCGATCTCAATGCCGCCTTTGGAGATGCTCCGGAATCCGCGGGGTGTTTGACAAACAAAAAAGTTATTCGCGAAATCATTCAAAATTCAAGCCTTAAGATTCAATTGGGCGGAGGGATCCGCGATGTCGAAAGTGCAGAATCCTTGCTGAAGGTGGGAGTTCAGAGGCTTGTATTGGGCACTTGGGTCACGAAAAACCCCGAAGCGTGCATCAATTTAGCAGTTCGATATCCCAATAATATTGTTGTGGGCCTTGATGCTTTAGGTGATAAAATAGCGGTACATGGTTGGACTGAAAAGTCTGAATTTACGGTGCTTGAGTTTGGCAAAAGGCTCCATCAAGCAGGCGTAACCTATGCCCTTTACACCGAGATCGAAAGGGACGGCACACTTTCGGGAATAGATGCTCACAAAGCAGGGCAAGTGCACTCCTCGACTGGGCTCTCGATTATTGCAAGCGGAGGCGCACGGGACCTTCGAGACATCGAAGCACTTTCTCAAACCCCTGGAGTTCATGGGGTTGTTATAGGTAAGGCCCTGAAGGCGGGCACACTCAGCCTGAAAGAGGCATTGCTTTTTCAAAGGACTTAAAGAGCACCCGGGATCCTGCGCTTGACTTTTTTCGACACCTCTCCTTCCCCCATGATCAGAACATTGACGCTGTTTCTCAATTCAATTTGAGCAACTCCGATGACATCAATCGTCGGACTCAACACGATATTGGGACGGTATGCAGCTCTTTCACTGGAAGAAAAACCTAACGGCGGAACACGCACTGAAAAATGTGGTTGAAGACCACTACATGAGTTGCGCACTTTGGTCGGTTGTTTTTCGAATCCTCTCACATCCCTTTTTCTGGATTGCGCATTTGAGATTCGAAATTCCCAATGCTATGGGACGTCAAGCGATTACAATCACCTTTACACTGATGGTTGTGTTTCTTTATTTTCTTCCTAAAATCAGAAGCCGATTCCACGAATCATACTTTATCTTTCTCCATGCTTGCATGATTTTACCATTCCCAATCGAAGCCATGATTTTTGGTGCAGAAGCGCGCCCCTTGTGGCCATTTCTCTGCTTTTCGCATGGCATTTGTTCGGTGCTGATGTATGCAAAAAACAAAGGCAAAATAATCGGCTACATTATTCATATTTTCTTTCCATTTGCCTATCTTCTTGCCCCTGAATCTCCGGGCCCTGATCAATCATTTTTTCTGATCTGGGTCGCACTGGGGTCATGCACCGTAGTTGATATTATGTCTTCCAAAATGGTCATGCGCCTCACTCAAACGGAACAGCGCGTCAAAATTCTTGCTGCAGAAAATGAAAATAGTCTTAAAATTCTTTCTCATGACATGGCGAATATTCTGGCCGTAGCCCGCGATTCCCTTGAACTCGTTCTTGAAGAAGTCGATGAAAGTAACGGACAACTGAACTTCAAATGCCGCGACTATATTGATGACTGCCGCTTTGCGGTTAATCAAGGGGTGGGCATGCTCGAAGCAGTGCGCGATAATCTTGCCATCTTAAGTGGCAAGAAAAGTCGATTTACACAACCCTTTCAACTTGTCGATGTTGCAAAAGATGCCATTCAATTGTGGCAACGCTCAGCTCGCAAGAAAAATATCTTTGTTACGATTTCCATGAAGGCACCCCGGGAAGAAACTCTTGTTCGAGGCTCCCGGTCAATTTTTACACATACACTTGTGGGAAACCTCGTTTCCAACGCGATTAAATTTTCGCAAAAAGACAGCAAAATAGGAGTAATCCTCACCCTCACCGACGACAAACGCTTTGTGATCCTCGATGTCATTGACGAAGGAATCGGCATCGCACCCAAAAAACTTGTTTCCCTTTTTGATGACACAGGGCCCACAACGTCAATGGGAACTCAAGGAGAAGCGGGAACGGGCTTTGGACTTCCGCTGGTGCAAAAGACAGCGCGAGAATTCGGTGGCACGGTTGAAGTTTTAGAAAGCACCTGGGTAGAAGGAAAAGTCGTACGGGGAAAAACCGGGACGACATTTCGTTTACGAATCCCATGTGCCACAATGTGCGAAGACAGCGATAATGAAACCTCCCAGTACCCGATGCGCAAGGTCTCTTAGCCTTCTCAAAATGACACAACTTAGGGCATTCCGAGTTATTTCCAAGTAAACACTTGACGCATCAAATCTCCTTGTGCGAAAAATGGGGCGCAATGTCGTCTAAAAACTCTTCACCGGAGGCCCCTATGAAAGGTGACCCTAGCGTTATTCAAATGCTCAACGATGTGCTTGTCGGA
Organism: Silvanigrellaceae bacterium; assembly: GCA_044237915.1. Lineage (GTDB taxonomy): Bacteria > Bdellovibrionota_B > Oligoflexia > Silvanigrellales > Silvanigrellaceae > JBIIEI01. Next base: position 29,781 of record JBIIEI010000047.1, on the reverse strand, counting down.
GAACTGACTGCCATCAACCAATATTTTTTACATGCCAAAATGTGCAAAAATTGGGGATTCAAAAAACTTGCTGAGCACACGTATAAAGAATCTATTGAAGAAATGCGTCATGCGGATGAAGTCATCGACCGCATCTTATTTCTCGAAGGCGTTCCAAATCTGCAAAAACTAAACAAGCTCAACATTGGCGAAAACGTCCCCGAGCAGTTGGAATCTGATCTTAAAGTTGAATTCGATGCCCTCGTTCGCCTTAAAGACGGCATTCAATTGTGCCTTGGTGTCAAAGATCATGTGACACGAGAATTGCTCGAAAAAATTCTTAAGGAAGAAGAAGAACACATCGATTGGCTCGAAACCCAAATCGCACTTATTAAAGACATTGGCCGCGAGAATTACCTCTCACAGCAAGTACATTCCTCTTAATTCAATGCGCTCTTATTAACCACGCGCCAGTTTAACGTACCTGCCCAAACCTTCGGTGGCATTCGCAATGCCCGTTTGTGAACCTAAAAATTCGGCCACACCCGCCTGAAAATCCCCAACATTGGTGACAACTCCCGTTAAGGGAAGTCCCTTTTCATCCATCAGTCCCGGCACATTCCAGGCCACATTTCCACTTCCAATGGCACCTGGCGCTTTCACAACATTGCTGGTTTCGCTATTAATGGCTTCGGTATTGCAGTATAAAAAGTCTTTTAAAAGTCCAGCCCCCATAGGTCCCAAGACCAAAGAAAATCCCACTTTGTTATCTCCAAAAGTAGGTCCACGCCCCCCTTCGGAAATAACCTGGACAATCACTTTCTTTCCTGTTGCGATCACTTGACTCAACATATTGAGCCCCAGAGCAAGTTGCCGCATGCCTTCGATATATGTAACGGAACGTATTTCAGTACCCTCTTTTACACCCGCAAGGTTAAGAATGAGGTTGTCGAGCGGCTGTCCATCCAAATCATTGATATTCAAAAACAGTGAGAAGTTTCGAAGCGGTTGGCCTTCAATTCCCAAGGCATTAGCCACATATAAGCATTGGCCTAAAAACTCAGTCCCTGCCGCTGAAGCCGCATTGTTGGCCTGCCCGTTGCCTAGGACGACGTCGTATGTTTGGGGAATGGCGCTTTCAATTTCTGAAGCTTTCTGCAGTCCCGAAATTCTTTCTGCAAAAACTGCACGAGTGTCGATGATTTTCGAACGCAGCCTTGGATTTTGAGTGACAAGTCTGTCGATGCTATACGTCAGATTTCGTTCAATAGGTGAAGCGTCTCCATAGCCATCTTTCAAAGACTGACTCATCAGATCATAAAAATCTTTGACAGGCTTACCCGAAACCGCAAAGGCTTCATCAGCCCCCGAACACACGATATTAATCGATGAGCTGCCTTCGGCATGATCGTAGTTTTTACCCATCATAAAACATGTCATTTCAAGTGGAGAAACCACCAATTTCTTATCCTTCACAATCTTGCAAAGGTCCCCTTGATCCTTACGAACCTTATAACCCTTCATTGAATGATTCAGAGTGGTGTCCGTCTGCTCCAAATGAAGAGCACACTGCACAGCAACATTGGCGGGAAAGGCACCCAAAAAGGCACTGGGCACGCCCAAACGGTTGGGCTCGGTGCTTCCAGCAGGACGCCAGTCCACTTCACCATTGGCAAGAATGTCTGCAAACCACTTGTTCATCCGTAAATTTGCAAAACGAGCTTTGTCTGAAATTCTATCGACACCGGCTGTTTCGAGATGAGCACCTGCCTTGCCCGATCCTGCTTTTACAGTAGGGGCTTGCGACGTTACGTTACCCTGCGCATCCTTTGCACCTAATTTAAAAACCAAAGGTGTGTGAACGTGGTTTGCAATTTTTATCGTGACTATCGACCACTCACTGGTGCCGTCTCCGGCAGCTGCCATGGCCTCGTAGGCTCTCAATATTCCGGAATCCCCGTTTTGAAACAAGGCCTGCAGGTTTGCGAAAGAATCTTCAGATGACCACAAGCCTCGTTGAAGCGAGCCCGCCCAACGTAACAGTTCCCCGCCCGACAGTTCATTGCCCAAAATTCCAGCACCCACTCCTCCCCAAAGTGTTCGTCTGAAGATCTCTCGCCTCGAATAACGCATACTCATTTTAATACCTTTCTATTCATCCCTAATTTTGAAAAACGTTACCTTGCTTGAGCAAATGCATAGGAGCTAATCAGTGACGCAATGGCCTTACGATTTTGGTATTCACCCGCACTGCACGTCTTTGAAAACGATGCGGCCACATCTTTGAATTGAATGGTCGAAGGATCAACATTGGGAAGGCATCTTTGCAGCATTGCCAACGCAGTTTCTTCTGTTGAACACTTACAATTCGATGTTGTAAAATCGCAATTGTGCGCAACAACGTCTGCAACAATTCCTAAAGAGCGCAAGTAACTGTCGCTTTCTTCAATGCCATCCGCTGTGGCCACTGTGCGCGTGCCTTCTTGGCGTCCTTCCAAATTAGACTTCTCGATATCTAAAATGTCACTTCCAATCACGTATTTTCCAGGGGTAAAAAACCGAACACGCCCCGCCATATTCACGGGATTGTCCGCGATAAACATTGACTCAGCAATGCGTGTTACGTTTGATCCCAAGCAATTTTCGATAGAAGCGCGCAATAAAGTCAGCCGCTTCACCTGAAATCTTGCCCCCGAATCCGTTAAATCGCGAGAGATCACCGTTTCTGGAACTGGTGACGGTGCCACGGGCGTTGCCACACTGGTGTCACCGCTCGAGTTCACTTTTGGAACAACTATTTCAGGTTTTTTCTCTTCCGCTGCGGCTTTTTCCGCAGGAACAGCACTGGGCTTGGGGTGAATTTTGGTCGATGTTGCAGGAGGCTGTCCGCATCCCGAAACTGACATCCATAGATAAACACATAAAGCATTTAATAACGAAGCGCGCATCAGAGTTCACTCCTGCTTGTCACATGCAAATGTTTCAGATGAAAAATAAGCCTGAACCACGGGTTCAAGTTTACCCTTGCCCTTGTCGTAGGCATCCCCAATCGAATACAATAATTCTTGATTCGTCGTTGCCAGGTTAGAAAAAGCCCTTGGTAAATGACGAGCAAGCCCTTGGCCTAAAACCCTACCGTCGCCAATTTTGTGCTCCGCCATTGCTTTCACAGAGGTCAGAATCACATCTTTTCCTCCGTTGGTGCCCGGAATACATGCTTGTTCTTCGGGTTGAGAGAGATCCAAAAGCCCCCTCAGAAATTCGACATCAACAGGAACATCCACTCCGTTACGTTCTTTCTGATTCACTTTGTTCGCTTCAATAGCCTCACGCACTCCAGGCGAATCCAAGGTTAGGGTAAACTTAGACATCAAATCACCCGTCAACCCAAAAGGACGAAAAACCATTGATCCCACTGCAAGGTGCCGTGAAATATGGCAGCTCTGACAGATATTTCCAGAAGCTGGAATTTTCGCGGACCCAAATGGCGCAATTTTATCACCTGCTTTTTCACCGCGATAATCTTGTGTTTTAAAGCAGGCGGGCAAATCTTTTACAGTTTCTCCCGCAGGTCCATCTGTTGCAGCACGAAACACGTCTCCTGCAACCATAAAATGCATTAGCCCCACTCGGCCATAATTATTTTTGCTCAATAAAAAACTATTTGGTTTTGACAGCAAAAAGCCATACGTCGTAAAATAAGAACCCCGTGGAGCTTTCATTTCACAAGAGCGCCAACTTCCACGGGCAGGAGCCTCGCAATCATAAAGCTGCGCGGTATTAGCCGATACCATAACGTTGTTTGACAATAAAAAATCTTTAAAACTCCACTCATCATACTTTTCTTTGAGTAAATTATAAAATTCTTCACGCAAATCAAGAGCAACTTCATCACTAATATTACCGAGCGCACCGATATCTGCGGCACCGACCAGCTTTGAAGCAAATTTTTTCAGACCTTTTTCTCGAAATTCGTTTTTCCACTCGAGTTTCGACAGTCTTTCTGAAATTTTTGTTCGATGCTCTTTCGTCACCGGAATATCTAAAGTACCAAATTCAGAAAGTTCACTGTCGGTGGGTTCTCTGTCAAAGGCATCATTCACCACGCGCCGAACGTAACTGCGCACAGTGGAGGGTTTGATGCATTTAAATTGAAAAACCGTTTTGGGAACATCTGTGGGATGGAGGGCCGTTGGATAACGTAAAAATGTTTCGCTCACAGCCGAACCGACATTTTTTTCAAACCACTTGAGAACATGCGGAATTTGATCGCTCACATTCTTTTCCAGATCGCCAGGCGGCATCGGAGCAGGTTCTGAACTCGTTAAGTTATGAGATTTATTCAAAAGGGCTTGGTAAACATTGGGCGCAAATTGATCGACAGCCAAGATTTCGGGAAGTTTTGCAACTGTCCACTTCGAAGGATCCATGGGCCAGAAACTGGAGAAAGTCTGCTTATCTCCATGGCAACCATCACAATTCTTGACCAAAAAATCGAAGACTTCTTGATTTGATGCCGCCGGAATTTCAACTTTCGCAACCGGGCTGGCTTCCACTTCGCGAACTGTGGCTTTTCCCTCACTCGTTTCAACGGCTTTTCCGTCGCCCGCATCACCGACCGGCGCTGAGCCTGCCTTGGGAACAGCAACAGCAGCCGCGTCCGGTTTGGCACCGGGCTTAATAGGCTTTGCTTCGGTACAAGCCGCAAAAAAAGGCGCGAAAAAAATCAAATTTTTGAAGACAAGGGCTTTCATTTGCATTTTTCACCTATCAATTTACCTGAAAAGACTATCGGCAAATTGAGGTCGCAAATTTAGCGGATTTAATTAAATTTTATGGAAGCACCATTCGCAATATAGTCCTTGAAAGTGATACAAGTGACATTTTGAAACCACTCTGCAGTACTTCCAACGCCATCAATCGTGACGACCTTTTTGGTAGTGTCCAAGTCGACTCCACATCTAAAATTATCCCCCGCGATTTTCCAACGATCCAGAATACACCACTTGTTCTTGGGATCGTCATGCTTCACCATTGCAAAGAAATGATCATTCGTTGAAGCACATACGCGAATTTCTGTGTCTTTAAATCCGGCTGATTTCGCGAGACATGCACCCACACGCCCGCCTTCGCCACAATTTCCATACTGTATGTAAGTCGAACCTTCAGGAACAAGCCGATCGACGAGCTGCTCAACAACGACATTGCAAAAGGCACGACTGCCTCCGATAGCTGCCATCGTGTACCCCATATACTGGCTCGAGCGGATATGACTGCGCCAGGACACTTCCCCCGGCCCTGCAGGAGCCCGATGCAACAGGGTTCCCACAAGCTCAGAATATTGTCGCATTTGTGCTCCGAGAGCATCGTAATCGCGATGAGGGAGGGATTGCGGCCAAGCAAAGACCGTATACGTTCCGACTTGCCTTGAATCTCTCAGATCTAAAAGATCTTCGTAACGGAGCGTTTTTCCAGGTGGAGCTATGACTTCCAGAGGACAATCTACTGAGCTTTGCGTCGCACATTTATTCGAGTAAGCAACGGAAAAGCCTCGATCAAAGAGGTCAGAATGCGCAATAGACGCCTTGGGAATCCCTTGTGCACCGGGTTGCGAATCTGTGTCGTTCCCACAAGCGTTGAATCCAAAAGCAAAAACTACGCATAACAGCGATTGACGACCTGGAAAAGCTCTCTTTAAACTCCGCTCGTTTTTTTGCCCTTTGAGCATCGAAAAAGCCTCATTTTCACCATTTAAATACATCGTTTTTCCTTAAAAAGAACAGTTTTTATACACAAAAGAACAAGTAACTATAGGCTCTTCTTCTCTTAAAAAAGGAGGTATACGTTTTAATCGATGTTCGTCAAGATTTTTAATTATCGAGATTTATCGGTAGGAATTTACTGAGGAGAAACAGAGACTAAACAAAAACTTGCGCCGTTACTTTTTTTTCTTTGGTTTAATTATGACCTGTGGTTCTGTTTCGAGCATACTCCAGAGGTATGCAAGCCTTCGGGAGGCAAGCAAAAAGGAATCTTGCGCCGCAATCTGACCAGCCCGTTTGTCGGAATCAATTTTAGCTTCCGACTTTAAGAGGTTTTTTTTGAAAAGAGGCTTGGTTGAAAAGACCATGTTGGCAATCCTCCTAGATGACGCGTCATAGAAGGTGCGGATTCACTTGTCAATCCTAAGTGCATCGGAGTGGCATTTCTGCGGAGAAAAGTTACGCTTTGATGAGAAAACATTCTGTATGAGGGAAGAGCATGCTTCCGAGGTACGACGGCACACTTGAGATTTCACAATCCACTTTAGTGCCCCTTGCCATAGAGATGTGGCGAGGGTTTCTGAAATCTGAACAACCCGAACTTTTAAAGCAAGGTTTAAATTTCGAAAACGTCGAAAGGGCACTTTCAGATCTCGGCAATGATGTCACAGAAGTCTTGCTAAAGGACGTTGAAGCAACGGTGGTCCCAAAGCTTCTCGAATTGCCACTGCTTCGGAATCAGCATCTCACGAAGCAAGAACAACTTCATGTCCTACTTGCAAAATGGGAACGCTGTTTTCAGCAGCAACGAAATACAGGGCCGGGGCAACTCCTCGTCAGTGAAATTTTCAGCCCGTTTTTTACATCCCATTCGCAGGTGCGCCAGGTTTGGATCCCCGGTTGTGGAGACAGCTTGGAAGCTCCTTGGATTCACAAAATTTTTCCGGAAGCAGAAAAATGGTACATGGACATTAGTGTGGAGGCTCTCACTTACTCCGAGGAAATTCTTCGCCCCGACCCACGAGCGCACGTGTGCAATGTCAATTTACTTGAAAAATCCTCTCTGCCCACCAACGACCCTGAAGTCATTCTTTGGCTGCACCCCTATGTCCTTGATGCACGCATTTTTGGGACCGTACTCGAAATTGCTCATGAGAAATCCTCTGAAAGCCATAAACTTCAAAAAATAAAGAAACTTAAAATTTCATCAACGGCTGAAAACATTTTCAATAATCTATACGATCGCCTCGCTCCAGGTGGAACCTTCTTCTTTTGTACTCTGGAAGAAGGCGAAAAATGGGCCCTGTTAAACACACTTCAAGAAAAAAAGCCGACATTGATTGAAAGCTTTCGGAACCCCTATGCCTTCAGAACATTAAGTACATTGCTCGCAAGTCGAAAGCCCCCTCGTTTTGTCGAGTCTCGCGCCTATCATCACCTCATTCGCTGTATAAAGTAACATTTTAATGGCTATTCATTTACATTCAGAAACGCTGTAATTGCCTGCATCATTTTTCAGTCACCGTCGAGTTTTTGCCCTGAAACAGTTGGTTTAAATCAAGATCTTCTGTTGAGATTGATTGGTCTTGCAAGGAAGTTTTGGGGACGTCATTTGAATTTCTATCAATGACGTTTCGCAAAGTCTGTTGGCGCACATACCAACCTTCTTTTTGTGCATCTTTTTTGCAACTCTTGTATTCTTCTCGCACGTCAAGATCGTTTGCAAAGGGCGAAGCTCCCCAGCGCATTTCTGCGCAATGATAGGGATCAAAAGAGACTTGATATGCCCTTTTTACGAACGTAACAAGATTTATGGAAGTCGCTTGCTGCTGCGAATTTTGATACTTGAATTGGCATGCTGAATCTTTAATTTTTTCATTCCAGATGCGCGCATATGACGCTTCTAAATCTTCAAATGTGCCTTGATAATTCAAAAAATTCATTCTTTTCATTTTTACGAGCAAGACCGTATTCAGTGCAAATCTTTTGATGGCTCTTATGCTTGCACGTAAACGCATATCCCGAGAAGGACTCGCATAGATTTCCCAAGTAGGATCGCTTGACCGATAGATATTTTTAGGCAGCTTGGCTGGATGCTGAATTTCGAATATTCTTGCCTTTGTTGCAAGGTCTACTGCAGAAATGCGTTCTGAAATATCGTCACAAAGCTGCGACAAACGGGCTCTAAATTCAAGTTGAGGACGAATCCGAGCATCGGATACAGCGAGTTGTTGTCTTACCCAAGGCCAATAATCAAGTTCGCTGCCTTTGTGCAAAAATTTCGACTGATACTGCTCATCTTTATCAAAATTGTCTATCTCATCATTCTTAATAAATGGAACTTCTGCCAGAGAACGCTTCGATAAAGCCTCTGATTCTATGATTTTTAGAGGTCGCCAGTTGCGAAATCCTCCTCCTTTTTGCGCTAAACCGGGTTCATAGAGGTCGTGAGGAAAGCGCTTGACCCCCATAATGCCGTTGGGCTGACTGTCAAATAAAAACACGCTTCCGTCGGCATTGATGCGATAGACTACAAGCACATGGCCATCGGGGTCATAAAAGTGAGTTCCGGGCCTCACGAACTCCTTTCTGACTGTCACAGGATAGGTTTCTTTTAAATGAGCGTGCTGTGATTCTATAAAATTTTCAGTACTCACCAAATTTCTGAGCTTTGGAATGAGCTTTTCAAAACTGAAAACTCGCTCCTTGTGAGAATTTTCCCACGACATAAATGCAAAAGGGAGTTTGTTACGATATGAAAAATAAGCCCGCAAAATATAGGGCATATCTGCACAATCTGCCTCAAATTTCCATTTTGAATCTTCTGACTGCCAAAGTGGATTTGCAAGGGGCGAGCGTAAACACTCCGCCAAATTTCGGCAAAGTCTTTTTTCAACCGCTGAACCCATGAATGCAATAAAATGAGAATATCTCATTTCCATGTCACGGTTCCAGGATTTATCGACTTTCCATTCACCCCAAAACGTCGCCGCTTGCTGAGCAAGGGCGACGTTTTGACATAGAAACTGAAAATAAATTCCCATGAGAGAAAAGAGCAACAGTTTCATAGCTTATTCACATCGAAATTTTGAGGTTTTCGCTGACCTGATTGATGATGTCACTCAAGTCACCAATAGAGGATGTGAGGTTGCCTTTTGAGACATCGTCGAAGACAGCGTTGTTACCTCTGGTCAGTTTGCCATCAAGACCTTTAACACGCGTCAAGAGCTCTTCAAACTTACCTTTGCGTGCACCCCAATCACTAAAACTGAAGCGGCTGCCCCGATCGAGTATGAGCTGCACAAGGTCGCGGGTTTCAGTGCGGACATCATTGACGCGCTCTACGATGGAGTTGCCCAGCACATCGATGACTTTAGGCTGCTGCATCACATCTCTGACCTTACTCAGAGAAGCGCTGAGAGATTGAAGCTGACCATTGACTGAAGTAGACCAAAAAGTATCTGTCATTTCAGTATTTGCTGCCAAGGAAGATTCAACTTTGGCAAGGTTTCGTACCAGTTCCTGATATGGTGCTGAGCTGGTATTCCATTCAGGCACACCAAGATCCGCGCTTTTATCGCCGATTTTTTGAACCAAGTCTAAGATTTCTTCGCGCAGATCATCAACCTGATCAACGATTTCATGACCAACGGGGGTTGGAATTGGAAATCCTGCTGTATTTGTTTGAGGAACCACAGCAGGAGCTGGATCCACTGCAGAGCCCGCAGGATTTAAATCGACCGAACCTGAAGTGGGAGGAATGACATTGGCATCATTTGCAAGAGCAACTGTCGATGCAAAAGACGCAGCGACCACGACAATATTCGACAAGTATCTTGGAAAAGGACGATTCGTTTTCATGAGTCACCTCCTTGATCGTACACATTAGACAGTAAACTTAGACAGAAAAATTACTGGAAAGCTGCCATCTATTCCCACAGCAGCAACCTTATCCGCGACAATAAAGGCACGGGTACAAAATCCGCAAGTTAATTTCTGCCTACAGACGCACTAGCATTTTGAATTTGAAAATTCTATTCAAACCGGGAGCGTCAAAGTAACGAAATGGTTCGCCCTGAGATCTTGCAGCAGGGACTTGATCATCGACTCACAAACTGAAATCATAGCACTGGCTTTCCCAGAAAATTCATCATCTCAATTGCACGGGCGCTTTAAACAAAAGCCTTTCGCAACTGAAAAGGAAACAAAATGACACTTCGCAAAAGTAAACAAATTCAGCTCTCTCTCTCAGTTCGCATCCTCTTGTCAGGCGCTCTTCTACTGTGCACTTTCATGACAAATACAACATCTTTTGCTGCCAGCATGGATTCCCCTGCCGAACCCGCAACTCAACCTGCTGCAGGTTCTCCAGCAGAAGCAGAAGCTATTGCGCAGGTGCAAGCCCTCGCAGATGCGGAAAGGTTTCCCGAAGCAGAAACCCAGGCGACAGAAGCAATTAAAACCTATAAGAGCAGTCCCAATCTTTACAACTTGCTCGGATTTTCGTTAAGGAAACAGAATAAGTGGGACAAAGCTGTTGAGGCCTACAAAACGGCGCTGAAATTAAGTCCAAATTTTCCGCTGGCAAAAGAGTATCTGGCAGTGGCATACCTCAATATGAAAAAACCACAAGAAGCTAAAAAACTCTTAAATGACCTCAGCAAAACTCATCCGAGGCTGGCAGAAATGATTCGAATCGAAGGCAAGCGTCTCAATATTAAATGGTAACAGCGTTTTTTCTCGGAGCACTCGCAATAGTTACAGAACCGCCCTCGCCCGCACTGTGTGCGCCGCAAAGGGTTGCTGAAAAATTTGCTCCGCGTCCAGACACCCCAACCCGAAATTGTGGGCAACTCAATCCAGCGCAAAAAGACCTCTGCGAGAAGGGAAAAATGCTTTTTTCTGAAAAAAGGCTTTCCTTTGATGGAAAAGTCAGCTGCGAAAGCTGCCATGCGACGCACACATCCCCATTAAAAGGGCTTCTCACCGACTCGAGGCCGCGCCCTTTTTTGCGCAATCGCCTTCTTTCTGGGCCGCGCACCCCTTCCCTCCTCGACGTCAGTCGCACTCCGGGACCTTTTTTTTGGAACGGACGAGCCCGAACGCTCGAAAGTCAGGTTTTTTGGCCTCTTTACCACCCTGATGAATTGGGTGCCCGGGAAATAACGCTTCAATCTTTTGGAGGAGCGCAGCACATTGCTCAAAGCCTTGCCTCTTTTATGCGCACGTTCCAGTCGGGGCGCGCACCTTTTGATGCGTGGCTGGCGGGCGATTGCAATGCCCTCAAACCTCAAGAAATTCAGGGGGCGCGTCTCGTTTTGCTCGAAAAAGGCTGTACGCACTGCCACGAAGGCACGGAACTGCGCGGATCCAAAACATTCCCCCTCCGTTACACTCATTTGCCTGCCTATGCCTTTTCGAACAAGGAGGCGAGCTACAGTGCCGATGCCGAGCTTTCTGCGCCCCCAACACACGGAATCTCAACACTTGGGAGCGTTCCACCCACTTTGCGCAACCTCGGGGCCAGGGGCGGGGTTTTTGGCCGCTTTGGGAGCCACACTCAACTGAGAGAGTATTTGGTCTCCCATGTCCAGCAACCGCAAGATCCTCAAAGGCGCTCCAAGTTTACAGAACGAGAGCTGCAGAATGTGGAAGCTTTTCTCTTGAATGCCCTGCAATCGAAGAGTTTTCCTGGACATTAAATATCCGTTTCTTGCTGTCATCATAAATGAGCACTTGACATCGACTATTGAACGTAGCAATGCCCTTGTTAATCTCGGGACAGTCCATGCTTAATCCGTTCCGAAAAAGTAAATGCCTTCACGCGCTCCGGCTTGCCGGAATGGAGAATTTAGCCATGAAATTATCACTTCTGAAATCATTTATCCTCGTCTCCATCTTTGCTCAGTCGGCATGTTCATCAGAAAAACTGATTGAGCAAGCTGATCCCGAACAGGTTGCAAACGTCGAAAGATGCTCTTTGCGCTGGACGAAGGGCGCCAATCAGTTCACTCTCAACACAAAAGAGACGGGTGGAGCAAGCTTTTTGGGCGTTTCCACATCGAACAAAGATTGGACCGTTAAAGCTGATGATCTCCGCATTCGCCTTCAAGATGAAGGGCAAGACATTTGGACATCTGCTTCAAAAATTCTTTGGGCAGAATGCAATCCTCGCACTGGAAAAACCGTTGTCGTAACAGAGCTCAAAGCGAAAACAAAGAATGGCAGAAACCAAGGCGTATTTATTGCACATGCGAAATGGGCCACAGTAGAAGCCTTCACCCTTCCTCTCAACGATGGCTCGTTGCAAGTCTATTTGGAAAACAATCAAACTCCTGCAACTTGGTATGCAAAAAATCCTTCTTTTAAAACGAATTTTCCGGGCGCTGTCGTCAGAAAACTTCAAAACATTTTTGCGCTCGCAACAAATGGCACAGGCAATAGCAAATTTAACCCCACCAGTGGATTTTGGAAGGTCCAACTTCCTCCAGCTGATTTTCCAACTGCGCGACCCGATCGCCTTTTCTACTTTCAAACCAGTGGCCTCATCGTCATTAAACACGCCGATAAATTGGGAACTGGAACGGTCACATTTCGCAATAATCTCGACTTCGGCACTTGCCAAAGCACGGCCGCTGGTACAAAAAGACTTTGCGGTGGCAAAGGTCTTTTGACTAAAGTTCAAGGAGACTGAGTCTCGCCGCCCGACAGTCCCCCTGCATTGAGGAACCTTCATTTGTCATCTGCTCAAGTTTTGCAGCGGGCCCTCGACGCCAGGCATGCTCACTTACCTCACTGGAATAGCAACTCTGTTTTGCGTTTATTTTCTGGAAAGTCTGATGGTATGCCTGGCATTCTTATCGATAAATTTGGAGATTTCCTGTGCGCAAAGGTGTATAACCCTGCCTACTCGGAACTTGCGCCTACTCTTCTGTCCGACCTTCAAAATTTGTTTCCCGAAGCGCGCATTTTGATAAAATCCCGAAAGGGCGATGGGAACAGTTTTGAGTTTCTATCCAATTTTAACGCTGAATCCGCTGCAAACTCTGTTGCACATGAAGAAGGTCGAAAATTTTCGATCCGCACCGATCCTCGTCATGACTTTGGAATTTACACCGATGCCCGCGCTGCACGAAACTTTGTTCAAGCAAATACAAGTCAAAAACGAGTTTTAAATCTTTTTGCATATACGTGTGGATTTGGGGTTGCTGCCGCCTTGGGAGGAGCAACCAGTGTGACCAATGTCGATCCCAACAAGGATTATTTGAGCTGGGGCAAAGAAAATGCCGTACTCAACGGAGTCGATTTTCGAGTTTTGCCCGACACTGCCCAAGACTATTTAAAACGCCATATCCGCAGACTCGAAGCAGGTAAAGACGAACCCTACGACCTCATTATTGTCGACCCCCCTGCCTTTTGTGTCGGCAGAGATATGGAACGGCTGTTACGAGGGTTGTGGCAGGATCTTATCAGTCTCGTAACAGCGTCGAAACCTCAGGCTATTTTACTGATGTGTAACGATAGGCACATGCGCGAACATCCTGATTTCTTCTCAAAGCTTCACACGTACACGAAGGCTGAGTTTCATTTTTCGCCTGTGCCTCAAAGCTTTGATGTGACGGGCCCTGCGCAAGAAGTACACAGCGACGATCCTTTTTATGTTCCGCCCCAGATTCTTTATGGTGTGCGCAATTCAACAACCACCGTCGTTCCTTTGCCTTCCTCGCTGTAAAGTTCTATTTTTCCTCCATGGGCCTGGACAATGCGCCGACACAAGGACAATCCAAGTCCGAATCCACCTGTGAGTCTCACGCGCGATTTATCGACGCGATAGAAAGGTTCAAAGACGAGTTCTTTTTCTTTTTCAGGAATACCAATACCGAAATCACGGATTTTAAGGAGCGTCAATTCTCGCTTATTTTCAATCGACACTTCAACGGGTTTTGATTGATGTGAAGAATACTTGAGTGCATTTTCGAAAAGGTTGCGCAATACGATACGAAACCTTTCGTTATCAAGCATCACTGAACTCGTATTTTCAGGACACTGAATTCCGGGCGCTCTTCCCGCAAATTGAGACGCCACTTCCGTAACAAGAGTTCTCAGATCAAGTTTGGAAATGCTAAGGTTTCCGTGCATGCTTGCCAAACGTTCGTTTTCAAGCAGCGAACTGACCAAACTTTCCATTTCATTCATATCATCGCGCAAGGCCGAAACGTATTTGCCTTCGTCTAAGAACTCTAAAACCATTTTCATACGGGTGATGGGAGAACGCAATTCGTGACTCACATCTAACAAGAGTTGTCCTTTTGCAGCAACCATTTCTTGCAACTGACGCGACATATCATTAAAGGTCGATGCAAGTTCTCCAAGTTCATCTCGACTTTGAATGGGAACGCGGTGTTCAAAATTTCCCGCTGCGACTTTAAGCATGCCTTCATGCAAAGCACGGATCGGCCGAAAGATCTTACGCGCACTTAAATACGAAAGAAGTAACGCAATTGAGAGACCTGCCACAACTGAAATAACCACGTCGTTGCGCATACGCCAAAGAGGTTGAGATTCCGACGAAAAAATGATCTCACCATTTTGAGTTGGATAAATTGCATATAGTTTTCCATGGTGATCTCCAATCCGCAAACCTTGTCGCGGATGCTTTTGCCACTCAAAAATTTCCTTTGAATACGGAACTTTGCTGTCGCTCGCCCAATCTATTCCTTCAGTCTCGATACGGATTTGCAGGTCTAGGTCATCTGCGATCGATTTCGCCACTTCAATTCGTGGGGGATTCCCAATTTCCCGAACGAGCAGCTTGGCATACTTCAAGATATTTTTTGAAAGAATCGCTCGGTTCCTTTCAGAATCTCCGCGATTGACGTGCCGAATAAATCCAACGATGACGGCAAACAGTACAAGCGATTGAATGACAAAGACAAGTAAAAGCTTCAAGAAAATTGAGGCACTTTGTAACTTCATTTTATGAGTTCGAGTGTGCCTCATGGCTGTCTCCTAAAAATAGATAACCCGCTCCCCAAATGGTTTTGAAAAAACGAGGATTCTTAGGATTATCTCCTAATTTTTGTCGGAGTTTGCTCATGAGCACATCGATGGATCTGTTGTAGACATCCCATTCTATTCCGCGCAGTTTTTCCATTAACTGCTCTCTGCCAAAAACCACACCTGGATTCTTCATAAAAAGTGTCAAAATGCTGAATTCCATCGTGGTGAACTCAAGCTCATTTTCATCAAGCCACACGCGATGGGCACGCAGGTCAACCTTTAAAGTCCCAAAACTCAGAATTCCATTTTCTGGAGGAACCCCCTCTCCTGTTCCAGTCGACCTACGCAGTACAGACTGCATGCGGGCAACAAGCTCACGTGGCTCAAAGGGTTTGGGAAGATAATCGTCGGGGCCCCGAGTTCGAGGCCAACGATGCGGTCGGTTGTGTCTCCACGTGCTGTTAACATAATGATGGGAATTTGAGAACGCTTTCGAATTTGGCGACACACTTCAAAGCCATCCATTTCAGGAAGCATGACGTCAAGAATTATAATGTCGGGAGACACTTTCTCAAGCAGAGCCAATCCTAGTGAAGGCGATGGCGCATGAAAAACGTGGAAGGCAAACCGAGCAAGATAATCGTTAAGCAATTGACCCAATTTTACATCATCATCAATGATGAGAACATTCTTGCTTTCGCTGGCCACGATCTCCCCTCCACAATAGTGCGCATTTATACATCACTCATGATGCGGGAAACGCTCAAATTTTTCTACAATCTCAGCGCGCTGACTCGAAGTTAAAGTGGCATGAAACTTTGCAAACGCAGAAACCGCTCTTGGGATCGCATTGTCGATCTTCTGAATAACCCCTCGGATCGAAGCAGTGACCTTTTCTTCATCAAATTTTTCAGCTTTGAGTTCTTGAAAAATTTGCGTTTTGGAATGCAATCTTGCTTCCTTAATTTCTTTGTGAGAGGCAAGAATCTCTCCTTTCAAGGTTTGTAATGCTGTTTTCTGGCTGTCATTGAGTTCGAGAGTTTTGCTTACTTTTTCAGCGATTCTGTCAGCCCTCTCCTCAAATTTGCCGTGAAAACGACCGCTGGCAAATGCAATTCCTGAAGCGGCTAAGGAAACAAGAAGTGTGGCTCGTAAAAATCGTTTCATGTGAAATCTCCTTCGAAGCAGCTGCATTGCTGTTCCCTCGAAATCTCGCACAGGTCCCTTCAAAAGATCTTCACGCTGCTGTAAAGAAGTGTAAAGAATTGTAACACCCTGAATTCAAGAAGAAGTTACGCCTTTTAGTCTCAAAAAGCCGCACTGGAATTTGACCATGGATGCGGAATTAGGTTAGCAACACTGGCAAAGCGAACCTCTTCTTAGGAGTCCTTCCCATGCCCCCTCCTTCGTCTTTGCAACAACAAAGTTCTAAAAGAGTTCTCCTTTCTGTGACCGACAAAACGGGACTGGTTGAATTTGCACGGTTCCTGGAGCAATGCGGTTTTGAATTGGTTGCCACAGCTTCCACTTCTTATGCCCTCGAAAATGCAGGGCTCAAGGTCACAAGCTTGCAGCAGCTCACTCGATTTCCCGAGATTTTGGGAGGCCGCGTCAAAACCCTTCATCCTGCGGTCTTTGGCGGTATTCTTGCGCGATCACAGCACACTCAAGATGAAATCGATTTAGAAACACATGGCTTGCAAGAAATTGCGATGGTGGTTTGTAACCTTTATCCGTTTCAGGATGCGGTTTTAAAAGGGGCGCGTGGACAAGAGTTGATTGAGAATATCGACATTGGCGGTGTTTCGTTATTGCGTGCCGCCGCAAAAAATCATGATCGCGTGACCGTTGTGTGCGACCCCAGCGACTATCCCTTGCTTCAACGTGAACTCGATCCTACGACTCTACTGTTTCCCGACAGTCTGCGCACGGCGCTTGCCGTCAAAGCCTTTGGCGAAACTGCAGCCTATGATGCTGCTATTTACTCGGTCCTTTCGCAAAAATCAGAACCTGAGTCTCGCTTTGTTCTCCAACCGGGCCCCATTCAAGCCCGCGCACGTTCTATAGGTGAGTCTTGCGCAGGTTCGCCAGTGACACTCAGCTTAACACCCATCCAAGCGTTACGTTATGGCGAAAATCCCCATCAAAAAGCTTATTTTTATGCCCATGCAGGGCAATCTTCTTCCGCGTCCTGCTCATTGGCAAAGCTCGAATGTTTTCATGGCAAAGAACTGAGTTACAATAATTTGCTGGATATTGAGCATTCAGTGCGCATGGCACAAGAATTTGTGAACGAAACAGCAGTGGCACTCATCGTTAAACACAATACGCCTTGTGGCATCGGCATCGGAACCACCCTTTCCGAGGCCTATGAACGCGCTTTTGAAGGCGATCCTGTGAGTCCGTTTGGGGGAATTGTCACTTTTAATGGAATCGTCGATCGCCAGTGTGCAGAAAAGCTCTTTGAAACCTTCTTAGAAGTTGTTGTGGCACTCGATTATACTCCCGAAGCTAAAGACATCTTGATGCGCAAGAAGAACCTCCGTCTTGTGAAATTAAATGTAAAGCTTCCACTTGCTCACACGATGCAGTACACGCAAGTTCAAGGTGGATTTCTTGCTCAAACTTATGACGATCTCGTCCTTGATAAAAACACCATGCGCATCGTAACCCAACGAAAACCAGACGCCCGAGAGATCGAAACTCTGTTGTTTGCATTTCGCATTGTCAAACACGTGCGTTCCAATGCCATTGCCCTCACCAATGCCTATCAGACCCTCGCCATTGCAGGCGGATTTACAAATCGTATCGATGCCGTTCAATCGTGTCTGAATAAAGTCCGACTGCCTCTTCAAGGTGCAGTCTTAGCAAGCGATGCTTTTTTTCCGTTTCCTGACAGTATCGAATTGTTAAAGGACACAGGAATCTCGTACATTGTTCAACCAGGAGGCAGCGTTCAAGATGAAGCCGTCATCAAAGCCTGCGACAGAAATAATATTGGAATGATCTTTACAGGAATTCGGCATTTCAAACACTGAGAAAAAAGGGCGTCAGCACACGTCTAATGCGCTTTTTTCTCAGCTCGTTGCGAGGTTAGAAAGCGAAAAGTGCTTACTCACATCTTAAAAACGAACATTGTCCTTAAGGTCACAGACTTTCCAACTTATTTGCGAAACTTGAAAGTCCTGCACGTTCTGCTTTTTTCCAGACCCCACGCAAAGCTTGTGATTTTATTTTTTGCAATTTTAAGTTCTGCCCTGGGAATTTTGTCACCTTATTTTCAAAAAACATTTATCGATGCGCTCTCCATTTCTGGTGAAGCGGTGCAGGCACCCCTTGCAATTTCACCCTTTTTTTCGGTAGTCTTTGCCTTCCTTGCACTCGTCATTGCGCAGCTTTGCTCGGCCTTTCTCAAGTGGTTCTGCTCACGTGAAAGTGCGATTTCTCAAAAATGGCTCGGGGAAAAATTATATTCCCATACTCTGAATCTGCAAGAATCTTCTCGCAATAAAAAAACCGTTGGCGAAACAGTCAGCATGTACGCCGTCGACGTTCAAGGTGCCACTGTTATTTTAGATGAAGTCTTACCGCTTGTTTCATCATCACTGGTGCCTATTTTGTGCCTTCCTCTCGCCCTCTTCTTCTTACCGCCAATTTCCCTTTGGCCCATCATGACCGTTCTGTTGGCGTGCCTCGCCAGTTTTCTTTTTTTAGGTGCGCGTCAGGCTCGCTTCCTCTCTAATTATAAAATTCAAACTGAAGAACGCATGGCATTCGTCAACGAGTGGCTACAAAATATGCGACAACTCAGAATTCTGGGGTGGTCGGTCCCTTTTGAGCAAAAAATACTCCAAAAACGCAGGCAAGAAACAGAGGCGCGCCTCACCATGCTTGCCAATGCGTCAGTGATGAATGCCATCGGGCTCACCGCTCCCTATGCCATCAACCTTGCGGCGTGCGCATCGCTATTCTGGTTGGGTGGAAACGCCATCACACCTGGTGATGTGTTCGGAATTCTCTGGACGTTTGGTGTGTTTTTACTCCGTCCCATGCGCACTTTACCGTGGATACTCGTCTTTTATTTCGACTCAAAAACTTCTGCAAAAAGGCTTGAAAGTTACTTTAATTTACCTTCACATTCGAGCGAGAGTCCGAATTTAGTTTCCGCTGAAACTCTCACTGATTCAGTGCCAGAGTCCGAGCCTTCAAAAGAACGTTGGGCTCTTGAAATCGAAAATTTGACAACTTCACACGAAGGCAAAATTTTACTCCAAGATATTTCATTGCGCATTGCACAAGGCGAATTTGTGGCCATCATCGGTGCAGTGGGAGCAGGAAAATCCCTGTTCTTAAATTCGTTACTTAAAGATACTCAAAGCACTTACGGTTCCTATAAAATATTTGGAAAAGACGCCCTTGCCATGCCCCTGGAGACGTTACGTTCGCATTGCGCCTATGTTTCCCAAGATGGATTTATGATGAGCGCGTCCCTCAAAGACAACGTGGCATTTCAATATAATAGCGCAAGGCAAATTGAAGAAGCAGTAAGCAATTCTCTTGATAAAGCCCAGTTCGCCCCAGATTTGAGGCGACTTGAAGGGGGATTAAGTGCAGAACTTGGGGAACGGGGAGTCAACCTCTCGGGTGGGCAACGACAACGCATTGGCATTGCCCGTGCGCACTTTTACGATCGTAGCATTTTTCTACTCGACGATTGCCTGAGCGCACTCGATGTGGAAACCGAACAAAAACTCACAAGCGTTCTCCTCCAAAAAGAATGGGCAGGCCGGACGCGTGTTCTCGTCACGCACAGACTCTCCGTTTTGCCCCTGGTCGACAAAATTTTCTTTTTCTCCAATGGAACCCTGCTTGCCGAAGGGACATATGAGAAGCTCAATGAAGATTCTGCTGAATTTCGGCATTTTGTAACATCACTCGCAAAAAGTGATCCTGAACTTGGGGAGGCGATGTGAGTCTGGATGCAAAAAAAAATCCGACCTTTTTAGCTTCCGAACAGCAATTCTTTGGCAAATATGCCGCTAGCGTTTACTATTCGCTCGCAAAAACTTTCCAACCCTTGCGGGGTCGGCTGATCTTTTCGCTTTTTGTGGGAATCACCGCACGCGCAGTGCTTTTATTCAATGCAAATATCGTGGGTTTTTGGGCCGATTCCCTTTGCCAGGGCAGCGTTTATTGCAAGAATATACCCCATACATTTGCAAATTTTTCAAGTCGTGATTTTCTCGTTCTCTTATTTTGTACGGTGTGCCTTGGCTTTCTGCTCAATTGCTTTTTTCGTGTCACAATCACTCGATACGGCGCTCAGTCTATCAGTTTGCTCTATGATGAAGTGACTTTTAAAATCAATCGCATGCCCATGTCTTTTTTCGATGTTACACCGGTGGGAAGAATTATCAGTCGATTTTCAAGCGACTATGGCGCACTCTTCCGAATGGCAGGAGGCCCGCTTGGTGAGATCTTTAGTCTCTTTTTCGACCTGCTGCTCATTCTCATTTTAATCTGCATCGCAAGCCCACACTATGCACCTCTCATCGTCATTACTCTCATTTTGAATTTTTTTGTCTACAAAGCGAATATTTCTCGATTGCGCAAAGAACGCCGGGACCTCTCACTCCAGAGATCCCCTTCCATTGCCCATTTTTCTGAGACCTGCCAAGGGTACCGCACCGTTCGCACGTATGGAAAAGTCGCTGAATTCACGCGTCGATTTGTCAATCTTGCCGATCTTTACCTCGCTCAAAAGCTTCGCGCATCAAGGCAAGGGCAGTTTTTCGCGGTGCAAATGAACGCTTTAACTGCACTTCTACTTTTAGTAACAGGCCTTACCGGACTCTATCTTGTCAAAAGCGGAGCGGCCAGTTTAGGCTCCATTGCGGTTGCCTTTACCTTTGTTACGATGGCCTCCTCCAATGTCCAACAGTTTTTTGAAAGTCTGGCAAACCTCGAAGAAGCTCTGACTGGCGCAGAACGGTTAGACAATTATCTCCGCCTTCCGCTGGAATTAGGATCTTCATTTCCTCAGCAACAAAGTATTTTTAGTTCAACGACTTCAATTGAATCTGTTTCAGAAATGAAGGATGTACATCATCCCACCGCAGTTTCTGTCTGCATCAAGAATTTGTCGCTCCGTTACCGTAACGATCTCCCTCTCGTTCTCAACAATATCAGTTTCGAGATGTTCCCAGGCGAAAAAATGGGCATTGTGGGTCGAACAGGGAGCGGAAAATCGACACTGGTTCAAGCTTTATTTCAACTTTATCCCGCAGAAAAAGGCAGTATTCTCATCGATGGGCAAACTCCTTTCCCTAAATCCGAAGATGAACTGCAGATTTCACTCGACGAATACCGCGGCCTTATCTCCTATATTCCTCAAGAAAGCATTTTGTTTCGAGGAACGCTTCGAGAAAATATCGACCTTCCCAAGCTTTGGAGCGAGAGCGAAATTCTCGATGCCATTCATGCCGCAGGGCTCTCTGCATGGCTTGATACCCTTGGAAATCGTCCCTTAGATTTTTTAATTGAAGAACGAGGAGCCAACATTTCTAAAGGACAAAAGCAACTTGTTTCCTTAGTGCGTTGCCTGTTACGTCAATCTCCTTTGGTCGTGCTTGATGAAGCAACGAGCAGCATTGATCCTCATTCAGAGGCCCTCATTACTGAAAGTTTGAGCCATTTTATGCGCAATCGCACACAAATTATCATTGCACACCGACTCTCAACGCTCGAATCATGCCACTCCATACTTTGGATGGAACATGGGCAAGTTGTGATGAAGGGCCCTTCTGATAAAGTCTTGAGTGCGTTTAAGAAATAATTCGCACTTCGTTTATTTATACAAGGAGTTCAGTTTTGGAAAACGTTCCTGCGCAACCCGCGAGCCCCCCAAAATCACAGATTTTTGAACTTGTGGTTACTGTTTTAATTCCCGGAGCCATCCTGTCGAAACTGAGTGCAGAAGATTGGTTGGGTCCGGTAAATGCACTTATTTTAGCGGTTTCTATTCCGCTCGCATATGCGATCTGGGATTTTATCAAAGTTCGCCGACTGAGCTTTATCGCGGTCCTTGGCTTCTGCAATGTCTTGCTCACAGGCGGACTCGGACTCGCAAAAGTAGACGGAATTTGGTTTGCGGTCAAAGAAGCTTCTGTTCCAAGTGTGCTGGGGTTTGTGTTACTTTGGACTGCCCGATCAGAAAATCCACTTGTTAAAACTTTCCTTTATAACGACAAGTTCCTCAATATACCGGCAGTCGAATCGGCGCTTGAAGAACGAAAAAACAAAATTCAGTTTAACAAACTCCTCTCAGTCACAACGCTTTTTCTGGCATGTTCTTTCTTTTTAAGCGGCCTGCTGAATTTTATATTGGCAATTTTAATTTTAAAAAGCCCGTCAGGAACGGTACAGTTCAATGAAGAACTCGGAAAAATGAATATACTCAGTTACCCAGTTATCGTGCTGCCCAATATTATCATGATGATGTTTGCGCTCTGGTACCTTACGTCTGGTCTCAAAAAACTGACGGGACTAGAGCTGCAAGGGATATTGAAGCAAGAGAATCTTTAAATGGCTGTTTCGCGAGTCTGCAGTTTTGCAAATTTTCTTTGTGCCATATAGTCGAGGATCACTCCTGCCCTTGCTGCTTCTTCCATTGAATATTTTCTTTGAAATGCAGCGCGCATTGCAATGCTCTTGTAAAAATCCCTGCTCACGTTTACTTGATCGGGAAAAATGCAAGACTCCGTGCATCGTTCTGCTTTTGCAAGAAGAGCTTCGAGGGGAGGAAATTCGACACGGTATTTATTTATGAACACATTTTGTTCTTGGCGATCTGCATTAGGAAGAATTTTCCTCAACATACAACAACTCCTTGAGTTCTGAAGCAGCATTGCGCCAACTGGCGCGATTGGAGGGCATCTTCACTTCCAATCGCCTGCCTAGAACTGGGTTGTTACCTAAATACATAACTCATGGCAATAGTTTTTTGAAGCCTAGAAACGCAAGCAGAGGTTACAGATGGACTGCGATAATCCAGTAATGTCGTAACAGTCTTCCACCAAATGGTAAAGCTTCAACATGTATGGTGAATAAAAATGCACTGAGTTCTGCATTTGTCCGCATGGCTTCGAGTTCTGATTCTGAAATAACTCCCTTGACTCTTGCTTTTACGAAGTCGCGTCCGTCCCCGATGGTCATCGTAACACCCGAATTTGTGTCTTTCCCGACACTTACACCCTTGAGAAATGCCGAGATCTTATAAGATCTGCCAATCATGGCCCTTTTCAAGTCAGCGATGCTGTAGAGCGTTCTCGCTTGACGCTGGGAGACTCCTGCTCCGGGCGAAGAATAATCTTCGACTGCTTCCAGAGGCACTTGAGTTTCTTCCGAAGGCAACGCGTGGAGGGAATCATCGGGAATGGGAACCAATGCAAGCGAATGCTCTGCGATGGCTTCTTCAGCAAGGACCTGATTTTTCCGTTTTTTCCATTCCTGAGGTGCAACCAACATGAGATCATACTCGTCGTCCTGCTGCTTCATGCTCCACGCCACTGAGAAATCCCCTTTGCCTTGTTACGGTACCTTGCGTCATTATAGTCACAAAGTTTAGGAAGAAGGAGATTTCGAAAGGGATGGGTGTCACGGAACTTGCAACATGTTCGCAAAGGTCTTTTTTTCAGCCCATTTCATGAAGATTCCTCTCACAACAAAGTGACCTTTTATGTTTTGCAATTATCTTGATTACGAGGTAACTCAAGGAAATATTGTTAACTTAGAATAAAAAGGATGGAGATCTAACATGCTCTGGGTAAAAGCTTTTCATGTTGCTGCGGTTGTCGCGTGGTTTGCTGGAATTTTTTATTTGCCTCGACTTTTCGTATATCACGCTCAGTGTTCTCCAGAAGACACCGTGGGATCGGAGCGCTTTAAAGTCATGGAACGAAAGCTCTATCTTGGTATCATGACCCCGGCAGCAATCGTTGCAACTGTTTTAGGGATCTGGATGCTCTACGAATATGCCTGGAATGCCTACTCTGAAATGAAGTGGCTGCATTGGAAATTGCTTCTCGTCCTGCTTCTTTGGGTCTATCATCTTTGGTGCGGGCGCTATGTCAAAACATTTGCACTCAACTGCAACAAAAATTCCCATCGCTTTTATCGCATCTTTAATGAAATTCCAGTGTTTTTTCTCATTGGAATTCTCATTCTGGTGATCGTGAAGCCTTTTTGAAGATTTGATGCTTGAGTCAACTGTAGAAAGTCTACCCATAATGGACGCTATCATCCGAAATAATTTTTCACTTTTTGACTTAAATGTTATACTCAACCATCAGGGTGCGTGCGTCTGCTCCGTCTTTGAGGTATCTACACTTGCAGGACGGCCTCTTTCAATGAATGAAAGGCAACTTGTTCGCAACATCTGAAAAAAAGTTCGAGAAAAGCAGGATTTAATGACCGTTGAGACACAGACTTCCAAGACCATCCTTGTTGCTGATGACGATTTTGCATATCGTCTGGCCCTTTCGCGCTTCCTCATGGGAAACGGTTACAAGGTCATCGAAGCGATTGATGGCACAGAAGCCCTCCAACTCGCAGAAGAAAATCTTCCTGATCTCGTGGTCTCAGATGATCGAATGCCGGGTGTTACGGGACAGAGCCTGCTTGAAAACTTACGGAACAAAGGCAATCATGTGCCTTTTGTCCTTATTTCTGGCTACTTCTCGTCCGAGCTTCCTCAAATTCCTGCCGATGCCATCCTTGCCAAGCCCTTCATTTTTTCCAAATTGAACAAAGAACTGAACCGACTTCTCCACAGTTAAACACTGTTCGCCTTCCAGTTCAGGAAACTCCTAAGGGCGACGCTCGTCGTGCCGATACCACAGACAAAGCCGCCTCTAAAAAGTCCCGGACACTTTGATTATGCAATGGGCGGCGACGGAGTGACCGTATGCGACTGAATATGCAGGCTCTGTCCGTGCTGATGCTGACCTGTACTGGATTTTGGGTACTCAAGACGACCTTTCCAGAAAAGGTTTTTTCCAAAGAATCTGAAGTTGTTGCGCTTGATCCTTCTGAAGAAAGCGTCAATCAAGTGATTTCCCTTCACGACGAAGGCACCTTAGCCCGCAGCGAAGCCCTCTGGGACGAAATGAGCCCCCGTGAAATCAACATCGTTGCAGATTCCGATGAAACGGAAGAAACCGAAGACGATTTCACACTGTCGGGAAAGGCGCTTCCAAAAACGGCCCCCACAAAAACGGTTCCAAAAATTCCATCTCCAGATGACATTCCCCTTAAGCCGATTGCACTGCAGAACTTTAAGTTTCCAACGGAAGAAGAACTCGTTGTCGCACATGGGATGACCCTTGGACCCGCATATAAAGCACAGTTTCAACTTTTGAGAAATGCTATTGCTGGCGATCAAAAAACGCGCTCGAAACAAGAACAAGCTTGTCAAAAAATGTATGGTCCACAATATCGTAACAACTTTGGACCTTCCCTTGAAACCCTGCCTTGCCTTTATTGGGCTGCCAAAAAATCAGCAACTGATGAACGCAGAGAAGGTGCAAAAAAACCTGCACGCAAGATATTTGAAGCCGGACTTAAGGTTCCAAAAAATTGGACTGATTGGAGAAAAATCCTCTCGGTACCTTATAATAAGGCCGTGGATCTTCTTAATTTTAAACATCGACGCGAGTCGAATCGCGCACTTGAATTTGCGAAAAATGATGAAAATAATTGTGCCTATGCAACATTAAGAGCTGCAACAATTCGAAACCTTGAGAACTTCCTTCCCGATAAAGAAGTTTGGAATCAGATGCAGGCCCTTTACCCCCTGGTTGCAAAGTGCCTTCCGCCCGATCATGATGGATATGAATTTAGTCACTACCAAATGGCTATGCTCGCACTTGAAAGAAGTCAGTATGACCTTGCGAAAAAAGCATTGGATTATGCCTTAGCAGCTAAGCATCCCGACGAAGAAACACGAGTTTTGTTCTGGCGAGGTTTTTTAGAAGAGAACGAAAAGTCTAAGAGTACCGTAGAGAGTGCAACGGAAAATACATATTGGGACCGCCTTCAAGAAAAGTCGCCTTTATCGTTGCATGCCATTATGGTGGACCTTTTACACAATGAAAGCCCTATCGAACGCATCGGAAAGCAAAAAGAACGCATGGTTTCTTTTTATAAAGGAACAAAGTGGAAAAGCACACAACAGACACTGTTCTTATTTGCACTGTTTTCAGCGAAGAAAGACAACGATGTGATAGAACGACTTTCAAATTTTGCAACGGAGCGCATCATCCCAGATGGCCTTGATGAAGGGATCTTGCTCGCAAAATCTCATTTTGCAGCGAAGAATTACCGACCTGGAATTCTTTCCCTGTATGGCGTTGTTAAATTAACAAAACCTTCCGACCTGGGAATAGATCTCGTCGAACTCTTGTATCCCTTGCCCTTCAGATCTGAAATTGTTGCCAGCTCAAAAGCTCTCAATCCAGCCCTTACTTTTGCCCTTATTCGCCAAGAAAGCAGCTTCAATCCTGCAGCAAAAAGCCGTGCCGGTGCCATGGGACTCATGCAAGTGCTGCCCCGCACAGCAAGAAGCCTTGGAAAAAAAGGTGATCTGCTTGATCCGAAGATCAATGTGCAGGCAGGATCTGCATTTATTCAAAGCCTCTTGAAGCAGTACAACAACAATATTGTGCTTACAATTGCTTCGTACAACGCAGGTCCTACGGTTGTGGGCAAGTGGAGAAAAAGGTATCCCCTTGCAAAAGGACTCCTCTTTGCAGACCTTATTCCTTACACTGAAACAAGGGACTATGTTGCAATTCTTCTTAGAAACGCATTCTGGTATGGTTTGTTACTTGATGAAACAGTGACAACCAACGCTACAAATGTTGCAGAGAAATCCTTGCTCCCACCCCTCTTTAAATCGGATTGGCTGGAACATCCTGAATATGGACTTAAAGTAGGACTTTCGGATTCTGTGCGAGTGAGGTAGTGAAAGTTGTAAATAGAAAAAAAGCGAGCAAGGATACAAGTCCTGGAGCACGGGCAATCACGAGAATTGGTCTTGAAAAGGACAAAATAATATTTGGCTGTATCAAATAAAGTTGGAAAAAAATCACAGGTGAGGAAAGTTCACTCACCTTTCTGTACTGAATGCTGACTTCAGTGAGAATCCACCAGCCACCTCTCGCTTCTTTCGGTAAAAAGCGAGCCAACGACCCTGTTCATGCTGGATTTGAATATCGCAAACGTGAGAGAAATAACTCAGCCTCTATCGCTCAAATTTCGATGCGCGTTTCAAAGCAGCCGCCACGTTGGGATGTGACTTTCAAAACCAAGGGCTCTGTGTTTACGCCCTGCTCTTTCATAACAATCCAGACAAAATCCGCGACCTGTGCGGGCGGAGTGACATAGGTGAGACTATGCCAGGAAGTGCTGGTGGACTCTTCTGCTCCGGCAATCTGTTCTTTTTCTTGGATGGCATTTTCAGAAACGACGCGCACAGTGGCATTCCCCACAAGCTCTGCACGAACAGGAGCGAACCAGTGCTGTTTAAGTGCGAGATCCGTAACTGCAGTAGAAAGATATCCTGAATTTCCGATCGAAACAGTGACTTCTACAGTCTGAGGTCCAAGCTCCCGCGTGCGAACCTTCGACACTTCGATTTTTGGAAGTACTTTTCCAAGCTCTACATTAAATTTCACGTTTTTTTCAAACTCCCCCTTCATTAATGAGACAGGAGGATTGACCAACAATGTAATAAAATCCATGCCACCGATTTCAACGTCACCGAGTTGAGGATGATTGAAGGGCTGCCAGGGCGCATAGCCCTCATCACCCAGTTTTTCTCGAGCCCAAGAATAGATGAGTTCTGCTCTCTCCTGAATCGAGGCTTGTGAATGCGTTTCGATAAAACCTGTTTGCTCCGCAGGAATACCCGCCGCATGCGAGAGGTTCCAGATTTCCGTCGTAACGGCAAGTGCGCCTCTGACATAAGCGGTATACTCATCAAATACGCCGTTTCCAGTATTTGTATCAAAATATTTCAAGAGACTTTCATCGAGCCATTCCATGGTGTATTCGGTCGTTCTCTTTGCAATATCCTCAAAAATCTGCAAGCGCGTGCGATCACGGGGAGACAGTGCACCCCTTCCTCCAAAACTCAGCGCGACGAGGTGGCCTCCACCACAAGTATGGTTTGAGTTCACAATAGAGATGTTGGGGTGAGACGCAAAGAACTCGGCGACTGCACGGGATTCAGGCTCGCTGAGAGGAAAATCGCCTGAGCCTCTTTTGCCGCTTGCATCGGGGATCCAGTTTGCAGGCCAATTTCGATTGAGATCATGTTGAGGCCCCCAGTAAACTCCGGTAAGGCAGGCATCGCGGTCGATGGTTGCACCATTGTTGCCGGCATAAATGCCTTCGATCATGAGGTGAAAGAACTCGCCATCCACGTCCGTGGGTGCGCGGGGAAGGAGGAGGTCGGGGTATTTTTTGGAGCGCTTCCACGCACCAAAACGCGAAACCCAACGCATCTGACGGATCTTGCGATCCTTGTCCATATCGACTGGTTTCCAATATCGCAGATTCCGATCTGCGCCGTATTTCCGAGGAACAGACCTCAAAAACTCTCCTTCATGTGCAGCATCCAGTCCATCGGGAGAAATGACGGGAAGAATATAATAAGTGGAGCGGGAAAGGAGGTTTAAAATTTCCTTTTCATTGTTGATGAGTCCGTCAAGCAGGCGCTCTGCCGTTGCAAGGCACACCATGGTGGAGCTCCATTCATCAGCATGAATAAGCCCGTCCATCCACACAGCAGGCTTGGTGTCGGCGGTGGAAATATCGGCACTGATCGTCATCACTACGATGGGTTTCCCCAGCTCGGATGTTCCGATTGTGGTGCCTCGAATGAAGGACGGATAAGCCTCTGTCCAGGCTCGAATGAGTTCCAAGCTTTCTTGACTATTGACGTAGTGATCTGCTGGGACGCGACAATTTAAGCTCATCGGGATTCCTTTTTTGTGTCTTGACGAAGGGCACAAATTTAACAGGTGTAGGAATTCCCGACAAAAGACATTTTTGACTTCTTCGACCTGAATTTACCTGTCGTTGCTCAAATGGATCATCGTGTGGGATGATGGGTTGGAACAAGAAGAGTCAGGCAGAAGAAGTCAAGGGATTTGCTGGAAACAGACAATCAACGATCCCACCCACATCGCCCATCATTGCGCAAACCTGTGGCATTGGGCTCCTGTTGAGTTCCAACCACTGCCGCCCCATTCGGGGGAGATCCAGAAAACCAACAAAAGGCATCAATGCCGTTTGTATAGAACTTGGCATTGTTACCTTGGTAGAAATAGTGCCCTGCAGGGAGTTGAGAAGGCGTCCCACTGCTTACCGTACCTGCACCGGAATTCATCGTAGCTTGGCCTTGGGGTAAATCCCAACCGCAACGCCCATCGTCTCTGAGGCCAGCTGCCACGGGGTTCGTGCTCGTCGCAAGCAAGGTTGAGTTATCTTGAGGAGCACCCAGAAACCAGCAGTATGCGGTTGATCCATCGGAATAGAACTTTGACCCATTGGAATGCTGATAAAATCCCGCTGGAAGTTGACTATTATTCATTGTAGCCGGAACAACCGCTGCCGGAACAACCGCTGCCGGAACAACCGCTGCCGGAACGACTGCTTGTGGGGGCTGCATCGCTGTTGTACCTAAAAGCGAGTACTCACGCACTTCAGCTTCGACCAAACCTCTGCCATAAAGCTCGCCTCCGACCAGTATCTGACTTGTAAGTTTCATATTCATGAGATCAGCCGAATTGATAAATCCTGCAGCTTCCATGCGGGCCACTGTGTCGCGAATGTCCAAGGTAACAGTTGTCCCACCCCTTCCTGACTCCATGCGTAAACTGAAAAGCCTTGCCGCTGTAGTGTTTCCTTCAGAAGGGAGGAAACAAGCTTATGGCTTTCTCAGAGGTTTTACTGAATGACTTAAAGTCTGACTTTT
>JBIIEI010000121.1:0-11329 GCA_044237915.1 Silvanigrellaceae bacterium | reverse complement strand
TTCGTTTTGATTTTCGGGCCTCTCATCTTGTATGCTTAGCGAAATAGAATTTGCATTTTGAGGCCTTCGAATGAAGAGACGACGCTTGTTTGCCGGTGGGTTCTTTTTCATCCTCTCCTCCTGTGTTCAAAAAATTAAAGGAGGCGCAGTTCGTAAAAATGCAAAGGTGCAAGGAGCAGATGAAAAGTCCTGCAAAGAAAATGAAAAAAACTGTGAACCGGGAGATGTCAATAAAGCGAAACCAAACGGCGATAAAGCCGAGGGATCAGAGGAAGATGGAATTGGTGAAATGCCATCAGAGACGACTGTAAAGCCTCAAGATGGTGTCGAACAAGACCTCGCGGGTCTGGTTGTTACGTTAGATGTGGGTCACTCTCCAAAGCCAGATCCAGGTACACCCCTGCCTTGGGATCTGGGGGCCGCAGGCCACGGAGTTGATGAACACGAAGAAAATCACTTTGTCGCAAAACGAACGTCAGAACTCTTAAAAGCGCGTGGTGCGAAAGTTTATGTGTTGTTCTACCCCCGCATTGTAACCCTTACTTCACGGGGACAGGGGGCAAGGGAAGCGTGTTTATTTCCATTCATCACAACGCAGCGGCGAATCCTGAAGCTCAGGGTACAGAAGTACTCAACGATTCCGAGCGAACCACTCAAAAAGATCGGCGGCTTGCACGCATTATTCAAGAAAAAATTGTAAAAATAATGTGGCAAGGGAAAGACAAAGAAGGCGACGTGAAGGTCGATAGAGGAAACAAAAATATGGGGTTAACTGTGTTACGTAATGTTCCTGCGGGGGTCGAAGCTTGTTGTTTATCGGAAGCCTATTTTGTTTCCGGAAATACCGTAACGCCTGCAAAGGCTCGCCATTGGAGCACGCTAGAGGCCGAGGCCTTGGTGGAAGGTATTGCTGACTATTGGAAGTCAAGAAATTCACCGTCACTTGCACTTGCGGGAGAAGCACCTTTTCCGCCTAGCGAAAATCCTGAGCAGTATGTGGGCCACTAAAGACTAAGGTCGCCTCAGAGTGTCACTGCCAAAAAGACTGTTTAACTTCAGGAAGTCAAGATCAAAGAATGAGAGGTTTTTTTTTAGTTTTCCTCATTTTTACTGCAGGAACTCCGAACTCTGATCTCGGACAGTGTCTTTGCTTTTGCAAATTTTTGGAGTTTGATATGAAAACATCTTTTAAACATACACAAGGCTATAGATTTTCGGGGGTTGTTATTCTTGCGCTGGTCTCAGCGGCCTGTGGTAAGGCTTCGACTACAGCAACTGAGGATAAAGCCACTGACACAGCTAAAACAACCACGACGAGCAGCACGCCTTCAGTCGAAAAAGCAGAAGGTAACGAATTGGCACTTGCGGGCAAGTTAACTTCCAGTACTGCCGCGCTTTCGCTTGCAGAAGATGTGTCAGCAAAGAAAATTCTCCTTTTTAAATTGAAGGGTGGGGGCCGCATTGAAGGAAAACCACTGGAAATCGCAGTGGAAGCAGACGGAACCTTTAAGATTAAAATCGAAAAGAACTCAGCGAACTCTCAGAAGGCTAAAGACGCAATCAAAGATGATAAGGTTGATAAAGCCATTGCAAAAGAGCTTTTCCCAGACCATGCCGCAGAAATTGATCAAATGTCTGACGCCGAACTTACAAAAGCGCTCAAACAAGAAATTGCTGAAATGGAAAAGGGCGGCTCATATTCCTATGTCCTGGTTTCTATGGTTCCATCGGGAGATAAAGTTGCAGAGGCGAAGTCCATGCAATTTATCGGCATGCCCTCTGCTGCTGGGAATCTTTTGAGTCTTCCCGCTGACGTGCTGAAAGGAAACCTTAATTTTGGAGAAATTAAAGGGAGCGGTGATGAAGCGTCATCGGAATTAAAAGCCGACAAAGATTCTTTAAATTTGTCAGATGAACTTATTCAAGAATTCGCAGCAACAAGCAATACCATGAAAGCACTTAAGAACTATTGGATGAATACAACATCCGAGGGCAAAACTCCCGCCGAAATTACGCCATGGTTTGGATGGACGTCTTCCGATTTAGCTACTCCCGAGAATAAATTTGCAACACCCACAGACTTGAAGTACGAAGGCGCGGGATTTTACATCCAAGTACAAGACATCGGTAAGTCCTTTGGAGAAGTGTGCCCTATCAGCGGATCGGGCCAAGTGCCATTAACGCTTGTACCGCCTGCAGATGTTACGACGGAATATGGCACTGTGGGGCCAAGTAATCCTTTCAGCAATAAAGGCACACTGTCTCGAAGTTCCCAATATACAGGAGTGGCATGTTCCACTTCTAATTCTGACGGTGGCGTTTATATCCGCAATGACAAGCCAACGGAAGAAGGAAATAAATACTATCAATTAGGTTGGGGCAGAATTACCTCTATCCTGCCGAAGGGGATTTGGGAACTTAAAGCAGATGGAACAACCAAAGGATCGTACGATCTCTCGGCGGCATCGCCTCTCGATGATAAGAACAATCCTGTTGTTTACATTCCGGCATTTAAAGTAACAACTGAAAATGAAATGATGACTAAAGTGGAAGCCAAGTTCTTTATGTTTGACAAAGCTAAAGATGCTTTCCGTGAAGTCACGGATGCAAAAGCACTTGAGCGCATCATTCATTCTATAGGAATTGATGTGAGCTATCGAAACAACAGTTCGAAGTCCGATATTCATCGAAGTGTGGGTGGTGGCGGTGATCACGGTGATGATTCCGCACCGGCAACATTTGTAAATGGAGTCGTTAGCTACACTTTGACAGACTCAGAAAAGACCAAGTACCGTTGCTCGGGTTCAACGGAATGCTTAAGTGCAATTGGGATGAGTTACCTTATTGGGACAACGAGCTATCGAATGGGATTGCGCGCTCAGCAGTGAGTCTCAACTCACAGAAAAAGCCCTTTTAGGTGGGCGCTGGGGTTGGTTATTTAAACTCAACTCCAGTTGCCGCCAGGGTATATTCTTTGACTGGAGCTGTTATTTTAGCGGGTTTTTCGCTGGTGCCAATCACTCTATCATCTTCAAGATGCTGGGCCCTGGCCACATCAAGCGTTTTAAGCTCGAATTTTCCTTCAACGATAGCATTTCTGCCTGTTGAATTTGTGGGCACCATAAATTTATAGCCCATGGATGTGATGCGAATATCCTCACTCTTTTTGCCTTCGAGCACGAACCAGCATCCCTTTTGCTGGCAAACCGATTTTACAACTCCTGCTATTTTTACAGTCTTTCCGTTCAAATCAGTGCCTTTTCCAATGCATTCATCGACTGAAAGTGCAGGTATTTTCGAAAGAGGCTCCCCTTTTTGAACGAGTTTATTGTCTTTATTGGTTTCCGCCATTGAAATGGACGGTAAAAGAAAGATACATCCAATGGGGAGAAGGATATTCGAGAATGTACAACGCCTTGACAAAAAACGCATGAAGGGCTCCTTTTCGATGAGATTCTTTTATTTTGCCAGACTCAAACTCTGGCGAGTTTTTTCACCATCAATCGTAACAGCATCTGTATATGTTGACCAACTTCCAAAACAACCTGCGGTTCCCGTCGAAAGAATCCCAAGAAGGAACCATGGAGCAGTTTCGTTTTCGCGGACGTATGAGGGTCCGCCTGAGTCACCTTCGCATGTGTCTGTCAATTTGTTCTGGGTGGTGCTATCGGCAATACAACAACCGCCCTTTAACCAGCCCAAAAAAAGAGGAAAAATTATCCTATTCTTTGGCGACAATCTGAAGTATGAGCACGGTCTTGTACATTTTCACGAGAAAGCTATGAATACCACTAATCTGTTCCCCTCTGAATTCCTGGATGATCTGACAGCACTTGGCTTTTCTGCACCCACACCTGTCCAAAAGGCGGCTATGGTCCCTTTGGAAGCGGGTAAGTCGGTTTATGCCCTTGCCCCGACGGGGTCTGGAAAAACGCTTGCTTTTCTTCTTCCTTTGCTTTCGAAAGTTGAAGTCGAGCAACCGAGCCTGCAGATGCTGATTCTTACGCCAACCCGGGAACTCGGTGGACAGATTTTTCGAGTCGCCCAAGATGTTGGGAACTTATTAAAGAAAAAAACCGATAAATTTCTGCAGATGAGAACGTTCTTCGGTGGACAAAAAATCTCAAATCAGCTTGAAGAACTTGGAAAAAGTCCTCAGGTTATTATCGGGACCCCCGGACGTGTGCTCGATCTTCTTGAGCGAAATCTCCTCGATGTTTCGGCTCTGAAATCGATGGTCTTGGACGAAGCCGACCTAATGACAGGGATGGGATTTTCGAGTCAAATCGCTTCCATTTGTAACCTTTTACCCACATCTCTGCAGATGGCTCTTTTTTCCGCAACGGAATCTGAGCAAACCACCTCCTTGAGCCGCAGGTTCTCGGGACGGGCTGTGCGCATCGATTTAAGAAGTCCAAAGGACGCAGATGACGAAACGTCAACAGATGAAAATTTAGACGTTCCTTATCTCGATTCTCAGATTTCTCACGAGTATCTTTCGGTTAGGGATGATGAAGATAAGCTGCCTGAACTCTTAAAGTTTTTAGGGTCAAAATCAGTATCTCTAGAATCTGGAATCATCTTTTGTCAAACCCGAGAGTCTGTCCAGAATCTTGCGTATCATCTCAAGGAAGCGGGTGTTTCAGCGGAAGCCCTTTCAGGGGAGATGGGCCAGATTCAAAGACAATCCGTCCTTCGGATGTTTAGAAGCGGACAATTTCGTTTCCTTGTTTCGACAAACATCGCTTCGCGAGGCATCGACATTCGCGAGCTTTCCGTCGCTATCAACTACGATTTACCCTCGACTAAAGAAGAATACATCCACAGGGCAGGGCGCACAGGACGAGCAGGTTCAAACGGCTGGGCGCTAAGCTTGTGTACTAAACAACATGAGCAGTTCTTTTTTGCGTTGGTTGCTGAGCTGGGAATTGAAGTCAAGCGAAGAGTTGCCTTCATCGATCGTGCAGCTACTGAACAAGAAGTGCCAACGGAAAGAAAAACGTTTGTTAAATTGCACATGAACAAAGGCAAATCGCACAAATTAAGGCCCGGTGATATCGTGGGTGCCTTTACTCAGACTCTTAAAATCGCAAAAGAAGACGTCGGTGGAATCTTTATTTTTGACCATTTTACACATGTAGAAGTGAGTTCAAAAGTGGTAAATACCGTTAAAAAAGGTCTGGGACATACGAAAATTAAGAATCTGCAGATAAAAGTAACGGAATCGCTTTCCTAAGCGGCCTTCCCTCCATTTGCATTGTCCCACTCCACCAAAATTTCAAGCCTTTTGTGCAATCACTTCAGTTTTACATCCCGACATTCCGATAAGAAGCCAGTGATTGAAACACGGGGAACCCTTATCATGGGCTCGGCTGGAAAGTTTTGCTGTTTCTTAATTGGTGCGTTACTGTTGTGGGCCTGCAACGATGCTCAGGTAGAAAAAATGCGCGGAAATCGCAATTCTTCCCTCTCTCATGAAGCGAGAGTTGATGAACTCGACACCGATTTGGGCCTGGGTCATCTTGTTCCTGCCACTGCATTTTCAAAACACACTGTGTTGGTCCTTGATTCTGGATTTGACGTCGAACACGAGGTTTTTAAAGATAAGTTAGCGGCAACCTATCAAGTGCGATGTGTTGAGCAAAAGCCTGTGGGAGCTGAATTGACGGGCTTTGAGACTTCAGACAAAGCGCTGAAAGCTGCTTTGTTGGCAGTGTATCGTGAAAAAGATACGGGATGTCGAATCGAACGAGGCGTTACCTTTCGCAGTAGCCCTCGATTTGAAGAAATGAGTTCGAAGAGAGATTCCTGGAACGAGGCAGTACGCAAGAAAACACTGACAAAGAAATTCCTAGAATTTGATAAAATCAAAGAAATCTTAAGTGGTGAAAAAGGAAAATATCTTTATCACGGGACTGCAACTGCTGGACTTGTAGCCTACCAAAACCCGAAAACGTCGCTTGTTTTTTTGCAGGATCAGTATTTTGTAGAGTCTAATGCCATGGATGATTTAAGTAACAAACGTTGTCCCACCCAAGCCAATGTCGATCAGTGGGTCACAGCGCATCAAGATGAAGAAGTTCGCAAAGCATTTATCGAGGCTCCACTCTCGGTTTACGAAGTCAATCTTCGTAACATTATGAAAAAACACTCTGTAACTCTGGTGAATTATAGTGCGGGAAGAGAAGTGAGGCCGTTGCTTGAAACCATTTACGAAAAACTAAAATGCGGGAAACTTAAGTTAAAAGAACAGTACAAAACGTTTGCACTGTTAGAGCGCGAACGCGAAGTTTTCCGTAGGAAAAAGGGTTTCTACAAAGACGCTGACCCCCTTTGGATTCAGGCAGCTGGAAATGAAGGCGCTTATCTCAAAGGAGTTGAAGATTCCCTGGATTGCTCAGATCATCCCAACAATCGAATTGTGGTGGGAAGTGCTGGCATTTCTGGTGGGACAAGCACTTTTTCAAACAGCGGAACTTGCGTTGATATTTATACGCTCGGAGAAAAAGTTGTCGTTGCTGCGCCTAGTAACTTTCTACGAATCGACGATGGAACAAGCTACAGTGCGCCTTTGACAGTACGTTTTCTCACAGAAAATACGGTGCCTTCATTAAAACCGCCGTTGATGATCGAGTTTTTAATGAAGGAGA
This sequence comes from Silvanigrellaceae bacterium, assembly GCA_044237915.1. Lineage (GTDB taxonomy): Bacteria > Bdellovibrionota_B > Oligoflexia > Silvanigrellales > Silvanigrellaceae > JBIIEI01. The sequence goes on along the minus strand of JBIIEI010000121.1, from coordinate 4,679 downwards.
AGGATACCTCGGGACGGTTGCAGGGAAGTAAGCTCCCGCAAGAGCTTTCCTATGAAAAACGCGAGCAATCGATAGAAGTATATGCCTTGGCAAATGCAGAAAATTCGGACTCACAGATTGCAACAGTACCCGAAAAACGATTGAATATGCGCGAAATTAGAAAATTTATGCAATCCACATTTAGATAAGGTTACAGTCTCATTTTGCTGCAATGGATGTTATTACTTCGGCAAAGTATCTGGAAAAATTAACTTCTATGTGACCTTTGTCCTCTAATCACATCTTTGTAAATATAGCGCTTGATCACAATCACAGTTTGAAATACAAAAAAAATAGAGTTATTCAGGAATAATATTCGCAATCGTGTGATTTATAAGCCTATTACTCAACTTTAAATCAGGAGTTTACATGAAATTTAAGAAATCTATAATTTCTATAAGTTGCTTAGCAGTGAGTCTTCCTGCATTTGCCGACCCAATGTTAAATTGTAATGCAAATAATGGTTATAGTGGTTTTAGTGCCATGAATTATGAAATCCAAGGCAAGCTTATTGTCGTAAGCGAAGATAGGAATCTATATTCCATACCCTGGCCTTATTTTAGTCTTCCTCAGATTATTATAAAAAGAGAGGGGCGTAATGATATTCAAGTGACTTTGAATCATACTGGTTATCGAGGTAAGTGGTCAGCTCATTCTTCGGACTTCGAAATCGAAGTCGAACTTCCAGAGCAGTTCCGAGGTGGAGATTACTTTTCCATTATTCATACTTTCGACGATCCTAATGATGCTGGAAACCATAGAAAAACATTGAGATTGAACGGCAGATGTCATGTGAGAGGTAGCTAGTACGACCTTCGTTAGGTAATACAAATTATGCAACCCACTTTCAGGTAAGTAAAAGCCTTTATTTTGCTGCAATGGGTTTCAGCATTTCGGCAAAGTGCTTGGTACAATTTTCTTTGACTTCAGATGTCAAGGAAGGGCAAATGCTCTGATGTTTGACAATGACCCCCTTTACTGCGGGATGTGAATTAAATTTTGCAATTGTGGAAGCAAGTTTCTTTTGGCGTCCGGCATTTCGACCTGTAAATCCGTCGGGAAGCGTGAGTGCAAGCGAGTAATATTGATCGATCCGCTTGGCGAGATCTTTTTCAATGTTTCGCCATTTGAGTTTTTGAGCCACCTTTACAAAGTGCGAAGCATCTGAAGCCATCCATTGAAGGCGGGTTGAATTGCCTTTGGCTGAAACCACCGAAGCGTCTGCCCATTTCAAAGACTCTGCATAATTTCCAGCGTCTTCTTCCACGGCTGCGAGTGAAGAATGATAGTACCAAGGGGTATCCGTTTGGCTCAATTCTTTAAGAAGAAGTGCTCTCGCGCCTTCGAAATCTTTGACTTGAGCAAGAAGATCTGCGGCTCCTGAAATAACTGCGTGTCTTAGATATTTAGAAGTTGCCTCACGATCTGCCAATAGAACTGCAGATTTTACGCGCGTCACAAGTTCTGCAGGAAATTCCTGTGCCTTTTGTGGGGATGCTGATTTATCGACGGAGGTCTTGAGTTTTGAAAGCGTGATTTCGGGATAGATGCTCCACAGACGGGTATCTATCGAGATTTCGGGAGCGTTACGAATTTTGTCTGCAGCCTGAATCCACTGGGCAGACAGTTCGGAACGTTCGGTACTTCCGGATTTGGGCGCGAGAAACTTCACGACATCCCCAGCCGAATAAATGAGAACTCTTCGAGCTGCCACAGCAGTTTCTTGGGAAAGAAAGATGGCTTCGAGATAGTTCTTTTTCTGATCGCGGATTTGTTTTTGCAGGACCTGAATTTCAACTTTTGCGTCTTTCGGACCGAAAGCCGCTGCACCTTCGAGCAAGGAAGCAGAAAGGAGAGCCTTTTCTGAAGTAAACTCGGCTGGTACTTTATCTGCAAGATCTTTTTTGAGCGCGAGTGCTTTTTCATCGGGCAGGCCCAATTCAATGGAAGGATCTGACCAGTTTGCATAGGCCGCAACCTTCCACTCTTCGCGGGGGCCACCCTCCTTTTGAAGTTTGTTCACCAGAGTTGCAAAGGGTTTTGCGTGTGTGATGGTTCCCAGAAAAGCAGCTTCGAATTCTTGTATGTTGACGCTTTCTGTAAAGCGGTAAATTTCTTTTCCATCGGAATCGAGGAGGAGCAAGGTGGGATAACCAGACACCTTGAGTTTCTCTCCCCAGATTTGTGCACGTTCCGTATCGCCGTCTAAGTAAACAGGCACAACATTTTCCATAAGTTCCAAGAAACGTTGTTTCGTAAAAACCTGCTGCTTAATTTCATGGCAAGGAGGGCACCAAACGGCACCCCAATAAAGAAACACAGGTTTTTTTGTTGCTTTTGCAGTGGCAAAGGCTTGCTCTGGTGAGCCTGAGAACCATTTGTCGAAGGCGTGTTCTTTTGCAGGACTTTCGGAAGCGAGCGCTTGACCGTTCGTGCTGCTCAGAAGGGAGCCGTAAGAGACGAGGGAAAGGAGTCCGTGACCTAAAGAAAACAAGGATACAAAAGTGGATTTCATTTTCAACTCCAACCGATCGGCCTGTAAAAAGACACATTCTCAAAGTGCCTCTGGCAGTGCTGGAGGTCAAGGTTTGATTTTCAAAAACACAATCACGGTTTGACTTGGGCCACAATAAGTCCAGCAAAAAGCAAACTGCATCCGAGCAATGCCTCAGCAGAAAGGGTTTCTCCTAAGAGCAACCACCCTGCAACGGCAGCAAATACGGCCTCAAAACTGAAAATGATGGCAGCGTGTGTTGCGGGCGCATGCTTTTGCGCAACAACTTGAAGGCTAAAAGCGACTCCCACAGACATAATTGCACCATATAAAATAGCAAGATAGGTTTTTTGCACTCCGCTCCAACTGAAACCCTCAAAAATGAGCGCGCAAACTAAACTAAGGGCCCCGCTAACAAGTGCCTGAGAAATCGCAAGAATAAGTCCATCCACCCTGCGCGAGAAATAGCCAAGGCAGTGGACATGCAAGGCCCAGACCAGAGCGCTCATGATGAGAAGCCCGTCACCTGAAAATAAGGTAATGGCTGTGAGGGGCCCCGAAAGGAAGAACACACCGCTGAGGGCGAGGAGAGAACCTAGCCAACTTCCCCAACCTGGAATGGTGCCCACAAACAGGGCGAGCATTGGCACAAAGATGACGTACAAACTTGTGAGAAACCCCGTTTTTCCAACCTCTGTCGTAACAATTGCAATCTGCTGCAAGGTTGCCGCAATAAATAAGACAACCCCGGCCAATGCACCGGCAGCCCACGCGCGCGAGGGCCCCCACACCACGGATTGCGTCATTTGCTTACTGAGTGCTGGGTAAACTGCACGAAGTGCAAGCAGGAAAAGTCCGCCCAAAATAAAGCGAAAAGCGTTGAAAGTGAGGGGGCCTAAATGATTCATGCTGAGCCGTTGAGGAACAAAAGTGGTTCCCCAGATGAGTGCTGCTAAGAGCATAAGAAGGTCGGCTTTGAGAACGGTCGACCATCTTTTTTGTTCACTTTCATGTGTTTGAAGAGCAACTAAAACGGATTCGCGTTGTAAATCTTTAATTGGAAGTTTTGGCATAGCATCCCTTCGATGGATTTTTGACAAGGGGGGGGGTGAGCATGACAATAATTGATTAAAATATATAAATTTTTAAAAAAAGAAATCTCAATTGAAATAAAAATTATCACTTCATTTTATAAAAATACGATACGTTCTTTACTCTATTCCTAAAAAAGGAGGCACTATGGCTTTTCCGTTTTCTTTTGGAATTTGCTTCCTTTTTTTAATTGTTTTGTCATCCACTTCTTGTATCAAAGCGGCCCGTACGGGAAAAGTCATGTCTTCGGAGCAAGATACGAATGAAGTTTTTCCTCCGGCTGCAAAGGCCGAGTGGGAAAGCTACATTTCTGAGCTTAAAGCTGAAAAAGGAGTCCTTGAGTCTGGCTTGCAAGAAGAATGTAAACCTAAACGCATGTCTCCGGGACCGGGCATCAAACCCAAGGGCATTGTCCTCCTTTTTCACGGCTATACAGCGTGTCCTCAGCAATTTTTTGAGTGGGCAGAACTCTTAAACAAAGAAGGTTATGAGGTTTTGCTTCCGCTAAATCCTGGGCATGGGCGCAGATCGTTTAACCTTAAACGCATGCTTGATAAAAACGGCAATGTTGATAAGAGCAAAGCAAGATTTGATAAACAATTAAATCAAATTGTTCCCGAAGACAATTACGAAGACTTACCTCTTGCAACTGAGAGCATTAAATACGCGCATTTTGCCGAAAGACTGAACAAGGTTATGGAAAAAACTCAAGGAGAGCGTATCGTCGGTGGGCTTTCTTTGGGAGGACCTCTAGCGACTTACGCAGTGTTAATGGCTCCTAAGCTCTATAAAAGACACATCGTTTTTGCACCTTTTTATAGTTACGTGAATGAACTTGTATATCCTGTAACTCAGGTTGCAAAATTTGTGCGCTACAATATGCCCTTTCAAATCACTCCCATTACGGATACGCTGTTACGACAGAATGTGTTTTGGTTCAGATGGAAATGGAGGATTGTACTTTTTTTCACCCTCCCTTGCTTCATGCCATCCTCTGTTGAGTCATAACATTTTGTGATTCTTGGATAGTGCGCTTCTTTCGCCTATCTTCACG
>JBIIEI010000196.1:0-3103 GCA_044237915.1 Silvanigrellaceae bacterium | reverse complement strand
CTTGAATGGCTTCTTCAGCCTTCTTTTTAATCTCAGGGTCGTCTGTCTGATTCATCAAATGAGTTAGATTCTTTTTCAAATCTTCCCACTGATGTTCGATGGCATCGAGGATACCAGATTCCATGCCAGCGTCTGCTGCGATAGCCCCAAGTTTTGCAATCGTGGCTGCACCAAAAACAAGGATCGCACCTTGCGCCGCAAGCAATGCATTTTTATTTGATGCCGCAACAAGTGCAACTGCACCAGCACTCACCAATCCGGTTGGCAATTTTACGTCTGCTTTAAACTGAAAAACGGCGTCGAATAGGCTCGCTACAATAGAATTATGCTGACTCACTGTGGAGTTATTTTTTTCTTTGAGTCTCTCTTTCCCAGTGTTCACATGAGCATTGGCACTCAGTAAATCATTCGAAAAAGCACCTAGGGCGGATTGAGCGCGTCCTACACTGTTACGTAGGCGCTCAGCCTTTGAAAGTCCGGGGCGTTCCTGGTGTTCCAACTTTTGAGGCACTCCCATCGGACGCGGATCGTCAGCTCGACGTTGAGGAGAATGACTATTTCCAGCCTTTGGAAGAATACTTTCGCCTTTTTGTTCACCACTATTCCCCGAGCCATTTCCTGTTCCACTGGCTTGGCCTTGTCCGACTTCAGTTGCGGGCTTACCCGTCCTTAAAGGATTCTCTGGTCCTACGTTATACTCAAGGGACGGAGCATTGGGAGCAGACTCATTGCTGCTTCCACCTTCTGAGGTGTGGTTTTTGGGCAAATCAACACGGGTGGAAGGGCCTGGATTTTTACCCTCGGGATCAACTGGGCTAAATTTAAATGAGTCTTTTTTCGGCTGCCAGTCTTTATCACCTGGCTTTTTTTCAACTTCAGCTGTTACGACAATTCTTTTCTCAGCCACGGCTTTTTTTAAAGCCTCTTTGACTTCATTTGAAAAAGGTGCGCTATCGATAACAAGATTGGAACCCTCCTGATTGAAAGTGGCTATTCCAGCCTTGCTCACAACATTACCGCTTTTGTCTTTTTCTTCGCTACTTACCGAAACACAACCTACTTCCTTATCACCATCCGAGTGGTTTATTACTTTCTCAAATCCCTCTGCCTTCGGGCAGGCTAAGGCTGTTTGCACACCGCAGAGCATTTCCCCTGATCTCAGCGCCATACGAATCAGTTGCTGAAGACTTGGAAAAGGGTGTGATTTTGAAAATGGCTCAAACGGAAAATCCCACCGATGTGCGGTACATTTTCCATCTTTCCCTACTTTTGCATCGGGATTTGCTGCACCGGACTTCGCAGCTTGATCAGCATTGTCTTCCTCGACATCTTCCTCTTCAGGCGAAGTATCATCTTCATCGATGCCAGCGTCTTCTTCGGAAGTATCTTCACCTTCGTTGCCTGAGTCGCTCTCTCCTGATTCCGAACCGTCGGAACTTCCACTCTCACTGTCTCGATCCGTCGTGCCATCATCTTCAGCTCGTGCAAAATGCAATAAAGCAAGAGGCCTTTTGCTCAAGACGTTCTGGCTCGGATTTCTCAGCACGGGAATTTGATGGCACCCCACACTGACCATCAAATAGAGGAATACAAAAAACGCAGCCAACACTCTTTTTAATTGCATTTTATTCATCTTTTTCCCTTACAATTCTTCATGAAAGAAACATATTTTCTTTCGGAACTGAGACTCATCTGAGGGCCATCATTGATAATTTCACTTCCCAGTGAAAGGCACTCTTTTGTTGTCACCTGGGTCAGGTATTGGGCGACATATTTTTCCCGCTGTTTTGGATAATCCATATTTCTCGTGCTCGCTTCCGTCGCTCCTTTGATGAGCGAAATCGAAAGATCTCTGTCTCTCTCAAGTTGAGTATTGAGACTTTCCCTCAATGTCGTTTCAAGTTCTGTTTGAGATACGGTTATTGTAGATTTTAAAAGTACAGTGTTTAATTTCAAGGCGGTCTTTAACGCAAGAAGCGGCGAGAAATACGAATTCAAATATGAACTATACAGGTTCTGCAAATAGGAATGACGGTTATTAATCTTCGCGTAAAATTCTGGCCCCTGAAGCGCAATTTTAACCGATTGAATAATGGACTCTGCTTCCACCTGATTTGACTTTATCAAGGCCTTTTCAATATTTCTTTTCCATGTGGCAGGCACCGATGTCTTCAAATAGTAGCGTTTTGCCTGATCGGCGAGAATAATTTTTCGCGTCATATTCAGTTCGTCAACATACCCCACGAGGCTTCTTGAAGCGTTTGACAGTTCGCTCTTGATGCGCGCAGCTTCCGGACCAACATGCTGAATAGCAGCGACAATGCTCTTGCTTGCAAGCAAATCTCTGATGCGCTGGTTCACAGCGAGAAGCGAGAATTGAACGCTCCTCAGATCATCTGCAAACTCCAATTCGGTTCGCCAGAGCGATGCTTCCTTGGGGATTTTTGCCTCGAAGGCTTCAACTTTTGAAAAAGCGGTGCGAAATGTTTCCAGACTGCTAATTTCATTAAATTCTGGAACGAATTCTTTTGCTTGTTTCTCAAAAGTTCTCATCCACTCCAAATGTCGTTCTTGCAGGCTCCGCGCATTCCGGGGAATACTCGACACACTGTCATTGTCTGACAAGTAGTTAGCAGTGACTTTTTTGTATTCGTTCAAAACAGAAATTGCTACGAAAACAAAGGATTCTATTTGAGCAGATTCATCATCCGAAGGAAGAGTCTCGGCAATTAACTTTCCGTTACCAAAACACGCGACAAGGAAACAAACGTAACTGACAAAGACAAAACTATTCTTTTTCATATCCGGGCCCTTAATTTAAAAGTGCATTTGCGGTATTTAGCCACGTACCTTCTTCCCGAAAGTAACTTTCACTTTCCGCACTGAATTTTTTGTACAGCTCAGCGGTAGCAAGAATTTCATTTAATGAATTTCGAGCTTTTACATAACGATGTGCGTTCTCAAGACCTTCTTTTTCATGACTCTTAAAATTTTGCGGATCGGGTTTGAGTGTGGTCTGCCGAAAAACGTCTAAATCCGAAATATTTTTCAGTAACAGATTTGGTACCTAAAATGCGGCCACATTATCGAATTGCCTAAATGA
>JBIIEI010000046.1:0-40019 GCA_044237915.1 Silvanigrellaceae bacterium | reverse complement strand
GCGCAAATAAATATAAAACTCTGTCGATAAAGTTCTTGGATCTTATTCAAAAACTCTTTAAAAATGAGGCTGAATTTAAGTCCGGAATTTTTGAAAAATCTGAAGATCGTTTGGTGATATACAGAAAAGAGCATTCAAAACCCATTATCGATCAAATAAAAACAATGCTTGACGATGCTCGAATCCGAATGCCGATGAAAAACAGTCTCGGCGACGCTTTGATATACTTGCATAACGAATGGCCCTATCTCATTCGGTTTTTAGATCATGGTGCGGCGAGCTTGTCCAACAATCGCATTGAAAATCATGTCCGCCCATTCGCCATCGGTCGCAAAAACTGGTTGTTTGCCGACACAACCAAAGGCGCAGACGCAAGTGCCATTCTTTACACAGTCATCGCGACTGCCAAGGCAAACGGTCTTTCCGTCAGAGCCTATCTCAAAAAGATTTTTTCTGAACTTCCTGGTATTTATGCCAGCCAAAAGTCAAAAGTCGATCTTACGCCATTCTTGCCATGGAACTGCAAAGATTGTCTTAAGCCGCAGCAAAAATAACTACAATGTGTCTTTGCTGAGGCGCTTACGAATAATCTTCTTATTTTGTAGTGCTTGAATAAACAACATCGTATTCATTTATCCTCCTAAAATGATTTTCTCTAATCCACATAACGATAGGAAACAGAAACATTTTTCAATAATAACTCCACAGACATATGAAAGCAAGTACAAAAGTCAGCATAATTTAATATTTTCTGTTCAATTTATTTTAATTATCTTAAATTACGGCAGCACAAAAAAAAGATTATCTAGGCAAGGCGCATACTTTTGAGGAATTTTTCACTCATCATGTATGTTACATTATCAGCGCTCGCGCGTAATGTATTCAAAGAAGTCCAGCGTGTTTAATGCTTTTGGCGCAATGGATGGGCCGATTGGCCCCCAATTGAGGAGTGTCTTTTTCAACTGCTGAATTGCTTCATCTCGGCTGCCAAATCGTTTCATCCAAAGGTGAGGCCAAGAAACTGCCATTGTTCTATTAAGCTTTGTCGCTTTAGTTGGTGCTTTCTCGTACATTTCCCATGGGGAATCATTCCCATGCAGCATTGAATTATTAACAAGCATTGCTGAAGGCGTCTGAATCATTCCAGACCAATCTAAATGTTCATGCCACTCCGCTGCTTCGTCAACAGCCGGACCAACAAATACGCTAGCTTCAGCAGCAACTTGGAATTTTCCGTAACAAGTAGCACCTCTCAATGGAATGCCTTTAGAGAGAGATTCACATATGGCAAACTTGCCTATTTCACCGTGGAGTATAAGTGAGGGGATCGATTCACCATATGTAGTGATAACGATGGTATCAGAAATAATGAGGATTTTAGTTTCAAGGCCACGAACACTATTTACTTGTTGCTGATCACAGAGCCGCTTCGTCGTCTCGATGGCTTCGCCTTGCGAAAAATGGAGCAAAATTTTAACAAGCTCTTGCAACTTAATAATTGCCCTAGCATCGCGGTTCCAAATTCCTTTCCAGCCCAAAACGTCCAATATTGTTATAGATCCCTCCTTTGCCTGGAACTTTGGAAGATCATCTTTTACGTCGAAAAATTTATCGTCAGATTTTCTGTCGGCGTCAGGAGAGGCTCGTTCGCAAGTCGAAATCCATTTGCTAAGAGAGTTAAACTCTTTTTGCATTTCTTCAAAAGTCGAGCCTTCTGCACCCATCTCCCAAATACGTTCAATATAATAATGTAAATCCCTTGGGTAGCTTACGCTGTCTTGCTTCAGAGCTTTATACAAAAGTGGACGACCGTCTTTCTTGCATTCGCCAACGCAAGTGAGCCATGAGAAATCCCATCCCTTTCGAATCCTCTTCATTGTATACGTGTCGTAGTGACCCCATCGATTTGTATATACTGAAAACTCGAATGCACTGTCGAGTGTAAGGTCAGGTTTATCATCATTTGCACCAGGGTTTTGTATGAATTTCAACAGATCTTCGGCTGGATGGATATGCGCGTAAAAATCAGGATCGTTTGGCAAAACGCCGCGATTTTCTAGCATGTACTTATGGTGTCTTGGTTCAAAACCCTTTTGAGTAAGTTTTGAATGAAGTTCGTGACACAACTTACCTAGATGTTGATGATCTTTCATCACCTCTTCATGTTCACGTCGATTAAAGTTCTTACAATCGAGCCACAATTCGTCTAAAACGGCCCTTACTTTCTGGCGTAATTCCTCTTCCTCCTTGGACAGCACAATTGCAACCACTTTGTTACCTTTCTATTGAGAATTAACAGCTATTTTGTCCCGAAGTGCTGATACCAGAACAATTCTCATTTTATTTTACGACAAGTACGTCCATTTTGAAATGACAGTTAGAAGTAACAAAGTAGAATTTCAAAGCGGCAGGCAATGAATTCGCAATTCCACAAGGATGCATAAATAAAAAAGCACCCATGAACTCTCATAGGTGCCTTTCTTCATTCTCAATTTATGCCGACATCATCCTTATCAGATGTGCCTTTTAACAACCTTAACTCAATTCCAATCCAACCCAATTGCCGCCTGATATTCAGTTACTCTCGATTCAAAGAAATTCTTTTCTTTGGGGAGATCCATGATTTCGTTCATCCAGGGGAACGGGGTGTCTTCAACTCCGTAAAGAGGATCGAGACCCACGCTTTCGAGGCGGCGATCGGCGATGTAGCGGATGTAGTTTGAGAACTGACTCCGTGTGAGGCCCAAGACATCGCGTGGCAGGCAGTCGGAAACAAAGGCGTCTTCGAGTTCCACGACGTGGTGAATATTCTGGCGAATTTCTTCACGGAATGCGGGAGTCCAGATGTCGGAGTTTTCGATGACAAACTGGTTGATGAGTTTGGTACCAAAACGGCAATGCAGCGATTCATCGCGCACGATATATTCGAGCTGTTCTGCAGTTCCGACCATAAGGTTACGGCGTTTAAAATTGAGAATAAGAACAAATGCGCTGTAAAACTGCATTCCTTCCATTCCCAAATAATAAGCACACAGGTTCTTTAAAAACAGTTCGCGGTTTGCCTTCGTTTTGGTGGTAAAGGCGGGATGCATGATGCCATCCAAAAACTGCGCTTGAAAATCGTGTTTATCTTTTACAGTTCCGACGCGTTTAAATTCGCCAAAAATTTCTTGTTGATCAACAGAAAGAGATTCCACGATGTGGGAGTAAGACCACGTGTGAATGCTTTCTTGAAATGCCTGTCCGCATAAATACTGACGGCATTCGGGGTTCGAAATATGACGATAGATGGACATGACAATGTTGTCGCCCACCAAAATGTCGGTATTGGCAAAGAAGGAGAGAATTTTTTTAATGAGAAATTTTTCGTCATTCGTGAGAACGCCGGGGGTTTTCCACTGCAAAATATCTTGTGCCATCGAAATTTCTTGTGGCAGCCAGTGATTTTTGCAAAGGTTTTTAAATTCGTCCCACGCCCAGGGATACTCGAAAGGCATAAGCTGAGTATTGGAGGAATTAATAAGCATCACAGACCCTCTTTCATAGAAAAGAAAATTCCGAAAAAATAAATCATTATTGACAAGCTTCGCAGTCCGGATTTTCAATCGAGCACATCTTAGGCTCTTCCGCCACTTCCTGGGATTTTGCCTTCATACTCGACTTTTCAACCTGAGTTGCAGCGCGAGTACGCAGATAATATGTCGTTTTAAGGCCGCTGCGCCAAGCGTAACGATACATTTCGTCGAGTCTGCGTCCGCTCGGTTGAGCAAGATACAAATTCAAACTTTGCGCTTGGTCGATGTACATTTGTCTGACTGCAGCGCAACGAATCAATTGCTCTGCTTCAATATCAAAGGCCGTAATGTAGAGTGACTTGAGCTCTTGCGGAATCTCTTCAATGAGCGAAACATCACCATCGGCTCTTTTCAAAGCCCTCGCCATATTTAAATCCCAGAGGCCGCGCGCCTTTAAATCATCAACAAGATATTCGTTAATAACGGTGTAGTCGCCGCCCATATTACTCTTCACATAAAGATTCTTGTACGTGGGCTCAATCGACTGAGTACAACCTGCAATATTAGAAATCGTTGCCGTTGGTGCAATGGCAAGACACAGGCTGTTACGCATGCCTTGCTTTACTTTCAGACGCAAATGGTTCCAATCAAGGGTTGAAGCAAAGCCTTCGTTCGCCAAAGTTTCTTCGATGGGCCTAATGCCCCCTGCACTTCCCATGGAAGTCGTCGAAGGAACTTCTGGAATGCGGACGTGTTTTCCAAGTTCTTCAAGGGTGTCGAGTGGAACTTTGCCCTTCGACCAATCGGATCCTGCAAAAGTGCTGTAGGAACCTCTTTCCATGGCCAATTCTTGGGAAGCCGAAAACGCATGAAAGCTGATGTGCTCCATGATTTTAGCAGAAACAAAGATGGCTTCGGGGGCGGTGTAGGCAATGCGCTTCTTGTAAAGAACATCTTGAAAACCCATCATTCCCAATCCCACGGGACGGTGGCGTGTGTTCGCATTTTCAGCAGATTGAATGGGATAATAGTTTTCACTAATAACGTTATCGAGCATTCTCATGGCCGTTTTAACGGTATTTTTCAGAGTTTCTGCCGGATTTTCGGTTGCAAAGATGCTCTTTAAATTCACCGAACCGATGTTACACACCGCAGTTTCGTCTTCACTGGTATTCAACGTAATTTCTGTACAGAGGTTGCTGCTGTGCACAACGCCTGCATGCTTTTGAGGGCTGCGTGTGTTGCAAGGATCTTTAAAGGTGATCCAGGGATGTCCGGTTTCAAAAAGCATGCTCAGCATTTTACGCCAAAGCTGGAGTGCAGGAAGCTTGCGGAAATTCTTCAGCTCGCCTCGCTGTGCCTTTTGCTCGTAGCCTTCGTAACGGGCGCGAAAGTCTGCGCCAAACGACTTGTGCAAGTCAGGAGCCTCTGAGGGGCAAAAGAGCGTCCAATCGGCATTTTGCTCAACGCGCTCAAGAAACAGATCGGGAACCCAATTGGCCGTGTTCATGTCATGGGTACGGCGGCGTTCGTCGCCGGTATTTTTACGGAGTTCTAAAAAGTCTTCGATGTCGAGGTGCCAGGTTTCAAGGTACGCACAAACGGCGCCCTTTCGTTTACCGCCCTGATTCACCGCGATGGTGGAAGAATCTTGCACCTTTAAGAAGGGAATCACCCCTTGGGACCTGCCATTGGTTCCCTTGATCCAGGAGCCACTGGCCCGGATGTTGGTCCAGTCGTTGCCCAAACCACCCGCATACTTCGAGAGCATGGCGTTGTCGGCATACTGTCTGTAAATATCCTTCAGATCGTCTTGTGTGGTTGTTAAGAAACAGCTGGACATCTGTGGACGCTGAGTTCCGGAATTAAAAAGTGTAGGTGTGCTGGGCACATAAAGCATCTGAGAAATGCAGTGGTAGAACTCTGCTGCCTTTTGAGTGGCAAGCTGAGGATCTTTTTCGGCAAGGGCAATGCCCATGGCGACCCGCATCCAAAAGTGCTGAATGCCTTCGTACCTTTTTCCTTCTTTATGAAGCAAATAACGATCGTAAAGTGTATGTGCACCAAGGTAATCGAATAAGTAATTTCGTTCTGGACGGAGTTCTTTATCTAAGAAGTCGAGGTCGAGTTCGCGCAAACGTGTTGAAAGTGCTCCTCTTTCTACACCAAACTCAACAAACTCGCGCAAAGAACCTCTTTCTTTTTGCGACTCAGGAAGTGCAGAAGGCGAAGCTTCTCCTCCCCGCAAGGTTTGGAGCGTTTCGAGACGCAAAATTTCGAAGAGGACCGAGGATGCAAGGTAGGAATATTCTCTGCCCATTTCAATTTTGGGGCGAATATCAAGGACGATATTTTCAAGTTTTGCCGAAAAATCAACGCCCGTAAGATCAAGCTCTGCAAAGTTAACTTTGGGGTGAAATGGAATAAAACTCATAAATAAGGCTCCTTGAACTTGAGAATACGAGACATTCTCTCGAAAAAAAGACAAAAAAAATCCAGCCCCATTCAGAAACTGATTTGAGGGTGCCCCTAGCGTTTGCCTGAGGACGGGGACCCTACATCTGTTCGGAGTCATCGTGTTGTCTGTCATATATAGTGGTAGCGCACGGATGAAAACACTGTCAATAGCGTCTCGGTGCTTTTTGGAAGAGCAATCAGAGAACTCCTCAATCACGAAGGAGTTTTTTTTGATGTTCAACTATTTGCAAAAATAGTTCTGAGTTCTGCTGGAATTGACTTGATCTCTTCATTGCTAAAAAAAAGAGCAGCCTCACTCTGAGTCTGCTCAAAACGAAGGCACAACCAACTTGTTACGATAATTGTCCTGCTTCGCCCTGCAAGTCCCCCTCATTCTGCTCTGTCCAAACTTGGGCGTCAAAATTTATCTTGCAAGATGAGGCATTTCATGAAAAACGCCTTATATGGCCGCTTGTCCAACATCCGGCCTGCATCCCTCGAATAAGTAAACAAATTAAGGTCAGTCATGCTTCCCTCATCCTTCTGTCGTTTGTCTGCGGGTTTCTTTTTCGCTTGCATCTTGATTTTGCCTCGGACCGCTCTTGGAGTTGCCGACAGCCTTTTTTGCAAGATTGCATTTCTTCCTGGCACCGAACGAAGCGATGTCACCATCTACATCGAGCGTGTCAGCTCCAACCTTCCGCTGGTGGCCATCTACGGAAGCCAGGTCTCAAATTTAACGAAGCGAAAGATTTCGCCCACGCAGTTTGCTTTATCGAGTGACACTTCGCGCTTTTATCTTGAATACGATGCAGACAGGTCCCGAATCCGAGTGGCACCCTCCAACAAGAGCACCTCCAATCCCCGTCCTCCTGAAGAAACGCGGTGGGTGGCCGGAAACTGTGAGGCTATCTGAAAGTCGGGCGAGCACGACCTCGGTGGGATTTTTGGAGCGGCAGGTTATTTCCCAAACAGACCTTTAAGCTTGTCCTTATTGATGACTTTTGTAGCTTCGCCTTTCGCTTTTTCCTTTGCAGCAGACTCTTGCTTCTTCTTTTCTGCTTCAATCTTTTGCTTTTCAGCGTCGAGCTTGGCACGCGCTTCGGATTCTTGTTTTTTCAGTTCCCCTTGGACTTTTGCTTTGGCTTCAGCCTCTTTCTTGCGCAGTTCTGCAAGTGCTGCATCGGCTTTGCCCTTTAAAGCTTTATCGGCCAAAGACTGAGCCCCGCCCTTCACTTCCTTATCCACAGACGCTTTTGCGTTGCGGGTAAAGCGCTCTTTAATACCGCTAAAGTCCACATTCACGCCCGGTTCTTTTACAGATCCTCCGAGCAACAACTTGAGATCGAGATTTCCTTTTTCATCGTAGAGCAAATTTGAATGCTTGCTCTGGGCAGCCATGCTTTGCTTCGATTGTGGTGAGGCATTGAAAGTTCCGCCGCCTTTAAGCGACATATCGAGCCCAACGGAAGAATTTAAATTGAGTTCTCCTTGGGGCGTCATTCTTCGACTTGTAATAAAGATACGGCCTTCTTTAATTTCGAGTCCACCTTTGGTGTCTTTCAAAGATTTATCCACGGTGCCCTTTGATCCAAGGCGAACCGTTTTTACTTTTTCGTACTCACCTTTATACTTGCTCACGTCGAATTGATTTTTGATGCCAAATTTTTCGAGCGCAGGATTCGAAAGTATTTTTTCGGCCTCGCGAAAACTTGATTCTGCAATGGCAGCAACCGACAGGCCCTGTACAAATTCATCGAATTTGCCTTGAATAACACCCATAATGCTTCCGGTGTGAATCTCTCCATCCAAAAAGGCAAAAGTCCCTTTTGCGTTGAGAGTTTTCGAAATCGTGGGCCCCGTTGTTCCTTTACCGTCAACAACAAGGTCGATATTAGCGGCTCCTTGCAAGAGTCCCTTGTGCTCGGGTTTTACAAATTCGATCAGTTGCTCGACCCGAATTTTTTGCAGCGCGACATTTCCCTTAAAGCCGATGGGAGCCGCTCCCAGGTCGACACCGCCCGAAAATGCGAGCCCACCACCGAAGATATTCATCCCAAAATTATCGACGGAAGCCTTCAAGGCTTGCTGACGAGCTTTCAGAGCAAAATTATCGATCTTGAGTTTCTCATATAAAATCTGCGCAAGAGACACCTGAAAGGCAAACTCAATGCCCTGCAAGAGTTTCTTTTGATCTTGAGTCAGTTCAAGATCCTTGGCAGGAGGTGCGTTGGGATCCACACCAGGGGTTGGAGTTGCCTTCGCTGCATCCGCAGGAGCCGTGCTGATTCCAAGCTCTTTTAAGATATGATTGACATCGAGTTTTCCACCCTTGATTGCAACGGCGCCCTTCACCGAGGGAGGTGAATTTGCAAGATTCGCAGTGACGTTTGCATCCAGTGCGATATCCATGGATTTGAGGGCCAGTTTTTTCAAGTGTGTAACGAGTCCGAGCTGCTGAATGGCGAGTACGAAGCCATCCACACGCAATTTATTGTATAGAATTTCAGGAACTGCAACTTGAACTTGAATATCTAGGCCCTGGAGTATTTTTTTAAGTTCAGGTGGAATTCCCATTTCACCGGATGAAGACTTCGAAGAAGCCGTTTCACTTTGCGGATTTATCGTTTCTTTTTCGGGAGCAGGGCTCGGAGCTTTGCTTTCACCACCACCGAGATCTCGTTGTAGCGCAGCAACATCAATGCGCGGGCTTTTCACATCAACGACGGCTTTTAAGAGCGGAGGTGTGAGGCCCAGGTTGGCATTGGCAGCAACATTGACTGAAATCTGAAAGACGTTGAGTGCGAATTTCTGAATGGTTGTCAGGAAATTTTCTTGCTTTGCCTGAAATGCAAAATCTGTCACTTTAATTTTATCAAATAAAAATTCTTTAAAGCCAATGTCAATGTTAACCTTGGCACCTTCTAACATCTTGCGTTGCTGTGCATTGAGCCCCATGGGAGGAGGCTCGTTTGAAGCTTTGGCATTTTTTGTCGCGGCTTCTGGAGCAGTGCTTTCGGAAGGAGGAGCACCGTTCTTTTTCATGAAAGGTTTAAGAAGCCCACCCAGATCAAATCGATTGCTTTTCACGAGCAGCGAAGCCTGAATGGGTTGCAAGCCGTTGGTCGCGGCTTTAACTTCCAAATCAGATCCTGACAAAACGGCATCGAGATCTAACTTTGCTTTGACTTTTTCGGGGGTGCTCAGAGGTCCTTGCACACTGGCTTCAAGGGCAAGCGAGCCATTCATGAGCATCGCTTTGTGCTGTGGGAGAACTTCTCCAAGGCGTGCAAGCTCTTTGTTACGTAAACTTACCTTAATATCAGACCCCAAAAGCTTGAAGTCATTAATTTTGGCGAGAACGGCAAGTGTGAGAGTGTGGAAATTAAAGTTAAATTCATTAAGCACAAGAGAATTGGGCCTAAACTGACCTGCAAGCTTTAGGTTCAAAGGTATTTTTGCAGCCTTGACAAAAGCGCCCTGAACATTCAGTTCCAAGTCATTGAGGTCAAACTCCCCTTTAAAATCGGCGACGTCTAATTCTTTTCCAGCGAGTTTAACTTTGGTAATAATTTCAAAATCCAAAGGACCGCGCACTTTATTCCCGTCTTTTTCGACGTCGAGTTTTGTTGAAAAAACTGTTTTAATGTCACGATCGATGCCAATATTTTGAATGCGCAGATTGAGGTCTGTCACCTTAACGGGCGCTTTGCGTCCTTTGCTCATCAGCTCTTCGAGCAAGATGCTCGCTTCAGAAATGCGTACTTCTTTGATCACCACATCTTTTTTGAGGCGCTCGAGCAGCTCTTTTTCTTGAGCGGGGTCTGCCGCCTTAGGTTTTTCAGTTTGAGCAGCGGGTGCATCAGAAGGCTTTGCCAGTGCTGTGAGGTTATTTTTTAAACCATGCGTGACAATGACGATCTCTGGTTTGTCAATGACAAGTCGACCGACCAATTTCTTTTTTAAGAGTGGAACCAACTCGGTGTAAAGCACAACTTTATCAACCGAAAAAAGTTTTGTTCCCTTAAAATCAGGGTCGGTGTTTTCAATTTTCACTTTCTGGAGCTGGACGCCCAGGCCGCCCAGAACTGTCAAGCGCGCCGACTCAAAATCTATTTTTGCATGGACCTGTTTTTCAACAGCCGATTGAATGAGCGGCTTGAATTTGTTGAAATCAATTAAGAATGGAATGGATATTGCCACCAAAATTAAAATAACAACGGTTCCTAGCGCTCCAAATAACCACTTCATGAACTTGCTCATGGATGGCGTACCCTTTCCTCTTTATTTGTCTTTGAATTTAAAATGTGTAGCCTAACACAGCCCGAAATCCCATCCCTCGAAGTGTATAGTCGCCTTCACTCACTTTCGTTTGGAATGAACCAGCGTACCAACCCACATTAAAACCCACTCCAAAACGGGGATTGACTTTGAACATTGCACGCCAGTCGCTCGTGATTCTTCCGTAATCGCTGGTATCACCAGAAAGTGTGAGCCCACTGGAGGGCTTTAATTCGTACTCACCACTCAGACCAAATTCATACCCGAGGCTTGTTTGCAGTTCAAAGCGGGGTGCAGCCTGCACAGCAATACCGCCGTGGAGCCCAAACAAGGCCTGCTTTAAGGTCACATTTTGCCCCGAATTATCGCCACTGGCTGTATTATAGGCAAGGTTGACCCCGCCAATAAGGTCGGTTCCAGCCGTTAACGGAACAATGCGCAGGTTTGCTAGCACACCCACCCCGAGTCCCCCCAATGACAGTTCACGAATACTTCGATCGGTTAAAGTATTGGATGAAGGGAGATTGATTTTTTGCGACTCATAGCCCACAACCCCAAGCAGATCGAGGCTTACCGCTTGCGCAGTTGTAGACTGCATACAAAGTAACAAGACGGCACTTGTTACAATTCCTTTCATAAACATACCCATTTACCCCTTTTTCCTTCAAAATTACGTCCTCAAACATATATCCGGTTTCTAGCGCCCTATCTAGCAGGCAGATTCGGAGTTGTCAGGAAGCGCACAGGAAACAAGGATGCTGCCCTCAGTTCTGACACGGCAAAAATAATCAGGCCTGCCTTCAAGTGTCGTTCGTAAAATCCGAAATGGAACGGATGCAATAGACTCCTTTATGGGAATCAAGGAATATAATAATATGAAATCAATCGCACTGTTTCTTGCACTTGTTCCCTTATCGATGCACTTTTCATCGTGCAAAAGTGGGAAAAAAAGTGGTGCTTTAGGCGCAAAAGAAAAGAATATTGGACCTCAGTTTGAGATGGAAAAGCCGGAGGCCGTGAAACTCCGAGAGGAACAAGTTTCTAAATTCATCAACGAAAGGGTTTTGACTCTGACCTCAGGAGTCACGCTTCCAACCTATTCATTCGACCTCACCGCAGGACTTTCCCTGGGACTGCAATACAAATATGGCGTTGAGAAAATTCAAGACCCTCAATCGGGGCAATTAAGGGGTGCACGATTCGACACCCTCACCTTTAAAAATAACATTCAACCTACGCTCATCCCGGGAATACCTTTAGGGTTTGAAAGCAATCAAAGCATTATCTATGCAAGACTCTTCGACAACACTGCGCAGGCCGCTGCAGCAAACCCCCTTGGTGCTGCACAAATGCTCAGCCTCCCTCTCACAGCTGAGGGCGCATTGAGCATTCCGGAAGGAAACGTCATCTCGTATCCTGTGAATGCACAAATTGTTTTACAGGCCCCTGATTTTATTTCTAAAGCCCTCCCCTCGCTCCCTGCTTCCATCAGACCTGGAATTATTTTGGGGGGCGTTCATAAATTCACAGTGACACGCCTGCCCAAAAACAGTGTTCGTGTGAGAATTATCAGTGAATCACTTGCAGCGGGATCCATTGGCTTTCAAGCAGGTGTGACTCAAAACTTTGCATTTAGTAAACACCTTTCAAAAGTTGTTACTTTT
This sequence comes from Silvanigrellaceae bacterium, assembly GCA_044237915.1. Taxonomy (GTDB): domain Bacteria; phylum Bdellovibrionota_B; class Oligoflexia; order Silvanigrellales; family Silvanigrellaceae; genus JBIIEI01. The sequence continues at coordinate 28,102 of JBIIEI010000046.1, read as the reverse complement.
GATGCCAAAATTTTCCAAGGAAAAAAACTGGACGCAGAATATGAAGTCGACCTTTCGACTCCTGCAGCAATAGAAGCTTACAACCGTGCACTGTCGGGAAAAGTTCGCATTACAAATGCCGTTGCACTTGGCGGAACAGAACAACTTTCAAAAAATCCATTGTTTGAAGTTCAAGCTTTGGAAAATCTCGCAAACGCCGATTCAAAGCAATTTGATTCTCCTGTTACGCGAAAAAGAATGGAATTTATCGCTTACCAAGGAGCGGCTAAGAAATACGGTATCAGTGTGCCCTTTATTACGTGGGGGCTTGAAAAGATGCATACGCACAGCAATCTTATTCTCCAAGATGGCGTGGCGCCCGTGCAAAATGTAAAACTCTCTATGCAAAAATTCAGCCGCATCCGGCAATTGTTTGGACTTAAAACCGACGGTGACGTTTGGGCATCGGGACTTGTGACCCCAAGCCAATCAACTTCTCCAACTCAGGTTCCTGCGTATTGGCAAATTTGGCGTCGCCATTACAGTTCAAATGCCGAAGATCAGTCGCGCACCACGCTGACACTTTTGAAAAATATGTTGGGGCCACTGGTTTTTGCAGATATCAATGCAAATCAAGAATTAGGGCGCCTGTATATGGGAGAATCTTGGATCTATTTTCCTTCGGAATTAATGCAATCTCTTGCTGACCCCAGACAGGCCACTGCAATCAATTTTTGGACTGCCGCAGAAAACATGGTTAAAAATTTCGATAATAAGTTTGGACTTCCCTATAATGCGGCTCCAGCAGGAGCACTGCCCGACTATGGAAGCCCGGCAGCAAATGCGAGGGCAGAATCAGCGTGCAATACGGTGAGAGCAAACTGGGGGGCTTACTATTGCCGCACCTTTGGCCATGAACTTATTCCCGAGCTGCTCTTACTGCAAAAAGGTGCAAGTTACGAACAATGGGTTGCCGTTTTTGAAAAGTACGGCAGAGCAAATTTTGGAATTAACTACATGGGATCCATTTTAGTCGCACGTTTCTTAAGTGAATATTTTAAAATTACAAATCCGAATTTTCAAACACTCGCAGCATTTAATGCAAATTTTCACTTTATGAACGCCACAAATCAGGTTCTTTTGGGCGTGAAACCAACCCTCTTGTTTACACAGGGAGAGTTTGGCCAGGGCTCCCTTGTATTAGACATGATGTCTTCTTTTCTATGAAGTGCGAAGGCGTATAGCACTGAATACGGCGGATAAGTTCGTCGCGACGAATAGGCTTCGGAATGTGCCCATCAAAACCTGCCTCTAAAATTTTCTCTCGCTCGTCTTTCATGGCGTTTGCAGTAAGTGCAAGAATGGGGAGCTTAAATCCGCCTGCGCGAAGCAACTGTGTCGCTTCGTATCCTGAAATGTCTCCCATTTGAATATCCATGAGAACGATATCACAGCCGCAACTTTGAGCTTTTTCGACTCCCTCACGCCCACAGGACGCAAGAGTGACCTTTGCACCCGCTAATTTTAAGATGCGGCTTGCAAGAATACGATTGTCTTCTGCATCATCGACAATAAGAATATGGAGATTTTCAAGTTTCAAATTGACTCGCGCTTCAGATTCAGTGCGAACAGAAAAGCCTGTGGGAACTGCATGATCGTCAAGAGCGACTGAAGTGATGCTCGCAACTTGCAAAGGTAACTGAAACTGAAAAATGCTTCCCTTTCCTGGAATACTTTCGACCAAAAGAAGCTCACCACCCAACAACTTTGCCAATCTTCTTGAAAGGACGAGCCCAAGCCCCGTCCCACCAAACCTTCGCGTGACTGTAGAATCGGCCTGATGATAGGGCTGGAAAAGCTCTGCTTGACGCTCAAAATCAATGCCTGTCCCCGAATCTTCGACAAAAAAGCTCAAAACACCTTGCTCTGTTCGTGGAGTCAGGGGGTTGTGAGCTGTGTTCACGCGCAAACGCACTACGCCTTCATCTGTGAATTTGACGGCATTTCCGATGATATTAAAAAGAATCTGCCTCACGCGCATGGGGTCGGAAACGATGACATCAGGCGCATCAAAATCTGAGAAAACCTCGAAGGAAATGTTTTTGTCATTGGCTTTGATGTCAAAATACGACTTTAAATCACTCAGCAAACTGCGCAGTGAAAAGGGAATGAGTTCGACCTCAAATTTCCCAGATTCAACTTTTGAGAGATCGAGGATGTCATCTACAATTCGCTGTAAAAGATCTCCATTCCTGCGAATAATTTCGACCATTCGTTCACGTTCATGCACAGAAGAAGTGGGAAGATCTGCCAATAATTCAGAGAATCCTAACATTGCACCCAATGGGGTTCTAATCTCGTGACTCATATGAGCCAGAAAAAGCGACTTTGCATTGCTTGCGGCATCGGCTTCTTCTTTCGCGCTGCGAAGACACTGTTCTAAGTCTTTGCGCACCGTAATATCTTCTGTGAGCCCTGCAATTCTATAGATGTTGCCAGCCTCGTTATAAACAGGAAAGCTTCGACTTAAAATCCAACGCACTTCACCATTAGGTCTGACAATTCGAAATTCCTCAGAAGCAGGGCTCCCTAAAAACATGAATGGCAGCATGCGTGTGACTTTGTCAATGTCTGCAGGATGGACACGTTCTAAAAATCTTTTGGGATCTTTTGAGATTTCGCTGATGCTCTGACACCACAGATCTTCAAATGAGGGACTGATAAAAAGGAGCGTTCGTGAAAAAAGATCGAAACTCCAAAAAACCTCTTGAATATTTTCAGTGAGTTCCCGAAAATGTTCTTGGGACTCTTTGAGCTTGAGTTCCATGGATTTACGTAAGGAAAGATCGAGAATAAGACATGTCAATTCGTCGGTACAGCCCTGCACATGTGCAGCCAACACAAGTACAGGAATCCGTCGACCATCTTTGTGGAAGTACTCTTTCTCGGCCACAGCGCATTCATTCAATTCCAACATGCGCTTTATAAGTCGTTCGTCTTGCTCAACCCAATCAGGTGGAGTGATGGCATCCCAGCGCAATTTTCCGCTCTCTAATTCTTCCCTGCTGTAACCTATCATTTTCAAAAAAAAGTCATTCGCTTCGATGATTTTTCCGTCATAACTCGCAGTAATAAAACCAACAATATTACCTGAATAGAGGCTTTTTAAGCGCATTTCGCTTAAGCGAAGGGCTTGCTCAATGGCACGTTTTTCGCGCCGGCTTTCTTTTTCTCTGAGCTCTCGTTCCACCGCAGGAGCCAATCTTGCAAGGCAATTCTTAGAGATGAAATCACAGGCGCCTTTCCGCATGGCATCTACGATAAATTCAGTTTCTTGCACATGGGAAACAACGAACAAAGGCAGATCGAGTTTCGTATCGTGAATGATATTCAATGCAGCTTCTACGGTTTCGTTTCCAACACGATGTTCAGAAAAAATGATGTCCCAGTGTTTGCCAAGAATGGTTTCACGCAATTGGCTAAAATCTTGTAATGATTTTTCTTGCACATCAAAGCCATGACGAGCGAGTTCCTGCAACAGAGTTTTGGCATCGTCTGCACAGGGATCGATGACAATCACACTGAGGGCGATTTTTTTCATCATTTACGGGTTCACCTGCCGGAAAAATACATTTTGAACATCGCTCGCAAACGACCCTTTAAAAAAGGGCTCCAGCATCAGAGTTTGCATTCCTGCTTCGCATTATCAAAACAAAACCATCATGTCCAGAAAAGGAAAATAAAAGATATGGATGCAACGAAAACTGCGATAGGTTGGTCGTGTTTTTTACAAAAAAACGCCAAAATGCTAAATGTCAAGTCAATGACACTTGAGAACATGAATTTATGAATGCATTCGTGCCGCTCCGCCATCTCTTTTTCACATAAAGCTCACATTCAGTCCAGCCAAAATTTTTTAAGCTCAGCGCTTGCATTGAATGCCTCGGTGTCGTTTAAATCTTAAAGTAAACAATTCAATTGGAGAAAAATGCTCATGATGGAAAACATTGATGTTGTCTCCCGACTCAAAAGCACGCTTCTCTTGTGTTTAAAAGAAATGCAAGATGAACTGAATTTTCTTTCCGTCGAAAACGAGACAGGGAATGTCTCGGTACAGATCAATCGAGATGAAAATCAGATTTGGCATGTCGAGGCCCATGGAGGAGTCTGTCTGTTTGTGAATCAAAATGGCGAATCAATTTGGTCGGGTGATATTGCTCAATACTGTGATGGAAAATGGTGTAGTGAAAATCCATTAGAAGCGACAAACAAAGCGATAGAGAATTTGAGTCAAGTCCACTCTCAATGGACACAAAAGCAATCTCAATTGATTACTGCGCCCACGCAAGCTCACTGACTCGAATTTGAATTCCCTCGCGAGCCATTTTTAAGAGCCGTTCCTCTTCCCCTACTTTTCCAACATAGAACCAAATTTCAAATTTATGAGTTCCTTTTTGAAGTTTTGTGATGTCATAAAATATACCAAAATCAGATTTTGTTTTTGGAAAATCTACTGCCTTTAAATCTTCAGGTGAAGCCAAAGCGGGCGAAAATCCCATTTCTCGAAACACTTCTGGCATCCGAATTCCAACGGCAACAACGGTGGAACCAAGCCGCATTAAAAATGTGCGCTGTTCTGCAAATGGAATGGCTCCTCCCTCTTTAGGGAGCCTCGGGAGATCGGTTTGCACATCTTTCCAGAAATCGTTTCCTAAATACCGAAATCCATAAAAAACTCCGCTTCCGGGCTTCAGCACCGACCCAGAGACGGGGAGAGTTAAAATAACGGGAACATGAATGGCATCTCGAAACATGGAAACTTCACTTAATAGATTCATTCGAATTTTGAAACTGAGAACATCCAAAAAGAATGAAAGTTCACCCGCACTGACAAGGCTTCCCTGTGTATATCCCACCAGCTCCGAGCGCACATCATTTCCCGTAAAATGGAGGGGAAAAAAATATTTAAGCTTGGCATACAAATGAAGCTCACTGTCTTTGAGCATGGGAATATACTTCCCTTTGCCTTTTTCTTCTCCTTTATCGGCGAGAGAAAAAGACTCCAACAGCATGTGATTTTTTTCACTAAACTCATACCGGATTTCTTTAGACGTGAGCGTGCGCGCCTTGAGATCGACAACAACAGCGGAAGGGGTTCGCGCTGGGGCAAGAGTGGGAGGGCAATTTGCAATAAATGCGACCTTCTGACTTTTTTGAACCCTCATTTCATATCCTTTTTTAAGGATACCCGCTTTGTCGCGACACATTTTTTCTAAAGATTGCCTTGCCCATGACTGACAATCCTTCAGGCAATCGCCCAAGTCATTTTCATCCAACACGTATTGATGCAACCAAGAAAGCGCACCCAGATTGGATTCTTTTTCTGGAAGGTTGCCAAGCTGTTTTCTGACTTTAGAAATGTAGGTTGGATCTCTAAATACTAGCCCCCCTCTTTCATTGAGTTCTCGGAACTCAAAGGGAACAGGCTTTAGACTTTTACCCTCAGCGTCGGGAGTCCAAATACTGATTTCGTTCCGTTGCCGTCCATGCAGAAGAGGCGTTTCAGAGGCTGGTATCAGGAGAGGAAAGCCTTGAGCCAGGCTCCCAACGAAAAATTGAGCCCCTGCCACCCCAAATCTCAGAGCGCTGCAGGAACGCAGTAAAGAAGGATAAATACTTTTAAATTTGTTACGAAGCCACTGGGATGTCTTCCACACCTTCAGCAACGGGAGTAACAGGACCCTGATAAGATCTAGCTCCATCCGCACGTAACTTAGCCCTCGTTTCATTCTTGAACCATTCACCTTCAAAGCATTCCCTGAAGACATCATCGAGAGAGCTTACGAAACGAATATTGATTCGTCTGCGGATGCTCAAGGGCAATTCAGCAATGGACCCTTTGTTTCGTTCGGGCACGCAAACGGTTTTGATTCCAACGCGCAGTGCCGCCAGAAGCTTTTCACGAAGTCCGCCAATTGGCAAAATCTTACCATGTAAAGTGATCTCACCCGTCATTGCGACATCTTGGCGCAAAGGCTCGTGCAAGAAGGCCGAGGCCAAGGCCGCAGCCAGCGCAATACCTGCACTCGGACCATCTTTAGGAATGGCACCCGCTGGGATGTGCACATGGATGTCATTCTCAGCAAACACTGCCGGATTCATTCCATATTCACGAGCCCTGGAGCGCAGAAATGAAAGCGCCGTCTGCACGGACTCTTTCATGACGTCACCCATCTGTCCCGTCAGGGTGAGGATCCCTTTTCCTGCAAAAAGGTGCACTTCAAGTTCCAGAACTTCTCCACCCGTGGGGGTGTATGCAAGTCCCGTCGAAACCCCAATGCGCGCAAACCGTGTGTCGTGGTCGTCGGCAAGGTAACGTTCGTCACCCAACAAGTCGCGGACAAGCTTGGGTGTTACTTTAGTAACCTTTTTATCTTTGCCTTGCTCAATTCCTTCCGCAACAGAGCGCGCCAACTTTCGAGTCACAGATGCAATCTGCTTTTCTAAGTTACGCAGACCCGACTCTCTTGTATAACCATTGATAATATAATTTAGAGTAGAGTCCTGAAACAGCACATTATCTGAGAGAAGACCGTGACTCTTAATGCATTTAGGAATGAGATATGTTTTTGCAATCTCAAATTTTTCATCTTCGCTGTAACCCGCAACCTCGATGATTTCCAGGCGATCTCGCAATGCAGGAGGAATGGTATCGAGCCTGTTTGCATTTGCAAGAAAAATAACCTGACTTAAATCAAATGGCACTGCGATATAGTGATCCGAAAAAGCGTGATTTTGTTCAGGATCTAGCACTTCAAGTAATGCACTCGAAGGATCTCCTTTGTAATCTGCGCCTAATTTATCAATTTCATCCAGCATAATCACTGCATTTTTTGCTGAAACATTTTTTAGGGCCTGAATAATTCGACCCGGCTGAGCACCCACATAAGTTCTGCGGTGACCTCGAATTTCGGCCTCGTCGCGCACGCCTCCCAAGCTGATGCGCACGAATTTTCGACCCAAAGAGCGCGCAATGCTTTTCCCAAGACTTGTTTTGCCCACCCCGGGAGGCCCCGAGAAACACAAAATGGGACCTTTGGCCTGAGGATTGAGTTTCTGAACCGCAATATATTCAAGAATGCGATCTTTTACTTTTTCCAAGCCATAGTGATCTTCATCTAATATTTTTTTACAGGCATGCATTTCAACTGCGGTATCTGTTGATTTTGCCCAAGGAAGATCAACCATCCATTCAACATAAGTTCGCGTGATGGTGGCTTCGGAGGTGTCTTGGTGCATGCGCTCCAAACGGCGCACCTGCTTCAAACATTCCGCTTCGCCTTCTTTACTCATGGCAGCTTTCATGACTTTTTCGCGCAGTTCCTCGATGTCTTCTTTTCCGTCGAGTTCGCCCAGCTCATGACGAATGGCCTTCAATTGCTCACGCAAGTAATGCTCCCGCTGTGCGCGCGAGATCTCTTCCTTGGCTTGAGATTGAATACGCACCTGCATATTGTAAACTTCAAGCTCCCTCGAAAGAAAGCTGTGAACTTTGCGCAAGCGCGCGAGGGGCTCCGTGAGAGCCAAAACACGCTGCGCATCAATGACCTTAAGTCCAAGATTACTCGCCACAAGATCTGCAAGTCTTCCAGGCTCCGAAACGTCTTCAAGTAACATCAAGATGTCTGGAGAAAGACTCTTTCCGAGCGCAACAACTTTTTCAAGTTGTTCCCTTACTGTACGCATCAGCGCTTCTGCTTCGGGGGTCACAACATCGGGAGTCGTTTCGATAATCTGTTTGATTTCGATAAAGGGATAAGGTTCCACCTGACGGAGTTTTTTCACTCTCGCCTTGGAAATTCCCTGCACCAGAACTTTCATGCGTCCATCGGGGAGCTTTCGAGTGCGCATGACAAGTGCAACGGTCCCAATATCATAAATATCAAACGGCGGTTGAGTCGAAGCTGCGAGTTCAGGCTCGTCTTCTCCGTCCTTCACTCCTTCCACCCGGAATGCCGATAAAAAAAGAAACCTGTCTTTTGCAAGGGCAGCTTCAACAACCTTCATGCAAATTTCTTCACTGATGAACACGGGAAGTATCATCTGCGGAAAAACGACAATATCTTTGAGCGGGAGAAGGGGGAGTGTCTCCGGAATCCTATCCTGACTAGCCTGCATTCAGGGCTCCTCACAGAGTTGGTGCAAAATCCCTACTGCGATTGTGAATGCATCTGATTAAGGTTTGTGAGTCGCAAAAATGGCGGAGGGGCCGGCAATATGCGCACGCTTTAAATATTCCGCCATGGATTCGTTGCGCATCGGATTCGGCGCTCCTCACGGACCAATGCGTCCGCTGCGTCGGCTCTCACCTCGCGCGCCTCTCCCTGACGGAATATTTAAGAGCGTGCTTAGAATTTTTAAAAATTAATATTTATGTAGCTGAAGTTCTTTTGATTCTGTTTTTTTAAAAAAAAGCACTCATCAGGCTGCTCTCAAGAAATCAGACGAGAGCGAGGCTGAGTGCCTCTGCCGACTTTCCGCAATGGACGCGTTGGTCCATGAGGAAAGCGGCAGGGGCCGAAAACGAAGCTATCGGCGATTTCTTGAAGCGGCCCCCGAACCTTACTTTTTGGTGACCGATGTCGGCCGAGTTCCCGTGCGCTGTGGACCACTCCCGGCAGCGATGGGGCCTGAACTTGCAGTCCCGTTGGCAGCCGCTTTGCCTGTCGTTGCAGCGCGCTCTGCTTTTGCAGCGAGTTCTTCTTCTGTAAAGTAAACCCAGTCAGGCTGTTTGCGATCTTTCACAGTTTCGCCTGTGACCTGAATTTCTTTTACATTTTTCATGCTCGGAATATTGAACATCGTTTCAAGCATGACTTCTTCTACGATCGCTCTTAAACCACGAGCACCCGTTTTACGGAGGATGGCCTCGGCAGAAATAGCGACCAAAGCTTCATCGGTGAATGTTAAATTCACGCGCTCATACCCGAACAAACGTTGATATTGCTTCATCAGCGCATTTTTGGGTTCGGTGAGAATTTTAATGAGCGCCGCAACATCCAATTCAGATAACGGAACAAGGACGGGCAAGCGTCCCATAAACTCGGGAATCATACCGAATTTAAGGAGGTCTTCGACGCGAACCTTCATGAAAAGTTCAGAAACATTGGCTTGTGTTTTGCTTTTAACGTCTGCGCCAAAGCCCATCGCTGTTTGCTCAACACGACCCCGAACGATTTCTTCAAGTCCACTGAAAGCTCCACCACAAATAAACAAAATATTGGTGGTATCGACTTGCAAAAACTCTTGCTGGGGGTGCTTTCGACCTCCGCGAGGAGGAACATTGGCAACCGTCCCTTCAAGAAGCTTCAAAAGTGCTTGTTGCACCCCTTCCCCGGAAACATCGCGGGTAATTGAAGTATTTTCGCCTTTGCGTGCGATTTTGTCGATTTCATCGATATAAGCGATTCCCTTTTGTGCCTGCTCGACATCGTAGTCTGCCGCTTGCAAAAGGCTCACAATAATATTTTCGACGTCTTCACCAACGTAACCTGCTTCGGTGAGGTTTGTTGCATCGGCAATTGTAAAGGGCACTTGCAGAATGCGTGCCATACTTTGTGCCAAAAGCGTTTTTCCAGACCCTGTCGGACCAATCAAAAGAATGTTGCTCTTTGAAAGTTCGACATCGTCTTTTTCTTTATTTTGACTGGTGTGCTCAATGCGCTTGTAGTGATTATAAACGGCAACGGCCAAAACCTTTTTAGCCTTTTCTTGTCCAATCACATAATCATCGAGTACCTTTTTGATGTCGGCAGGACTAGGAATTCCCTCGGCAATCCGAGTTGAATCATCTTTTTCCATTTCCTCTGCAATGATGTCATTACAAAGCTCGATACACTCATCACAGATGTAGACGTTTGGTCCGGCGATGAGCTTTTTGACTTCCCGCTGGCTTTTTCCACAAAAGCTACAATGCAGGCCATGCACATTCCCCGTATTCCCGCGGCCTGCTGAAAAATTAAATCCGTTGTTTCCCATACCGACACCCACTCCGCCTTTGGGATTGTGAAAGAAGCCCGAGCATCCGCCCCGAACTTAGCAAGACGAGCCTGCGCCTTGCGAGCGAGATCACAGTTACTTTCTACAGATCACCCCGTATATGCAACTCTATCTGCCCTCGGAGGTAGAATATCGTCCACAATTCCATATTCCTTAGCCTCTTTTGCAGAGAGAAAAAAGTCTCGCTCAACATCCTTTTCAACTTCCTCAATTGTTTTGCCCGTGTGCACGGCTAAAATATGATTGAGGCGCTTTTTGAGGGAAAGAATTTCCCTCGCTTGAATGGCGATGTCAGTGGCTTGACCCCCTGCCCCGCCTGAAGGTTGGTGAATCATGATGCGGCTATTAGGAAGTGCATATCTCTTGCCTTTGGCACCCGCAGAAAGCAGCAAAGCTCCCATACTTGCACACTGTCCAATGCAGTAAGTTCTGACTTGGGGACGCAAAATTTGCATTGCATCATAAATTGCCAAACCGGCAGTGACACTGCCACCGGGACTATTGATGTAAAAACTGATGTCTTTATCAGGATCCTGTGATTCAAGAAACAAAAACTGGGCCACAATAAGATTTGCGATTTCGTCGTAGACAGGCGTACCTAGGAATACAATGCGATCTTTAAGTAATCGAGACCAAATATCGTAGGAACGCTCGCCACGGTTAGTATGCTCAACAACTATAGGAACAAGAGGCATGTACGATTCCTTTTTTGAAAGATGATTCCCAAAGTAAACAGCTCAATCATACCTGATGAAATTTGACAATCAAAGTCAGACCCAGTCACTGAAATATCTTGTCGTCAAGAAGTGCAAGGATATGCTGTTCCAGTTCCCGCTCATTCTCCCAATGAAAATTTTCATCACTTGCCTCGCGTACTTGCTTTTTCGATTCAAACACTCCCCGTATGCGCGCAGGATTTGTGCCCAAAACGATAATCTTATTTCCCAAATTCATGGCCTCTCGCACATCGTGGGTTACGAACAATGCAGACAGGCCTTGTTCTCGTACTTTTTGCAAGAACCAAATTTGCAGCCTGTTACGTGTGACAGCATCAAGCGCAGCAAAGGGTTCGTCGAGGAGCAGGCACTTTTGCTGCATGACCAGTGCACGCGCAAAAGAAACACGACTCGCCATCCCCACCGAAATCTCGAACGGAAAACTTTGCCCAGACGCCCCCAGCCCGACGCGCTCCAAGATTTCGAAGGCTAACTTATGACGTTCTGCCTTCGATAAAGTCGGATCGGTGGCTAAAAAGACGTTCTCGAAAACCGTCTTCCAAGGAAACAAATGAGGCACTTGGGGAACAAGTGAAAAAAGACGTTGGTTTGACGTCCAGTCTAAAAAAGACGTTTTTTGACCGTCCCACCCAACGTGCCCACTTGCTCCAGAATCAAACCCCATGAGAATTCGAAGCAATGTCGACTTTCCGCATCCCGAAGGCCCCATGAGAACAGTAACATTGCCACTCTCAATTTCAAATGAGACATCTTCAAGAATTCTGCTTTTTGCATACGAATAATTTTCAATGTGAATAGAAATCGAACTCACAACCCTGCTTCCGGTAGAAAGTCGTTCGAAACATACTCTTTAGATGCAGGAATCTTTTTGATGATTCTTTGATTTTTCATCCAAGTTGCTTTTTCATCAAAACGTTTCCTGTCTTGATTTCCCCAGGTCTTCAGCCCTTTTGAATATTCCCCTGCAAGATATTTCGCAGATTCATTCACCAGAACTTTATCCAACTCCGGAACCTCTTTGAGGAGATCTGCTGCAGCTTCTGTAGGTTTCGAGACCGAGATTTTGTACCCTTCAGCCGTCGCCTTCAAAAACTTTCGAGCCAACTCGGGTTTGTTACGCAAAAGTTTCTCTGACGTAACAAGAAGTGGCGAAGGATTGTTAAACGCAGCATCGACTTTGCTGGGGCAAAGAGTTTGGATCTTGACTCCTGCAAGTTTTGCACGAATGCCATCCCATCCCATATAGATCCACATGAAATCTGCATTTTTTTCTGTCGTAGGAAGAAAGTCTGAAACACCTGTGGTCACAATTTTCAGCTTTGAAAAATCTGCACCATTTTTTTGCATAATGTAACGCAGAGTTTCGGCTTCTTCGGGAGACCCCCACCCTCCGTAACGTTTGCCTTCCCAATCTTTTGGAGTTTTGATTCCAGCGGATTCTCTCCATGCCAGGCAGGAAGTATTTTCTTGCAAAATAGCGGCAACTGAAACGAGAGGTAAGCCCTCGAGCCGGGCATGAATAAGATCGGATGTAAAACTCACGCCAAAGTCAGCCTTACCCGTTGCAACCAAGGTTGTGGTGATACTCTGAGTAGGCTGAATAATGCTCACATCAAGACCTTCTTTTGCATAAAAACCGCGCGCTTTTGCAACATAAATCCCGGTGTGATTTGTATTGGGGGTCCAATCTAAAGCAAAAGTCACTTTTTCGTTGCCCGCATTTGCAGATAAGGAAACAAGCGCCCCCAACATGACTCCAACACTTTTTAGCCAATTTGACATTTTTTGCCTCACTCGTGTATTGCCTTCGGATCTTTGACCCTTCAGCGTTTCACAACGTTCCAAAAGATCACCTTCTTGCGTAACATATCGACTATTGCGGTGCTGACAAGGCTTATACAGACAACGATGACAACGGCACCCAGGACGCGCGACGTTTGATATGCGCTTTGTGCGCGCGTAATAAAAACCCCAAGCCCAGCCTCGCTCCCAATAAGTTCTGCAAGAACTGCGCTTACAAAGGCGTAACTGACACTGATTTTAAGTGCAGAGAAAAAATCTCCAAGTGCCGCTGGAAAGTAAACGTGGAATAAGGCAGACAGGGCATTCATTCGCAACATTCTGACGATGAGTCCGTATTCTTCTTTTGCTCGAATGAGTCCTTCCGTTACAGAGAGAGCGATAGGAAAAGAACAAGTCAGAATAATGAGCACAACTTTGGGCAAAATTCCCAAACCTAACCACAACAATAGCAGGGGAGCAAAAACCAAATAGGGGGTACTTTGCGAAATAACAAGAAAGGGCTCAAACAGAAAGCGAAATGCCTTCCACCAAAAACAGAGGAGCGCAATTCCCAGACCCAAAGCGACGCTGAGGATAAGGCCTATCGACCATTCTTGGAGAGTAAACAAGAGATGTTCGCCGAGCAGTGAGCGATCAGACCACAGATCCTCAAGGACTTGCGAAGGCCTTGGAACGAGGTAACGAGGGACATCCCACCTTCGAACAATCCACTCCCAACACAACACAAGACTCAAAAAAAAGCAGGCACGCAAAAATCGGGATTTCATCGAATCCTGTTTCTCCCTTTCAACTTGACATCTCTAACAAAGCAACTGAACCTTCCCATGGCCGAATTTCCATTCCATTCAAACCCAGGCTTGCTTCGAACTGCTTTCGAAAAACGGAGCCCACTGAGAGGATACAATGACGAACCAAACTCAAGACCTTTTGTCGAAATGGTATTGGCTCAGCGGCGCCTCAACAGGAATGGGACTTGCAATTGCTCAACAACTCGCTGCGCGCGGCGCTTCGCTCATTCTCATGTCACGAAACATCACCCATTTAGAAGACGCCCGAAAAACACTCCAGGTGGCCGCAGGCGCCGAAATTGTACTCGCACCACTTGATATTGCAGACGATGCCACCCCTGCAAGGGCACTTCAGATTTTGGGCCCTCGAAAACTTTCTGGAATCCTTTTAAATGGAGGCGGACCCCATGGTGGCAAAGCTTCCGAGGTGCAACGAAAAGACCTCGACCTCGCACACAGGCTCCTGTTGTCGGGCCCCGTATGCCTTCTCAATGCGCTCTTAACATGCCGTGCACCCCTTTGCAGTGTTGTGGCTATTACGAGCACAACTGTCAAAGAAATTCATTCAAGCTTAACCCTGTCGGGCACCTACCGAACGGCGTTGGTTTCATTTCTAAAAAATCTTTCCAACGAACTTGCAGGACAAGGGGTGCGTATTAATAATATTGCGCCTGGGTATGTGGCCACTGATCGATTAAAAGAGCTCGGAAATTTTATTGCCACTCAACAATTTGGAACGACAGACGAATCGAAGCTCGAAAAGATTTACGAGGATTGGGCGAACAAAAGCCCCATGCAACGCATCGGCCACCCCGACGAAATTGCAGAGGTGGCAATGCTCCTCTTTTCTGAGAAAGCCACGTTTCTAAATGGGCAAACCATTGTTGTTGACGGAGGCCAACTTCGCACTTATTAAAAAAGTCAGGCTTGCTTCGAGATAATCAAAGGAGTAAAAAATTTTGGAATATGGTATTCAACGCCCCCGAAGGCTCAGACGCACACCTGCACTGCGCGCACTTGTTTCGGAATTCGTGCTCACAAAAAGCGATCTTATTGCTCCCCTTTTTGTTTCTGAACCTGGAACCGCTAAATTCGACATCCCAAGTTTACCAGGAGTTTCTCGGATCCCTCTGCAAGATCTTGTTCGGGAAGTGCAAGATTTGTATGCCCTTGGATTGCGGGCCGTTCTTTTATTCCCCGTGATTCACAAAGACAAAAAAGATCCTTTGGGGAAAGAAAGCGCTCACGCCAACGGACTCATTCAAACTGCAATTGCCATGGTGAAAGAGGCTGTCCCCGACATGGTCGTGATGGCAGATGTTGCCCTCGATCCGTTTACCAGCCACGGCCATGACGGAATTGTTTCCGAAAGTGGCGAAATTTTGAACGACGAAACCGTTGAAGCCCTCTGTTTAATGTCAGTAACATTGGCAAAAAGTGGGGTGGATCTTGTTGCACCCAGCGACATGATGGATGGCCGCATTATTGCTATTCGCAAAGCACTCGACAAAGCAGGATTTTTAAATACCGGAATTTTAGCCTACAGCGCAAAATATGCGTCTTCATTTTATGGCCCCTTTCGCGAAGCGATTTCATCGGGAGCACGGGGCCTCGACAAAAAAACGTACCAACTTTCCTATTCCAACGCCAGAGAAGCCTTGCTCGAGGCAAAACTTGATTTGTCGGAAAGTGCCGACATGATCATGGTAAAACCAGCGCTCTGTTACCTTGATATCGTTGCGAAACTCAAAGCAGTTTCAGACGTTCCTGTCGTTGCCTACCATGTCAGTGGTGAATATGCGATGCTCAAAGCCGCTGTTCAAAACAACTGGCTCGACGAAAAACCCGCAGTTCTCGAGACCCTGACCTCTATCAAGCGTGCAGGCGCTGATCTTATTGTGACTTATTATGCGAAGTGGGCAGCTGAGAATTTATTTTAAAGCAAGAAGACAGCGCTACCGAACCATGTCCGCTTTCAGGAGCCCTCAATGGCCATTCAAGAACCTCAAAAAGATACAGCACATGAATCGGCAGACAGTGTCCCTCGATTTTCCGAAGAAATTTTGCGCATCATTGCAGGCTTTGATAAATCCCACGTCACACTCTGGGAACTGCAGGCCGCACTGCATGAACGAGGCATTGCTGCATTCATGGTGTTACTTTGCCTTCCCTTCCTTTTTCCCATGCCCTTGCCCGGCCTTTCGACGGCCTTTGGATTTGCAATCATTGTGCTTTCGTTAAGTCTGTGCTTCGGAGTCGATCCTTTTTTTCCACAATTTATTGGTAAACGCACGATTGAAGTAAATACGTTG
Organism: Silvanigrellaceae bacterium; assembly: GCA_044237915.1. Classification (GTDB taxonomy): domain Bacteria; phylum Bdellovibrionota_B; class Oligoflexia; order Silvanigrellales; family Silvanigrellaceae; genus JBIIEI01. Next base: position 12,424 of record JBIIEI010000046.1, on the reverse strand, counting down.
CTCAAAATTGCTACAAAAATAACAAAAGTCTTTGCCCGCATCGAGCGATTTTTCAAACCTCGATTTACTTTTCTTGCAGAAGGAATTTTTCTTCGCCTTGCAGGCATCACAATTATCATCAGCGCACTTTTGTTAGCGTTACCCATACCCCCTATCATTCTCTTTTCAAATTCCTTGCCTGCAATCGCAATTCTATGCATTTCTGTTGGTATTCTAGAAAAAGACGGCATTGTCATCGCGTTTGGGCATCTTACGATGATTGCAACTTGTATTTATTTTACATTTTTATGGCACGTTATTTCAGCGGGAATTCGCAAAATTCTAGAATTCTATCAGATCACTTTGCCGTTTTTTTAACTCAGTATGCCCACTGCCCCCTTGAGTACTGATACCAAAAGACACCCGATAACAACATTGCTAAAAAGAGAAAAAGCACAAGCCCTTTACCTTGCACTTTCGTTGCGATAAAGTCGGTTCCGACAAAAATCGTTGGAAACATCACCGCTGCATATCGTAACGTTCCTACAAACTCACCCTGCATGGGCATCACCAAAACAAACATCATCATGTAAATGCCAAGGGCCTTGTTCTTTTTTAGAAGAACGGCAACAGAAGAAATCAAAATCACAAAGAAGGCAACATAACGGATGATCGAATTCACTCCTGTATTTTGCCAGGGATTCGCAAATGCAAAGGTTCGAAAATAGGCTAGAGTTGAATGCTCGGGACGCCAATAACTTTGCGTTTCAACAAAAAGAAAAGGATCGCCATGATTCAGATACAGATACAGTGGCCAAAGCGATGCTATGATCGCTGCTGGAATTCCAAAGGATAAACACGCCTTCAACCGGTGCTTGATATCGCCTGATGAAAAAAAGGTCAAAATGAACAACCCGCATCCCAAAAATACCCCTTGATTCTTGGTCAATGCAGCGAGCCCTGTGAACACCCCAGCCCAGAAATAATGTTGACGAAAAGCTGCAACACATGCCACAAAGGACACCAATAAAAAGAGAGACTCGGTATGGTGAGTAAAAAAGACATAGGCCGCAGGCGTAAAAAACAACATAAAAAGCGCTGCATTGGTGCGAGGTAACAATCCAGATTCTATTTCACTCTGCAGAGCCACAGTTCGCGACATTATCCACATAAATAGACCAATACAGACTACGGAAACAAGGGTTCCAGAAACCTGAGCCTCAAGCCCTGTTACGAACTTCATACCTCTGGCGAGCATCGGAAAGAGCGGAAAAAAGGCAAATGAAGGATAGGCATATCCTTCATCTACAATCATTGTGAACCAACCCGAATCCCAGTTGTTTAAAAAATCAGCCCCCTTTGTCCAAAGGGCCATTCCAAAAAGAAGAACGAGGTGGAAAAACATTGCAAAAACACTTAAGATCTGCACAGATCTCTTGTCGGGCGAACGCACAAACCATTCTGCAGATTTCACGGATACCTCTTCTTAAAGGAGAATTCTTTTGAGCGAAAGCATTCAATCTTACAATGACTGGAATGAACGAAACCAGGGCATGGCGCAACTTTGGATTGCTCCTATGCTTTCTTTTTTACGGAACAACCATAAGCCTCGCATGAAAATACTTGACTTTGGATGCGGATATTTCGACCTCGGCATGGGCCTTGCAGACCTTCCTGTTGAAGTGCATGGCTTCGACATCCACAAGGCGGCCATAAATATCGCTAAAAAACGATGCGAACCCCACGCCAATTTGCACGTCCATTTCGAAAAAGAATCTTTGCAAGCAGAATATTTCGATTTGATCATTTTTAACAGTGTGATTCAGTATTTTTCAGGTCCCAATGACCTTTTTGAGGCCCTGAATTCTTGTACCCAGTGGTTAAAAAAAGACCCTGCTTCCCGCATCGTCCTTTCCGACGTCATTCCTCGTCACTATTCCGCTCCAAAAGATGCCCTTGAAAATCTACTTTATGCTACACAAAAAAAGCACTTCTGGCCCATGCTTAGTCACCTTGTTAAGGCGGCTGTTTTTTTTCGCGGAAATACGATCCTGCAACTCGACAAAACAGATCTTGAGAATTTATTGCCAAAACTTCATTTGAGTATGCAAGCCGCAGACATTAATTTAACTCCCTCTAAAAGAAGGAACACCTATTTTTTGAGCTTTCTAGGAACGGATTCCATTCCAGGCGAAAAGGAAATGACGCTTCGCACATGAAATGACGGGCGCGCCTTTGCCGCTTCAAAGATCCGAGCAATATACCACCCAAAAATACCGAGCGACATCAGCACGACTCCCGCCTGCAGAATTTCCATGATCGCAAACGCGGCTAAACCAAATTTTACTCTAAACGCGCTCGTGCAGTAGAGGTAAAAAAAGAAAAGGAAACTTAAAATCAGAGCAATAAAACATGCCGCACCAATAAAGAAAGGCACATAAAGTCCCAAGTTTGAATGGGAAAAAAAGGCATCAAGTGCCATTCGAAGGGATTTTACAATGGAATAAGAGCGCGTTCCCGTTTTACGTTCCGGACAATTAAAATTGAGATAGACCTGTTTAAAGCCCATTTGTGGAATCACTGCGCGCAAAAAAAGATTATTCTCTTTGTATTCACCAAGTGCATCTACACAGGAACGATCGAGGAGTCGAAAATCAGGACAAGCAGGTATTAACTTCACATTGGAAACAATATTAAATGCTCGATAAAAACAGGAAGAAAGGTGCTTGTCAAAAAAATTCTCAGAAGCTGAGTTTTTTCTCACCATCTGCACGACATCCGCCCCTTCTTCCCATTCTCTGATCATCTGTGGAATAAGCTCAGGAGGATGCTGAAGATCTGCATCTAAGGTGATAACAACTCGACCGCAAGCTTGGCGAATTCCGCACAACAGTGCCTTTTGATGCCCGAAATTTCGTGAAAGTTCAACCCCAATGATCCGATGATCTTTTCGTGCCAGTTCGCGAATGAGTTCCAAGGAATTGTCATAGCTTCCATCGTTCACAAAGACAATTTCAAACTGGCTTGTTTCTCTTTCAAGCATCGGCAGCAGTTCATTAAAAAAATGATTCAGTCCGGATTCTTCGTTAAAAACTGGCACAACAACACTCAATTCACATTCTTTTTTTGATTCCCGAAATTCCATAGTATGCGTCCATCAGGGGGATTTATAAGTCCGATGTGCGCCTGACCACTTGGCCATGCGCTTTAAGCAATTCTAGGAATTCAGGCGCCATCAAAAGCTGCCGATCTCCTTCCCAATCGAAAGTGCCATAGTTTTTGGGCAAACATTGACGAAGACTCGCCGCCTCGAAGGAGGGGTGCATAATTATTTCCATCAGGCCTGTCCAATTTTGAGAGAGCACTTGTGAAAGTTTATTAAAATCGCGAGGAATGGGCCCTGGAAAACCTAATGCGATATCAGGATGAACCACAGCTTTAGTTGTGCTCATTTTACGTGACATTGCTGCAAGCTTCCGCATTAAGATCCCTTTGAGGCCCTGCGAGGAAGTGGGATTTGTGATCCGCACGTATGGCACCTTGTATTTGTGGGCAAGCTCTAATACGATCTGAAAAAGAGTAGGGAACATATGCAAATGTTGCGTCGAATTTAAAAATGCAATCGCCCCCACTTTGCGCTGAAAAAACTCAATTTGCAACTCGAACTCTTCTTTTAAATCTGCAACCGAAATCTTTCTACAGAGCCAGCGCCATAAAAATTCTTGCCAATTGGCATGTAGACAAATGCCATCTTTAAAATAGGGTTTCTGTGTTGAAACAGAGGAATGCCGCCCGAGGAGGCTGTAACCTTCGACAAAACCCAAATGAAGACCGAGTTCCAAATCTGGACACGACTTTGCGAGGTGAATGGCTTCCTCGGTGCAAGGAGCATTCACCAGCAGTGCAACGGAATGAAGTGAACCTGCCCGATGACATTCTACAATGGCCCGGTTGTGCTCCGACGACAGACCAAAATCATCTGCGACAAGGATGATTCTTCTCTCAAGCTCCAAGAAAACACCTCGTCTTAGAATCTGCCCACGAATCGGCAGTTGAGTTTATTTGTCTTGTGCGCGTTGATTGCCAAGTCTAATAGAAACTTAGGGGAGTTGTCAAAAAATGGCATAAAAAAGAATGCTTGCCCTTATCTGCCTTTTCCGACTATGATTCGGTCTTTTAGGAGAAAGAATACCGTGAAATCTCAAGATGAATTTTTAATGATCTGCAGGTGGGAAGGCTGGTCGTTTCTTTGCCTTCTCTTCATTGCAATGCCTTTAAAATATGTAGCGGGCATGCCCATCTTTGTAAGATACGTGGGAGCTATACACGGCATACTTGCCATCGCCTACGTGGTGTTTGCCATACGTGCAGCAAGAAGCCAAAACTGGAGCTTGAAAGATTTTATTTTCGTCCTTATTGCATCTGTTGTCCCCTTCGGAACCTTTCAAATAGAAAAGTATTTGCTTAAAAAATATTCCCAGAGCACCTAGTATTGCCTCAATTTTCGCCAAACCTCTGACAGGCCTATTCCAACTTTGTAATGCTTCTTAGACAATACTCTCAGAGTATCGTGGAGTTTTCTTTTTCCACGGACGGCACGCCAAAGAAAGTAACAGCAAAGTAATTCACCAAGAATTTTAGTTGCAAGGAAAGGGACTGAGCATCAGCTTTTGTCCACTTTCTTGAATTTTTAATTCGGGTCTGCTTTCATTTTTTCCATAGCAAGCGTTCAGAGTTGTGAGGGCTCCCGTGACTTCTGAGTCGAGAATAAGTTTGACATCATCACCCGCCACTGAATCTTCACCGATGTCTAAAATGCTTTCAGTAATACTCAGAAGCTGAACCGAGCTTTTTTCAAGCTCTTCTGTTGTGGGTGCCGATGACTTCTCGACGTCGAGCCCGGTGTCGTGAATTCTACTAAAAATACCTGTTTCAACCCCATTTTTAACGACTTTAAAACCCAGCGAACGGTTTGAATCGTCGGAGAGCCTCAACATTGCTCCACCGAGGTTTTCAAATCTTACGGTCGCATTCCAACCGTCGGTCAGTTGTCCATTTGGAAGCGCTTTACGACACAATAACTTACTGACAAGAACAGCACTCAATTTGGAGCCCACTTCATCTTTACCACTCAATTGCGCCTTGCAAGAACGATTTCCGTTCGTTCCAGGAGCCGCAACATCCTTACGCACGACCAAATTGGGACTCAGTTCGGAAATAAATTTATTTCCAGCAATATCTTCTGTGCGCAATCGAAGGCGATAAGGCTTTTCGTCGTCAAAGGGATATTCGACCGTGTATTCAAACTCTGCACCACTGGCTCCCGTGGTTTGCGCAATTGCAACGCGCGTAAATTTTTCGGGAACCGACCAGTTTTTGTTGTCTTGACTTTCCTCTAAAATAAAGTCAGAGTTAACTAATGGAGCCCCTGCATTTTCAAGTGATATTTTAAACTTTATTTTTTCATTCTTTTTTGCTTTTACCTTTTCAATCTTTGATTTTTCAATCCATTTTATTTTTGGACCAATGCGATCAATATAGAGATCAAAGGGCACCGAATTGACCCAAACTTGTTCTTTCGTCACAGGGTCTACTTTTGTCATTGACAGATAAAAATGCAAAGGGCCTTCCCAGTTTGCTGGAAAATTGACAACATTCTCATCAGAATAACCCTTCGACCACACGATGTCTTCTGTTTTTATATCTGCAACGGATTTGGGTTCAGACTTCGTCAGATAAAGGCGCAAATTCTTTTGAGCACGTTCAAGCAAATCGCCTGAAAGCTTTTGACCATTGTCCGCAAAAATAACCGACGTTTTAAACACGAATGCACTGCTGTCTACAAACAGAAACTCTTTGGAACCTGCGGCGAGATCATTCACTGCCTGACCAGATTTCCCACTGGAAGTTGCAGCCAAACGAATTCCGTGATCTTTGGCCTGAATGGGCTCTACCGTAACAACTTCATTTCCACCGATATCCCTGCATTTCGCTTTTGCAGACTGAGCAACTGCGACACTCCCACTCAAACGGGTTGGATCGGCGCGAAAGACCTGCGCAACTCCTCCCCCCGGAACTTCCTCTTCGCCCACAAAATTGAGTTTGATCTTTTGAGGTTCTCCAGATTCACCCGCATCCAATTCAATTTCGGAACAATCCACTTGCCCCCGTTTTTCATTCATAACCCGCGCTTCAAGGCTCAAAATGCTTTCGCCTGTTTCGATATTATCTGTTACGAAAGTCCGTAACACAGGCTCCGGAGGAATAGAATCCAATACAATCTCGGTGCTCCAGAGTGAAGGCAACGCATCATCATCTGTGGGTTCAAAATGACGCGATTCGATTTGAACCACATAATTTCCATCGCCCTTATCGAGAACCAGATTCCACTTTGAATCTCTTCCCGATTGTTTTTGTTGAACGAGCACATTTCCCTTCTCGTCCATGAGCTTTACAATGACAACCATTCCCATTGCTATTTCTGCTTGAACTGCCTCAGTGTACTTTGGCGTCACAATGGATGTCGAAAATGAAACCTGCTTTAATTTGGTTCCAAAGGATTTTTCCGAAATTCCAGTAACCTTGATCTGAGGTTTCTTTTCTGGAAGTTCAGTAACACGAATTCCATGCATTTTTTGCTGTCCGCATCCGGAATTGGAAAGAACAGTTAAGGCTGCTAGTAGACTGAGGATCGTCGGTCTTGCTCTCATAGTGCTATCCTTAAATCTAAATGAACGTAGAAAAGTGGGATCTCAATCAGCCCAAGATCCCCTGAAGCAAAGGCCCGACTTTTAATCGAGGTCAGCAAAAGATTCCTTCAAAGTTTCAAAGCCTGAACCGCCTACACGCAATCGATAATCGTAACGAATCATGTTTCGGCGTGGTTCAAAAAGTGGATCTGCAGCTTGTTTTGACACAAGCCATTCAAAAAACTGCGCCTTAGAAACCGCTGGATATGTGAAGGAAGTGGGATTACTTAAATAAAACGCTCTTCCGATTTTTGCAGGTATAGATGAAAGAATATCGGCTTCTGGAGCCATAAACCCTCCATTTAAATTGATGGCATTGAATGCGCGCCATTGCAATTTTTTTCCCGAATAAAGATATGCGTCAACCCGTGAAACTTCGACTTCCGAGCGACAATCCGATGTTGGATCATCAATGCGCGATTCATCATTGTCCCAGTCAGGTTGAAGAACTGTTGTTTGTTCTGCACAGTCTGCATTCTTCTTAAAGGTGCTTATATTCGATAAAAGTGTGGCCTCAAGAGTCGTTGCAGGGTTCCATCTTGTAAATTTGACCTCACTGTTCCCAATTTTAAATGCGGATGGCCTTGAACCAAGATCCTTGTAAGCATTGACGCCCAATTTGTTCAACCAAACATTCACCTTTGAATCTTCGAGACTATCAACGCGCACATCGCGGCGCCAAGAATCATAATCTCCAACGACAAGGTAGTCTGTTGCACCTAAATAGAGGGCGGGAAGCTTTGCGTCTATTGCCGCTTTGGCCTCAATTTTTGCAGTATTTTCGTCCTCGGAAAAAGGAAATACTTTTTGCCCTTCAGACAAATGCGCTGTCAAGTCGGCAGGTACAAATATATTTTTTGCATAGATGGTCCCAATTCCAGTGTACTTGCCCTTGATGATAAGATTTCCAGTCACAAGCACTTCACCACTCAGCTCAATTGGTTTTCCGGGCTTTGTTCCGTCTAAAATGAGATCGCCATCATAAACTCTTGAAATAATCTCAGATTCGTTCCCTGCCTTCTTCAAGCGAAGAAAACCTGTCATTTTTTTCTTGAGATCTTCAACCTTTAAAAGAGGGAACATGTTGTCTTTCGGAAAAATCTTCAATTCATCATTGGTATAAAATTCTCGCTTTCCACCTTTGATTCCTACAAGCAGGTCTCCAAGACTTGGCTTGTTTGTCAGGGCTTCAGGAATAAAATTTGTTGAAAAGAACTTGCCCGTGACAAGAAAATTACTTCCCGAATCCGTGTTGATGTCATTTCCGAAGTTGATTCCTGCGGCATCACCCCTAATTTCAAGGTGACAAAAGAAGCAACGCACAGAAGTGGTGAGCATTCCCGCATTAAAGATCTGCGGCACCCACTTTCGAACAGCAATAGACTCATTCCCAGCGGAATCTTGAGCAGAGACACGGACTGCAAATTTCCCAACGGCGCGGTCGGCCCACGGAAACTCGTAACTCCCTTGCGATGCTTTGACCATTGCCAGTTCTTGCCATTCACCGTTGCCAGTTTGCACTTCGAGTTTTTGCTTCGATATTCCATTGGCATCTGATGAAGTCCACTGAATACTGACCTGCGAACTGGGATTTAAAACTCCGCCCGGAACTGAAATAACCGGACCTGAGATGTGAGGCGGTGTAATATCAACGAGACTTAAAAACTGTGCAGAATTGGATTTTGCTCCCAGATCGTCATTTTCGACGGATGCAACGACATCTTTAAATCCACTTGCACCCAGTACAATTTCAAGTGGACTGCTGTAAGGGATGATCTGTTCGGTACTTGTGCCATCCCCATGTGTTACCTTCACTCTGACTTTAAACTTGGCAAGTAAAGCGGGATCAGTGAGATCCTTCAGATTTCGCGTCACACCATCTTTAGTATAAACGACATTCACGGGGAATTTAAGTTTGCCATCCGTTGAATATGTCAGCTCGGTCGGAGTTCCCGATAGGATGATCTGTGCCTGGGTTTTAGGTGGCTCTGAATTCCAAGAGGCATGCACCAGACCTACTTTATCTTCCACATAAAGAAGAAAGTTAAATTCTGTGCCCGGCAATTCTCCTTGAGCGAGTTTGACATTGGCAATGCTGAGTGTTTCTTCTTGTTTGTGAAAATCTTTTCCACTCATCACAACCGTGCATTTTTCGGGAAGTGATTGCAGCGCTTGAGCACTTGTGACGTCAAATTTTGAGAGACTTTCATGACAAGCGACGAGTTGCGTCTTTTCTTGATTGATTCCGTAGTTATCCGAAATTCCCCAAGTCATGACTCGCTCGTTACTTCCTCCTTGATCGAGGGTGAAGAGCAACGTTCGAGGTGGGATGCCATCTACAAAAAACTGCCTCGTCGATTTACCCTTTTCATTGAGTTTCCGATTGTCAAAATCGGCGGTAAATCTGACCATTCCTTCAACTTGTGAAAGATCGACTGCAACGGCTTTGATATCGAGATCTTGTAAATGAGCATCGAGCTGTACTTTAGAATCACCGCTCAGAATGACTTTCCATTCCTTGAGTTCATCTCCAGACAGACCTTCATCGGTATTGTTTCTACGAATTCGGGGGTTGAGATCGACAACTCCAGCCCTGACGACCGGAGCACCCTCTGCTGCGAGCAGCTCGTAAGTGAAAAAATCCTTAGGTTTTACAACAACATCAAAATCCTTAGGATTCAAAACTGCTTTAGTCGTGTCTCCTTTAAAGGTGGCCCCTTTTCTTCCACACGCAAATGCAAAAGAAATACAAAGTAACACGCAAGGGAGTGTCTTCATGTGATGCAGTCCTCTATCTGTAAACTCCAGTCCATGCGAACTGAAGAGCATCGTACAAAGGACTTGTCGTCAAACCTTTTAGAAAAATGAACTAAATACTTCATCCGTTTGAAGTTACGAATGAAAATGGCATTAAAACCAAATTGGCAGGATTTTTGCTAGAAACCTCGCAAGTTGGAGGTCCGATGGAGGGCGCGATTTGTGAGAATTAAAAAACGAACACATCTTTAAAAACAAGATCCGTCGCCTTCTCAGTTTCTTCCTGAAGCGCCTCTACATACAAGAGATAGTCGTCCGTTAAAACAATCCCGCGCTCTTCCACTTTCGCTTTGGCTGCATTAGATACCGACAGAATCCCCGCAGACAAGTTAAGATAAGCAGCGCTCAGGGCAAATGAGGACTTTCGAATGCCTTCATCAGGGGCAAAACCTTTTAATATATTCTGCAACATAGATTTCCAATATCCGCCCTGAACTTTGCTAAAGTCTGCCTTACGACTGGATCCCAGTTTTCGAACGACAGAATCAATGGCGTATTTGCGAGGAACGCTCCAAGAGATATAGCCGCCTGAAGCATTTGAGCCGACCAAGTCGAATCTGGAATCCAAAATATAAGAAGATTGGGTAATGTAAAAGTCATGATTTTCAAGGCCTAGCTCGCTCATCCAGTTACTTATTCTTTCGTTTCGACCTTGGAACGAAGGGAAATCAGCATTCAGACCAGCTCTGCGGTACAAGTGATATCCGAGTTCTGAACAATAAAGTTTGGAATCATCTTTAGCGTTAAACAGCACATCATAAGGCAGTTTTCCTTGCTTAAGAAATGACTCAACAGCTCCCCGCAATTTTTCTCTTTCTGAAATTCCTAATTCCCTATTGCGGAGGATCACGGCATCATAGTCTACAAATGTAGTGGAGTTAATAGCTGAGGGAGATAAGAAGTTGTCAAATGTAAAAGGAAAACCATCTTTGTCGAAGGTAACAGTTTTAAAATGAGAAAATCTGAGGGGAGAATTTGTGAGAGCATCCCACTCTGATTCTCCTTTCAAAATGACGACATCTCCTTCTCGTAAAATAAATTCTCCACTTTTAAAAGACCACCCATTCTCATCTAAAGTTCCTTTTTGCCCCTGAGTATAGCGCAACTGGGCTTCCGTAACATCAACTCCCTGTTGTTTTAATTTCTCAAAAGCAGCTGTTCGCTCTCCACTGAGTAAATCTTTAAATTCTTTTTCAATTTTATCATATTTATCAGACTCTTCTTGTTGCTTTTCAGGTGCAAAATGCCCCAGTGTATTTTTTACAAGCCAAGCATAATCCATAAATTTTTCACCATTTTCTTCTCCTATCACCTTGGATATTGCTTTGCTCAATTTCTCCATGGCTTTTTCAGAGGGGCTGGGATTGTCCTCAACCACTTCCCCCCAAGAACGTCGATATTCATTAAAAATGTACATATATGGAGTGGCTTCTGGTTGCATAAATTTTAAGAAGTCGGCTGTAGGATTTTCGACAAAATCTTTGTGTATCAAATAGGATGTAAAGTACCAAGGTATTTGTCCGAGAGCACCAATATCAAGTATGAACTGATACAATTTCAGCCGTTCTTCGGCAGTATAAACTTTACTTTTATCCAGTTCCCCCGATTCGAGTTTTTCGGGAACCATATTTTTATCGATCTCTTCAAGTATCGAATAGGGCGACCTTAATTCAACGATTTGTTCGACGAACTTTTGTAAATTCTCAAATTTACGACTTTCAAGAACGGCTTTAACTTCTGAATTTAATCGGGCAGAAAAAACCGAACGAAGGACAGATTCAAAGTCGAGAATTTCATTCCACAACAGCGCAAGTTCTACTTGCACCTCACGCTCTTTTTGAAATCCGATGATACGATGCGAAAGTTTCGCAATTTCATTCATTTCCTGAAATAAATTTTTATATGATTTCTCATTCTTAATCTCAAGAAGAGTCTTTAATTTTCGCTGAATACTACCTGAGAGTGAATGCGCTTCAGCCTTTGTGAGATTTTTACTTTGCGTAGATTCCAAGGAAGTGCGAATTTCGCGAAAAAAGGGAGTCAACTCTCCTTCCAATTGCGGCTGCGCTTGACTTTCGGCTTGAGCCGCATTTTCAGAAAATAATGCGCTTTTTATAAGAGATGAATTTTGCTCACAACCCGATGACAATAGAGCAGTGATTGCAAGAGCAAGTGACAAATTTAAGACACGAAATTTACTAGACATACATTCTCCATAATTAATGCCGCACATCAATTTGACAAAATTTTTAATTTTTTTAACTTAGCAATTTCTAGAATTAATGCAATTTTTTAAGAAAAACAGTTTTTGGGAAAATTTCACAAAAAATCGGATTAAAAACTGAAGGCAGGAGAGATTTTTACTCAAGACATTCGTCTTCGGACGAATGTGCAAATTCACGCATCGAACGCCCGTGCGAAAATTGCCTGTTACGATCTTTTTTTCCTAAATCACCACAGTGAGTTTCAACGACCTGAAAGAGCAAAATCAAATCGACGGGCTTCTTTAAATACTCAACTTCGCGCGGTGTTCCCATGAGGGGAGAAATATTTGACATCACTACGACAGTAAAATTCTTTAAAATGAGGTGCTGTTTTCGCTTTTCCAAAAAGTCCCATCCACTCATGACGGGCATCACCAGATCGAGCAAAATGAGCCCGACGCGCTCTAACATGACATCGGACAACTCCAAGGCTTCGAGGCCATTAGATGCGGTCAGAACTCGGTACCCACCCAGTTCAAGAATGCGCCGATTTGACGTCCTCTCCGCCCTAAAGGACGGAGATTCCCTATAATGCGCTCACGCGCACCGGTTTAGCGCACAACGTCCTGTGCGGAGAATGTTGCGCGCGGCGTTAATGTCGCGATCGTGGTGTGT
>JBIIEI010000195.1:0-3109 GCA_044237915.1 Silvanigrellaceae bacterium | reverse complement strand
CCAGCGAAAAAGAATAATCGCTTTTAAACGGCAACCTGTTATGCAGCCCTTTAATTTCACCTTTGTATTTCGGAAGCGTGATGCTCAATTTACGCTCTGACATACGCACGGAAGATTGCCTATTGGCGCGAATAGCAAAGGCAAGCGAAACCTTTTTCTGAAAGTGAGGTCTGCCAATAATAATCTGCTTTCTCGAAAGACTTCTGACGTGAGTGCGATAATCTCTTTGCCGAGCAACTCGTGTTTCCACTTTTAACAGAAATTGATAATTGTGATTTGAGTTCTCCTTCACTTCATTAAAGTACTCAAACTCATTTTCGATTTTTTTGAGATATATATCATAACGAAGTTTTTCAGAAGAATACCAACCCACAGTGGCTTTTACAGCCCTTGCAATAGTCTGGTCTTTAAAATCAGAACCCAAAGGAAAAGCACGAAACTTATTGATAAGGTCAATGGTGGTAAACAGCGGAAGTCCCTTGGAAGCGCGCACAAATTGTTCATTAAGGCACTCATTGTAAAGCTTCGCTGCCTGAGCGGAATTCTCGGCAAACCAAGTTTCAAGGCGTTTGCTTTTTTTTATTTTTGCCTTGATTGCATACGTCATGCTTTAATGCCCTCATTCTGCTGAAACAAGGCATAACGAAACAACATTGAGTGATCAAGGGGTGTTCAGATTTTGGGCAGAAGAAAGAAAAAGGTGCGGATGAGCCGTTTTCCGACCTGTAAAATTCCTAACGTATTTTACAGGCCTCATCAGGCTCAGTTCGAGCCTTAGACTTGTAGCTCTGCTCCTGCGTCTCTTTCAGCTCGCTTTTCTCCTCGCACTGAAGTGCGAGGTTTCCCGCTCGATTTCGATGAAAAAAGCAATCCTGGAATCTGTGCGTCACCCAGGTATCTCAAGGGCCGTTTTTTTGACCTTTTCGCTTGTTGCGCTTTCGGCAACCTTTCAGCCTTTGATTCCACTTCGAATTTCTAAAGTAATATCTAATGAGTCTGAAACTGCTCTTTATCTCGGGATTTTATACAGCATGGGTGGCGTTGCAAGCTTAGCCTTTGGATACTTATGGGGCCATGCAACCGACCTTTGGGGGCACAAGCGCATTCTTCAGTGGGTACTGACTGGCGCAGCGACGACTGCATTTCTTCTCAGCTCTGCAGAGAGCTTTTTGGAATTTGCGATCATTTTTGGAGTTTATTCAGTTTTTTTATGCGAATTAAGCATGTTACTTAATGTAAATGTTGCAAAGTCTGCGCCTGCACAAAACTTGTCACAAGTGTTTAGTTTAAACCATACGGGATCCCAGTTAGGACTTGCATTCGGACCCATTCTTGGCGGATTTTTCGCTCAAATATTTGGGATCAATGGTGCTTTTGTTTCAACGGGCATCCTTTTTTTGATATTCGCAATGTGGTTGTTTTTACAAAATCGGTTTATTCCGAGAGGCTATCAAACGGATTGAGAAGAGCGATTCCAAGACCTTCGAAGTCCTTCATGTTGCGAGTCACCAAAACGGCAGTCCGTGAGAGTGCTATACCGGCGATCTGAGCATCCCAGGCTGAAACGGCGCGTCCCCGTTGCCGACACTGGGCAAGAAGTCTGCCAGTCTGCAGAGCGGCCGCATCATCAAAGGGAAGAATTCTCAAGTCCGCCCTGCCACGAAGGTTCTCCACCCACTCACGATATAAGCCGCGCTTGGGCTCTACAGCAAGCTCTGCACCATAGGTAAGTTCCTGCAGGGTGATGACGGAGAGTGCGGTGTCCGACTGCTTGGACAGCCAACTCAAGACAGCAGATGATGGTCGGGGCTTCGTCAACTCGGAAACGATATTTGTATCGAGAAGGAACACGTTCTCACTCCTCGCTTTCAAAGGGATTGCGGTGCGGAGCGGGGTCGCGCTGAGGAAGTTCGAAGGTGAGGTCTCCGCCGGCTCTGGCTTTCAGGCCCTCGGTAAATCGGATGAAGTCAGCCCATCCAGTGCGTGAAGCCAATTTCTGCTGGGCCTCGGCGGCCGAGAGGCGCTCGAACTCATCAGCGGAGACGACGACGGCTAACTTCCGTCCCCGGTTGCGAACCACCTGTGGCTCGGTTTGGGCACGTTCGATAAGTTCCGAGAATTTGGCCTTTGCTTCCGCGGCATTCCAGTCCATCAAACAAACCTCCATCATGACTAGTTATTTAACTAGTCATATAATTAATCAATATAGTTTCGATCGTCAAGAAAAATCCTCACCCGGTGGTGTTTTGCGAGCTTAGCCTTTGGCTACTTATGGGGACATGCAACTGAGCTCTGGGGGTACAAGCGCATTCTACAGTGGGTACTGACAGGCGCAGCGACGTCTGCATTTCTACTCAGCTCTGCAGAGAGCTTTTTGGCATTTGCGATCATTTTTGGAGTTTATTCAGTTTTTTTATGCGAATTAAGCATGTTACTTAATGTTAAAGTTGCAAAGTCTGCGCCTGCAAAAAACTTGTCACAAACGTTTAGTTTAAATCATACGGGATCCCAGTTAGGACTTGCATTCGGACCTATTCTTGGCGGATTTTTCGCCCAAATATTTGGGATTAATGGTGCTTTTGTTTCAACGGGCATCCTTTTTTTGATATTCGCAATGTGGTTATTCTTTCAAGAACGGCGCATGCGAGGGAGATAATTAATTTTCATGTTCCTTTTTATACGATCGAAAAAATGGGTGTAATTGGCTTTTTCTAAGCCTTTAAGTCGAATCTGGCTCCTGCGAGTGTCACCTTAGTTTACCGAAAATCAGCTGCGACGTTCTGTGACTGGGCACCCCACGCGAGATCGCGCACTGCAAATGAGCAAGGATGGCCCAAAGTGAACCAGCCTTGTCCATGTTGGGCCACTTTCAGAGCTTTCTGAAAATCACGCGAATTAAATGAGGTTGAATTTATCAGAGAAAGATCTTGGCATAGTCATTGCAGGTAGACGCGTTTACCTAAAATTCGCGTTTCAAAGAGACATCTCATGTTAAGATGGAGTCTGGTCTGCCGAAAAACGTCTAAATCCGAAATATTTTTCAGTAACAGATTTGGTACCTAAAATGCGGCCACATTATCGAATTGCCTAAATGAGCATAATTTTTGAC
>JBIIEI010000120.1:0-11551 GCA_044237915.1 Silvanigrellaceae bacterium | reverse complement strand
TTTTGCTCTGCTCTCCACTTCATTCAGAAGTTTCTTCGGACACCCTTGCTTTGTTGCCTACACATTCCCTCCTTCCGGGGCCGTGATGGGATTCCCCATTAGTTCATGATCATGCTGGTCGCACTTCCTCCCCATTGAAATAGGATTGAAGTAAAATATGGGGCGAAGTATTGAACTCTTCCCGCGTCTGCAGGGCAGCTATTTTTCCTTTTTGCAAAAATGCAAAACGATCGCCGGTTGCCAGTGCACACTTCACATCGTGGGTGACCAGCAACGATGACTTGCCCTTTTTTTTGAGTGCCAGGATAATTTCTGAAATCTTATTGCTATTAGCAGGGTCGAGACCTGCCGTAGGTTCATCATAAAGAAGGATTTGTGGTTCAAGCATCAGCGCCCGCGCAAGCCCCACGCGTTTTTGCATGCCCCCACTTAAGGCTGCGGGCATCTGTGCCTCGACTCCTTTTAAGCCCATTTCATCCAGTGATTTCGCAATGCGGACCTTCATTTCATCTTCGGAAAGATCCGTATGCTCTCGGAGGGGATAGCTTAAATTTTCGGCCACACTCAAACTGTCGAACAGGGCTCCGCCTTGAAACGCGTAAGCAATTTCTTTGCGAATGGATGTCCACTGAGAACCTCGCATCGCAAAAAGATCTTGTCCTTTGTAAAAGCACTTGCCTTGGGCTGGATGTTCAAGGCCCACCAGCAGACGTAACAAAACACTTTTGCCCGAACCGCTCCCCCCCAGCAGCACAAGATTTTCACCCTCGTACAAGTCGAGGCTCAAATTTTGATGAATGACTTTGTTGTCGAATTTTGTGGTGAGTTCACGAATAGACAGAAGGGGTTCATTTGCGTTCTTCATCTCAACATCCAAGTCAATTTAGTAATAAGAAGATCGCTCACCATCACAAAAATGCTACTTTTAACCACAGTTTGGGTCGTGGCATGCCCAATGCCAATGGTGCCATTTTGAGTACGCAGGCCTTCAAATGAAGCAATGAGGCCGATGATTGCCCCATAAAACATCGTCTTTAAATTGCCTAAAATAATATCTGAAGCAGAGACCGCTTCTAAAGATTTGTGCAAATAAAGTGCAGAAGAAATATTGAGCTGAGAAACCCCCACAGCGAGCCCCCCTGCAATGCCTAAGACATCTGCGAAATTGGACAACAACGGAGCCCCAAAGGCGAGGGCAAGTGTGCGTGGGACCACAAGTTTTGCAATGGGGTTCGTTCCAAGAGCTTTAAGGGCATCCACTTGTTGGGTGACATTCATGCTCGCAATTTCGGCAGCAACACCGGCACCCGCACGACCCGCAAGCATTAAGCAAGTAAACAAAGGCCCCAACACTTTGACCATGGACGCTGCAACGATGGTTGGAACATAAAGCGTTCCGCCAAAGCGTTCCATTCCATACCCAAACTGCAAAGCCATCACAGCACCCGTCGAAATGGAGGTTACAGCAACGAGTGGAAAAGATTTGACCGCGAGAATGTAGAACTGATCGATTAAAAGAGAGAGCGAAGGAAAGGGAGGCAGAAAGATTTCACGCGTGGTTCGTAAACAGAGTTGAAAGAAATCAAAGACGGACACAAAAAGGCCCAGCAGCGAAGAGCCCAATTTCTCAAACACCGATTCAAGCCTTCCTTGCATTATTTTCAAGGCTTTTCTCCCTCTTGCAGACTCTTCACAAAGGCATCAAAGGTGCGTTCGTGTTCGTCAAAAAGGCCCAGTTTGGAAACTAAGGAAACATCGTAAACGCACCTCTCGGAGCGCATGACGGCAAATCCCAAACGAAAGGCGGAGCCATCCAATGTGCCTTCGATGATGGTTTTGACAGCAGGAAAGCCTGAAATCATCAGCTTTTCTGATTTCAAAATTTTTTGCTCAGAAATTCCAGATGTAAAGTTTTTAATCAAATCCTCAAGGGATTGCTTTTGATACTGGTCACACACGGAATTAACACCCATGATCGCTCTGTCGGCAGGAAATTGAAACGCGATATCAGACGAACCAGAATCAACTTGCTCCCAGGGCTCGGGGGGAGCTTTGTACTTGTAATCTTTGCTCTTGGCATCTTCATCTTTAAACGAAATACAACCGATAAAGCAAAGAGACACCAATGCAGAAAACATCTGCTCTTTGAAACGAATGTCTGCCAATTGACGTGCATGCATTGAAACAACAGCCTCCACGAACACTGTGAAGAAATCGAAGCGTGATGCTTTCTTCGTATCACACTGTTGTTTAGAGCAAAATTAAAATTTAATTACAGTTCCGTCATTCAATTTGAAAATCTCGAGACCGTGCGAAAATCTCGAGACCGTACGATAATCTCTAGACCGTACGATAATCTCTAGACCGTGCGACCGAGGAGAGTATTTAAGCGTTTTCCCATCTGAAATCTTGAAAACTCACCCAATATTCTAAAAGTGACAGGTAAAGAGGCAAGACAGAAAACGAGGCGCAACGTGGAGAACAACATGCTTGGCCATGCGAATGCGATGCGTGCGTGCATGGCCATTGGCAATGTTTTAGCAATGACCGCTGCGACCACAAATGTCACGATTAAACGCGACAG
Source organism: Silvanigrellaceae bacterium (assembly GCA_044237915.1). Classification (GTDB taxonomy): domain Bacteria; phylum Bdellovibrionota_B; class Oligoflexia; order Silvanigrellales; family Silvanigrellaceae; genus JBIIEI01. The sequence goes on along the minus strand of JBIIEI010000120.1, from coordinate 8,967 downwards.
AAAGGACTTAAATCGGCGATATGCCAGTGCTTGAAAGCGGTGCAGCGTTCGCATAAAGACATACAATAAGAGAAGACAAAGCGCAGACATATCGAGTAGAAAAGCGAGCAAGTCTTGTTTAATAAGGGCTTGTCCGAGGCTCCAAAGGATAATGCTAAGCCCTCCGCAATAAAAGCAAAGCCCCATCAATCCAAGTCGTCTGTCATGCACAGACCCCACCAATCGAGTCTGTTCATTGAAACCAAGAATGGCCAAAGTCACCTCCTGCCTTTTTTTACTTCGATAGACATTTTTAACATGATTCTCTTTCAAAGAAGTAACTTTTGGACACGCAAGAATTCTCCTTGCATTCAACGTGAGCTTCAGCGAAGAAAGGTGCGACCCACGGATTGGGCATTTTTCAAACTCTCGGACGCAAAGGAAACGCACCACGAGAGCTTTTGAGGGTATCAATGTGATGTCTCGTTTTCCATCGTTGAATGCCCTCTTTTGCCTTTTTGGCAGTGGATTTGTGATGGGTTGCGGAAGTCCAACTTCCAGTCACACACCGTCTCGATTGGCAGAGTCCTGGAATCTGGATAATGATTTCAGACGTTATTCTTGGGATTTTGAAACCAATTTCGATCTTCTTCCACTTTCGGGCACCTTGCTCAATAGCACACGAACAAACGCACCCTGGACCGATAGCTACTGGCCTAAATATAAAGGCGGCATCGCCTACCGCTGGTTGGGTTCCACCACGGTTCTTGAAAAACTTGTCGGTGGTGTTGAATTATTAAACACCCCTGAGTTTTTGCAGGCCGAAAATGTAAAAAAAATGAGTTTAGCTGAACTTGCAGAGCTGTCGCCCGCAGAAAAATTCGATCTTTTGAATGGCGATTATTCTTTTCCCACCGTACAAAAAATGATTTCAGCAACGTCTCCGCTTTCTCCGACTTGGGAAGGATATTGCCATGGATGGGCCAATGCCTCGCTGAATTATCTAGAGCCCAAGGCCGTACTGCTCGAAAGTACGCAGGGCATCAAAATTCCATTTGGCTCGTCCGACATCAAAGCATTGCTCAGCTATTATCAAAAAGATGAAGCCAGCCCCATGGCCCACGAATGGCAAGTGGGCAGTGTGTGTGCAAGAAAAGCAGGCGACACTGGTTTTGAAACCGATCCAAAGTGCGCAAACGACGTCAATGCAGGATCGTTTCACCTCGTCATTTCCAATCTGATTGGTCTGCAGAAAAAAGGATTTGTTGCTGATCTCACCCGCGATTTAGAGCTTTGGAATCACCCCGTTCATAGCTTTCGCTCTGCTCTGCTCAAAAAAGCACCGCCCTCACAGCACTCCGCTTTGGGAACTGTGCAAGAAATTGAAGTAGAAACTATCATCACTTACGTCACGGAAATCGATCCGACGTGGGACAGCCGAGGTACGAACAATTCAAGCGATCGCACCAAAACCTATCGCTATTGGCTCGAAATGAATGCCAACCATGAGATAATCGGAGGACGTTGGGCCGAAAATCAAACCGATCGCCCCGATGTCTTATGGCATTCGGAGCGTCCGACGTTCTCGGGAAAATGGCTTAAACTCCAAGAGATCTACGAAGCCTCCGTGAATGCAGAAAAAGATTTTAAGCGTCCACAACGATAAAAAACAAGGCTTTACTCGAAAATGAAATCAAACATCATTATTGCACTCATGCTTCTCTTTGTAGTCTCAGCCTGTGGCCCCCGGAAGAAAAGACTTTCTCCCTTGCCGCCCCAGAGCGAGGATTCTGAAAATAAAAAGTCTGTGAACAAAGAAACCGAAAACGTTTCAAAGCCAGACAATAAAGAAACAGACCTTGACAGTAAAGTAACAGAAGACGAACTTCCCATTTTGCCCATGGAACGCAGCCGGCACACCGTTGCAGAGAATGATCTCCTTCAGTTTACTCTGGCCTCCCCACCACAAAGTCAAGAAACTTGGACATTCGAGTGCCATCCCGAGTTTCCGTGTCCCCAGGGGCTTATGCTCTCACCACAAGGCGAAGTTTCTTGGCAGCCTCATTTTGAGCAAGCAGGAATTTATCACTTTAAAGTGCTTCTCCGGGGTTCAGGAAAGCAATCCACCGTTACCGAAGTCGAAGTTACCGTTACAAATAAAAATCGCGCACCTCATTTTAACGATCAGCCTCTCATCACGTTCGTAACAGGGCATGCATTTAAAGTGACACTTCAAGCACAGGATCCCGACCCTGCAAACTCTGTGACCTTTGGAATTTCTTGTGGCGATAGCGGCTGTCCTGTAGGGCTCGAAATTCATACTGTAACCGGCGAATTAAAATGGAGTGCATCAGAAGACCAAGCAGGCACCTACCTTGTGACGGCCTTTGCCGAAGATTCAGAAGGAATGCGCACAGAAAAAGAATTGACAATTCACGTTCTGACTCCAGCGCAAAAATTTAAATCCTTTTGCGAGTCTGAAAATCTGACCCTTGAGCAGAAAAAAACTGTGGATGCACTCAAAGCACTCTCCGAGCAAAATCAGTGCTCCGCCGCCGCAAAAGTACTTGAAAAATTGCCCATGCTCAGTCTCGTTGGAAAAGAACTCACAGACCTCTCACCCCTCGAGGGATTTACAAATGCGCGTTACCTTGATCTTGCAAGTAATCGCTTGACGAACCTTAAAGATCTTTCCAAAATGCCTTGGCTGACTGATTTAACACTCAAGAATAATCAACTCACAACGCTTACCGGAATAGAATCTCTGGCAGAACTCAAAAATCTGAGCATCGAAGAAAATCCTCTCGAAGAGACAACCTTGCTTGGCGGATTATTAAAACTGCAAACCTTGTATGTGGGGTCTACAAAAATTCGAGACCTCAGGTTTTTACAAGGACTCACCGAGCTTCGGGTTTTTAAAGCGCGGAAAAATGCCCTCGTCAATCTTGAAGGGATTGCAAAAACACGCCTTGAAGAACTCGACCTTTCGGGAAACAAAATTATCGATGCCTTTGTTCTGCAAGGTGTGACCTCACTTCACACACTCAATCTTTCTCACAATGATATTGAAGTCATTCCGACCTTGGACAATCATTTCTTTCTTCGCACGCTCGATCTCTCACACAACAACATCGCTCAAATCACTCCGCTTTTAGCAAAACGCTCCGGAAGCGCAGGTCTGGCATTGTATAAACTCAAAAGCCTGAATCTCTCAGACAACCGCATCACTGATTTCTCGCCGCTTCGCGTTTTTGCAAGCACCCTCAATCGCTTAAAGGCCACCGGAAATCCTATTCCCACACACACCGAATGCCCCCTACTATTTCCTACGGACTGCGAATTTTGACAAGCGCTCCCCTCTTCTATTTAAGCACAACTTGCCCGCTGCAATCTTTTCCATGGGCAAAACTTTTACGACAAATCCACCTCCCTTGAATCTGATTTTGCAGAGGCGCATTTCTGAATTTGAGTTATTTAAAAAGAGGGTTTTTCAAAACCTTCATCCTCAATCCTCTGCATTCCCTGGAACACCGACATGAAATGGATCATGGAAAAAGATTCTAGGAGAATCCTCTTTAAACGGGTTGCACTTATGCTTTCTATTGCCCTCGAGCGTAAAACGGCTTTTGCAAATGAAAACTGGCAAGAGACGATTCACAAAGATGGGATTCGCATCTTTACGCGGGACGTCGAAAGTTCTGGGTATCCAGAGGTCAAAGGTGAGGTCGTTTTGAATGCGACCCCCGAGCAACTCGTCACTCTCTTTCAAAATGCAAAAGGTTACAGAGCGTGGCTTGATGGCTGCATTGAATCAAAACTTCTGGCCCGCAAGGGACTTTTTGAACATGCCTTTTACACGCGCACTGATCTCCCATGGCCGTTTAACGACAGAGAAATTGTGAGTTCGGTGAGCTTTCAAAGAAACCCCGAGACAGGAACCATTATTGCAAATTTACAAGAGATCGATTTTCAGGTTCCCCAGAGCGAAAATGTTGTCCGCGTTGAGACATTTCGAAGTCGATGGATCATTCAACCTCTTTCACAGGATTCCAGCAGGCTTGTGATTCGGATGTTTATTGAACCCGGAGGAAACCTCAAACCCGTGTTTGTGAACTTAACGGTTTCGCACATTCAGTTTGAAACCATGAAAAATCTGCGCAATCTCACCTCAAATACAGCTCTTCAAGCCCTCAGCACCCTCGAAGGCATGCCGGTTACAAATTCGGTGGATTAAAGGAGTAAACTCTCTTAGGAAAAACTAGACAGCAATTTTTCGGTTCTCCAATTCTTGAGAATCAGCGTCGTCTTGAACCCTTTGAGATGTTGTGACCTCTTTTGAACGCAGTGCAGAAACAGGATGTTTCCATGTTAACGAAACAAGAGTGCAATCATCTTCCGGAGGCACTTGCTGCCAAATTCTTTCTCCTTCATGCAAAAGGCTGGTGATGCAGCTTTCAGCGTCGGGAGCATTTTGAAGTAAGTTGCGCATGACACGACCACTCATCGACATCTGATTGGGTCCACAGTTCTCGATGAGTCCGTCGGTATAAAGAAAAATGCCATCGCCCGATTGCAACTCAAACTCGGTGACAACAAAATCGGGCTCATCTCGAAAACCCAGCATGCCACCTGCTTTAACGATGGGCTTCACATGATCTTCAGAGCGCTGCAGCCAAAACAGGGGGGTGTGTCCTGCATTGAGAAAGCTGACTTTGCCCGTATTGAGTTCTAGGGCAATCATTGCCATGGTGACCCCTAGGCGACCCTGCGCCGTTTTTAATAAGACGCGGTTAATAACCTCTGCAACCCGTTTCAGACGGGCTTGGACTGTCCAGTCGGCGTTACTATCCATTTCCTGCAAGACGTCTTCGGCGGCATACACAGAGCCGCATACAACAGCCGTCATGAGGGCTGAAGGAAATCCGTGTCCAGTGACGTCTCCCACAAAAAGATAGAGGCACTGATTGCTTTCTGTCACATGAAAACCGAACCAGTCTCCACCAATTTGTGATGCGGGCTGATAATGGGTTTTGATGTCAAGGCCCTCAATTGTAGGAGGCTCAACAAGCAGGGATTCTTGCAATGCACTGGCTGCCTTGAGTTCCATGTCGAGCCGGATGTTTGCCTCGCGGTCGGCAATCAAGTGAAAATTATTTAATGCAATGGCCGCTTGAGAAACCAAAGGCAAGCAAATCTGAATCGATCGTTCATCAAAGAGTTGAGTGATGTGCCTGTTCCCCAAATAGATGACCCCCAAAAAATCATCCTTATAAAGGAGAGGGAGCAACATCGCCGAACCCATTTCCTGAGCGTTCTCTTTGATGCTACTTTCTCGATTCGAACGTCCTTTGAGGGGCATCTCACTTAAAAAGGATTCCAAAAAGATGCGATCTACCCCTAAGCTTTCATAGGAGCCAAGGCGCAAGCTTTCTGACGAGAGATTGCGCGCGTTCTCGACATTCCATTGCCCCTCGCTGTCTCGTAACAGAACAAAAGCATGTTCTGAGCCCGTGCATGAGCATAACACCTCGAGAAGTTCTGCAAGCAAAGGTCCTTTTTCTGTCAATTCGCTCAGCTTCAAAAACATGTCGAGGAGGGCACTACTTTCAATGTGCTGCCGCATCGAGTGCATGCTGCTGCCCGATGTCTGCTCCTGAGTTTCGCGCAAGAGCCGCTCTTTTGAAGAGGAACTCGAAACCAAAGACACCCCTAAAATCTCATTGCATTGGCGCTCTAAAAAACGATTGCCTCGTTCAGAAAAGTAACTTTTCGCTTCTCGACACAGCATTTTTGCTTCACTTAAATCGCGATTGCGCAGCTGTTTAGCCAATAAAAGTTGACCTTCTGCAGCAATGCACTCCCACAATTGTAATTTGGCATACCGAATGCCTTTACGCATGAAGACTTCTCCGAGATTTGAAAATCCAAGGCAGAAAAAGAATTCTCCAGTCGCGTAAAAGCTTTGAGGTTTAAAGACTCTAACATTCATCATGCAATTCAACCAAGACATAGCAAGAGGCAGCAAAGCTTTCCAAGGTCTACCCGATCTCACATATCCCAGCGCAAGCAATGGACCTGCGGCATAGGCATAAGTTAATCGGTGGGGTCCTCGCAATGCATGGAAAAATGCTACTTCCAGCAAAGGAATGGCCTTATCATAGTTTTCGCGATAAAGGTGAGCTTCACCGCAAGAAATCGCTGCAAACACCAAATCAATACTGCTATAGCCTTGTGCAGCAATATTCTGCCCACCACGTTGAACGATTGCGCTCCATGAATCCACTTCGTCAAGCCTGTCAGCAAATAGATGAAACTTAAGCATCACTCCCATCAGTGTCGACTCAAAATGAACCTTTTTCCAGAATTCAAGCAGTTCATAACTCGCACTGGCAGATCGGCCATTTCCTGCACCAAAAAAATCGACATGGCAGAGAGCTTGCAACACGATAAGTCGTGAAAATGTTTCTCCAACGCCGGAAAGCGTCTTCACTGACAATTCTAGATTTTCTAGCGACGCTTTTAGATGTCCGTGAGGAAATTCAAGAGAGTACCCTTTAGTCATCAAGAAAAATCCATACTGAACAGGATTTGGATTTGCATTGAAATAATGAAAGCATTTTTCGTAACAGGAATAGCTCCACTTTTCTCGACCCAAACACGCCCACACAATTCCCCAATATCCATACATCGTTGCTTTATAGAAATTGTCTTTGTAAAAGAGCTGAGGAGCAAATTTTATGATCTGATTTACAATTGCGATAAAGGGCCTTGTAAAGTAATAAGAGACTTGCAAAGTGCTAAAAAGACGCAACTCGATTTCCTGTCGGCCACTTTGGATCGTTTTCCAAGGACGACGAAGGAACAATTTCAAAAACATCACGAACATCAAATAGCTCAATGCGAATATAAATAAAGTCAGGGCCTGCCACTCCGTTCGAATATGCCTGAATCTTCCAATTTTAAGCGCATCAAGCCCTTTATGGCCTGCATTTATCGACTTTTTATACTGAAAAAGAGCTATGTGATTCTCCGCCTCTTTAGCGTAGATATCAGCCATCCGCAAGGGCTCGCGCACATACAAAAGAACTTCTTCATAAATTAAAATGGCTTGTTCAACTTCTTCAGAAAGTGCCATGGTATCTGCGAGCATTTCATTGATATCACACCATTCTAAAGCATCGGCAGATGTCACATTTAGATCGCCAGTGTTCTCTCGAAGGGGTGACGAAAGAGTTTTCGAAGCCACCCGCAAAAAATCACGGGCCTTCGCATAAGAAAAAACTTGAATAGCCTTTTCTCCCGCGAAGGCGAGAATGTATCTTGCAAGTGCAGGATCGCTTGAAATATCCCCCAAACTTAAATGAAAGGCCGCTTCAAAGACGCTTTGCATTCCCACCGAAGGCCGCGCTTGACTTTTAACTTGCTTGGCAAGCAAAAAACCCCAATGGGTGTGCAGAGCTTTTTTTTCATCTTCCTTCAAGGCCGACAAAGTTGCTTCCTTAATTTTGTCGTGAAAGAAAACCAATTCATGCTCATTGGGAAGAATAAGGTGATCGCGCCTGAGCTGGTCGAGAGCAAACTTCACAATCTGCTCTATTTCACGCACTGATCCGGCAATTAAAGTACCGTCGATGACCTTGCCGGAAAGCCATTCACTGGAAAGCAAACAGAGATCGACAAAGCTCACCTTACTGCCAATGACACTGGCAACTTTAATAATTTCAAAGGCCATCAGTGGCAATCGCATCAGGCGCTTTGAAACCAGCCCGGCAACCCCATCCGTCATGGCAATGGAATCGGCCATTGCCCGATTAAAGTACCACCCTTTGCCGTCTGGCCTCGGTGCAAAAATCCCCGAGTTTAACGCAGCCTTCAGGTACTCGTATATAAAAAAAGGATTACCATTGGTGAGCAAAAAAGTATGAGCTTGCAAAGCTTCAACTTCCACGCCTGTTTCATCCAGCAACAAGCCCACAAGTTCGTCAGATTCAGCACGTCTTAAAGGACCGAGCAGCAAATTATTCTCGATGGGAAGTTCGACAAGGAACTGAGAATATAAAAGATGATCATGCGGCACTTCATCACTTCTGTAGGTTCCGATGAGCAAGGTTCTTCCAAATTTTTCTTGCGAATTCCTTTGTGCCAAACATTTCAACACACTTAATGTTGCGACATCTGCCCACTGCAAGTCATCTAAAAAAATGACGCACCCCTGTTCCTGGACAGTCAGGAGAGTCAGAAACTGCGCGAGGGCTTGCGCAAAAAGTTTCGACTCCTCCTCGGAATCAAGCTTATTGATCACAGGAAATCGTGGCAGCAGGTCCTGATAAAAGGGGAACCGCCTTGCCAGAAAATTTCCCTGGGCACCAAGCTCACTCAAGAGCTCCGTCGCCCATTTTTTTCGCTCTTCAAGGGGAAGAGTACGCAACCACTGCGAATGGTTCTGGAGTGCATAACTCAGCCCCCCTAAGGGCACATTCTTTTCAAACTCCGAGAATTTTGCGGACACGATATGCATTCCGCTCTTTTTTGCTTCGCGAATCAACTCTCCTGCAAGCCGTGATTTTCCGGTTCCCGACGGGGCACCAATCGCAAAGATCTGCCCTTTGGATGCAAGAGTTTTTTGAAGAGCCTCTTGTAATCGGCGTTCTTCTTCAGCGCGCCCAATCATGGGCACCATAAAATTCAATTCTCGAATGCGGTCGCTACGCCCTAAAGCAAAGGGACGAAGGGGCTCGTTGTTACGTATAAGGCTTTCGCAGAAACGGAGATCTGCAATGAGCCCCGCAGCAGAATGGTAACGCTCACTGGGAAGCTTGCGCAAGAGTTTTTGAATAATCTGATCGACGGGCCCCGGATAAGAGTAACTGCACAATCTGAGACGTGGGACAGTTCATTTTTAGTTTGAGATTCTTCGATAGGTAAAAATCAATCGGAGGAATTTTATGGCGAGCCCATCATCAGTCGAAGATACCCTTGTAGCCCTTA
>JBIIEI010000119.1:0-11603 GCA_044237915.1 Silvanigrellaceae bacterium | reverse complement strand
GGTTGGAAACAGACCTGGCCGTTCCGAACCCCGTGCCGTAAAAAGGCGGCCTAAGCCTTTCCCACGTTTGCATGGCAAGAGAAGTGATTGGCACAACAGAGTAACTGCTTAACCTAGTGCCATTAAAGTAACTGTCCGATTTAAATCATCAACGAACTTGCCCTGTCATATGCATTGGTGATTGATGAGGGGTCATGCTGCTTGCCTGTGTGACGATTAACGAAACAGTAAGGCAATTCGGATTCTTAAATGAAGAAAGTGCTGACTGAAGCCTTTACTGATGCAACCCGTTGTTGTATATATCAAAACCAACATCATTGCTGGCAAAATCCCCCAAACTGAAAGGTATATTTATGAGATTCATTGCATTGCTTTTACTAACCATTTTCATGGTACCTACCCCCGGCTTTGCAACTGAAACTCAATGCGATCTGTTTGAAAAAGCGGTGCGTACTTCCATTGGCACCGATCTCCCCAACACCCTCGAAGCCGGAAAAACTTACAATTTTGTATCCACATTAAAGGTGATTGATGAGCTAGCTCTAAAAACAATTGATCCGAACTCGATCATCATCTGGCATTTGTTCCGCAATGGCATCTCTGGATCAAGGGGAAGTCATTCTGAACCATCGTATGATTTGACTGACCTTCAGTTGAAGAAGAATGGCGAGACCTTGTCGGCTCAAAATAGCATAGACTTAGCAAAAAATTTTAAGGGCAAATATCAGTTGGGAGCCTTTTTTACGATACAAGACACCCAAAAAGATACCTACTGCGGCGGCCAAATTTTGAGCGAAACGGATTCCGTTTTTGAAGTCACAAACAACTCCGGAAGTGCAGATATTCTTCCGCCAGTGTTTGCAAGCACAAGGATATTGAGCAAGGTTGTTAAGCCTGGAAGTACTTTTGTCGTGGAAACAAAAGTAACGGATGAAAACCCTCTTTGCGGCCTTGCCGAAGTACTCACAAATATTTGCTCAGGTGTTTGGCATGTCGCATTGGAGTCAGATGAAGGAAACGAAATAAACAGCTTCGAACCAAATTCACTCTTGTCAGAAGGGACGATCGTCACACTCGTCAAGGTTCCAAAAGACACAAAACCAGGGAAATATCGTTTGTTAATGCACGATATTTCAGATATTTTTGGAAACCTCTTTGTTGATATTCCTATCGATCAAGCTCCGTCAATAGAGGTTATCTCTGCCAATTAAAATACTGACCGCTATGGTGCGTGAGGAAGCAGAATCCGATGTGCAACGACGCCATTGGCCCCTGGCGGGATATTTATAGCGTGCCCCAAATTTAAACTTTTTGATAGACGGCAGGTGCCGCAACAATAAGAGGTAATTTTCGGGTGTTGGCGGATTCTGCATGGCCTAAAAAAAGAAATCCGCCGACTGCGAGCATGTCTACCAATTTTGCAATAATTCTTTCTTGCTCAATATTTGAGAAATAGACTAAGACATTGCGACAAAATATCACATCGATATTGCCATTTATACCAATGAATGACTCAAAGATATTTATTCCTTGAAAATGTACTTTTTCTAAAATGTCATCATTGACTTGATAAGCTTTCAAACCATTTTTAACGTCATATTTAAAATAATCGCGCAAAGTTGGTGAATCCACGCTGTGAAGCTTTTCCTTTTCGTAGCGCCCCAGCTTTGCTACCTCTAAGGAAACACAGTCGACGTCACTGCCTAAAATATCGACATGAAGCCCGGCTTGTGAAAACAGTCCGGCCCTGTCGACCGAAATGGCGAGGGAATAGACTTCTTCTCCCGTGCTGCATGCAGCCGACCAAATGCGAACGGTCGTCTGTTTTTCTTTCAAGACAGGCAAAACTTTTCTTTCTAAAAATTCAAATTGGTTATTTTCACGAAAAAAACCCGTGGTATGGGTGGTCAATGCGTGCACCACTTCCGTCCACTCGGGCCTGGTGGGATCAAGAAGATGCTGATGATACTGCGTAAAATCGCTAAAACCAAAAGCTGCTAGCCGGCTTTGAAGCCGCTGTCTGACAAGATATTGTTTGCCAGGTCCCAAGAGCAGACCAATGCGCCGCTCAACGAGATCGCAGATTTTTCGAATTCCAGGATCCCAGATCAAATCGTTCACGCAGACTTCCTACTCGACCGACAGGTTGCGAAAACCCACAACGTTATCGGAACGTCTCGGCAACTCCTGAGAGATCCCTCGTCAAAAAGTTGAAAAAATACGCAAGAACAATAAACTGCCCCGGGTTACAGACCTTTTTCTAAAGTCACACACTTCCAAAGGTTGCAGTATGAGTTTTTTAGGTTGGCCAGGAGGCTCATTTCCTCCTTATAAGCAGAGCTCCGATCAAGGGAGTTCCGGCGGGAATTCTGACGAAAAGAAATCTTCGCACGTGCTCGGAGGAATTGAATTTTCAAAAATCCCAAGAGTCCTCATTGCGAAACCAGGACTGGATGGACATGATCGGGGTGCAAAGTACATCGCCAAATCCCTCCGTGATGCGGGCATGGAAGTCATTTACACCGGAATTCGCCAGTCCCCAGAAGACATTGCAATCTCAGCCGTTCAAGAAGATGTCGACGTCGTGGGTCTTTCACTCTTGTCGGGAGCGCACAATGAACTCTTTCCTCGCGTCATCGCCGCCTTAAAAAAGCATGGTGGAGGCGACATCCCTGTCATGGGCGGGGGCATCATTCCAGAATCAGACATTGCGGGTCTTAAAAATGCCGGTGTGAAATGCATCTTCACACCTGGAACGCGCATTGAAGAAGTGATCGCAGAAATAAAGAAACTTGTGGAAGGTAAAGAATGACAAAAACAACGGCGCAGTGCTTGGAAAAGCTCAAAAATGAACGTGAAAAAACCTTGGAGGGCGGCGGTGCAAAGCGCATCGAAGCTCAACATGCCAAAGGCAAAATGACCGCGCGCGAACGCATTCAAGAATTTTTGGATCCGGGCACCTTTGTGGAACTCGATGCTTTTGTGGTTCACAACTGTCCTGATTTTGGAATGGAAAAGCAAAAGAACCTGGGTGATGGCGTCGTCACGGGGTTTGGGAAAGTGTCGGGGCGCAATGTTTACCTGTTTGCACAAGACTTTACCGTTTTGGGTGGAAGTTTAAGCGAAATGCATGCCCGCAAAATTTGTAAGGTGATGGATCTTGCCTTGCAAAACGGCGCACCTGTCATCGGGCTCAACGACAGCGGGGGAGCGCGCATCCAAGAGGGCGTGGCAAGCCTCGGAGGCTACGCAGACATTTTTTACCGTAACACCATCGCGAGCGGAGTGATTCCTCAAATCAGTGCCATCCTCGGGCCGTGTGCCGGAGGCGCTGTTTACTCCCCTGCCATTACCGATTTTATTGTCATGACCCAAGGCTCCTCTCATATGTTTATCACGGGGCCCGATGTCATTAAAACTGTCACGGGCGAAGACGTCGATTTTGAAACTCTGGGCGGTGCAGACACCCACCAGGGCAAAAGTGGAGTGGCCCATGCAACTTGTGCCGATGAATATGAAACCCTGACATTTATCAAGCGCCTCTTGAGCTATCTTCCACAAAATAACCTCGAAAATCCGCCAGCTCTCCCTGTCACCGACCCTATCGATCGCAACGACGTCGAACTCAACTCCATCATTCCCGACAATCCCAATCAGCCCTACAGCATGCAAGAAGTCATCAAAAGGGTGTTTGACCAAGACTCTTTTCTTGAGCTTCAACCGCAATACGCTAAAAATATTCTGGTGGGATTTGCACGCCTGGGCGGAAAATCCATGGGCGTTGTGGCCAATAATCCCATGGCCCTTGCTGGAGTACTCGACATTAATGCAAGCATTAAAGCAGCAAGATTTGTGCGATTCTGCGATGCCTTTAACATCCCTTTAGCAGTCTTTACCGATGTACCCGGATTTTTGCCTGGAACCGAACAAGAATACGGCGGCATTATCAAGCATGGTGCTAAACTCTTGTATGCATTTTCAGAAGCCACCGTTCCTCGCTTTACGGTCATCACACGGAAAGCATACGGCGGCGCTTACGACGTTATGAATTCAAAGCACATTGGAGCCGACTACAATATCGCATGGCCTTCTGCCGAGATCGCAGTAATGGGGCCTGAAGGAGCATGCAATATTATTTTTAAAAGCGAAATCTCAGCTGCCGCCAATCCCGAAGCCAAGCGCAAAGAACTCATTGAAGTCTACAAAGAACGCTTTGCGAATCCTTACGTCGCAGCATCGAAAGGTTACATCGATGATGTGATAGAGCCTCGCCTCACAAGGCACGCCTTGCATGCAGCTCTGTGCGCAAATCAAAACAAGCGCAAGGCTTTGCCCAAACGAAAACACGGTAACATCCCGCTTTAAGACTGGGACATGAATGTGAAAATCTTAAAGGCGCAGATTGTGTGAAATTGGGTGTGCCATCCTCTGTAGATGGTGTGGAGGTTATTGTGAAAAGCGAATTTCTGCCCCTCGTGTGCAGACCTTTCAAAAGAGTTCTTGTTGCCAACCGTGGCGAAATTGCCTTGCGTGTGGTGCGTGCCTGTCGTGATTTGGGCCTTGCTCCGCTGGCTGTCTATTCAGAAGCTGATAAAAATTCGAGGCATGTTGCCCTTGCCGATGGCGCTGTTTGCATCGGCGAAGGCCCCAGCGCACAAAGTTACCTTGTTATTGAACGCATTCTTGAGGCCGCAAAGGCACTCAATGCCGAAGCCATCCATCCCGGATATGGCTTTCTGTCGGAAAATGCAGAATTTGCAAATGCTGTTTTAAAGGCCGGATTGGTGTGGATAGGCCCTTCGCCAGAGTCGATTCATGCCATGGGCGACAAAACCTTTGCAAAAAGAAAAGTAACAGAAGCGGGAGTTCCGTGCTCTCCCGGAAAAAATGAACCCTTACGTGATCTTGCTGATTTGCAAGAAGTGGCCCGCTCCGTTGGATATCCTCTCATCTTAAAAGCAGCGGCAGGAGGGGGAGGCCGCGGAATGCGCGTGGTGCGTGCCGATGCCGAACTGGCTTCCTCATTTGAAGCCTGTCAGCGCGAAGCTCAAAGCTATTTTGGCAATCCAGAGGTGTTTTGCGAGCGCTATATCGAGCGCCCCCGGCACGTAGAATTCCAAATCCTTGCCGACGGCAAAGGAAACACGGTGCATCTTTTTGAACGCGATTGCACCATTCAGCGCCGCCATCAAAAGCTCATCGAAGAGGCTCCGAGCAGTTACCTTAGTGAAGAAACCCGTCAAAAAATGGGGAGCCTTGCCGTCAAAGCCGCAGAAGCTGTGGGCTACGTGGGCGCAGGGACGGTGGAATTCATCTTGGAATCTCCAACCAAATTCTATTTTATGGAGATGAACACCCGCATTCAGGTGGAGCATCCCGTTACAGAAGCCGTCACGGGGGTGGATTTGGTTCAACAACAAATTCTTGTCGCCATGGGACAAGAGCTTCCCTTCAAGCAAAAAGATCTCAGTTTGCGTGGTTGGGCCTTTGAAGTGCGCATCAACGCTGAAGATCCCTATTCAGGATTTCGTCCAGATCCCGGACTTATTGAGCATGTTGAGCTTCCTGCAGGCCCAGGTGTGCGGGTTGATTCTCATATTTATTCAGGCTACCGCATTCCGGAGTTTTATGATTCGATGATTGCAAAACTCATCGTTCATGGCAGCAATCGCGAAGATGCCTTGAATAAATTAGGGCGCGCCCTCGCAGAATTTGTGCTCACAGGAGTCGAAACCACCATTCCTTTTCATCAAGCGATGGTTGAAAATGCCGCATTTCGTGCGGGCGAATACACGACGCGCTTTGTAGAAGAAAATGAACATGTCCTCTTGCAGGCAGAAGAGGCACGCGGGGACTTGAACATGTCCCAAGCGATTGCCATCGCCACGCACGTTGCGTTGAACTCCGTGTGCAAGCAAGGCGTGTCGGATTCCGAAACAAAGGCGCATGAGCAAGAATCCCTTTGGTCACAGGCGCACCGCGCTGAAGCCACCAGACGGCAGAGCTAGAAGGAATATTCAAGCATGAAATATCAGGTACAAGCCGGTAAAACGGGTGTTAAATGGACCATTTCTCTTCCAAGCTCACTGTGTTTACGCAGACCTGGAGTCCAGGAAAAGTTCTTGGTGCAGGTTTCTAAAGACAATGTGAATTGGATCGAAAAGGAAGCTTGTTTTTTGGCAGATGGCCGAAGCCTCCTGGTCGGAACCGATGTGATTCGCCTTGGTTCAACAGTGCACGTCAAACGCAATGAAAATTACCGCATGGGAATTGGAAAACCCATGGGAAATCTCACCCAACGAACCCTCGCTGCAAAAATAGTGCGCCCTGTGGAACCTAAAAAATCCGCCTCCAGTGCGGCTGGAGGAGATCTCAAATCCCCGATGACAGGAAAGGTACTTGCCATTTCTGTTTCTGAGGGAAGTAGAGTTCAAGAAGGGGATGTCCTTGTCATTATTGAAGCCATGAAGATGGAAAATCGCATCGTTTCGGAATGTGCAGGTACGGTGCGCGGGATTCGAGCAGAACTTGGAAAGGCTGTCAGCACAGGAGATCTTCTGATGAGAGTTGATCCTGATGCCGCAGTTTAAGGTGACGCTATGAAAGTGCTTCGTCGTATTGATATCGATTCCATTGCAGAACAGCTTGCAGGGGTGCAAACAAAAGAGGGCGTCGACCCTTGGCGCTCCCGCATGCGCGCCCTGAGTAAGTGCATCACGTTTGTTGAAAATGACTATTTGCTGGCGGGTAAAATACTAGAACATCCCGCTTTGCAGAACAAAGAAATGCAAAGCAGGGTGATTGGCATCACTGGCCTTCCTGGGGCTGGTAAATCGAGCCTCACAAACCACCTCGTATCTGCCTTGCGCAAACGTAACAAAACAGTTGCAGTCCTCGCCGTCGACCCTTCGAACGTCGAAACGGGTGGCGCATTGCTCGGCGATCGGGTGCGCATGCAAGATCACTTTCGCGATGAAGGGGTGTTTATCCGTTCCATGGGAAGCCGTGGGGCTCTCGGGGGCGTCGCACGGGCAACGCGGGGGGCTATTCGGCTGGCTGCTGCTCTCCAATTCGACTACATTCTGGTCGAAACCGTGGGCATCGGACAAAGTGAAAGTGAAATTGTAGGAATTGCAGATACCACCATGCTTGTCCTCATGCCTCAAAGTGGCGACGAGATTCAGCTCATGAAGTCAGGAATTCTGCAGCTTGCAGACATTTATATAGTCAACAAAGCGGATCTGAGCGATCCTTCGCGCATGATGTCTGAAATTCACGAAAATACAGCCCCTGCCAACGAGAAAGAATGGTGTCCGCGCGTGCTTCGCACTTCTGCAACCGAAAAGGCAGGCATTGAAGAGATCGTTCAGGCATTTGAAGAACACGCGCTTTTCGAAAAAGACAGTGAAGAAGGCCGAAAGAACCGCTTTGCTCGTTTGAGAAGGGAAGTTTTGCAAGACATGTTCGCGCTTCTCGAACCCAGACTTTGGAATGCGGTGCGTGAACTTCCCGAAGAAGAATTAAGTGCACTCAGCAACGGAACGCGCTCGAGTCTGACCATTGCCTCGAAAACGCTCGAACAAGAAATAAGTTTCATGCCACAGAGGAACATTGAATGAAAATACTCAGAGTCAATCATCTGGGGATCGTGCCCAAAGATTCTATCCAAGCGGCTTCGTTTTTTGGAGACCTCTTAGGTCTCGTTCACGAAGGCAAAGAAACAGTTGAAGAACAAAAAGTGTCCGTTGAGTTTTTTCGCGCTGAAGCCACACGCCTCGAACTGCTGGTGCCGACTTCCTCCGACAGCCCCATTGCAAAATTCTTGGAAGCCAAAGGCTCAGGAATTCAACATGTCGCCCTGGAAGTCGATAGCCTCGCGGAATGGCTTGTGCACTTGAAAGCAAAGGGAGTAAAGCTCATCGACGAGCAACCCAGGAAGGGCGCCCACAACACCCTCATTGCCTTTGTACATCCGCACGCAACGGGCGGTATTCTTGTGGAACTTGTACAGGAGAATAAACAGTGAACTCAGTTTATTTAAAAGATAAATTAGCCAAAAATTTATCAAAATTACGCGCATTAAGCTTGGTCTTTTTTCTCTGCACGGCCTTGATAGCGTGCGAAGAAAAACCGATTTCTCAGCTCACCCCCGAAGAAGGCATCACGCGCATCCGAGAATCACACCAAGAAAGCTCATGGGATAGAGTCGTTCAGCAGGTGAATGAATACCGCAGCCGTTACCCCTACACGCTGTTCGCAGCGGAAGCCGAACTTTTGCAGGCAGACTCCTATTTTCAGTCTGCGCGTTACGCCGAAGCCATTGTTGTTTACGAAGAGTTTCTGAAGAAAAATCCAGCTCACAAGGAAGCCCCGCTTGCTTCGTTTCGCGTTGCAAAATCCTATGACAACCAGAGTCCTGAGGAAATTGACCGCGAGCAAGCGTTCTCGGAAAAGGCAATCGAACGCTACAATGCATTCTTAGAGCTTTTTGCTCAGACCAAGTTCGCCCCAGAGGCCAAGGAAAGGATCCTGACCCTGCGTCGGCGCATGGCCGATCACTATGCATTTGTT
Organism: Silvanigrellaceae bacterium; assembly: GCA_044237915.1. Taxonomy (GTDB): domain Bacteria; phylum Bdellovibrionota_B; class Oligoflexia; order Silvanigrellales; family Silvanigrellaceae; genus JBIIEI01. The sequence continues at coordinate 3,032 of JBIIEI010000119.1, read as the reverse complement.
GCGCGCTTCTATTGGAAGAAAGAGCTCTACCAAGGAGCCGTTCACCGCTATTTGAAAATCCTTGAAGAGTATCCACTTTTTGATGACCTCAAAAAAGAGGCTCAAACGAGGGCAGCAGAAGGTTATCGCGAACTCGCCAAGATTCTCGAAAAAGACCCTGCATCCGACAAGGTCGTTTATTTTCGCAATTCAAGCCCTGCAGACCTCCGAAAAAAAGCCGACGAGCTCCTCCTAAAAAAGTAGTTACATTAATTTCTCGGAATCGCTTGCCCGCATTTCTTGTTCATACTTGGTAACAATCAAGAAATACAAGGAAATTAACTTTGCTCAAAATTCCTTGCACTGCAGAGAACTCTCAGCACTACGGCCCCGGCCACTTCCCCTGATCAATATTAAAATGGGGTCGGCGATGTTTAGAGCTGGAACGTTCTTTGGCAATCGAAAAATTTTTGCATGTGCCCCTTGACTTCCTTGACGGTCTGCCTTTAATTTTAAAGCAGTATTGCGAAAACTTTGATTTAGTGACTTAGTTTTGCACGGGACCCACTAAATCCTGGTTAAATTCAATTTCCCGGAAAGGATGTCTGTATCATGGCAAAGTCTGTAGAAACCGTTTCGACCTCCCAGATCATCGCGTCTGTTGCTTCTAAGTTCACACAGCTTCCAAAGAAGATCACAAAGGAAGTCATCGCTGATTTCCTGACCACGATCGAGAACGAAGTGGCTTCAGGTAACAAAGTGCGCATCGACAAGATTGGTATCTTGCAAGTTAAGGATCGCGCTGCTCGTACGGGCCGTAATCCCCAAACAGGTGAAGAAATCAAGATTCCTGCTTCTAAGAAGATTGCTTTCCGCGCTGCTAAATCGTTGAAGGAGCAAGTGACTGGCGGTTCCGGCCGTAAGTCTGCAACTGCAAAGAAAGCTCCTGCTAAGAAGGCTCCTGCAAAGAAGAAGAAGTAATCGTTTTCAGTTCCGCAGGCATCCGATCAAAAAAGACACAACATCCTTCATAAGATGTTGTGTCTTTTTTTTGTCACACAGCTTTGAAGCGATGTGATTCCTTAAGCGACTTCTTTACGAAATACTTTTGGAAATGCAAGATTCAAGAGTAAAGATCCCACAAAAATTCCAAACAAACTGAATGTAAAAATGGCTTCTGGAATTTCTTTCTCGATGGTGAGATGCCCTAAAGGACCCAGTGGAAGTTCTTTGAGCTTGAGCAAAACATTGAGACCTGCATATCCCACCATGACAAATGCTGTCTTTTCTAAGATTGGGAATTTATCGATCAGCTTTACAAATCCTGTAGCAGCAAATCTCATCATAACGATTCCGAGTACGGCTCCTGCGACGAGGACCCATTTAACATCGGAGATGGCAAGTGCCACACCAATGCTATCGACCGAGAACATCAAATCCATCAATTCAACGGCCACAATCGTGGACCAAAGGGGAGAAAGCTTAAAGACTTTTGTCAGCCACCCTCCAGCAGGCTTCATATCTTCGTTCAGGGGGCCGGCATCTTGCTTATGAAAGAACAGATGAGAAATCGCGAGCCACACGAGGTATCCCCCCGCAATGGCTTTTACCCATTCGTATTGCATGAGCCATACACCCACAAAGACAATGATGGTGCGAAAAAAATAGGCTCCCCAAATTCCGTATGCCAAAGCTCGTTTTTGATCGAGCGGATCTGTCAGCCTCGACTTCACCAGTGCTGCCAACGCCAAAGCGTTGTCAAAACTGAGAAGCCCCTCAAGCACAATAAGATAACCGATATCTATGGTATGTTTAACGGTTACAGCTCCCAGAAAGGGGGCCTCAAAGAGAACTGACTTAAGAGTGTCTGCCGTTGCCAATTCCAACATAAATTGTGCGTTCTCCCTTCAACAAAACTATTGATGAACTTCCATGTCACTTATACATGGGTTCTCATCTCATGCTGAGGGGGCATTCGTCAAAAGTCCAGGTTCACCGCTTGCCTCGGAGAGCGAACTCATCATCGTTGGAAGATTCTGCGGCCGGAACAGAAGTGGGAGATGATGAAGGAGAAGCAGGCTCAGACAGCGATTGACGAATCAAAAACTTCACCGCTTTGTTACGATTCGCACGACCCAAGAGTTCTTTCATGTCGTCGTAAAGTGAATCGTCGTTGACAAGTAAACCCACCGTTCCTTTCCCCGAATCGACTTTTTTAGCCGCAGACTCTGCATGCTGAGCGGCCCGCACAGCATGCAGAGAGGCCCGCTCAAAACTTTGCAATGTCGACTGCAGTTGATGAAAGGTCTTTTCACTCTGAATAATGCGGAGCGGAGAGGTCGGAGAATTGAGACTTTGTAAAACGACCTTTAAAGCTTCTGAGGAAGCTTGAAGATTCTTGGTAACGGCACCCATAGCCTCGGCGTCGGGGAGCGATTGAGCAAATTTATCGACGCGATCGGTGATGCTTTTAACCGAATTCATGATGTCAGTGGATTTATCGACAACTTCTTTAAGCTCAATCATTTCTTTCACTATTAAGACATCGTTTTCGTTCAGACGTGCTTCACTTTGCAGACCCGGCGAAAAAGCAACATATTTATCACCAAGAACGCCCTGTGTTTCCATGCCGATGGCTGATTTTTTTCGCACCAGTTCAAAATAAGGCTCCCAAATTTCTAGACTCACTTCCACAAAGGGAATCACGCCCCGCATCTTGATGTCGATGGATTTTACGTTTCCCACATCGACTCCACCCAACTTAACAGGCGCTCCTGTGACCAAACCACCTGCATCCAGAAAGACAGCCTTAAAAATTTGGCTGTCTCGAAAGAGGTGGCGCGCTCCCCCCGCTGCCAAGATGACCAAAAAAAGCACCAGACCCGATGCGACGAGGAATCCTCCGACAAAGACTTTGGTTTTTAGAGTGGCTTGTTTCATGGAATATCGAGTCAGAGGGGGCTTTCGCCCCCGACTGCTCACAGAACCGTGCTTGCGGGTCCGCACACGGCTCTTCATTTCAACTTAATCCACTTCTTTTGAGGAAACCACGT
>JBIIEI010000045.1:0-40562 GCA_044237915.1 Silvanigrellaceae bacterium | reverse complement strand
GAAATCAGACGAGAGCGAGGCTGAGTGCCCCTGCCGACTTTTTGCAATGGACGCATTGGTCCATGAAAAAAGCGGTGGGGGCCGAAAACGAAGCTGTCGGCGATTTCTTGAAGCAGCCCTAGAGGCATTTTTTTTCGTCAATTGACGGACAACAGGCATCCCTCGGCCCACATATCCATCTCTTTGTTTACCTTCCAAGTCTTTGTAGACAACGACACTTTCCTGAGTATGACCTTCCAGAATGCGCATGTACACACACTGAGGCCCCCCACTTGCGCCTTCCAATTCTGATTCTTGGCCTGTTTTAACAGGTGCACATGAAAAAAGAGCTGCTGATGCGAAAAGAAGCTGGACTGCTCTGATGAGTGCTTTCATAAATAATCTCCTAAAGTACTCAAAATCTGTGCTCTGGATGAAAAACTGCACTCTGTCATCGGATATTCAGTCGAAAAGTAGATGTCACTTTCTTGGACACTGCAAATGTGGATGCAGATTCGCCGGGATTGGAAGAAAAAATATCCACATTTTCCTGGTGAGCCCAGTGCACGCATTCGCAAAGTCAACTCAAAATAACTTATAGAAATTGGAAGCTTACTTTTCAAAAACAATCGTGAATCTTTTTAATTTCTTTTGTCTTTCATCCGAACAGACATCACCTAGTGGAGAATGTAGATGATTAAATCGAATCGCACCAAAATTTTAATTTCGGTTCTCGCTTTTCCACTGTTGTTGCTGCTCATTATTCTCGTCAATAATCTAGGGTACATTTCGAACCAAATTCAAAATGAAGGCATTCATTCAATCACAGAGAAGAAGCATTTCACTCTAAAATCACTCGAGCTTTCCAAAGAACTTTTTTATACACAAAGTCTTCGAAGCGCGAGCGATGTCAATTTTGTTGTTCCATTTTTTCACAATGTTAACTACCAAGCACACGAATACCTCGATAAAGTCGCAAAACGCGAAAATCTCTTAGCACTTGTTGTTATCAATGAACAACTGCAACCAGTTTTTACCCACACATCAGCAACCGATTTCAAAGAAGAGATAAAATTTCTCACTGTTCCTGAGCTCTTAAAGCAATCTGTTTTTTTCCATGAAATCGAAGGGCAAATCTTGCTCTATTCTGTTGTGGAAATTGCATTTAAACAAAAACGACTCGGATATCTGGTTTCTATTAAGAAGTTTACACTCGATCGATTCTTCTCAGAATCACTTCTCGTTCGAGAGAATCAAATTCAATCTGCAGCCATGGGCAGCAACGCCCTCTTCACTCAGTTCTTGAACTCCAAGGGACAGAATTTGCGCCAGTCCCCTACAACTGGAAACTTCTATGTTACGGGAGAAGTCTCTGTGACCGACTCCCACGGCAAAGAAATTGGCAAAATCATCTGTGGCCACGATTTTCGTCACCTTCAAGGCAGCCTAGTAGAAACTACGGCCATTTTGCTTTCTATATTTATTCCTTCGTTACTTTGCGCTTTTTGGCTTTCTGTAAAAATTGGAAACAAATTTGAATTGACCGAGACCAAAAAATTGAATTCCCTTGTCAGACAGCTCAACGCTGCGCTGTTAGAGCAAGTGAAAGCCACCGAGGCGATGAAAAATGCCTTGCGCCTGAAGGATGAGTTTCTTGCAAATACCTCCCATGAACTTTGCACACCACTTGCGGGAATCATTGGACTGGCAGAAGCATTGGCCGGTGGTGAACGTGGGGTTTTGCCTGAAGGCGCCCAAAAAGACTTGGAACTCATTGCTTCATCAGGACGTAAACTCTCTTATTCCGTCAACGACATTCTCGACTTTTCGAAGTTGCAACGCAGAGATCTTGAATTAAAAAGGGGCCCCGTTTGCCTGCGACAAACAACCGAGGTCGTCTTTGCAATTTTAGCGCAGCAGGCAACTGAGAAGCGATTGACCCTCGAAAATGAGATCGCAGCCGATGTCCCCCTCGTTCATGCCGACGAAAACAGGCTCTTACAAATCCTTTTGAACCTCGTTGGAAATGCAGTGAAGTTCACTGCAAAAGGGCATGTCCGAGTCGAAGCCCAAGCCTGGCACACCAAAGACAACTCCTGTCTTAAAATCTCCGTTACAGACACCGGGATTGGAGTTGCCATGGAAAAATGTTCGAAAATCTTCGATGCCTTTGAGCAAGGTCACAGCTCAAGCGGACGCGAATTCGGGGGGATAGGCCTGGGACTTCCGTTGGCAAAAAAACTCATTGAACTTCACCATGGCGAAATCTCCATTGATAAAGAGTGAGAAAAAGGCGCATGCTTTTCATTTACTTTACCAATTTCCGAGGTCGAACGAACAGTTGGAGTCGATTTGTATGAAAAGGTTTTCACAGCCCAGACAGCACTCCTTGAAGATGAAAAGCACGGCGAATGGGAAAGTTGTGCAGAGACAAAATTGGGCATCCACGAAATCCCTGACAACCTTCCCATGATGACTCCCGTACCTCAAGCACTCTTGAATGAAGAGGAAGTCACTGAGAAAAGCAACACCAAAATAAAAGGAAAATCAGGTACAAAAGTTCGCATCACGAGCCCCAAGGGAGCGAAAGCGACTCCTCGAAAACCTGTCGTCCTTGTGGTAGACGATGAACCCGTGAATCGACGCATCCTTGTTCACCATTTAAATCTTGCAAACGTCAACGTTATTGAAGCCTCCAATGGGCCTGATGCCCTTGCCATTCTTGAACGTGAAGTAAAAATAGACCTTATAGTTTTAGATGTCATGATGCCTCGCATGAGTGGTTTAGAAGTTTGCACCAAAATTCGAGAAAAATGGCACGCAAATGTGCTTCCCGTTGTGCTTCTTACAGCTGCAAATCATGTCTCTGATCTCGTGGGTGGTTTCGAGTGCGGTGCAAACGATTACCTCACAAAGCCCTTCACCAAGAAAGAACTGCTCTCGCGCATTCGAGCACACTTAAGCCTCGCCGATGCCTTCGTTCGCCTTGAGACTGCAAATACAGAAATTGCCCGTAGCAAAGTGCGCATCGAAAGCGTCCTTCAAACCACCCGCGAGATGACACTGGATGAAACGATAGAGGAAACCTGCGCAACAGCCGCCTCCGCCATCCTTGCGGGGCTCTCTTTGTCGGGAGCTGGGATGGGAATTCAGGTTATTCTGAGTTCTGCAGAAATTGGAGAACCACAAAAAACGGGGGCTGATGTGGTGGGAGAAACCCGCACCGATGCTGAAGTGGGAGAGGTGTTCGACCTCGTGTTTGTGGGAGCTGCAAAACCTTGGGCGGTTCACATTCCAAGCGAACAACGCTCTGAGGATGACAACGGCATGAGCGCCCACTTTCTCGCAGCAGGTGTGCGCGCCTTTCTTGCAAAACGAGGTCCCATTGCGAGCCCACGTGGTTCTTTCGTCGTGCCGTTAACGTACCAGAACACCTTTCTAGGCATTATCGCTTTCGAGGGCAAAGCGATGCGAAAGGTTACAGAGTCGGAAACAAGCTTTGTCGAAGCCGTCGGAGCATCCCTTGCTGCAGCGATCATGAATTTACGCCTTGCCGAAGCAGATCGCCAACACCTTCTTGAGCTTGTTTCAGTCGCCTCGCAGATCTCTGATAAACTCAATTCACCACTTACGACTGCACGCAATGTCGTCGAAATGTTGGCCGCAAAAGCAAGTTCCATGGGAAGCCCGAATATTCACCTGACACCAGAAGAAAAACTCTCCAATTTCGTAACATTTCTTGACAAGCGCGTTGTGCAAATAAAGGCCGCACTTGATACCATGTGTGCCTTTTCGAGCGAACTTTCAGCACTGCGAGACTCTGCAATAATCGAAGCCACCAGCACACTCAAAGGCAAAATCAAACTGAAAGTCGTCGAAAACGAATGCAGCGAAGACCTCGAAGTTTCCCAACTCGAAAAGGGAGCTGCGTGAATTGTTCACTGTGCATGCAAGAAGTATTACGTAAACATCACGCTTCCCATCGCTTTGCAATACGTGCGAAAATTTTCACCAAATCCAGCCGCAACCGACGATTGAACACTTTCCTCTTTTAAAAGCTTATCAGCCCATGCCCTTATTTTTGGAATTTGCATCCATTGCGGGGCCTCCGCGATTTCCTTGGAAAGAAGGAGCCGCACAAAAAGCGGCGCATAGGTTGCATCAACGAGCGAAAATTCGCTGCCTCTAAAATACGGGCCACCTTTCAGAATCGGCTCAAGGCGAGAGAGATCTTTAAAGAGTCGATCTTTAAGCGCGCCTGCATCTTCTTTATTTTTTGCCGTAAAAAGTTGAAATTGAATTCCCGTGAGATGCGAACCAAATTCGATCCAAGCGCGCTCCAGTGCCTTTTGCAGTGCAACAGAAGGGTGGTAAGAGGGTGGAAAAACTTCGTCGATGAATTCGTTGATAACCGCAGACTCAAAAATTGATGTCTTTCCATCGACCCTTAAAACGGGAACTTTTCCAAGGGGAGAAACCTCAAGAAACCAATCGGGTGGACTTTTAAGATCGATATACGTTAACTTAAAGGGAATTTTTTTCCGCTGAAGCGAGATTACTGCGCGTTGCACATAGGGGCAAAGTTCAAAACTGACAAGTTCGAGGTCCATACACAATCTCCTGAGGGAAGGTGCGACTTAATGCTCGAACTCATCTTACAGTGCCCACTCAAAAAAGTTAACGGTCGCAGAATAAAGTCTCGATATGCATGGCAGGCAAAGGAAACATTTGATCGATAGAAATAGATGCCATCGTCCTTCCAACAAATCCGCCTTCTGTGACTTCAACATGATAAAGCCCTTCGCCTGAACGGGCTTCGGTGCAGCTCCAGATGGGAATCAATTCATCTGCCATGCCAGGAGTCGGTTCAAAGTGCACTGCATCGCACTTCAGTTTGACGCGAGTAGAACCGCCTGCTTCGTGAAACGAAAGCAAGCCCTTTTTAGAGGTTGAGAAAGCTGTGTCGCGAATTTCAAATTGAATGCTTTCGTTCGAAGATTTGCAGCTTAGCAGTGGAACTCTTCCGCTGACATTGGCAAATGCAGTTATAGATGAGAAAAGAGCCGTTGTTGCAATAATCATTGTTTTCATAAAAAACTCCGAGAGGGGTGGAAAAAATTTAAATATTAGACTCTACTTTTTCTTACAAAGCTGAACTTTTTCGCTTTCTGCCTACGACTTCTCTGTCTTAAATCCCTAAAGTGAACTTGTCTACAAAAGAATTCGGTGAGTCCAAAGAAGTGTATTCTCGAAGAACATGGCCACCCTGCCAAAGCCAAAAGATGTGTTTTGGCTGCCATAAAAAAAGATGCAGCATTGCAGAAGCTCGTGCGTCTTATGTTAGGTTTCAATCCAGTCAAATTCCTGGTCTGTGAACTTGACAAGCACAACAGAAAGAAAGGAACGAGGTGATATATGATCGCCATTGATTTTGGAGCATTTATCGCAGCCGACCGCGCGACGGTGCTTTTTTCCGCGAGCAATGCCAATGACTATGAAGTTCAGTGCGACAGCGTTTCGGTGCGGGCAAAATTTGCCGATGGCATGAGTGGTAGTGAAGCAGGCGTTGCAGATGTCAGTCGGGAATCTTTTCTAATTCCGGCCCAATCAAGTCAGTTTCAGTTACAAGGCGGGCTCGAAACCCTGCGCCGCATCCGTGCACAATTTCCAAATGCAGTGGTTAAAAGCCTCGAACCCAGCTCATTGCAATGGAAATGCGCTCCTGCAGCCCTCCCCGTTGTTTCGATCAGCGCAAGTGGCGATCACTCATGCGCCATCGAACGCCGCACCGGAAAAGTGTTTTGCTGGGGGGCACTCTATTCTTCCGTACCCGCCCCCCTTCCCAAGCCTTCCGCAATTACCAACGGGTGGTTTTATACCTGCGCCCTGGCGCAAGACTCTGGCAATATTAAATGCTGGGGAATGGATGATGACACCAACCAAAGCGGGCTCTATGACGTCCCCGCTGCGCCTGCAGGGTACAGCAAAGTGCAAGCAGGCAAATTTCACACGTGCGCTATTCGCAAAGATGACAGCAAGCTCGTTTGCTGGGGCGACAAAGGACAAGTGAATGCCGAAGTGCCTGCCGATCTTCCCGCTGTTACCGAAGTTTCGGCAGGTGAAGAACACACCTGCGCCATCGAAAAAGCAACACAAAAAGTACGCTGCTTTGGAGAAACATGGGCCAGCAAAGACATCGTTGCTGTTCCTCCTGATTTGGGACCTGTTACGTTTCTTTCAACCGGAGCAGGCTATGCCTGTGCCATTCAAGCAGGCACTGAAGCCTTAAGATGCTGGGGAGCCCCAGGACTTGCGTGGACGAAAATTCCCTCCAACCTAGGCCGCATCAAATCGGTTGCCGCCGGACTTTCGCACATCTGCGCTGTGACCAAAGAAGGAAAAGCGGTGTGCTTTGGAACCTATGATTCCCCCGTAAATACCGTTCCTCCCTCGTTACCTCCTCTGTCGACAGTGGCCATGAAAGGCTATCATGCCTGCGCCCTTTCCGAAGGGACCAACAAGGCCTTTTGTTGGGGAGATAACCCACAGGGACAAACCGATGTGCCTGCATTTACACCGGAGGCTCCATGATAAAAATCATGGTGTTACTCTGTTTGAGTTTGGGATTGAACCTGTGGGGTTGTGGAAAACCAGATGCGCAGGAAAATCGCCAGAGCAAAATCAGCAGCGCTCGATATAAGGCAAGTCCCAAAAAAACACGCGGGACAAACACCCAACAAAAGATGCCCCTCAATCTCTCGATTGCCGACATGGATGCCGATGGCATTGGCGACTTTCTACAGTTTGCAGGAAATACACTCTTTGCAAAAAAGACCAACTTCGAAAAAACGGACATTTTAAAGTCCAGATTGATGAGCCCTATCGTACAGCTTTACTCGGGTGATTTTTTGGGCGACGGCTACGATCAAACATGCGCCCTGCTGAGCAATAATTCACTGCATTGTTACGGCATCAGCACCGAACGCAAACAGCTTTGGAAACTCTTTACCCAACCCAATTTTATCAGCACTGAAGAAGATGCCATTGTTGCAGATTACGATGGTGATACCCGCGATGATATCTTGTTGTACAACCGTAACAGCGGCCAGTTTCGGATGTTCAGCCTGAAGGCCGAGCGTTTCTTTAAGCCCGTTGAAAATTTCGACCCCGGAAATCTAACAGGCACGCAGCCTGGGATGCAGATTCGAGCCGTCACAAACTACCCAGGCAGAGCGGGCATTGTGGTTGTGAATCCACATGGACAGATCCTGCTTTATGGCTCGGTAAACTATAATGGAACAAACACATTTTGGTGGGCCTTTACCACCCGAGGTGGGTTTGTAGGTCAAGGCGAAGATGTAACGCTTGCAAAAGTAAACGCGGATGCGCAAGACGATGTGGTGATCCATAACATTTTTTCAGGACAAACGCGGTTTCATGAACTCGCATATTCCGAAGGAGAATTGCCTGTGTTGCAAGGTTTTACTCCGGGACAAATTTCAGTCCAGCCGAACACCTACCTCTACTGGAGCTACGTGCGTGGCCCCTATGTCGAGCCGGGTTCAGACGTGCGTGAAGATGCAATGGTGTTCGACTTTCATAGCAATATGTTTATCCGCAGTGATGCCCGCTGGGATGGGAGTCAATACACCTTTTGGTGGGCCTATACCCAGCACGCCCCCACTTCGAGCGAAAATTAAAGACTCCATTCTTACCGACACTTCCTCGCCAAATTGCCTATTTTGGCTCTCAAAAAAAATGATTGCAGCATTGTGAAGACTCGGGCGTCTTGTGGTACGAGTGAGCAGTTTTAAAACATGGAGCATTTCAAATGAAACAGCGATTATCGTGGATATTACCCCTCGGAGCCTTGATTCTAACTTCGGCCTGTTCCAAGGAAAGCAACCTCAACGCACAAGCGAGCAAGGTTCTCCTTACGGGCGGAACCGCCCATCCCCAAGTTTCGGGATCGATGTTTCCGAGCACTGTGAACTTAAATGGGGGTTGTACGGCAACGAAAATTGGCCCACGTCACTTCTTGACAGCGGCCCACTGCGCCTACGATTTTACAACCGCAACTGCTGTTCCAGCTTACTGGGACAACAAAACCATCGCCATTACAAACGAAGCTTACCCTTTACATGGCAGCACATATCCCAATCCCTGGACCGGCGTTACCATACAGCACACTTACTTTGCCAATAGTTTTTGGAACGCTTGCACGTCTGCCCCTTGCTCATTTAGTGATATGATCACAAAAGGAGCCGATTTAGCCATCGTGCACGTCAAAGAAGAAACACCCCACATTGCGACGGTTTCAAACATTGATTTTCAAGCACCCTGGGTCGGAAAGCCTGTGATTATTGTTGGATATGGGTGTGAAGAAGGCAAGAATGGCCGCAGCAGAAGCCAAATAAATCCCGAGCTTCCTTGGGGCCGCCTCAAGTATCATCAAACAAATATGGGTTCACCCAGTTTACTTTCCAATGTCAGCGTGCCTGCAAATTCACCCCTGTTAAATTGGGAATTTATAACGCCTGGGCTTCCGCTCGGACAAGAAAATGCAAGCATCTGCCCCGGCGATTCGGGCGGCCCTGTTTTTGCTGACGATGGCATGGGCTCCGTCCTTGTCGGAGTCAATTCCGGATTTCCAAGCTGGGATTCCAGCGAAACAGGAGTGCTCAACTATCACGTGCGGCTTGACACCGAGCGCGCATGGATCGAAAGCATTCTTCTCCGCTAAGCCCCTTTCTTGTAACGGAGTCTTTCCCTTATGCGTATTTATCGTCTTTTCATGATGAGTTTAATCCTCGGAGTGGCTCCCCAGCTCGCCAAAGCGCTTCCCTGTTTGGAACGTAAAGTTCCGCTCACATTTACAGGTGTCAGCGTTTTTCAAGACTGCGAAAAAAGCACCACTCTTTACTTTGTGCCCCAAGACTTTTCGATTACCGAAAAGATGTTTGATGGTGCGAGTCATTTCTACTGGCGTCCGACCTCCGAAGGGGCCGATGTGGTGATGCAGGCAAGACTTTTTGTGAGAGATGATCTGATTTTGCGCGCTCTGCGCGACATCAAAACGCGCATACCAGAAAGATTTACGTTCGGAACGTTCGAAATCAGAAATGGAACCTTGTCGGGATTTGGTTCCGAGGAAGATGGCGTTGTCAATGCACAGCTTCAATCTCCCACAGGATTCTCCGATGGGACATTTAGGCTATTTGCAAAATTAAATTCACAGGGTGTGCGCAACTGGAAAGATTCTGTCGCACTGGGCGAATTTGTGTTGCAGGCCGCATCGCTCAACTTTGAAATGAGATTTCAAAAAGACGGCGCCGACCTATGGATTCCCACAACAAATCCCTTGCGTGTCGAGAGCATTCCACGCTGTATTCTGGCCGGTGAGGGCTCACAATGCGAAACACGCGACCGCACTCAAGCCCTGTTGCGTAACGGCAATGGTTTTGGGGCCCGTTACTTTCATATGCAATACGCCTCGTGCCAAGATTTTGCAGACGGCTACGCCTTTCGCGCTCCCCAGCGGCAAGAAATTGCGGGCGACACTAGCTTATCTGAAGCGGATATCGACATCGTTTACAACGCTGCATTTATGAACTTTGCCAATTCACGCGATGCACAACGAAACGACTGTCGCCCTTTTTTAGATGAGTTTGATGGTCATACGTGGCTCAGCCAAATTGCACGCAGTCGCAATTTAAATTGCAGTAACAGGTCTCAGCTCCCGTGGTCGAATGTGGTCTCGCTCATTCCTCCCAGCGCTTCAATCGATTATCGCCGTGGAGTTTGGCGTGCCTATACTGAAATCTGCCCCAATCTCCCCGTCACAACTGAATTTGTGTGTGACGGCAGAAACGGCACGGCGGCGTGCAACCCCAAGATGCAAACGCCCACGTCGGTTTGCTTTGCGCCCGATATTTTACGTTCCCTGGTGGGAACCTCAAATGCGGTGTGTTCCTTTAATAGTTTTGAAATGAAAAGCGGCTTTGCACTCATCAACAGCCCCGTGGTCAAAGTTTCACTTTCCAAGGCTCAAACTGAGGAAACTTGTGTCACCACACATTCACCCGTCACAGCCGAAACACAGCTTTTGGGTCGGATATTTTGCGAAGGATTGACGCCATGAAATTGAACGCTGCAGCACTTGTCACTTTAATTTTTGCTTCGCAAAGTGCTTCGGCACAAGGGCCTGTCTTGGGAGTTTTTGCTTCGCCCGATCAAACCACGGTGATTTTTGTGACCGAAAACCGCACGGACTCTGATGTGCGGTGCGATGAAGTTTCGGTTTCTGTTGAGTACCGCGATGCCACAGGGGCCGACAGCGTGGGCTTTGCAACTGCGCGGGTTCGCAATTTTTTAATTCCCGCACAAAGTTCGCAATTTCAAATTCAGGGCGGGCTCGATACCCTCGCGCAAGTGCGGGCACAGTTTCCGGGAGCACGCATTGGTTCTTTGTCGCTTCCATCCTTGCGAGCGTCGTGCAAAACGGCACCCTCGCAAAAAGCTTCGCTGGCACTGGGTAAATCGGGAGCCTGCGCCATTCAGCGTCATACCGGAAAAGTCTTGTGCTGGGGCTCAGAAAGCCCCGCTCTGATGCCTCCCTTTGGAACACCGGATCTCTCGGCCATCTTTGCCGGAGAAAACCACTTCTGTGCGGTGGGCCTCGAAAATCAGTCGCCCGTCTGCTGGGGCAACAACGAATGGGGCCAAATCTCACTGCCTGCAAACATAGGTTCTGTGCTGGGCTTTGGTTTGGGCACGACTCACACCTGCGCGATTCAGGCATCGAGCGGCAGGGTCATGTGCTTTGGGTCAAGCAGCTTTGGCAAAACCTCACCCTCGTCAAACAGGGCCACCGACAAGGTGGTTTCAGGTCAAAACCACAGCTGTTCTCTTTCCAGCTCAACGGGAAGGGTGTTCTGTTGGGGGCAAACACTTCCTCCTCCAGATCACTTTTTCTCGGCCTCTGATCTTGCTGCAGGTGACGTTCACACCTGTGCAGTTGAAAAAAATACCCGCACTGTTTCTTGTTGGGGAGAAAATGCCAACGGACAATCCACTGTTCCCGCAAGTTTGGGCACGGTTGATGCCGTTTCTGCGGGGCGCGCCCATTCCTGTGCCATTCGCAGTTCCGACAAAGGTGTGACGTGCTGGGGTGATAATTCCAAAAATGCTTTGGCAGCGCCGCAAACTCTCACACAAATTCAAAGCATTTGGAGCGCGGGAGATGCCACCTGTGTCTTATCGCAAGGAAGCCGCATCCAGTGTTTTGGCGAAAACAACGCACTCGTGAGCAATTTGCCTGCTGAACTCAGTCAGATTCCCGGAATGTGACTGAGACATGCACTTCGAAATGAAAGGAATGAGGTGATTTATGATCGCCATTGATTTTGGAGCCTTTGTCGCTGCCGATCGGGCAACGGTTCTGTTTCTTGCCAGCAATGCGAATGATTACGAAGTGCAGTGCGACAGCGTTTCGGTACGGGCAAACTTTGCTGATGGCATGAGCGGTGGTGAAGCAGGCATTGCAGATGTCACCCGTGAATCCTTTATTATTCCCGCACAATTCAGTCGCTTTGAGTTGCAAGGGGGGCTCGATACCTTGCGCCGCATTCGCGCCCAGTTTCCCCAGGCCGTGGTCAAAAGCCTCGACCAAAACAGTTTGAAATGGAAATGTGCACCTGCTGCACTGCCTGCATTTTCAGTCACAACAAATGGCCACCACTCGTGCGCCATCGAACGTCACACGGGAAAAGTTTTTTGCTGGGGCGCGCTTTTCGCAGCGTTACCTCCCCTGCTTCCAAAGCCTTCTGCCATCACCAATGGCTGGCTGCACACGTGCACGATCTCTGAAGCCACGGGCCAAATCAAATGCTGGGGCGCAGGCGACGAAAATCAAAGTGGAATTTATAATGTTCCGACTTCTTCAGCAGGCTACAGTAAAATTCAAGCGGGATTATTTCACACCTGTGCCATCCGCAAAGACAACAGCCTCTTGGAATGCTGGGGCGATCCTGAAGAAGTGGAGGCTCATGTACCCCATGATCTGCCCGCCGTTTCCGAGGTTTCCGCCAGTGCAGCACACACGTGCGTCATCGAAAAAGCCACACAAAATGTACGCTGCTTTGGTGAAAATTGGGCCAGGTCTGACGTCAGCAATGTTCCCGCCGATTTGGGGCCTGTTACTTTTATTTCCACGGGCGATGGTTATGCCTGTGCAGTGCAAGCAGGAAGCGCTGCATTAAAATGTTGGGGCGCCCCTGGACTTGCATGGTCCTTTGTCCCTGCAGACCTTGGCCCCGTGAAATCTGTCGCCACTGGACTTTCGCATATCTGTGCTGTTACCCAAGCAGGCAAGGCCGTGTGCTTTGGTGGCCATGATTCTCAAGTCAAAACCATTCCTGCAGAATTGCCCCCGCTTTCAAGCGTTGTCATGAAAGCGTATTCTGCTTGCGCCCTTGCCGAAGGGAGCAACAAAGTCTTTTGTTGGGGAGAAAACCCCCATGGACAAACGGATGTTCCTCCTTTTTCTCCCGAGAGGTCACTATGAAACTGCAATATATTCCCTTTAAAAGTCTCTTTGTGACTTTGGTTTTTGTTCAACAAATGGGTTTTGCGATCGATCCCAAAAGTCTTGATTTTGAGAATCTCACACCACAGATGAAGGAGTCTTTACGCAAGGCTTACTGTAGCGACATGGGAGATGCAAAGTCATTTATTGAATCTACAAATGGCCTGATATTGAAGAACAATCAGCAACTCCGTAAAGGCTCATACGCACGATTTCTGGTAACAAAAGTAACAACATTTAAAGAACCAGGGCACAAGCCCGAACGCGAAGAGTTTTTTGAAACACGCAAAGTCGAAAGTGTCGAAGGGGGTGTTGCACATTTACAGATTACCACGAGCAATGGAGAATTGTCGGCAGAGTCTCTTCCACTCACGAAGGTGATGTATGCCACCGTTCCCAGCAGCAAAGAGCCTCAGAGTTGCTTTATGTGGAGCATGTTTGCCGAAAAATTTGCCCAAGTTCCGCTTGAGCTTTCTGGCAAAAAGGTAACAGCTCACTACCGGCAACAAGCCCGCATTTCAAACTTGACCCCGCATTTTTATTATCTCAAAGATGTCCCGTTCTCGGTAGCAAAGTATGAAGAAAATATTGAATTCTCGAAGAAGAATGTTTCGTTGACAAAAATGATCATCGACTGGAAGTTTTAATTTCACCCCTGTTGGAGGCTCTATGAACTCGAAATTTTTGCGCCATTGCGCTTGTGTTTTTCTGGCTTTGGGCACTGCAAGTTCTGTGCAAGCCCTTCCCAATATCGACAAGCCTGCTGCCATGAAAGACCTTTCTGACATGAGCAAGGGGTTTGATGTCTTGATGCGCGGCGACGGCAGCGAAGACGACATGAATGTTGTTTACTTTCCCTACAAACGCCTCCGTGTCGTCAAGAATCAAAATGGCGATCCCACCTTTTCCTTCGCCTACTCCCAAGAGGGCGGATACATGTCGGCAACCCTCGCTGCCGATGCCGACCTTGTTTCTTTGCAAGAACAATTTGAACGTGTGAAGGCAGGCGATCCAAACGGCGATAACCTGCGCATTGCACCTCTTCCCGTGCGCGCCGGTACTTACAGACCTTCGTTAAGTTCTAAATCGGGCGGCGACTTTATCATTGGCGCCACAGAAATCGAACAGGCCATTCCAACCAACGAAGTTGCCGTGTCGATGCTTTTGGGCAAAAAAGAAGCCGACCTTATTGTCTTGGGGATGCAAGGTGGAGCCGGCATCGGTTGGAACTATACCTATGCCTTTCCTGCAAAGATCACCCCTTACCGTGCAACGATCAGCTTGCACTGGAGTTCTATCAATAACCAAGCCCGAACCCAGTTTGGCGGAACCGTCGACGCTGGTTGGTTTGCAGGAAGCGTACAAATCGATCGTTTTACACGTTCTCTCATCGAAAATAAGTCGATCGAAATTCAAATCAACGGCGGCGACGGGTTTGATGCCTTGGAAGCAGCGACGATGGACATCGTTAAAATCGTTGTGGCACGCGTGTTTAAAGCCAACCATCCCGACAGCAAGTTCCCCGATTTGAAACTTCCTCCTCCTAAATCGGCTCCAACATTTTTTGGCATTCCGATGGGTGTTGCTGTTTCAGCGGCTTACTCTTATGCGTCGATGAAATCCGAAGAACAAATCGACGAAACCATCGTGCTCACATCTTCACCCACAAAGATCTTTAACGCCACAGCGGGTGTGAACATCGGTGGATACTGCAATACTCATCCCCAACTGTTTGCGTACCAAGGTGCGACCCCCAATCCAGACGGAACATTTCCTATCTTGAAGGGCTGTCCCGACCGCATTTTGCCAAAGAAGGGTGATCCATTGCCTCCAGCGGGAGTTCCCAAAGCAGCTCCTTATGTGCCTTCGAAAACAGACGTACCACCACCGCTTCCACCCGAAAATTCGACATGCAAATTGCCCGGATTTTGTGGTTAAGAAGACCTCATAAAGCGCGTTGTGTATGAATCAACTCGTTTCGCCCGCTAAATTTCGCGCATTTAGAGTGAAGAGCCACTTCAGGACGTAACTTCTGAAGTGGCTCTTCACTTTATTAAGACGGTTTTTTTGAAGCTTTCATGTGGCACACAAGCTTCAATGGCGAATTTGGGGCGCATTGCTTTCATGCGCAAAATGACTCATACAAAGATGTTGCAGGTGGGTATGCCTTTTCAAGGCCCCATCTCAAGAAAACTGCGTCACCTTAACCTCAACGGTAACAGCCAAAACGCAGATGATGGGTCGGATTTTGTAGGAAAGATGAGCGCCATGAGATTTCTAACTCTCGCAATTGTTACTTTGTTTTTTTCTTCACAAATCGCCCGCGCGCAGACGCCCGTATTCGGAGTTTTTGCCTCTAGCGATAAAACGACTGTGATTTTTGTCACCGAAAACAACACGGACACTGATCTACGGTGCGACGAAATTTCGGTTGAAGTTGTGTACGTCGATGGCCAAGGCGCCGGCAACGTCGGTCTTTTAATCGCTCGAATCCGCAATTTTTTGATCCCCGCAAAAAGCTCACAATTTCAAATCCAGGGCGGGCTCGATACCCTCGCGCAAGTGCGGGCACAATTTCCAGAGGCACGTATTGGGTCGCTCTCTTCATTGCGCGCGTCATGCAAAAACGCTCCTTCGCAAAAGGCTTCCCTGGCACTTGGATCTGTGGGAGCCTGTGCGATTCAACGTCACACCGGAAAACTTTTCTGCTGGGGCGATAGAGATCATGAAGATTTTTCACCTCCTCCCTTTGGAACACCCGAACTCTCTGCCATCTTTGCTGCATATGCCCATTTCTGCGCGGTGGGCCTCGAAAATCAGCCCCTCTGTTGGGGATTCAACAATGCTGAGCAAGCGACATTGCCTGCAAACTTTGGCCCCGTGCTGGGTTTTGGTCTAGGTCAGAGCCACACCTGCGCCATTCAGGCAACAAGCGGAAGGGTTGCGTGCTTCGGGGGAAATGAGGCCGGTGCAGCCTCCCCGACTTCAAACACGCCCACCGACAAAGTCGTTGCAGGGTTCTGGCACAGCTGCTCTCTTTCAAGTTCCACGGGAAGGGTTTTTTGTTGGGGAGAAACACCTCCACCACCCGCCCCTTTGTTCTCGGCCTCTGATATTGCAGCTGGATTCCGTCACACGTGTGCGGTTGAAAAAAACACCCGCACTGTTTTTTGCTGGGGATACAATGAATACGGAGAAATCATCGTCCCCGCAGATTTGGGCCCGGTGGATGCGGTTTCTGCAGGGGAGGCACATTCGTGTGCCATTCGCAGTTCCGACAAAGGCGTCACGTGCTGGGGCGACAATTCAATGAACCAATTGGCAGTCCCGCAAACTCTTACACAAATTCAAAGCATTTGGAGCGCAGGAGTTGTTACGTGTGTTTTATCGCACGGAAGCCGCATTCAATGTTTTGGCCCAGAAGACCATCCCATCATTAAGAATTTTCCCGCTGAACTCAGTCAGGTTCCGGGGATGTAAAATTTTCAAGCACCACACACAATAATCATCCACTTATTACCTACTCTTCCTCGCCAAAATGTGCATTTTGGCTCTCAAAAATAAATGATTGCAGCATTATGAAATCTCGGGCGTCTTATGGTACGAGTCAGCAGATTTAAGACTTGGAGAAGCGACAATGAAACAAAGATTATTGTGAATATTACCCGTAGTATCCTTGATTTTAAGTACTGCTTGCTCCCAAGAAAGCAACCTCAACAATTTACGGTCGAGAGTTTCGAAATCAGAAATGGCGAATTTGTGCTGCAAAATCTCTTAAAAGAACTATCGAGACTCAGGAGGGTTTGATGAATTTCATAATGCGTTTTGCTTTAATGCTGCTATTGCCATGCTTTTTTTGTGGCTCTGACTTTGCGCAGGCGCAAGATCGCAGCTTTGAATTCGAGAACTACTATGAGCAAGTTCAAAAGAACCGCTGCTTCGTCAATCGCTACCGGGGTCCCGATTGTTCAACTCTGATGGGCAAACTATGCCAACGCATTGAATTTAAAAATACAGAATGCAAAAGGTGGCAACTGAATGGTTGTTACGAAACGAATGGCTATGACCCTAAAGAAGCACGCTGCGACAATACTCCTATGGCAGGCCCTTGTTACGGTAATAATGCGAGTTGCGGGGTCCTCGAAAAAGAGGTCTGTGCCTTAGGCAAGTTTGAAGATCGCTTTTGTGATTGGTACCGCTGGTCGGCGTGCAAGGAAGACAATTTTGAAAGCCTCGCTTGTCGAAAATATCACAATAAAATGGTGGTAGATGATCTTGAAAACAGGCTTAGCCGTCGTATTTCTTGGGGAGCGCGAGGACAACGGCAATCGGTGGCTTCTAGGGAGGGTTTAACGAAGGCAAAAGAGGGCCTCGAAAAAGCTCTGTCTAACGCACCCGATGCCGAAAAACGCGCTCAAATCGCAGCACAGCTTGCAGATGTTTCAAAGCTGCTGCAAGAAACCGAATTTCTATGCGTGATGTGCGACATTTACGGCCCTTTTCGCCCCCAGACTGAGGTGCCCCAATGAAAAAAACCACACTTGCTTCTAAAGTTTCGCTTCTGTTTTTATTCTCCACTTTTGCCGGGAACGGCAACGCCTTTGCAGAAAGCACCGCAGACAGCTTTGAACGCTGTGTGGCCGAAACCCAGGCCACCTTTCCATCGGGCTCGCCAATGGGACCTTTAAGCCACTCCTTTTCCCAGTGTGTGGCAGCAAATCCCGTGGGTATCTATGAAGGTGCCAGTGCGGCACGCTTGAACGACACTGCCAAGGCATGCAACACCTGGAGCGCCTTTGAAGGTCCCTGCCGTGAGTTTGCAAACGTCTGCCAAACCGATCGCACGCTCTGCAAAAGCACTCTGAAGGCCCTTGAACCCTGCTTAAAATTCCAGCCCTTGGGCAAGGCGGTTTTAGAAACTAGCGGCATCGCAAACGAACAAGAATTTGCCGATTGGCTTGCAGATTTTCGAAATAGGGTCACAAAATGCAGCGGTGGCAAAGAATATCTTGAGCAAAAAAAAGGGTCGTGGTGGAATTTATTCTGCAACGACTTTTCGGCACCGCAATCGGATTTTTATGAACTCAATGGCGCCTACTACCAGATGAAAACAGCCGCTCAACGTGCGGCCCTCATCAATGGATATGCGGCCAGCGAGCCCTCGGCTGTGACCTGGCAAAAACAGGTGGCAAACATTATTCTTCTCGATGCCCTTGAGGCTCCTGCACCCGATGAACGCGCGGCCGCTGCCAAAGCGCTGCATGTGCACGGAGATTTTTCTGCGCCTGTTCTATATGGGCTGAT
Source organism: Silvanigrellaceae bacterium (assembly GCA_044237915.1). Taxonomy (GTDB): domain Bacteria; phylum Bdellovibrionota_B; class Oligoflexia; order Silvanigrellales; family Silvanigrellaceae; genus JBIIEI01. The sequence goes on along the minus strand of JBIIEI010000045.1, from coordinate 22,693 downwards.
TCGGCATCTTTCCGATGACAATCCGCAAGTGCGCGCAGAGTCGGCGCTGGCCCTGCGGACTCAAGGAAACAGAAGCGCACTTGTGGTGTTTTCGTTGTTACAAAAACTTTCCGATGCCTCAAGCATCGTGCGCGGCAATGCGGCCTTAGCGTTGCGCGAACAGGCGCTCGAATTTCCCTGTGAACCGAGCAACGAGTCCCGTTACTTTACTCCCGAAGTGGCCGCCAACATTGAAACCTGCAAGGTGTATGATTCTCGCGTTCATCCCAACCCCGATGCCGGGGGAACATCAACGCCCGGATATCAAAATTCACTGCTTGATCCATCGACAACGGGGTGCCCCGAGGAACCCGATACCGAAGGCGGCGTGTTCGATGCCGTGACGACACCTGAAGATCTCAAGCAATTAAACCTTGCGAGCCTCAGCTGTAAACTCTTTGCACCCACCAAGCCTGCAAAGGTCAAACGCATCGTCGAAACCCTGATGCTGCAAGCACTCACTGCAGAAACCGATCCCGTTGCTAAAGAGCGGATGATTTACTCCTTGCGCACTCTCGCCATGGGCTCTTCGTTGCTTACAATGACTTTGAAGCAAGGGGTATACGATCCCAATTTTCGCATCCGGCGCGCCTCGATTTTTGCACTTGTGAAGGCAGGAGCTGGGCAAGATTGGGCCATCAGTGCCTTAAAGACCGCCTTGACATCAGACACTTCTCCGAGCGTGCGCAAAGCAGCCCTCCTTGCTTTAACCGAGATGGCACCCTTGGATGTCAAGCTGAATGCCGCAAGCGATGCCTTTGCCAACTACGTTGCGGGCGTGCGCAGACACTCGTCGCAAGCGCGTGACTGTTCAACATCGCGCAATGCAAAGGCCGATGAAATTTTAAAGCTCCCTTTAAATGCAGCTGAGTTTTTTAGCTTGGGTTTTAGCAGTGCGAGTTCCTTTTATAATGATATTCATTGTGACGATCAAATAAACGCCGGAGTTCCAGCCCTGTTGTGGTCGCATCCCACGCAAGGACAGCTTGATTTTCGCGAGTCGATCTTGCAGTTCAAACTGAGGGGAGTGGTTCCACAAGAACGCATCAAAAGCCTTGTACGGCTCACCTTAAAAAATAAAAATATCGACTATGCTCTGGTAAACTACAAGACAAACCCGCAAGGAAACACCACGCAATTTGCAATGCAACCCCTTTCAGCTCTGGTTCCCGATCAGTACTACGCTGTTACGTTTTTGATGGGATTTGGAGCCACAGAAGCCACGGGTTGGCGAGACGATCGCAATATTTTGTTTCGTTCTCCAACAGTGGGTGCGGGTGATGCGGTTGTGGCAACGATGAATTTCGACCCCGACTCCGATGTGCGGTATGCTGCTGCAGAAGCCCTGCAGCAATACAATCCCGAAGTCACTTTTCATTTTTTGGTGAATGAAATTCTTAAAAACGAACCAGAAAGCGCCTACCGTGCATCCAAAATGTTGGCCTCGCCTTCGCTTTCTCTTTCATTTATCGAAAGCTTAACCCAGAGCGAAAAGATGACCTTTCTTCAAAATCTGTTCAGACAGCTTCTCACTCAAGTGGATAAGTGGGAACGGCTCACACCCACAAATCCACCTTTGGCTGAGTATTTAACAGTTCCTGCCATTGCAACCCACTGGAAGGTCATTCACCGCATGTTTGAATCGGGCCTGCTTTCAGATGCCGAATTGCGCACTCTGGATACACAAGTTCAAATTAAAAAACGCATTCTCGATCGTATGAAGCCCGATTATCCGCCCCGCAATTACACGATGTTTGAAAGGCAGTACCTCTCTGCAGTGAGGCCCTTGTGGCTTTCCATGTACAACACACGCCTTAAAACGGCTGCAGAACCCATGGTGGAACGCGTTGTGTACGAAACACTTCTCCTTTCGGAAAAGCCGTGAAAGGTCTAAAAATGAAAACTAAAGGAACACTTTCGCGCCTCGTTGTTGCGTTCTTTCAAATCAGCCGGGGAGCTCTCTTCCTTGCGTTGTTTAGTTTGTGGGGCCAAGCACCTCTCTTAGCTGCCCCCTGCACGGTTCCAAGCCCCGTGGGCTGGAAAGGCCCTTGTGTGGAGTGCGAGCTAACCTGGAGTTCCTTGCACGATTATGCAAACGCCAGTGCCTTTTACTGGGATGTTTGTCAGGGCGTGAGCCATGAATCACCTACGTTACATTATTTTCCAACCGGGGTGCGTATCCGCAAAGTCGAGGGACGCAAAGCCCTCGACCTGCGCAAAAATGCTTTGGGCGAATTTGTCCTCACCGTGGGTTTCGAAATGCACTTTGGATTTTCAGATGTCGGCTCAAATAAAGAAACAACCCTTACCGACACCTTCGAGAACATTAAAAAGCAGCATCCCAACGTGCGTTTTATCTCTCCACCTCCCGAAGAAATTCAGGCGGCATTTGTGGGAGAGTGGCAACATCTGGTGAAAAAAACCGAATGGGAACTTCCCACGGGACTCGATCCGGAACGGCGCATGCGCCTTCGCATTGTGTTTCAGCGTGAGCCCGAGCAACAAATTCTCTCGCTCTTAGAACGTCCCTTAGGAGTGTTTGGAAAGCTTGTGATGCGCTTTGCAGGCTTCGATAAATTGGCAAAGAACCGCACCATGACGCTCTCGCTTCCCTTTGCTGTGGGAGGAGTGCGCTATGCGAATCCTTAACAGTTGTGTGATGAATTTCAGTATTTTTGCCTTCGCCTTGTGCAACCCCTTTTTGATGCCCATAAAAGAGGCAAAAGCCTACCCTCTTTTACAAAATCTTGCGACCTTAAGCCTTGCCCAGTCTGGCGCCGATACTGCTGTGGTTGTGCTTCCGAGCAGTGAAGATCCCAACCTGTTTTACATTCCCCCCAGGCGTTTGATGTTGCAAACCGACGCCGAAACGGGCCAGCCCGCCTTTAGGCTCAACTATTCCCGCGAAAAAGGCGCTGAATTTTCGGCCATCTTTCGCTTAAGCTTTCACGATGCCCCCGTTTTAGCCGCATGGAAAACCATCCAAGAGCAAAACCCGCACGCACGCATGAGAGCCTTGCCCATTCACAAAGGACGCCTTGCCGTTGAGCTGCAAGGGGAGGGCCGCTCTATTTTGCTGGCCGAAAGCGAACCCATCGAAAGTGAATTCCCTCTGGCAACCCTTCCCTTTTATGTGCGCATGACACCGGAGAGTCTTGATTTTTTACGCATTCAAATGCAAATGCCCGGACAGCTCTTCCTTGCCCTTCGGTTTCGTTACGAGTCGCGAGCCGCCTTTGATTTAGAGCCCATCAATTTTCGGGTTGTGCCGCAAGATTTTGTGCGCACCATGCGAAGCGATGAAAGGCTGCAGGCAAAATGGCAATTGAGCGATTTGTTACCAACTACAATTTTGCGCAGTTACGTTTCGCGCGAGTTTCGCAAGAGCTGGCGAACCGACGATGATGCGAGCGATGTGAACTTAAAATTGCTGGCACCGCTGTTTCAACTTACGTTTGAAAAATACCTTGCACAAAACGAAGAACAGCCTTCTCACATCGGCAGTTTAAAAGCCCTCGAAGTGGCGCTGTCTCGAAATTTATCCTCTGAGCACCTCACACTTACGAGCCCCACACAACGGGAAGTGCTGCCGATTTCGAGTTCTGCAGGGATCCTTTTACAGGGCTTGTGCTCTGCCTATCCCACGCTGGTGTATGAAGAAGAAACAGGCATTGCGAACTGTTTTGAATTTCCGCTGCGCGATATTCCTGTTCCTGCTCCCGAGGAAGAGGAACAACCCTGGTTGCCGGTCTTTCGAAGACCTTAGGCCCACTGAAAATAAATCGCCATGGCTTGTGATGTCTGGCGATTTAACGAAACAGCCCCATCGGAGGATGTATGTCTCTCAATAATTTTCCTGCACTTTACTCTTGTTTCGTAAAGCTTCGAACGTGTTTCTTTATTGCAGCACACGTTTTAACACCTGCGGCCTTTGCCATGCCTTCCATCGATAAACCTGCGGCACTCACCTCGCTGGCAACCGGATTTCGTTCCGTTATTTTTGCAGACACCGACGATCCTAATCTTTTTTACCTTCCCTACACCCGCATTCAGCTCACGCGCTTAGAAAATGGCTCCCCTGCTTTTTCGTTTGCCTACACCGACCGCGGTGCATTGCTCACTGGAGAAATGGTTGCAGTCGCCGACACCGAAGCACTGGCAACACAGATAGCTGAACTTAAGCGCATCCGCCCTTTGGCGCGCTTTAAACCCTTGCCTATCAAGTCTGGAACCTATGTGACAGCCCTACGCACCGAGAATAAAATCGATGGCGGATTTGTAGGAGATGCCCCTGAAGGCATTGCACAAGATTTTCCGGAATTCCCCATCCAAGCCTCGTTCTATTTTCCGCGCACCCTTGCGGATCGCATCGTTCTTGCCTTAAACGGCGGCGCCGCCTTTGGAATCAACTACCGTTACGTTTTTGATGCCGCCACTGCACCCTCGGCTGCGCGTATTAAAATCGACTGGAATCAAGCGCACAGTTTTCTTGTACGTGAAACAGCAGGAATGGGAGGCATCACCCTTCCTGGAGTTGTGCAACTCTTACAAAAAATGCAGCAGAACCGAACGGTCGAGATTATCGTCGAAGGCACAGCAGAGGTGAGCGACGCCCTCCTTTTTCATCTTGCGCGCACCATGACGCAAGCGTGTTTTGCAAAAGATGAAATGAATGCGGGTGAAATTGCGGAATTTGCGACTTACACGCCCCGCAGTTCGGGTTGTAGCCTCAACGAAAGTGAGTTTATTGTTCAAGTTCCACGGGTACAGACATTTGTCGCGCAGGCAGGATTTCAGTTGGGCGGAATGTGTACCACCTCTCCACAAAACTTCGGATTTATACTTCCCTCGGGAGCAATTCAGCAGGGCTGCCCTGATCGCATTTATGGCACAGGCACACCGCCCATGCCCATCGTCGTTGCTCCACAACCGACCAATCCCGAGGTTCCAGCCCCGCTCTTTTAAGGTTCGCGCTTTGCTTCAGTCACTTGTCCATTTTGAAAAATACGCATGGCAGAAATGCTGCCATCTTCAGCGCGCACAAACTCCAGTTTGACACCATTCACTTTCAAAATAAATTGCCCTTCCGCAAGCGGGATCAAGCGAAACTGCGGTTGATTTGTTCCTTGCAAATAAATTTTGTTCCCTTCTTGAGTGAGCGTGAAAAGGAGTTGGGGGCTTACCCGGTACTTCCCTGCAAAAGGGAACAGCGCTTCGGGAGCCATGGGAATTTCAACGGGTGGAGTGCTCAATTCAGCTTGACCGTTCACGGAAACTTCGGCAAGTTTTGTGATGAGCTCTCCCAACTGCTGATCGAAAAAGTTACTGAGCACAATAATCGAAAGATTTTTCTCAGGGATACGAACATTCATCGAATTAAATCCCGGAATGCCTCCTGTATGCGAGATGACTGAAACACCCCAACGCTTGGTCATCGATAATCCATAGCCATAATTCTGCAGCCCAGGCGTTGTCATTCGAGATAAACTCTCTAAAGAAATCACCTTTCCGTTGTACAAGCCCGCATTCCAACGCATCAAATCGTCGACAGTGGCATAGAGTCCGCCCGCAGCGTGCACCCAAGACATGTGCGAAAAGTTGAAGACTTTGGGTTGATAATCACGGTCCAGATCATGGCCTGTTACGATTCCAATGTTGCGCGTGTCGGGGGCATATCCAGAATGCAACATCCCTTGGGGCTGCAACAGGAAATCGCGCACATAGGATTCAAAACTTTGGCCACTGACGCGCTCAATAATGGCTCCAAGCAAGACGTAGCCCGAATTGCTGTACTTGAATTTTGTGCCAGGAGTGAATTCGAGCGGTTTGCCCGCAAACAAGGACATCACTTTTTGGATATTTTCGGCGGGCCCTTTAACAAGCTCTGCAAACTCTGGTAAAACGGTATATTCCAACAGACCCGCCGTGTGGTTCAACAGTTGATGCACTGTCATTTTTTCGCCATGCGGAAAATCGGGCAAATGACGAGAAACGGGATCATGAACGCTAAGCTTTCCTTTTTCCTCTAATTGAAGGATTGCTGCTGCGGCAAATTGCTTGGTAATTGACGCAATGAGAAATTTATCTTCGGGAGAGTTTGGAATTCCAGTGGTGAAATCTTTCGACCCAGCTGCTGCGCGAAATAGAACTTGCTCATCTGTTGCAACAATCACCGTGCCCGAAAAATTCTGTTGCCGAAAAGCATCAAACACTTGAGCGTGTGTGGCTGCAAGGATGGGCGCATTAAAATGCGCCGAAGCGTTTGAAGGAGGCAGTTCTTTCGCATCGCTGAAGGGGGTGTGCATCGAAAAACTGAGCGCCAAAACTGCAGCGAGACTCCCCAACTTCCACGAAAATGAATAAAAAGACTTGCGATGAATCCGCATTAAAAAATCCTCCGGTTTAAAGCACAACCATGCCAACAATGTTTGAAAAATCCGACGCCGATATTTGTGCTTTGAGCGACTGGAAAAGTCAACGCGTTCGCGGAGGACATGTGGAAGAAGAACGCAACGACGACTGAGGTCGACCCCTGCCATTTCCGATCATCGACCCTGAAAAAACTTTGAAAAAAGATGCCGAAGTTGAAATGGGAATGCGTTGCTAGTCAACAAAAGGCCCTGCTGAATATGTTTTTGCAAGCCAATTCAAAAGGTCTTTTTTGTCTTGAGAACTCTCAAAGTTACTCGAACCCTTTGGCATGCGTCGTTCTGCGATTGAAACATAGGAAGATTTTGCTTGAGTTTTGAAAAATTCTTGATCACCAAATTGCTCGTGGCAGTTTAAACAGTGTTTATACAACAGCTGCCTTCCCGGTGAAATATCCTTCTTCACGGGCGCTACTGTATTCATCTTTGGAAGAAGCTGAGAACTCGTCATTGCGGTGTCATTCCCAATAGGCATCGAAGTGACGCTCGAACTTGACATTGGGCTAGAACTTGACATTGAGCTCGAACCAGACATGGTGCTCATTGTCTTCGTGCTTGTACCCGAACTTGTCATTGTACTCGACTGAGTCTTTGCCATGACATTGGGTTTTGATTTTGGCATGAAGCCTGTCGGCCTTGAGGAATCGTTATTCTGCTCTATCGTCGTTGTTTCGTTATCAAGCTCGTCATTCGTGCTTGGCAGCCTTTTAGAATTAGAGCTTCCGCAAGAAACACCGATGAAAACCAAGCAGAGCAATATAAATGGACGATTCATTGCCAACTCCAAACTTGGTCTGCAAAAGGTAACACCAGTGAGACATACCTGCCGTTACTTTCCTTATCGGCTCGTTCAAGGTTGGGATTGAGCAATTTTCTATCAAGCATAAGCAACTTTGGGAGAATCTGCGGCAATAAGGGAGTCTGCGCCACTTCATGTTCCGCTTTGCATCTCAAGAGCACCCTGGGGAGCAGAGACTTGAGAGAGCTTCCATTGTTAACTTATTGCGATCGGTCGCCCGATCTGCCATTTCAGCCAATCGCACATCAAAATAAGATCCAACAAAAAATGGCGCTCCCTGGGATGAGCAACATCCCAAAAACGAAGAGTTGACGAAAGAGTTTAATGCGTCGATCTTCAAAATTTAGCGCCGAAATACAGAGTGCACCTAAGGTAGAAAGTGGGCTTGCATCAACCATGTGGGAGCTGATGCTCAGCGCAGTCACTAAGTCAACGGCACTGACGTTTGGGATCTGCCTTGAGAAATCAACAGTCAGAGGTAAAAATAAAGGGAGCACAACGCCTGATGAACTTGAAAATGCAGAGAGCAAAGCACTTGCAAATGGAAAGAGAAAAAACACCGATTGGGGCGTGGAAAAGTTGACCAGTTGTTGGCTAAGTAAAGACAGAGCTTGGGAATGTTCGGCGTATTGAATGAACATCGACATCCCAACGATGAGAAAGATGGTGTTCCAGGGAAGTTTTGATATTGCGTTGGGCAGATGAGAAACACCGAAGAGCATTAAAAGTGCTGCGCACAGAAGTGCAGGGATAGCAATGTTTTCAGTGAGTCGAATCAAGCTCGTTGAAAAAATTCCGTTAAAAAATGGGACGTTTGGAAGCGACACTGCTGCAACAAAAAGAAAAAAAACAAAAGTGGAAATTACGTGATGTTTTTCGAAGGCTTTTCGAGGCTCTTTTTGCTCAGGTACGATGTGTTGCTTGGCATTTTTTCGAACCCACTTTGTTCCCCCCATGAGGTGAAATCCTGCAAATGCCACGGTGCCCTGTGCAAAGAGCGACCAAAAATACAGGCGCCAGGGTGCGAAATATTTAAACTCTTCCACTTCGGCGACATTGCGCGACACATACTCTTGTACGATGGCTCCCGATAGAGAAAGTGGAGAGAGTGCCGCTCCACTTGCTGCCCCGACAATGAGGAGCGACATGAGGAGCGGTGAAAGATGCAATGTTTGAGCCAGTCTCATTGCAATGGGAGCCATGAGCCCTGTGACTGCGATGTTACTGACTCCTAAAGAAGTGAGCAAAACGACCAGAAAAAACACAACCAGCGGCAAAAACACCACGCGAGAACCCAGGCCTTGCAGAAGGAACTCAGTTGCGCGTTCGACGGTGCCATTTTCAGAAAGCATTCCGAAGAAGAGGGCGAGTGTGAAGATAATGAAAAAGAGTCGAGTGGGAAACATGGCTAAAATGGCCGTGGAATCAAGAGCAGAGCCAAATATCCCGAATAAAAATGCGGCTGCAATGGCGAGGATGCCCGTATTCAATTTCGTAAAAATCGCACTGAGAATAATGATTCCACCCAGCGCACAAAGAATTAAAGTCTGCATGTGAATCTTCCAAATGAGGACAAAGAATATTAGAGCGAGGAAGCAGCGACTGCGTGCGGCAAACGTTCACAGGCCAATCGAAGGATAGCAAGACTTCGATCGAAAGCGCGCGACTCACTTTCAGACATATTCAAAGCAAACTGCTTTACAGGGCCATTGACATTGATAAGACAAGGAACACTTGCACACAAATTCTCTTCTATACGCACGGACACCGGCAAGATCAAATTCTCGTTTCGCACGAGGGCGCACACGAGCCGTCCGGTGGTCAGACCAATGGCATGCGCGGTGGCCCCTTTGCGCTCGATGATTCGTGCGGCAGCGCAGCGTACAGAAGTTTCAATTTCTTCAAAATCGACTTGTTTAAAACAGGGTTGTTTTGCATCCGGAAATGCAAGCAAGGGGAGGCAACTGATGTGCGCAGAAGAAAACAAACTGACGGAAGAATCGCCATGCTCTCCGACGACCCAGGCATGCACATTCGAAGTGTGGACCTTTGCTTTGGAAGCGAGCATCTGCCTGAGGCGGAAGGTATCCAGGGAAGTCCCTGATCCAAAGACGACGACGTTACGTCCTGCCAGGCGACGGGTGAAAAATTCCGTCATCACATCCACAGGATTGGTAAGGACAAGAAGAATTTTCGGCAAGCCATTTTTCAAAAATCCTTCGCAAAGTTCCTCGGCCACTGCAATATTGCGTTCCAGAAGGTCGAGTCGCGATTCTCCTGGACGACTTTTGACACCGGCACTGACGATGCAAATGTCACCTCCAAAAACACGCGTATAGGGCAAATATTCCATTTCGCAAGCGGGAAGCAGGCATGCAGCATGCGCAAAGTCCCAGGCCTCTCCTTCTGCCTTGGCATCGATTTTGTCGAAAAAGGTCAGCCGACGGGCCAAACCCTGATTCAAAATCGCCTGTGCCACAGCGACACCAACGCCCCCAAGTCCCGCGATCACGATATGAGCCACATATCACCTCTTTTTGAATGCGTTACCGAAAAGGACACACGAGCCCAAAAAATGTGACCGGACTTCACTTCTTTAGCAAATATGACCCTGGCAACAAAGTAACTTTTTCCGCAGTCAGAGTCTGCATATCTGCAGGAAAAATTTTCACTCTCCAACGAACTCCCCTTTTCCGACCTGTGGGCTGTGTGTCTTTAAAAAGCGATTTCAACGCGCTTGAAAAGATCCTAATAGTACTCATGTTTAGTTTAAAAAAGGATTCATCGAATGAAACATGTTACGTTACTTTTTTTGCCGGCTTTTGCATTTTTTGCATGCAACAAAGGATCTTCTCCTAAGAATTCAGACGTTCAGTCGACCTTTGAAGGATTTCTCACTCCTGCCGATCTGGCACCTGGAAATCTCTATGACCCACCTCAATCCGAGGTCAAATCAAACCTTGAAAGTTCCGAAAAACTGCGAGCAAGTTCAAAGCGAAATGAAACCGCTGACACCTCTGCACATGAGCAGACCCCAGAGCAAAAAAAATATCTCGAATGCATGAAAACCCATTACGAAGCCATCAAAATTAAATCCACGAAAGAAGTTCTCATCATAGATGGAACCATCGACTTTGGCAAATGCACCGAAGAGATGTTGGCAGGACAAAAAGAAACCAAGGTCAATCACTATCGCTATACAAGTCGCATCAAAATGATGCTGACGTGTGACAACGAAGACTTCTCAAAATTTGATGGCAGACCACTTGGGGACATTTCTAAGGAATTTAAACCCTGCTTAAAGTCGACAACACATGCAGAATTCAATCACGAACTCACCGACCAAGACACCTCATTTACAATGGGTGGATTTGCAATTGAGAGAAAAGAGAAAAATTACTCCGCACTGAGCACCGCCGATGGCAAACCCTGTGTCCGCAAGAAAAGTGGAAATGAATGGATATTTGAAAATGGATGTATCGATGTCAGTAGAACTGTCAGAGAAATCGATAAAGAAAGCGGAAAAGACTCTGCAAGAATGGGCAAAGAAGAATTTGAACGCTATCAGTTCGATGGCCTTCGCATGAAAGATGATGAATCTTCAGAATGGTTCTCCGCAGGAAAAATCTTAGTTACTTTAGGCAAGTGGAACGGAGAGGTTAAATTCACCGATGCCAATTTAGCTCCGACATTTTCGCTGACAAACGATAAAGTAACAGTCACTGGAACCGCAGGTAAAACCACAGTTCCACTGTCTATGATTCTTACAGATCCCGGTGCAAGAAGCCTGCACAAATTAGTTCCAAAACTCCGCATTTTGGGATTCTAAGCACCATCCGGTGTCATTTCAGAACAAATGTATAGAGACATTACTGTCAACTGCTTTGAGACAGATAAGTAAATGATAGTTTCGTAAAATTCAGATATCACATTTTTTCTATATTCCACTTTAAAATCAATGTAATATAAAAATCCAAATAATCTTATTGGCGAAAATCCTTCTTGGACATAGACATCCAGAAATTTTCCCATTCCTGATTTCGTTGTAAAATCTTGAATTTTTTATTTAATACCCGTATCGAAAAAATTTAAAAACTCTAATAACGCCAAAATTATCCCTTTTCAAATCCTATAAACCACTGAATAAAAAGATAAATCTAACAGAGAAAATCAACAGCGAAAATTAACAGAGGTTCAAAGCTCCCTTAAAAAATCCTCGCGTCAGCCGATCGAGGATTAGAAAAGGAGAATGTACATTATGAAATTTAGTTTTTCTGAAAAAGGATTTTCGCTGGCAGAAACGATGATTTCACTCACAGTAGCATCTTTAATTATGGCAGGGGTCTCAAACTACTTCTCTCAAGCCTCTAAAAAGATGACACAAATGCAAAGTATCGAATCTGTCGATTCGATACACCGACGGCTTCGAGAAATGGCAGAAAAGCCAACAAGCTTATACCGAACCATTGCTGATGTACGTAATCTGACTTTTAAACAGTGCATTGAAATGGGTACTGGAGCTGTGGCGGGAAGTTGCAATGTTCAAAACTTAACTCCACTCTATGTCTTAAATCCAAACAGCAAAACGAGCCTTTTGGCGGGTCCACCTGCACAGCCTGTGTATTATTCGCCCACAGGTGGGCCTTGCGCTGGGACAAATGACTGCAGTTCTATCAAAAACTTCCCTATTGAAGCCATTGCTGGTTTTACCGCAAACAATGCGGGTGTGACCTTTTACTATTGCGTTCGTCTTCGCAACGGTGATCAAAAGGTAAAATTCCCTTTTGCTTCTGTCCCCGGACTCAAGAGTTTTCAAGACCCAAAATACTTTCCTTCATGCAGTGCTTTTTACAAGGGATCAGATGCGGTAAACAAGCCACTTTTGAAACCGACACACGAAGAATATGATCCTGTGCAGATGAGCATTTCGTTCCAGAAGTTCAAGCCTTGCCCCGCCAACGAATATGTCACAGGCATTGGCTCGGATGGAGCTCCCATTTGCGGAGTTGTCACCCAGTCTGCAAATTCAAAACTGGCAGAGCAAGCGACCTTTGCCTATGCGGCCACAACAGCAAAAACGGCAGACTTTGCAAGCACTGTGCGGGGAGGCGACTGTCCTGCCGGCTCCATGGTGACAGGAATTAATCCGGACACCACACCGAAGTGTAGGGCGGTTCCAAAGGCAAACAGTTTTCGATGCCCGGGTTCAAGCACTGTGAAAGGATATGATGCCTCAGGTGCACCCATTTGCAGCGCACCTCAATCAACAGCGTTCGATACAACGACCGGTGTATTGCAGGGGCTCCACAACGAATGCGAAGCGGGCATCAGGACGGGGGCCGTTGGCAACAAGATGGGGTCCTGGTCGGCCCCTTGTCAGTCCGCAGCAAACCGCTACTGCAAAGAAAAAGGCTTCCTTTCGGGAGTGATTTCGGAAGAACAAAATGGAAATTTTTCGGTCAACTGCTTTGGAACCGAAAAATAATTGAGTCTTCTCCAGAACAGAACTCAGTTTTGAAAGTCCCTTTCCCAAGCTATGGCGTATTTTCACGCCTCTAGATAAAGTAACTCAAACACTCTTTGTCTAGAGGCACAATTCAGAATGAACATCCCTGGCGTTTCGTTATTTGTCGTCGTTTTTTCATGGCTCATTTCAGAAACCTCCTTTGCAATCACTTCGACTGCCACACTTTCTGACGCAGAACGGTGTTCTGTTTTTGAGAACATGCCGGGAACTGAGGATTTTGATACCCTGCCTGCGGAAGATGGCTCAACATTGTTTTTGATTTCGAGCGATTCGAGACGCCCCCCACAAAATCCTACTCAATCCAAAAAAAATGGAGGCATCTTTTTTGCACGCTGGAGTGGCCGAGGGCATGCACTGCCTGAGCCTTACGAATTGCCCCGGCTCAATCGAGATGAGGAGGCTTTTCACCCCCATGGGATTTCGAGCTATTTATTTGAGGGAAAGCCTTACGTCGCCGTTGTGAATCACATGAATCATCCCTTTACGCATGCCATCGAAGTCTTTCAAATCAAAGAAAATGGGCTTCTGTTTCAGAAGCGTTACTTAAATAAACGGATCCGAAGTCCTAATGACATTATTGCTTTGAGCCCCCATGAATTCTATGTGAGTAACGATCATTTGTTGCAAACTTTTGCACAGTATCTTGAAGACATTTTAAACTTGCCCACCTCCGGAATTTCACACTTTAGGAATGATAAGTGGAGCCACGCAGCGGGAAATCTTCGCTTTGCCAACGGACTTGCAGCATCGTTCACGCAAGATAAGTTTTATGCCACAGCGACACGCGGCAAGGCCTTGCATGTGTATGAACGTAACATTGAAACCGGCACATTGACTCACCAAAAACGCTATCCCTTGGCATCTATGCCCGACAATCTTTTGTGGGAAAACCAAACAACATTAAACCTCACCGGGCACCTTGAGCCCATTGCATTTTTGCAACACGCTTTTTCGGAATCAAATATTTCTCCTTGGGACATGTCTCGTTTTCACACCGAAACAGGACGTCTCGAAACCGTCTTTTCGCACGATGGCAGCACATTTTCAGCGGGCTCAAGCGCACTGATAAAGGATGGACATCTTTTCGCAGGAACAGTGTTTGATGCAAAGTTTTTGACCTGCGCAGACTGGAATACAGGTGATACTCAGCACTGAGATGTTCGGAGCGAAGAACTAGTCAGACTTGCAAAAGCGGCCATCCTTTTAGATGCTCAAAAGAATGATTTTCTTCGTAGGAGTCGCCATGCGCCGTCTTCACCCCGAAATGGATACCATCGGAACCTTCTTAGGGCCCCGCGCAATCCCCTCAAAAGTTTGGCAAAACGAAGAGCTATTCTTCAGAGGAGACGCCTATTTTAGTGAACTCGAACGCGGGCTTGATCGTGCAAAAACAAGCATTGATTTCGAAACCTACATTTTTGAAGATGATGTCCTGGGCAAAAAAATATGCGCTGCCTTGCAAAGGGCTTCAATGCGCGGTGTTGCTGTCCGACTGTTGGTGGATGGCGTGGGGGCGAGCAACTGGATTCAAACCGCGTCAAGATCGCTGCTCGAATCCATGGTTGAAGTTCGAGTTTTTCATCCTTTGCCTTGGCTTCTGTTACCTCATGCATTTTGGAATATCTCGGTTCTCGCGAAAGCCTATGGTTTTCTTGTGAAAGCAAATCGCCGCAACCACCGCAAAGTTTGCCTCATCGACCACGCACATGCCTTTGTGGGCAGTTTAAACGTTTCGTCGTGTCACATTGAGTCTTATGCTCAATCCGAGAGTTGGCGTGATACCGGAGCCCATGTTGTGGGCGATACAGTGAAAGAATTTGAACGTGCCTTCGAAATCGCATGGACTGAATCATGGCGTATTACACAAGACTGGCTCAGGCCTCCGGCTCTCTTTCGTAAACGTCCTTCGGTAGTCGGAAGTGGTTTGGTGCGTTTAAATCACACCAGGACTTTGCGAAAAGCGGGTTACAACCGGCTGCTTGACCTTCTGTTACGTGCGCGCAAAAGAATCTGGATCACAAATGCCTATTTTGTTCCTCCGGGCTCTTTGCTTCGAACACTTGCGGCATGTGCACAACAAGGAACAGATGTGCGCATCCTCGTTCCTGCAAAATCGGATGTTTTTTTTATGCCCTGGGTTGCTGCAGCATTTTACTACGCACTTTTAAAAGCCGGAGTGAGGCTTTACGAATACCTCCCCCGCGTCTTGCATGCAAAAACAATTTTACTCGATCAGTTGGCTTTTGTAGGTTCTTCAAACCTCAATCAGCGCAGTTACAAGCACGATCTTGAAGCCGATGTCGTGTTACGTTTTGAACATTCTCTGCAAAATCTCGAAGACGCCTTTTTGGCAGACCTTACGTTTGCACGTGAAATCACAATCAAAGAATGGCAAGATAAACCGTGGTGGCAAAAACTCTTGGGTCGCATTGCATTGTTGTTACGCTATTGGCTGTGAGAAATACAACTTTCTGATGGCAGGAGTTTTTTAATGAAAATTATTTCCTACAATATCCATAAGGGCTTTAGCTTTGCGAACCGAAAATTTGTACTCCAGCGCATTCGTGAAGTCCTTGAAATTACCAATGCCGATCTGATATTTCTTCAAGAAGTTCAGGGAGAACATGCCCAACACGAAAAAAATGTCAAAGACTGGCCGGAAGCTTCTCAGTTTGAATACCTTGCTGATAGGCTTTGGCCGCACTACGCCTATGGCAAAAATGCAATTTATAATGCAGGTCATCATGGCAATGCGATTTTAAGTAAACACAGTTTTGAATCCTGGGAAAATATCGATGTCACAACTAATCGCTTCGAAAAGCGCGGTATTCTGCATGCTGTCATCAAGCCAAAGCATTTTAAAGAACCTCTGCATGCCCTGTGTATTCATCTCGATTTGCTTGAGAGTGGAAGGGAGCAACAAGTACAACTCCTGTGCAAACGAATTAAAGAGCACATTCCAAATGATGCTCCGCTAGTCATAGCAGGCGACTTTAACGATTGGCGGCTCAAAGCAGGAAAAGTTTTGGAAGCAGAACTGAATTTGCATGAAGTGCACAAAACCGTGCATGGCGCTTATGCCAAATCTTTTCCTTGCTGGCTCCCCATTCTGAGGCTCGATCGCATTTACTGCCGAGGATTTGTTCCTGTGACGGCAGAATGCCTGACGGGGAAACCTTGGAATGAGCTTTCTGACCACGGGGCATTGTTTGCCGAGTTAAAAAAAGAAAAGCATCCGCCGAAAGTAAAATAAATAGACTTTTGATGCTGGGAAAAATGAAAAGAGTGATGTGGCAAATTTTATTGCGCTTGATGTTTTGTGTTTTGATGACTTTCGGAAGTCAAACATCATTTGCAAACAGCGGTTACTTTATTACAAAACAAAAGCAATGCAAGATTTTGATTGGAAATTTAGCCAATTTAAAGCTTAAAGACAGATTGACCTTTATCACCGCTGAAAACCTTAAGGTTACTGTAGAAATTTCTGGTATTAATAAAGCTCAAGGTGCCATTGGTTGGATCATCCCTCGCGAAAAATGCCCTAATATCTTGGGACTTGAGGGGACCGTCGAGAAAAAAGAAGATTCATTCGAATCCGAAGCGAAAGGCGATGCAAGCACACCCACTCCAGCTCCTGGCGAATCTTTAAAGAAACAAGCAACGGACAGCCTCAAACACAGCTTGGGCCTTGCTTTTGCATGGGACTTGCTCTCCTTTGACGGACAAGAAAAAGACTCGGGATTTTCGGGGCCCAGTTTTGGTTTTTACTATCAATTGAATGGAGGCAAGCAAGTCGGAGCCACATGGTCGATGAGAATCGCAAGTTACTTTTCTATTCTGTCAAATCAAGTATCAGCTGCTGGCATGACAGTTAAATCCCAACTTCTTTATGCGGGGCTCGACCTCGCGCCTCAGCTGCTGATCATGCGCTGTGGCGATGTTCAGTCTTTCGGTTGCCACATCGGACCCGAGCTCGGATACTCATCGGGACAAGCAAAAACCACTGCCACATCGAATGAGGAAAGTCTTCAACTGGAAGGAACTGTCACCGCGCAGATCCAAAATTTTAGCTACGGAGTACGTACGGGTTTGCTGTATTTGCCCGGAAAGAATTCTCGTTTCGATTTTACACTTGCATACCGCATGGGAAAATTGACATCCTCCATAGACAGTCATGGAAGGTCTAGTGATTTTAGCCTGTGGCGCTTTGAAGTTGCTTATGAATATGCTTTCTAATGAGCCTCGGCAAAATTAAGGCTTCAAGGTTCACCCTCACATTCCCGAAAAGAAAAAGTGAATTTTTGGTTGCGTGTGCCGAAAATCGATCTCGTGAATAGAGGGTGACTGTGCTGTGAACAAAACGAGACCACTGAACGCAGGAAAGAGCGGGCTGCTCATGTTATGCATGGCATTCTGGGCCTGTTCTTCCTCAGAACCACCACCAGCTCCTCCTCCGCCCCCAATGCCTGTGTCAACTCCTACGCCAGCAGAGGATGCAAGCAAAACCGCGACAAGCGGTGCACCCAGTCTTGATGAAAGTTCCACAGAAGAGGCCGCTTCGACACCTCCCACTCCCCAATCCGTCGTTGTTAATCTGCCTGAAAAAGATGACCTTGAGCCCTTTTTTGTGAAGCCCGAGGCCCCCTCGGCTTTAGGTGCAGCACGACTTATCGCTCAAGACACCAAAATAATGGAACAGATCGATCTCAAACCCACTGCTGCGAAACAACGGGTTGCACAGATCAGGCTCATGGAAAAGCGCGTTAAAGCTTCTGCTAAAGAATTTGCAAAAAAACCTGCAAAACAGGTTGAATTGCGTTCGCAGCTTTTGCGATTATACAAAGAACATATTTTTTATCTTGATCATTTGCAGGCTACAGGCATTAAGGACCCAAATTATCCTGATATTACTGCATTTGCAGTCAAAACCTACGCACGCATCATTTCAGCAACCAAATCGCTGCGTAAAAAACAGCCCAATAGCCCCGACGCCCTTTTGTGGGAATCCGACAACTACATCGCTCGCATTCGTTCGGGCGATACCAGCGTGGTTGCTGCGGCAACAGATTTTATTAAGAAAAATCCCTCTGCTTCACCCGGGATCCGAGTCAAGCTGATTGGAATTGCAGAAGATGCGGTTTCAAAACAATTTTCGGGAGCTTTTGGGAAACCCCAGGATGGACTTGAATTGCCGCAGACATCCTATTCGCGCGCAGCGCTTTCCATGCTTACAGCGGAAGAAATTGACTTTCGCAAAGAGCCCGAAAAGGCAAAGACCTTGTATTTGCAGGCCATCAATCAAGGTGCGAGCCTCCAAACAGCCGAGACACAACTTGTTCCAATGATTGGATATGGTCTCGATAAAATCGTGCAGATTGCACTTGCAGCAAAGCCTACAGAAATTGACAAACAAATCGTCGATTATCTTCAACGTTACAAGATGAAAGAGTTGCAACGCTACTATGCGGAGCAGATTGCATTGGCCTCAGCGAGAGACAATCCAGGACGAGCAGCAAATCAATACTTGGCCGTGGAACAGGCTGGCGCAGGCACTCCTCAGCAGATGATTCGTCTGCATGCTCGCCTGCTCGATTTGGCGATTGCAGCCAAAGACCCCGCCTTGATGAAACTCTATTGGAAAAAATTCGGAAAAGCTGCTGAAAAGGCACAAGTGATTGGCTTGGGCTCAAGGGCAACTGAAACACAAGTTCTGTTGGAATCCAATGCAAAATCTAAAACCAGTCGGGAAACGGTTGAGCCTTTTGTAACTTTACACGATTACTTAAAAACAGCAGTTCCCGAGTATCGAACGGATGAAAAATGGGACCTTTCAGTCATTACCCTCCAGATCAAAGACAAGCAATATCGCGAAGCGGCTCAACGCGCAGACAAACTCAAGGAAACTTCAAAGAACCCCGAAACCCAACGAACGGCCTTGCTCTTTTCAGTGCAAGCGCGAGAAGCACAACTCAGCCTCAAATCAAAACCGGATTGGACTAAAAAACCGGGTGGACAAACTCTCGATAAAGATATTATTCGCGTTTATCTACAGCGCCTTGATGAACTCGAGTCAAAATCAACCGGGGAAGATCAAGAAGTTCCTGCATTTCAAGGCTCCTACACTGCTGCTGTAGCGGGATATCAAGATGATTCAAGGCGTAGGGTTGAAACCGCTATTCAAAAATATCCGGGCAGTAAACTGGCACCTCCGGCTGCAAGTTACTTTATTCAACAAGCGTTAGAGGGTAAAGATTTTGCGTATGCCGAAAAAATGGCTCGACTTGCCGATAAAAACAACATTCCGAACCCCGAAAAATCCGATAACTCTACGGGAGATTTTAAGCCATTTATTGCCAAAACACTGCTTGAACAAGCAAAAAATCTGCTTGCAAATAAAAAATTTGAAGAGGCCGCCAATCGACTTGTTGTTTGTCAGCGGGACTTTCCTCAGGTCGAAAAAGCTGCGGAATGCTTGTGGCTCGCATCCCAAGCCTATGAGCAAGCCAATAAATTTAAAGAGAGTTTGGTTCAACTCGAAAATTTAATCATGACTTATCCGAAATCTCCTTATCAGCAAGAGGCAACTTTGAAGGCTGCCGAAATTGCAGAAAAAGCAAAAGACTACAATAAATCAACAAAATATTTTGAAACTTATGCACAAGCTTACCCCGAAAAAGCGACAGAAAAACGCCTTTGGCTGCGCATCGCTGAAATCTATAAAAAGCAGCGTCTCTGGGAAAAAGTGATTGAAGCCTATGGATTTTATTTCAAAGAATCCAAGGATTCTGCGGAGAAGTTGAAGCTAACGAAAGAGATTGCACGCATTCAGCGCACCTTGAAGCGCCCGGATGCAGCACTGAATGCCTTTGAGCAATCGCTCTCGCTCATTAAAGGCTTACCGAAAGGCACTGAGGCCGATGAGGAAATCAATGTGCGCATGGAGATGGTCATGCTCTATTTGCAGATGCAGAGACCCGATAAAGCTCAAGAATCCATTCAGAAAATATTTGCCCTGACGCCCAAAACGAAAGAAGGGTTTACAAAAATAGCTCAGGCAAAGCGCGCTCTCGGAAAGCTCAATATCGACAAAATCCGCAATGGACTCGAAAATGGGACCTCTTTTTCCATCATTTTGGATGATTTCGAAAAAACCAGAGCCCTTCTCCTTGCCGAATGCTCACTACCTGATTCAAAATGGTGTGCTGTTTCCTATTATGATGTCGCCATTCTCGGCTCAGACATACTTAAAAGCTTTTCACGCTCAGGTTCAGCGCTCGAGCAAGAGCCCAATGCCGACGAGCTCAAACGCAAGGTCACCTCATTAAAACAGCAGGTCGTTGTGTATGCCTCACAAGCAGAAGAAACTCTTGAATCCCAGGGAACGGCAGACCCTAGTTACTCTGCAAAAATCAAGGAACTCGCAAAGAATGTGAAGGCTGGCAAAAAATAGGCTCCGCTCACTCCAGGTTCTTTTCCAGACATTTTTCTTTTTTATCACTTAAGTAACATTCCGCATAAAGCGTATTTGTTGCTTCCTGCCTTGCAGGATTGGCACTCACTCCGGTCCAGCGGGGCACATGAAAAATGGACGAGTGCCAGTCGAACGCAAAGTTTTGCTCTACGCCTTTGCAGTGGGCGTTGTAGTTGTCTGCCAATGCGCACATTCCAACAGCTTGAGCGGCTTCCCTGGCGGCAAAATAACCACCTCCCACTCGATGACAAGCTTGGCAAGCCTTTGCACCATCGAGAGCATCAACTTTGGGCGTCCATGTTCCTTTACTCGAAACGCTTTCCAGTTCATCACGCGCCACGACAAAATAAGGCCTTTTGTGCCCATCTTTTGGAATCCCGAGGTCAAACTTTCGGGGCACTGCGGCTTCGCGATCAAAGTATTTCGGATCATGCGGGACCCCCAACATCTTCGCCACCTCGCGGTGCAAAACAGGGGGCGTTCGGAGCCAAGGATAAGCAGAGTGACAGCGCACACAGCGCGTGCCTTCGCTTGAACCTATTTCTCGAGGCGTGAGCCAAAATTGCTCGGGCGCAGGTGCTCCGGACGGATTAAGCTTCACATTGGGATTTGGAACGTTTTTGCCCACAACGCCTTGGGGGTGACGCTTGGTATCAAAGAAGCAAGTGGCCCCCGTTTCGCGGTTGTGCCCAATCATGCCAATGCTTTCATAGGTCGGAGCATTCAGAGGTAACAGCAGATCGGCACGCCTGCAGTCTGCTAACCAGACGACGGATGCTTCAAAAGTACCCGGCAATGCACCAATGCGTGCAAAGGGCATACAGCGTGCATCTGGCGGGCCTGCCAAAGAAGGGTTGACGCAGTTCATTCCCTTTTTAAACCGCATGCTTTTTCCTGGAATATCTTCATCTGTCACACGGACGGGTGCTCCTGATGCATCCCGAGTCCAAATCACAACTTCATCAATCTCTGAGCAATCCAACTTGGGAATGGGCCCCAATGCCTTTTCGCATGCCTGAACATAGCTCGCAAAATTGAATTCAGCTCCGTCTTGCACCGACTTTACCGAATCATTTAGGTTGCGTTTTTGAATGCAACCAAGAAGTGGTGACAATGCTCCCAAGAGCAGGACGTTTCTCACAAGGCGATGCAATTTCGAAGGAACAGTAAAAACAGATTTCACAATCAGTTTCTCCATGCTTGTCATTTATCTGCAAACGTAAGAACTCACGCCATGAAGTATCGGCAGCTTTTTTAATTTTTTAAGGTTGTGGGGGATCTGCGACGGTGTTAAGAAATGTGGAGTTTCGTTCATTTCCGAGGATTTTGCATGACGCCCTTCACGAGGCTCTTTCGCTACGCCGCTGTCCATCGCACTGATGTCTGCCTTGCAACGGTTTATTCAACCCTTAACAAGCTTTTTGACATCGCTCCCGAAGTTCTCATTGGTGTAGTCGTTGACGTCGTGGTCAATAAAGAAGCTTCAATTCTGGCACGATTTGGCATTTCTGAACCCACTGACCAAGTTTTGGCACTTGGAATTTTGACGTTTCTCATCTGGGTCTTCGAGTCGCTGTTTGAGTTTTTGTATTCCATAAAATGGCGAAACCTTGCTCAGTCTGTGCAGCACGAATTGCGCATGGATGCTTACGCGCATGTACAACACATGAATCTCAGTTACTTTGAAAGCGGATCCACAGGTGGACTTCTCTCTGTTTTGAACGACGACATCAACCAACTGGAACGGTTTCTTGACTCCGGAGCCAATGAAATTATTCAAGTCGTCGTTTCAACCTTGGTGATTGGTGGAATCTTCTTTTACGTTTCTCCTCAAATTGCAATTTTTGCGATGCTTCCCATTCCCTGCATCTTGTTTGGGATGTTTTTCTTTCAGCGTAGGCTCACCCCTTTGTACCTTGCGGTCCGGCAGCAGGTTTCCAATTTAAATGCGCGTCTCGCAAACAACATTACGGGCATTGCAACCATCAAAAGCTATGTGACAGAAGACTACGAGATCGATAAAATCCATGCAGACAGCAACTCCTATCGCCTTGCAAATGGGAAAGTTATTGCCCTGAGTTCGGCTGTCATTCCCATCATACGCATGGCCATTATGGGTGGATTTATTGCAACGCTCGTCCTCGGCGGGTGGCTCACCCTCGAAGGGTCCCTCGCAGTCGGCTCTTACAGCGTTCTTATTTTTCTCACTCAACGTCTGCTTTGGCCCCTCACGGGGCTTGCCAAAACCGTCGACTTGTTCGAACGCTCCATGGCTTCAGCCACCCGCGTCTTCGACCTTTTAAAAGGGGTGTGGCTACCATTTGATGTAGACAAAACCAAAGATCCATGTTACTTACCTAGCATAAATTTTGCGAGGTTCAAAATGAAGCCAAAGATAATTTCTCAAAGCGGCAAGAAGCGTACGATTC
>JBIIEI010000194.1:0-3163 GCA_044237915.1 Silvanigrellaceae bacterium | reverse complement strand
CAAAAAGAAAGGCAAGCTAAAAACAAAAGAGAGAAAAAAATGGATTCATGATTTGAAATGGGGCGGTTAATACCCTCCACCCTAGCAGAGTTTTTCGCCCCATTTCAAATCATGAATCAGCCCTGGTTGCGATGGTAATTGCAGTTTCCCGTCTTTGGCACTTCTTCAAAGCGCAACAAAGCCATGGCGGAATATTAACAGCGGGCTGCAATAGAAAATTATTGATTTTCATACAAACCCCTGGTACATCCTCCTTTACCTAATTGGCTCTGTGCCATTTTTGCAAATGGAGAACCGCGATGAAAAAAGTAACTTTGGAAGTATTAAAAGATTCGACCCACATGGGCAGCATTACATTAGTAATGACCGGAAAGTAAGATTTCTTACTTAGTGCGAAGTTCTGAAAACTGTTTTGGCCCTGTTTACTATTTAGTAAGCAGGGTCATTCTTTGTGTTTCGTTCCAGTATCGCAATCGTTTTGCAATTAAATTTACGAGACCGGTCGCTACCTTTTGCAGAAGATCTTTCAAATGAATTTAGCTTTGTCAGCTTTTGTTTTCTTTGTTCCGACCCCAGACGGTATTGTTGCTTGGCAACTCAAAAGGCATGAACAATTTCTATTAGAACCTGATGAGCTCATGTACCTTTCTATTTTAGCAAATTCTGGATCGTGGACTGGCAGCTCTGAGATGCTTGAGCTCTTTATCCAGTCCGGACTTATTGAAGACAAATCAACTTGGGAAACTAGAAAAAATTGGGACTGGGATGCCCTATCTTGGATTTTTCATTTCGGAACTTCCGATCTAGAATTTCCAAACAGAGCTTTGAATCCAAAAGATTTTTGTCAGTTTTACTTGAATTACTGTTCCGAAATTCAAATGTCAAATCAGGAGTTTGAAGTGCAACAGCCTGACCGGGCAGCATTTCCATTAGCACAAAATCTGTCAGCATTTGAACTCGCTAAAATTCTTTCGGCGAGAAGAACAACACGAAATTTTCAGGAAACCGATCCGATCAATATAGATGAAATTGAGGTCTTCTTGCGGCCGATCTTTGCCAACCAGGGATTTGAAAGTTCAAGCCAGGATTGTGATCAATTGGCCACTCATTCCCATTTTCGAAGTTACCCTTCAGCGGGTGGACTGCACGGTGAATTGATCACAGTTCTTGTCCCGAAAAAAGAGGATCCTGATAAACTCGATGTCTATTCTTGGAATTTTTCTTCTAACTCACTTGTTAATACTGAGAAGATCACCAACTCAAGCGAACTTTCTTTTGCTTTGAATGGACAGTTTTTCTTTCGGAATGCGAATTTTAACATTATTTTAAGTTGTAATTTAAGTGGTTTGATGCACAAATATAAGCATTCTAAGTCTTTGAGAATGTGCTATTTGGATGCTGGCCATATCTCTCAAAATATTCAACTCATGGCAACTGCATCGGCATTTGATTGTTGGATTACGGGTTCTTTCCACGAATCCAGTCTTTTAAATATATCTGGTATCAGTGACCTACGAACTATTCCCACAATGTTCTTGAGCGTTGGAAAAAGCCATCAAAATAGGATTCCTGAAGAATTCTATAATGCAGCTAAAATAGTGGCTAAATAGCGGAGGTGTCATTTGTTAAATCTACTGGGTGCATTTCGTGGCGATTTATTGAGCATGCTAGAGGCAAATTTTCAGGATCCAATGTCGCGTCTCATGGGCAAAGCATACTCCTATATATTGCCATTGAGTGGCTCTCATATCGATTCAAGTGTTGAATTAAAAGTCCATCCTATGGCACGATTTTGGCTTGAGACTGGTGCCACAATTGTGTCTAAAAAAGGAATTCTTGAAATTGGCCTAGACATGACTCCAAGCATTCATGCGCAGGGAAATCGCCACTCTGGATTGACGATTCGAAAAGACAGTCAACTTTCCTTACATGGCCATGTAAGGATTCTGAGGGGTGCTGAAGTGTTCCTTGGTCCTAATTCTTCGCTATCGATTGGAGACGGAACTTTTCTTTCAAATAGAACAACGGTTTTTGTTCGAAAGAATATCGAAATTGGATCTCATTGTGCCATCAGTTGGAATGTTACAATCATGGATTGCCAAGGGCATTCTTTGAGAGATTCTAAAAAAAGAAAGCCGGTGAAAATAGGCAACAAGGTTTGGTTAGGTTGTAACTCTACAGTTCTTCCTGGAGTGGAGCTAGGAGACGGCTGTGTGGTTGGTGCCAATTCAATTGTCACGAAAAGCTTTCCCGAAAACTGTTTGATCGCTGGAAGTCCCGCGAAAATTTTGGAAAAGGGGATCAAGTGGGAAATTTGAAGGTAAAATTTTTATACGCATTACTTATTTTAAATATCGTTAGTCAGTTTGATTGCTCTTACGCGGGGGATTCAAATATTCTTCGAATTGCGGTCTCTCAAAGAGCAGAAATTCCATTGGATACATTAGGCCCTCCGCTTGGCGAACG
This sequence comes from Silvanigrellaceae bacterium, assembly GCA_044237915.1. Lineage (GTDB taxonomy): Bacteria > Bdellovibrionota_B > Oligoflexia > Silvanigrellales > Silvanigrellaceae > JBIIEI01. The sequence continues at coordinate 697 of JBIIEI010000194.1, read as the reverse complement.
AGAACAAATCATTATTCAAGTATTTGATTCGTTGATCAATCTTGATGAATCTCTCAGTGCTTCAGACTCTCTCATTGAGAGCTACACGATCGATAAAAGCGCAACGACCTACTCGTTCAAATTAAGAAGTGGGGTCATGTTTCATGATGGCAAAAAATTGCGTTCAGACGACGTCATTTTCACTTTGAATCGCATTTGTCAGAACAAGCGTCCAAATCTTCGAGTTTCTAGTTTGATCGCTGGATGTGAAAGTAAGTCTAAAAAAATAGAGGCGTTGAAAATCGACGATCTGAATTTTCAGATTCGTTTGACGAAGCGATACGCTCCATTTATTTCTGAAATTGCTACTTCTGCATTTTCCGTACTTCCTGAGAACTTGAACGGTTTAACAGAGGCTGAATTCTGGAAAAAACCTATTGGAACTGGTCCATTTAAATTTGATTCCGAAGATCAAAACTTTCTAACACTTTCTTCAAACTCAAATTATTTTGGTCAGAAACCAAGCCTGTCCGGTCTGCAATATGTTAAGATCAATATGGAGAAACCTATTAGTTCAGAGAGTTTAAAGAAACGGGTGTGGCTACCATTTGATGTAGACAAAACCAAAGATCCATGTTACTTACCTAGCATAAATTTTGCGAGGTTCAAAATGAAGCCAAAGATAATTTCTCAAAGCGGCAAGAAGCGTACGATTCAG
>JBIIEI010000044.1:0-40820 GCA_044237915.1 Silvanigrellaceae bacterium | reverse complement strand
TTATTTCTCGCAATACGCTTGAATTAAAGGTTTTTTTCATTAGGACTGCCGAAGTCGGGAAAAAGGTTGACACCTGGCAAACTGACACGTCAATATTTTATCATGAATTCATTTCAGGGTCCTTTTTCGTCTGTCGCAATTCTGACGATGAAATTCTATTGACTTTCGACTTCACATCTCCATCCAAAGATGTCGGGTCCGATGCCCGTCTGAATCTTCATCAGACTTTCTTTGAGTTGCAAAGTCACGGGGCCCACCCGTTTTTCAGAAATGGGATAAGTGCCCAGGTCATCGACGAAGGCATCGATGGGGGAAATCACCGCTGCAGTTCCACATCCGAAAACTTCGGTCAGTGCTCCCGACTTTGCATCGGCGAGGATCTGGTGAATAGAAACAGGACGCTCTTCGACCTCAAAACCCAAGCTTCTTGCGAGTTGCAATACGGAATCTCGCGTGACACCGGGCAAAATACTTCCAGAAAGTGGGGGTGTCACAATGCGTTGGTTGTAAACAAACATGACGTTCATGGCGCCCACTTCTTCCACATAGGTGTGTTCGAGGGCATCGAGCCACAACACTTGCTCAGCTCCGAGTTTTTTAGCCTTTTCAAGCGGCAAAAGTGCACCGGCATAGTTTCCTCCGCACTTTGATTCTCCAACGCCGCCTCGGGTGGCACGCACGTTTTCTTTTTCAATATAAACGGTAACTCCAGTCTCTTTTGCGTAGTAATTCTTGACCGGAAAAACCAGGATAAAAAAGCGATAGCTCTGCGATGCTCGATAAGAAACGCCGGTATCCCACGCGATAAGAACCGGGCGGATATAGAGGGATCCTGGTGTGGGCAAAATCCAATCGCGTTCGACCGTGACGAGTTCCTTAATGCATTGAACAAAAAGTTGAGGTGGAACGGGCTGCATTCCAAGTCTCACGGCGGAATTATAAAATCGCTCTGCATTTTTTTCGGGGCGAAACAGAAACAGATTGTTTGCACCCGCTCCCGATCGATATGCCTTCATCCCTTCAAAAATTTCCTGGCCATAGTGTAAAACGAGGGAGTCGGGTGGGATTTCGAAAGGGCCGAACGGCACTATTTCTGGAGTTTGCCAGCCACCTTTGCTGGGGAGGTAATCACAGACCAGCATGTGGTCGGTGCGTACCCTTCCAAACTGCAGCTCATCGTTGAGCGTGGGTGGTGTTTTTCGTTTGTGCTTGGGCAACAGATTTTTGAGGATGCGGGTCTGCCCGTTGTGGATTGTGGATGTCGGCATACTCCATCGTCCTTTTCAAAGCGGAGGAATGATCACTTTTTCGACTACGGAGCAACATCTAACCCAAGTCAAAGCGACTTTCATCCCCGATGTTCAACTTCTCCTTCTTAAAATTCTGAGGTGCCCCTGGCAACGTTCTTGACAAGCTCGCTTGGATTCTGGCATACACGGTCTTAAGTTGGGGCATCGACAAGTGGTAAGTCAACGGATTTTGATTCCGTCATCCCTAGGTTCGAATCCTAGTGCCCCAACCACTTTCACTCATTCCTTCGCATTTTCTCATTTCAGCACGCTGTGAAATGCCTCTCTTGGGTTATCTTCTTTATTTAACCAATCTTCCAAAGTTTTCCTTGCAATTTGCTTATGTTCCGTATTTTTTGCATCTGCAAGAAATTGGAAGGGCTTACCTTCTGCGTTCTGAATCAATTCAAATTTGCACAGGGCGACATCTTTACACTGTTCCGTGATCTGCTGCACGGTTGCTCTTGTTTGGCCTCCTGGTACGGGTGTGATGACTTGGCCCCCGGGGCTTGTGACTCTGATATCTTGCAGAGCTTGTTCTGTGAGCGCAATGATGCGGGTAACAGAGCCGCTGATAAGATTTTTAATTTCTGCGATTTGTGCAGGAGTGAAGGGTCTGCCTGTGGGAATTTTGCCCGCCGCAATGGCATCCACATGGGCCGCCAAGACATTGAGTTGATCAATGGTACTGAGTGGACCCTCAAACACCAGTTCTTTCACCATTCCTGCAGCAGAGCTGAAGCCTTGAATTTCGTGCCAAATCTTTATAACTCCACCTCTTGTTGCTTGGCTAAGTCTATCTAAAATGACATGAATAATGCCAGGAAATGTAACAGGAATTGCGTAGGCCAAGGTAGTGGAATTTTCTGTGACATCTTTATCAAATATCGTTTGGTCAAAAAGATTTTTTCCGTTGGGAATAGCGGGGTGCTTGGCTTCTAATCCCTTCAATGCTCCCCCCACAAAAACCTGCGTCATCTTCTGCCAGTAACCCGCTTCAGGGCCATTGTGAAACATCGCAATGCTCACAACCGTTCGAAATTGATCTTCATTCATGAAGTTTCGGCACAACAGTTCAATGGAATCTGCAAGACCTGGCCATTCGTGGAGCCAGCCTGCAAAAGGGGCCCCCTCGAAAAGCTTTCGTATTTGGTCATTGGAAAGCTTTGCATTTAAAATTGGTTTTGAGTTGCCTCCATTGTCGACAAAACCAAAGCCTTGTAAAATGAGCTTCAATGCTTGCACTGCGCGTTTGTTACTTAATCCACCGCTCGTCGTCTGTTCTTCAAGTTTCATTGTACTCAGAAGCAAATCCGACTTATCTGATGCTTTTAAGAACAGATCTTTATATGCTTGCGCTTTTCCTTTGTCGGTCTCATAAACTCCGAGTCTAAACTCATCCACGACAAGGCCCACCAACCTCAAGCGTTCTTCCAACTGTTTGCGCTGGAGGGTCTCTTGTCCATTGGGAAAACCATCAACGAGGGCGAGCAGATCGAGTTGATGCAGGGCAGACCATTTTTCAGCGGGTGCAGCGTCTTTTTGAGACATTTCTTGAAGCCATTTTTTGTTGGCTTCATTCCAAATATTGAGGTTATTGGCATTTGGACTTGCTGTTTTTAATGCGGCAGCAAAATATGTATTGGGTTGATAATCATTGTTTGAGCTCTGAGTATTTTCTGATTTCACTTGAGTCTGAGAGTTTTTACTTTTGCAGAAAAAGAGCAGGCTTGCTGCTGGGACAAGCGGCATTAAAAAACGTAACATACTCAACTTCCTTTCCAGAATCGCGCTTCACGAGTGTGCATGAATTGTACAATTTTGCGCGCGGGTCAGGAGCAGGAAGGTTGTAAAGAATCGTTGGGGAAGTGACGCTTTTTATTGAAATTTCAAGCGTACAAAAAATTCAATCCCTCAAATCAGGATGTCAGGGATATTTTTAAAGCTTTTTGAGCATATCCAGCTTTTTACTCAATTCCGCATTGTTGATGCGTGCCAATGCTTTTTCGATTTCGGTGCGAATTTCTTCAAGCTCTTCGTCAGACCTTGCCAAAATAAGTCCTTGCTCCAAATAATTTCGAGCATCGACAGTCTTCTTTTCGGCTTCAGAAAGCAGACCCAGCTGCAATGCCGTGGAAGCCATCCCGTGTTTGTCTGAAATTTCGCGGCGAAGTTCCATGGCCCGCTTAAAGAAGTCTTTGGCAGACGCAAGGTGCCCTTCGTGGGCCTCCAATGCGCCCGATTCGTGTAAAAATAAACCTTCCCAAGCGCGCTGCTCATGTTTTTGAGCAAAGCGCAGAGCTTCGGAGAGGGTTGTACGCGCGTCTGCGTGGGCATGCTGCATGGCATAGCACTTGATGAGGTACGAGTAAGCTTCACTGGTCATCCAGGGTTCATCAACTTTGGCAATATCGAGCACAGCCTGCTTTAAAAGCGGTGCCGATTTTGCAATGTCACCAATCTGAAAGTATCCCAGGGCAAGAAGATATCTTGTAGAAACCAAATGTCCCCAATCGTTTGCGGATTCTTTTTCGAGCAAAATTTCCTGCAGCGGGACAGCTTTTCCAAATTCCTCGTGGTGAAAAGATTCACCTACAAGGGTATGCAGCTCTTCTGTCGAGAGCTTCCGAAAAGCCTCAATTTCTGTGGCGCTATATTCATAGCGCTTGTGAGCCCAAGGGCTCGTGTGAGCATGGCCATGATCGTGCCCGCATCCTTCGTGATGCACGTGGGCGTGATCATCGTGCTTGTGATCGTGGCTATGGTCGTGTCCACATCCTTCGTGATGCACGTGGGCGTGATCATTGTGCTTGTGATCGTGGCTATGGTCGTGTCCACATCCTTCGTGATGTTCGTGTTCTTTATGAGTATTTCCCTGATGGACCGACTTGTCTTTATTGTTTGACATAAAAAGTTTCCCCGTAGGCCTAAAATTGCGAAGAGTCGAATGTTCTCAAACAGACAATCACAAAAGCAGAACCGATCCAAGTTGAAAATCCATAGCAATCCCCGGAATCGTGTTGCAAGTTCTATAACGGCCTGGGACGTCCCTTCGGTTTTGACGCTTGCCCAAAACCCCGGACCCTTCGAATTCTGGTATTCTCGATAAAAAAGTGGAGCACAAAATGCAAATACAACAAAAAGTCTTTGTTTCCTTAGTTCTCGGTCTGGCGTCTTCGCAGATGGCATTTGCTATCTCGGCGCCCTTGGCTTCGTGCCCTAAGGCCAGTGTTTCGGTCGAGCTTGAAACTGAAAATGGCAAAGAAGCAGGATGTGAATCCACTGCAGCCGACGGGCAAACCCTTCGACAAGGAACGTGGACGAGCGTTACCACAAAGGGAAAACGTCTTGCCGAAAATCAATACCTCGATGGTCTTCTGCATGGCACATCAATAAGTTGGTTTCCCACAGGCGGGAAACGATTCGAAACGCGCTTTCAAAAAGGAATCGAAGAGGGCCTGGCACAGTCTTGGCATGAAAATGGAACTCTTTTCTACAGCGTTCATTATGTGAATGGAAAACCACATGGGGAATGGCTTTATCAGTATATCGATGGCGGAAAAAAATCTGAGAATTATGTGCACGGTAAGCCCGAAGGAATCTGGAAAGAATTTGATTCCAAGGGAACCGTTGTGAATGAAGAAATCTACAAAAATGGTTTACTTATTTCAACGAAAGCTGAAAAGAACGACAAACTTTCAAGTGTCAAAGACATTAAAAAAGACTTTTCACTCTTTTTGGAGAAGTGATGACTCGTTTGAAAAAAACCAGTTTGGATCTCACTGTCGAAATGGCGAACGAACTTGATTCCGTTGCAAACAGCCTGGATGTCTCGCGTCAAGCAGTGATTAAAATGTTTCTTCGTCACGCACTTGATCAACGCGCTCTTGCTGAAAAAGCCCTTTCCCAAAGGGTTTCGTAGGAATTTGGTCGTTATCTGATGGAAGTGATCGATTTGGTGTGCATGCCTCACTCCTTTCAAGGGCATTTTTTTGAGGTTAAGTATGACTATCCCCAAACTTGCAACGACTTTACCCAAAGCACACCAGAATCTCGAACGATTGCTTGGCACAATTCCGCGTGAACTTGAAAACAAACGTTGTATTGATTTTACCGGCGGACCTGTTTCAATTTGTGATCTTGTTGCTTATCAAATTGGGTGGGGGAGTCTTGTTATCGCGTGGTTCGAAACAGGCATCGCTGGAAAAAATCCAGAAATGCCGTGCAAGGGATTTAACTGGGATTATACCATACTCGCCAAACATTTTTACAAACTGCACGCGAAGAAAGATCTCTCAATTCTCAGAAATGAACTTTGTGCAGTCGTTGAGAAAATTCTTGAGATTATTACCAAGACAGATGCACAAGGAAAACTAGAAACACTTGGACATTGGAACTGGTGCATACTTCCAAGTGGCAAAGAGTGGCCGCTTGCAAAATGGATTCAAGTGAATACTGTCGCTCCGTATACCAGAGCAGCAAAAATCATCAGGCAATTTATGAAGTCAGAATCTGAAAAATCGTAAAGAAATACTTGCAATATTCAGAAAATCGCTTACTAGAGTGTGGTTGCAACAAGAGTATTGCAGATTTTTTTGTGAGATATTGTGGGCTTTTTTCGATAGGAGAGACCTTTGAAGTCATCAGACATGATTTGAAAATGCGTCCTAATTGTCGCCTTTCTCCGGTTAGTATTTAGACACATATTTCTTCAACTTTCAACGCGGGTTTTTAACGCTTCGTTGAACCTTCCAAAAGCGGTGCGTGTGCGGGTATCCAGTGTGCGCCATAGAAGTGGTACGAGCAAACCACGAAAAATTTCGCCATGCGCGACGCGCGTTCTACCGCCGGGCAACGGCATTAATTTGAAATAGTGCTCGCCAGAAAAAATAAAGCGCGCGCCAACTGTCCCGCACCAGCGCAGTTCCTCGTTGGGAATCATGGTAAGCAGCTTTGGCGAGAACGACATTGGCTTGCCAGCGCCGTCGTTCAGTCGCACGGCGAGGCGAGAGCCGACGCTCGTCGATCCGTCAATGCCGACAATGAAGCGACTCCACTCCGGAAACCTCGGAAAATCGGAAAGTGTTGCCCAAACGACTGATGCTGGTGCTGCGATGTCGATCGTTGTTTCTAGGGTCTTTCTGAACATTGGAAGCCTCCGTGGATTAATTGTTGTCGATAAAGGCTACTGACGACCTTCAACTGGCATCTCTAATGGCACTGCTGTTACTGCGCGCGGGCTCTTGCATGTTGCGCGACGCTAAGGGTCCTTTCGCGATTACCGAAAAATTCTGGACCCTGTTGGGAGAGGCACCTCTCAGCATAAACTTCAACACACATATTGCGCTCACTCCTTTTTGCTGAAAAGCGCCGATCAAATCATAGCCATGAGCTGCGATAGTCCTTCGCATATGTGTTAATTCCAAGAGGCTGCCTTCCAAGGATATCGGCTACTGAGGTTGTCATCCGTGCTGAATGCCCCTCACGCAATGCGTCTACGATATAGGCTATAAAATCGACATAATCAGCAGGCATACCAACACCCAATAGGCTTTGTTTAAATACTTCGGACGAAATGTTTTCAAAGGCGATCACTTTTCCTGTAACCTTAGAAATTACCGAAGCCACAAAAGCATGATCGATAGATTCGGCTCCAGTGAGGTCAAATGCTTGGTTATCGAATTTGTTGTTATCTAAGAGTCGTGCGGCCACTGCCGCAATATCTCGCGCATCAATAAAACTGACTTTCGCGTTTCCAACGGGCAACATGATCTTTCCGAGCGACAGAATGCCTTGAATCCAAAACGTATTGAAGTTTTGCAAGAACCAGTTGGGTCTGATGATGTTGAATGCGAGGCCCGATTGTTCAAGCTCCACCTCTGCAAGGCGCATGGGAGAAGTGTCCACTGCGTTGGCTCCCATGGCTGTCATCAGTACCACTTTCTTAAGGCCCCGACGTTTGGCTTCAGCAATCAAAGGTGACAACACCTTGTGTTGGTCGACATAGCCCGCAGGCGACATCAGAAAAGCGGAATCAACACCTTCAAACGCGTTTTGCAAACCTTCGCCGGAGACGAGGTTGAGCAGAGTTCGTTCTCCATTCTCCCCCAACGTTATCTTGCTTTTATCACTTGTCGTTGCGCGTACTGACCTTCCTTGCGCTTTAAGAATATCGACCAACTGCGATCCAACGACTCCAGAAGCACCAACAACGAGAACTTTAGAATTGTTCATTTTAGATTCCTTTATTTTGTTTCACTTTGGGCCACAACGGCCTGGCGCTGAAATATATATCGCCTATTTTCGAACTGTTGTTAATACGCAAAAATGGCAATACAGTTTTGCTCAGGAGGAACAATCATGGAACTTGAACCCATGCGCATCTTCGTGAAAGTGATACAATTGGCGAGTTTTTCGCGCGCTGCGGAGTTGCTTAAGCTCCCCAAGGCAACTGTGAGTCGCAGTGTTGCCCGCCTAGAAGAGGAATTGGGTGTCAAACTCATCGTGAGAACGACGCGCAGCCTCAAAGCAACCGATGCAGGTCTGTTGTTTTACGAAAGCTGTCAGGCGCCCATCCAAGCACTCGAAGACGCGCATAAAACTCTCAAAGGTCAGGATTCTTCCATCTCGGGAACCGTACGAATTACAGCACCTGTTGATTTCGGAGAGCGGGTTGTTGCGCCGGTGATTGGCAATCTTGCAAAGCTCTATCCGGGACTGCTCTTTGAACTCAACTGCACGGATTCAGTGGTCGATTTGGTGAGGGAAGGATACGACCTTGCCTTACGGGTTGGAAAACTCGCACCAAGCCAATTCAAGGCTCGCAAGCTTGGCAACATTGCGCATGTTGTGGTTGCATCGCCAAGTTACCTTAAAACTTCTCAGCCCATCCAAACTCCACAAGATCTTATTGATCACACTTGCCTCACATACAGCAGGCATTCTTTGAGTACTCACTGGACGCTTCACCATGACAATGGCGAGTCGGCTGTTGTGAACGTCAAGCCAAAAATTGCAGTAAATGCATTGAAGGGCCTCTTGAGTGTGACTGTGCAGGGTGTTGGAGTGGCATTGTTACCTTGGTTTGTCTGCAAAGACGATATGCTCAAAGGCAATCTTGTGTGCGTATTGCCCGAATGGATAGGAAACGCTCAACCTATTTCATTGGTATCACCCGGCGGCACGGCCACTGCAAAGCGGATAAAAATAGTCGCCGATGAACTGGCACATGCGGTGCAAGAGGCCATACGGGTTTAATGGGGTACTTACGGAGATGAGTTTTTTCATAAATCTTCAAAAATTTATACGTACAGCCCCTTGTAAAAGAATTGGTCTGACAAATTTTCCAAAACCATAAAAATTTGTGAGTGACTTCCTTGGTGAGATTTCAATTTCAACCCCTGGCGTAAAGACAAAAGTGCTCAAAAAATGAAGGTATTATATCCGATGGGACTTCCTTGATCCTTGAAAGGAGTTGAAGTACGTTCAAATTCAAAGAGTTGCTTATGCAACAGGGGAAAAAAGATCATAAAGTAAAAATTAGATATACAATTTAAAACAAGAATGGCCAGGGCGGATGGAAAAAGAATACAATAAAGAAATTTTACAAATTAGAAACGAAATATTGGATAAAAAAGATGACTTTCGCATAGAATTTGTAAATAAAAATAATCTTATTTACTTGCCAATTCCCTATGATGGTCCGGTTGAGGATGGTGATTTTGATATTTTAAATCTAGAAAAGAATTCTGATAAATTTGGCATCAAACAATTTATTGTCATGTGCAAAGATTTTAATGTGGACTCAGAGTGGACACAAGAGATTGAAAAGGTAAGTGGAAATCACGGACTGTATGCCTATCGAGTTGAATCCAACAAACTCGACACCGAATTTTGGCCGATATACAGTGAGCATTATACCCACGTGCTTTTCTTTGACCCGGATTTCAAATTTATTGGAATGACAAGTTGCGATGACTACAGAGTGTATGCATCTTCCCGTGAAATTCTGGAATGCGTCACTGGAAAAAAGATCGAGGAAACTATAAAAGACTTTATTGAGTTTTTTACTCCAAATCTGCCAGACAATGCCAAACGATTTAAGAAAATTATGGATTTAAATCTTCAAAAGCATTACGAGTCTCTGGCAAATTATAAATCGAGTTGATTCTAATGAAAATGCTGGTGTTGGTCTCGTTTCAGAAGTTGCTTCACCCCCGTGCTTTTTTTGACATTTTCAGTCCGCATATTTGAAGAACTCAGGATCTGAAGTTAATCGCCTGATAATTTGTGAGAAAAATTGTCCATTGGACTAAATTTTGAAGTGTGTAAAAGTGACGTTTCCGTTGAAAGTCCGCTTCATTGTAAAATCGCTCACTCTCTTTAGGATTCCATGAGAGAAGGTGACTTTTGCTGTTACGAGACTTCGAAATTTTCTTGCACTGGGTTTTGAGGAGATAAACGTGTTGGCATTTTGCACAGAAGTACCAAAGAAGTTGCAAGGAATAAAAAAATTTTTAAGGTGGCAGGTGCTTTCAAGAGTTTAAAAAAATCTCAATGAAATGGGTATGGATGTGCTTGTGATGAACACTTTTTTAACGGGTTTTGCGGCATCTATGGCCGCTCTTCTTGCTATTGGCTCGCAGAATCTATTTGTGCTCAAACAGGGAATGAAGCAAGAGCATATTTTTATCGTCTGCCTTGTGAGCGCAGTTTGCGATCTGAGTTTGTTTGCAGTTGGCATTAAGTTTCAAAACATTGTTGGACTTAAAGCGCCTTTAGTGCAGAAGGGGCTCTTGATCGCAGGTGCAATTTTCTTAACTTATCAAAGTATCTGTTCGTTTTTAGAAGTTCGAAACCCGAAATCCTTTCATTCTGCTGTTGATCAAAATAGTGGAAATTCAGCAAATAAGAGTCGAATTGTTTCAATTATTTTGGCCACTCTTGCGATGAGTCTTTTGAATCCTCATGTCTATATCGACACCATTTTGGTCATGGGAAACCTCGCGGCAACAACACCGTTGGCAGAGCAATCTCTCTTGCTTTTAGGAGCGACTTTAGGCTATACTCTCTGGTTTTTTTCACTGGGATATGCCGGAACGCTCCTGACTGGGGTCATGACAAAAATCGAATTTTGGAGATTTGCGAATCTTGCAATCGGCGTTTGCCTTCTTCTGTTTGCTCTCACTTTTGCACGCGAGGCTTTGTCATGATGCAGGTTATATTGGCGCAGAGCAATGATATGAGCCCCTTGCAAAAGTGGGTTGCGGAAGAATACATGAGGTCTGAGGCGGGGCTTATCAAAAGCGATTTTCCAAGAATGAGCACGGCGGAAATGTTGGTACTCATCAATGCAATGAAAGTTTTCAAGGCGGTCAAAAATGAAGAAATCCTTGGATGCTTTAAGCTTGAGATTTTAGGAGATGAAGCTCAGCTTGGAATGATGGCCGTTTCTCATCAGCACCAGGGAACAGGTCTTGGAACCTTAATGCTCAACAGTGCCTTGGAAATTGCGAAGATTCGATTTTGCAGTAAAATTCGAGTAGAAGTGCTTGTGCCTAAAAGTGGATCTCCATCGATATACCAAGTACGACTCTGCAATTGGTATCAAAAAAAGGGGTTTATTCCCACAGAGAGGCTTGCGTATGAAGCCCTAGCGCCTCAGCGTGCGTTGTCTCAGCAAATTCCATGTGAGTTTATCTGTCTTGAAAAACGACTCAATTGAGTAAGCAGAGTGCTTCATACTTCCTTTCTCTTATCTCCACAAACTCTTTCCAACTTCGCGTCGAATTTGCAGAATATTTGCAGGTTTCTCGAACCTATCTCGATTCCATAATATTGATGCGTATCCATGACTGGTTTCTATGGTTGCTAAATATTCTTCTTCTTGAATTTCTTTGTGGTCACTTTTTTTGTTGACAAGAAAATACTTTGATTCACCCGAGACAAAATCGGTTGTGCACAAGAGTCTTGGAATTTTTACGGAGCCAAGGCTTGTGCGGTGGGCGGTTCTGTTGGTGAGTAAAACTTGGAAGTCTGGGTGTTCTTCGCGGGCGTTCATCCAAAACGAAGTTCCAGTGTATCCAAGGTGTCCAAGGATTTGCTCTCCATGAGGAAGTGGCCATTGTTTTAAACCCGCTGCCGAAGCTTCAGAAGATGCGGTGTCGAGTCCGCACACAAAGCGCGGCTTATCCGCCAGTGGGTTTGAATTTTTTTCCCAGGAATTCATGCATTGAGGCTGGAGGAGTGACATTTTTTGGACGGCCTTGCACACATCCACGATATTGCCAAAGAGCCCAGCATGTCCGGAAACTAAACCTTCGGATTTTCCAAGGGAGGCAAGAATATTTGCATTGGTATCATGCACAGGGCCAAAGGATTCTGAGAATTTATCTTCCCAATGGGAATCGCGGTTGTGCGACACCACGTAAGGATAAAAGGGAACCGCTGTCGTCTTCATGATGCGCGAAAGCGAGGCATGAAAGAAAGAAGTTCCAAGAATTTCATTCAAAGAGTGCAAGGCATGATTCCAGTTTGTGACGGCAATGGGGGCTGGAAGATTTTCTAGGATGCGGGCGAGTAAAAAATAATTTAAATCGGAGTAGAGCTGTGGCGATTTTTGTGTCCTTAAATCGAGCATGGCCTTGGATGTAATCAGTTGTGAAGCATAGTGAACAGCGGATGCACTGTGGGAGTCGCCATACCGCGTTTCTGCGCGGTCGGATTGTGGAAAATCTTTATGGAGCCAAAGACCTTTTCCCATCCAAAACCAAGGTTTTGCTCCGGTCGCATGATTCAAAAAATCAAGTAAACTAAGTTGCGAATGCTTTGCAGCGAGTTGCGAGATGAGGAATTCTCCGATCTCGGTGCGCTTTTCAAGCAAAGCGAGCAAGGGTGTGTTGCAAAGCGCGGGATCTGTGAGATGAAGCCGAAGGAAGAGATTCAAAAACAGCGGTTTTGTGAGACTTGCCAGATCAAAAATCGGATGAGTCGGCAAGGGAAGTGCAGCTGCGCCATGCCCCGGTGCAAATGCCGCAGGGCGTTCGTCGGCAAAAAAACAGCTCATCGCCCCACGGGTGTTTGCACAAGACCACGCGGTAAAAGCCCCTTGTGCAACTCCTTGCTCAAGGATAGCAAATGCGGGATGGTGGGGATTCATAGCTTCGGGATGCGCTTGATTTATGCTAGGGTGCATGCAATTTGCTCTCATTTGGGGTGAATTCCCGACAATTCTTGAAATTATTGCAAAAGATTGGGGAAAAGGAAATGCCAGCCGGCGACATCAAAGCAAAATCTCCTTACAAGACTCCCGAAAAGGTGCTTCATGCCGAAGACTTTGTGAGTTTTTGTAATTCCCGTTTGGGAGTGATCCCTGCACGCGTCGACCGAGATCTTCACTCTTGGCTTGAAGAAGACCATGGCGGTGGCGATTGCACGCTTTTGGCGGCACTGGAAAGCAACCCCATGGCAGAAATGGTCATCGTTGCCAAAGAAGATTTTGTTTTGTGTGGACTGCCTTTTATGGCACAAGCATTTCGCATTGCTCTTTCTTCTCAGGTTGAGCTGAGGTCGGATTTTAAAGATGGTGATAAAATTGTAAAGGGCAGCGTTGTTCTTTGGGCGCAAGGAAAAGCAGCGGGTTTACTCTTGGGAGAAAGAGTGGCTTTAAACCTCTGTTCAAGGCTTTCGGGGGTTGCTACAAAAACGGCGCACATTCAAGCGCAGCTCAATTTGTATCGAAAAACCGACAAACCTGTTCTTTTAGAAACCCGAAAAACAACACCGGGTTTACGCATGTATGAAAAATATGCGACTCGGGTTGGCGGTGCACGAAACCACCGTCATGGCCTCGATGGGGGTTCCATGCTCAAAGAAAATCACCTGCGAGCAATTGGAAATATTGCGGTGGCCCTTGAAAGCCTCAAAAAGAATTTGCCTATTCTCTCTAAAATTGAAATTGAAGTCACAAATCTTGATGAATTCCGTTCGGCCCTCGAGAAAGGTGCCGATGTCATCATGCTTGATAACTTTACGGATGAAGATGTTTTTGTGGCCGTGCGCGAGAGAAATAATAAATATCCCAATATTGCGCTTGAATTGAGTGGGAATTTAGACTTAAAGAATGTCGAGAAATTGGTCGCAAGTGGAGTGGATTTTGCGAGTATGGGGGCCCTTGTTCACAAGGCCGTTTGGGTAGATATGAGTATGCAGCTTTTTGTGTGAGAAATATGATAGAGACGATTGCAGTTGATTTTACCGCAGTAATAGCCGAGAAAACCACTTCTACGATGGATCTTGCCAAAGAGATCGTAAAGAAGATGGATGCCGATGAACACGTTTTTGCAGTCTTTGCAAAAGAACAATTTCGTGGCAGAGGCCGAAATGGGCACAGTTGGATTCAGGCGGGTTCAAAAAAATCCGACGATGAGGAGGAAAGCTTTCAAGAGGCTCCTCCTCTCAACGATTTAACGTGGTGTCCGAACTTTTCTGATGCACTTCTTGATGCCTCCGATATGCTTCCCGTGACGTTTGTGTTTCCCGCATCGAGAGTAAAGCTTCCGTTGGAGTGGCTGAGTCAGGGTGTTGGGTGTGCGCTTATCGATGCACTTGAAGTCACATCCAGATTTATGGGTACGACATTTACAGAATTGCCTGTCAAACCTTTTCAGAAAAAACAGGCACTCTTTTTGAAGTGGCCCAATGATATTATCTACCAGAAAAATTTAAATGAATTTTTGAAAATTTCTGGAATCCTTTGCGAAACCTCCCTGATGGGAAACAATTTCCGACATTTTTTTGTAGGAATTGGATTGAATTTTTTCTCTGCACCAGAAAACTTTCAGTCTGCGATTTCCTTTGTGCAAGCCTTGTTTATGGCCGATTGCACCAAAGCAGAAGAGCGTAAGGTTACCAGGTGGTTTGCTCAGCCTGAAGTCAGACGCACGATATTAAAACGATTTCTCGAGAATTTGCGCACAGAACTTTCAGAGTATTTGCTCATTCCGCGCACCACAGGTCAGCTCAGAGCACTCACACTGCAGCGCTCGGTTCCAGTGGGAACGCTTCTTTCTGTCAATAAAGGCACCGTTCAAGGGCGCTTTTTAGGATTGACAGATGCAGGTGCACTGTTGGTGGAAGGGGTGCAAGAACCCCTTTTGGTGGCAGATGTTGATGTGGTGTCGGCGCCTGTCTTTATTGAAGCAGAGCCACAATCAGAGATCGAAAAAATTCCTCCTCCTCAACTTCAGGTTGCAGAGAAGGAAATTGTAAAGTTTGAAACGCGCACAAAACCTGTCAAAGCACCTGCAAAAGTCAACGAAAATCTGAGTACGTTTGCACTGGATTTTGGGAACACGCGCATTCATTGGTCGTATGGAGAAAAAGGTGAATCTTTAGCGAAGGGAGATCTCAGTTATGCTCTTTTTGCGACATCCGAAAGAAAATCGATTCAAAATGCATTGCGGCCCATGCTTGAAAAGCTGGTTTTAGATCGGCAACGCAAACTACAAATATTGTATGTTTCAGTGGCAGAAAAAAAGCAGACTGTAGAAATCGTTCGAGCTTTAACTCAGTTTCTAGAGAAACTTTTTCCAGAAATGCGCTTGCAGACACGGGAGATGGGGTCGAGCGAAATCATTGAGCTGGCTGGGTTAGAGGGCCAATATCAGGGCGATACCCTTGGCAGCGATAGGGCCTTGCGGTTCTTTTTTGCAGCACAGGAAGCCAAAAAAATCGGACAAAGTGTTGCGCTTTTTTCAGCGGGGACGGCTCTGACTTGCGAGGCTGTTTCGAACGAGTGCCAAATTTTAGAAAGTGCCATTGCCCCTGGATTTCAGATGTCCTTGGATGCCTTGCACAGCTTTACAGCGCGCCTGCCGTCCCTTGAATGGACAGGAGAATCCCTCTCGTCGGAGAGTCAGTGGGGAACGGATGTTTCTTTGCGGCATGGAGCCTTGTTTTCTGTTGCGGGAGCCGTGCATGCCATTTTGGTTCTTCACGATATTCGCAATGTTTTTCTGTGTGGCGGAAATTCGGAAGAACTTTCTGAATGCTTATTGGAACTGTGTAAAGATTTTTCTCCTGCGGTAAACTTAACAGTCTTGCGCGGCATGGAAACAGACACCCTGCTCCAGCTCGCCCTCAGTCCGAAATTTTCGGCGACTCCAACTCCTCGCATTCCAGTGCCTGATGTCTCTCTGGTGTCTGAAGATGTCTTCAAAAGTAGGAGTGTTTCGTTAAATTCTGCTGTAAGTCCTCTTTTGTATGCAGAGGAAACAGACGAGAACGCAGACTCCCAAAGTGCCATGAAAGGCGTGCTCACTTCGATGTTGCGCGCCCGTCACCGCAAGGCAGGGAGGGCAAGACCCACTCCGCTCTTGGAAGACTTTCGAAAATTGGGTGGACGTTTCGAGAACGTGGGTGTGGGCGAGAGGCTCGATAAGTTTCTTGCAGACCACTATAAGTTTCACACACGGCGTGTTTGGCAAGAGCGCGTTCTGGGCGGTGAAATTCTCGTTCAACACAATGCGCCCCGCTTATCTTCGCCGCATCCCACCGGATTGGTGCGCGTAAAACATACGTATCATCTTAAAGTTTACGATCAAATTTGGTTGTTTCATCCTGCAGAAGATGAACCCGACAGTGTGGATAGCCTCGAAATTGTTTCAGATGACGGTGATTGCGTGGTGTTTTCTAAGCCCGGAAATCTCGTTATCCACGCAGCGGGGATGTACATTCGCAATACCTTTGTCAATGCCGCGCGAAAAATGGGCTACGGAGATGCTGCCCCCGTTCATCGCATCGATCGCGAAACCAGTGGACTCCTTTTGTGTGCGCGTTCTTATGAAGCACGTCAAGAGCTTTCTGCGGCTTTCCGCGAAGGAACAATGAAAAAAATGTACTTGGCGGTCTGCAAAGGAAGAGTCGATGTGCCCGAAAGGTTTCGCATTGACTTACCTATGGGAGACGCTGTTGAGTCGCGCATTCGATTGAAGTTGTGGGTGAATGGAACAAACTCCTCACAGGCATCGACGTATTTTTCTAAATTAGCGCAGTTTGAAGACTACACGCTCCTTGCGTGTTACCCACAAACCGGACGAACCAATCAAATTCGCGTGCATTTGGCGTTTGCAGGACTCTGGATTGTCGGCGATAAAATGTATCATCCGCAAGAAGATGTCTTTTTGGAATTCTACGAAAAAGGTCTTACGCCTTGGGTGGAAGAACAACTGTGCTTTCCAAGGCATTTGCTTCACAATGCCGGAATCAAAGGACCTGAAACTCTAAAGAGCAGTGTGGGTCACAGTGCTGTGTTTTGCCCATTCACACCCGATATGCTTTCGTTTCAGCCTCTCATTGAGCTGATGAAGAATGCGCATCTTCCTCAAGAAATTGAGGCTCAAAAAGAAAAACTGCGCGAATTTTTTGAAGAAGATTCCGAAGCCGACTTTTTAGCAGCACCGACGTTAAACGATGCCGCGCAGTTTGTGCTGGGGTCGTAATGGATCGGGAGGGGTGGCGTTACTTTGCTGTTTTTTCAGACATCCATGCCAATTCTGTTGCGTTCGAAGCGTGTCTCAAGCGACTTGATGCACTTTGTATGCAACATGCATGTCAGCCGCTCGTTATTATTAATGGCGATGTTTTAAATACTGGCCCTTCCCCTCTTGAAACTCTTCACTTCGCCATGCAGCGCGGTGATGTCTTTATTCGTGGAAATCACGAAGAGTATCTTTTTGATTTTGTAAGGCATCCACAAAGTGCGCGCTACAAAGAGGCACTGTGGAGATTTGTTCCCTGGGTGACAGAGCAAATCGGAACAGATAAGGTTGTTGAATTTTATAACGCGTGCCGTTTTTCATTTCACACCGAAGATGGCTGTCTTAGTTTTTTTCATGCTTCAGAGACTTCGAATGCTCGTTTGCCCGCATTTTTTGGAGAACAAAAGAAGAGGGAAATTCCACTTCCGCTGCCGCAGCAATTTATTTGTGACAAACTTATTTTTGCAGGGCATTCACATTATGCAGCGCTTTTTCCTGAGCCAGGAACCCGGCGGATGTGGATCAACTGTGGGAGTGTAGGATATCCCTTTTTTGCACGTCCCCTTGAAGATCCCTCATTATCCTATGCTGTGTTTGTCTTTGGGCGCTATCGCAAGCAAACCGATCGTTCTTTTGAAGTGGAAGTGACTTTCGAAAGTGTGCCCTATGATGTTCATGATCTTTTAAAAAAATACGTCGAAAAAAAGTCACTCTCGCTCTGTGCCCCCTACTCGCTTGCTGTTTTGTGTCAAACGGTTTTTAACGAAGATATCACCTTTGGTTTTTTTCAGAACGCAAGAAAAAAGGCGCTCTCGCAGGCGGAAATGGGCACTCATCTGCTGGCATGTTTACGCACTGATGGTTACCTTGACAGGCTTCAAAGTTTGAGCAGAGATCTCGGAATTGAGCTTGATTTAGAGGGTATTGCTCGGAATATCACATGCTAATGAGTTAACTTCTTGACGCCTTAAACAGCACGAAAAAGACGCATCCAGGTTTGAATCATTTCGATTATTTTTTTGCCTTCAGGGGAGTTTGGCCCATTCTGTAAGTAAACAAGTTCGTCTGGGAATCCGGGCAGCAGGTGTTTTGGAGCGCTTGGTGAATAGGGGCCTTCCTTGATTTCTAAAAGGACGGAGTCGGGCTCTAGGGCCACAATGGTGTGATAGGTGTCGCCTGGAATCTCAATGGCCTGAGTGTCGCCCTGTGCTGAAAAGAGTCGTGTTTCTTTGATGTCGCCGTTTGGAGAAAACACAAGAAGTCCAAAAGCGCCCCGCAAGCAGCAAAAGAACTCGAAGTTGTCTGCGCCCACATGTTTGTGAGGTTGGAGGTAGCTGAAGAGTTGAATAACGTTCAACATGCGTTGAACCTTTTCTTCATGGCGGTGAAAATTGTAATTCTTGCGCTTGCGCGGGTTCGCTGCCGCCTCTGTGCAGAGTGTTTTCAGAAGGTCAGAAGTGAGATATTTCATCTGTCGCCCTTTCTTCCAATCGGAAAGTCAAAACGGTATTGTGTGACCTTGTTGTTACGGAAGCAAGCACCGTCCTTGGCAGATGTCTGCAGTTGGGGCATAGAGCTAGTTTGTGCATTGAACCAAAAGACGAAAAGCATAGAATTTTAACAGGGAGCCTAAGATGTCGACTGAAAAAAGCCAAAGGATGGAAACTCTCTGTGTGCATGCAGGAGTTGAGCCCGAACCTATTACGGGCGCAATTATGACGCCCATTTTTCAAACGTCGACATATGTACAGCAGGCTCCAGGGGAGCACAAAGGTTACGATTATTCTCGTGGGGGGAATCCTACCCGCACGGCGCTTGAAAAGGCGCTTGCTGCCCTCGAGAAAGCGAAATATGGCATTTCCTTTGCTTCAGGACTCGCTGCAGAGCAGGCAGTGGTTCAGATGCTAGACCCCGGCGCTCATGTGTTGGTTTGTGATGACGTGTATGGTGGAACCGGACGTTTGTTTCGACGCATGTTTGCCAAATACGGAATCGAATTTGAATTTATCGATATGACCGACCCAAAGCACGTTGCAACGCACATACAACCCAATACAAAAATGGTTTGGGTTGAAACTCCCACCAATCCATTGCTCAAAATTATTGATGTGGCTGCAATTTGTTCCCTTGCGCGTAAAGCGGGTGCTTTTTCAGTTGTCGACAATACCTTTGCTTCCCCTATTTTTCAGACTCCGCTCGAAATGGGTGCTGACATTGTGTTGCACAGTTCCACGAAATACATCGGCGGCCATAGCGATTTAATTGGTGGAGCACTGATGCTCAACGACTCCGCCCTTGCCGAGCAGCTTGGATTTTTGCAGTTTGCAGGCGGCGCCGTAAATTCACCCATGGAGTGTTTTTTGCTTTTAAGAAGTATCAAAACTCTTGCGATTCGTATGGAAAAGCATCATAAAAATGCAATGTTTATTGCTAAGGGTCTCGAAAATAATCCTCTTTTTGATGAAGTTATTTTCCCAGGACTTCCTTCGCATTCACAGCATGCCCTCGCAAATACGCAGATGAAAGGCTTTTCGGGGATGCTCAGCGTGCGTGTCAAAGGGGGGACGCTCGATAAAGTTACAAAATTTCTTTCAAAGCTCAAAGTCTTTGCCCTTGCCGAGAGTTTGGGTGGGGTTGAGTCTCTCGTGAATCATCCCGAAACCATGACCCATGCCAGCGTTCCTCCACTTCATCGTGCCAAGATTGGAATCACGTCGGATTTGGTGCGCTTTTCGGTTGGTATTGAAGACGCTGACGATCTTTTGAATGATATTTTGCAAGCTGCAAAGGCCACTTAAATCTTCAAGGAGTGGAGCAAATTCCAGGAAATGCATTGAGTACCTTGCGTCAAAGATTTGGCAAATTTGGTGTCAAGCTCAAGCCTTGCTTTCGTTTTTCCGAATGCACTCACAGAGGTGCACAATGAAGAAACCGGAGAAATCAAAAAGCGATAAAGACGGCGAAAAACCGAAGTCCAAACGGATCCGAACGACGGATGACCTCGAACTCATCAAAATAATTTTGGAAGAAAATCCTCCACTCAAAACGCGTGTGCTATATTTTTTGGAAACGTTTCTTGGAAAACGCTGATGTGAGTTGGAGGATTCTTGAAGACCAAAGCTGCTCTTCTGGGGCGCTGGGCAACCGTATTTCTGGTCGCCCAAGGACTGCTCTTTGCAAAACAGGCCTCTGCCGTGCGCTGGCAAGACCAAGCCGAAAGACTACAAAATGTAAATGCTTCGTTACTTGATGCCTTCCCAGTGGGGGAGCCGTTTCAGGTTCCGCGTTCCATCGAAATAAAAGCCGCCATTTCGTTGTTACCTAAAGTCTCTCCCCGCGTTGGAGGCAAGGAAGAAAAAGTTCCAGCATCCCCCGCGCATTTGGTTCCAACTTTACAAGGAAACTATCTGTTTTTAAAGAACAAGGGATCGGGTGTTGGTGGGCATGTTTGGGCCGGGTTTTTGCCTCCAGGTGGGGAAAAGCTCTTTGGAATTTCTGCAAAATTGACTCAATATCTCGCAGGATTTGCGGGCCATTATAATTATAATTATAATGCCTTTGAATTTTTTCTTCCCGTTGGTTTTCAGTTTACGAATATCAAAGTCGAAGGGGGCATCACAAAAACGGATGCTCACGATGCTTTTAAGGCTTCCACAAACATCTTTTATATGGCACCTGGAGTGAAAATTCCGGCCTATTCTGCATGGGGTAGTCTTTTGTTTGGGCGTAAAAGCACAAGCAGTGAATTTCATATTGAAGAAGATGCAACCACAATTAAAATCGATGACACATTAGGCGATGCAACGTTTCCGCTTGCGATCCAGGGGAGTTTGGGTTGGTATTACAATGGGATTCAAGTTGGACTTTCCGAACTTTGGGTTCCTAGTCGAGTTCTGATGCCGCGCCTCCTTCTTTCTTATCAATATGCATTTTGAGAGTGTTTGCGGAGATAGCAGATGAAATTAAATGTTATTCAGAGAGTAAAAAATAAGAAAATTGGAATGGCGCTTGCATTTATTGCTGTGGTGGGTGCATGCAGCAGTTATGATTTTGGAAAAGTTGAAGTCGATGAAGTCATTGTGAAGTCTGATTCAACTGATCCTTGGGAAAATGGCGTCAAGCTCCTTATGAAAGTAAAGTGTAATGATTGTCATTATCCTGATGAAAAGTATAAAAAATTTCAGCCCGGCACAGCAGATACGGCGAAAGCAAGAATCGATTTTACCGATAAAGTAAAGTTTGAAGAAATTGCAGAGAATATTAAGCTTCGGGTTTTTGATTCTCAGCCACCCCTTCGCATGCCCCTTGATTTTGGAAATCCATTGACAGATCAAGAAAAGGCGGGATTAAAAAGCTATGTCGAAGCTGTGATTAAGAAAAAAGCCGAAAAATCGGGTGCGAATAAACCCGTCGCCGACGGCACTACAGCTCTGAAATATGATGACGTTAAAGGCTTTGTTACGAAGTATTGCGCAGGTTGCCATCCCGGTACTGCTCCACATAGTTTTGCGACCCTTGCAGATATCAAGCAGAATAATATATTTGTGCGTATGAAAATTCGCATGCAGGATTCAACAAGCCCCATGCCCACTTCGGGCCGTGTCGACAGTGAACCCGATGGGGCCAAGCTCTTGGAGTGGTTGAAGGCGGGAGCCGATCTTTACGACTAATCCTTTACGTTCAAAACGAATTCGAATCCGTTGTAAATCAAATTCTTAACGGCTGAGTTCGCTTATATTTTTGCATTTCTTTTCTTTTTTATAATTTCTTGCTTGGAAAAACTTCATAGAATGTTATGTCAAGGGCGCAGCAAGTATGCTCGCTTTTAAATTGTATACGAATCGATCAAGGCGAAAGTGCGAAAATGATAAAGAAAATCAATGCAAAATTGTTGAGTTGGCTCGCGTGTGGGATCTTTGCGTTATCGATGTCATGCCAACAAAATATCGATCAAAGTCGGGTCCAAGGCACTGAAGATGCGAAGGGGCGGCCCGTCTATCTGCAATGCGATGCTCCCAAGGGCAACGGCGGTAATTGGGCGTCGAGTTTGGGGTGGATATCCGAGCAATGGCTCTTGAAGGCTGAAGTTGCAGAGCACGCAGGTGGACTCTTATATCTTCACTGCATGGGCGGTGGTTCATCAGGTTCGGCAACAGCCTTGGTCGTGATGAATCTGTTACGAAACGAGAATTTGTTTGCAAGCAAGGCAAAGATTCCTTCTCTTTTGACCCCTTTAGAAGCAAAAATGGCAGCTTCGGCGCTCAGGTTTGTCGCGATGTCGACAGATTTAAATCTGCGTGAACGGGCAAATTTTTTCTTAGGACTTTTGCACAACAAAATAACGGAACAGGTCTTTCCAAAATCAAACCCCGAGTGGTGGAAAAAACAGCAAACAAAACCCGACGATGTTTTGGTTGATTTTGGTTCAGTGCTTGTTTTGGCTCGATATCTGACCAAAGAAATGGTGACTCTCCCCGTTGAAAAAGCATTGGGTTCCAACGCTTCTTTAATTTCACTCGCAAAAAAACATAACGTAAAAACCGTAATTGATTTTCCCAGAGTGGCACAGGCTGTTTCGGTCGATGAGCCGTCATACCGTCCTTTGGAAGAACTTGTTACGAAACAAGTTACCTTTGTCGGAAAACTCTCCGATGATTTTCTTGTTGAGTATTTTAAATCGAAAAATCTCACCTACCAAAATAGGTTTTCAGAGCAACTTAAAAAATTGCCCGAGAATCCTATCAACAAGCTTTTGGCGGAAGAACTCGCGCCTGGTTTTTACACTTTTACGATGGCCGCACTGCTCAAAGACAAATCGGAAATGAGTTGGAGTGTGGGCCCAGAATACTCCAAACAAAAGGCCATCATCTTTTGTTCCGAAGAAACAGCTAAACTCATTTTGAATTCGAGCTGGTATCAAAAGCACATTCAGCAAGGTCACAAATTTGCAAGTCGCTATGCGTTCGCCGTTACAGATGTGCGAGGTGCGCTGGTGCCCAGTATTCGTGAGCCTGAAATGATGGAAGAATTGCATGGTGATCTCAAAAACCAAGGCATTAAAAAATTGTATGTTCCTGAGTTTGATCTTGAAAAAAATGGAAAATACACCTTTGAGCTTCATGAAATAAACGCGGAAGTGAATCCCTATTATACTGTCGCAGGGGGATTTCCAGACAGACGCATTGCAGGATGGGTTCAGCCCTACCTCGCAAATGAAATTGCGAAGACTCGGTTAAAGGGGATGAATGTGCGCGGGGAGCTTGGGCTTTTCGGGCTGCCCGATAACCGCAGCAAGGATAATTTTCAAACAGTGGCCATTCGAAATTTCTTTTCGGGCCCTGTTCCTGCCAAAGGAGATATCCAAGCCACTGAAAAATGGCGTGCAAAAGGCCAAGCGCAGGTGCAAGATTTTATTGCTTGGCAAGAAGCCCTGTTTCCAACTTTCGAGCCTGAATTTGCGAGTTCCTCTGCCCAGTGGTCTTTTAAGACTGTGGCCTTAAATTGGGACGTCACAAAGCTTCCTGCTTTTCTAACAGGATCCGCCAAAACCCTTGTTGCAAGGGCTATCAATTCCGTTCGGGAACAATACGAGCCATCTCCCTTGGGAGGAGCGCCCTCTCACTCAGTTTTTGAAGCGTTGCCAAAGCAATAGGTCTTTGGTTGAGGAATAGAGCAGCCTCATATAGCCTTTAGGGGTTGCGAACTTCTTTCGCTCCCTTGGAGTTATATACTATGAAAGAATCTCTCTCGCTTGTCTCGCAAGCACTGCCTGTTGAATATTGTTCGAGGCAGGAAACTCTGGGTTCCGCAGTCACCAGTCTACATCAGTTGATGGAATCGCGGTTTTTAGAGTCTTCCTCTAAGGCTTTAGCTGGAAAGATCATCCTTTTGGGCGTGCCCGATGATCGGGGTGTGAAATGCAATGGAGGCAATGCGGGCGCAGACCTCGGCCCTGAGGCCTTTCGTTCCGCATTTTATAAGCTTTATGATGGCGAGATCCGTTCAGCCCAACCCACAGTTCCGCAGATGTTGTCGGATTGCTTTGTAGACGCTGGCAATCTTATTTTGCAAGAAAGCATCGAGAAAACCCACGAGCATTTGGCGGTTGTGGTGCGAGATCTTTTGCTCAATGGCGCGGCACTTGTCGTAACAGTGGGGGGAGGTCATGATTTTTCTTTTGGCACCTACAAAGGCCATGCTGAGGCATTTTCGGGCATTGTCCCAATCGTGAATATTGACGCTCATTTTGATTTGCGCCCCCTGTCCGATGGGCAAATCAACAGCGGCACACCGTTCTACCGCATCATCGAAAACCTTCCCAAATCCATTGCGCAAGGTGCAGCGCTTCTTGAATTGGGAATTCAGCCCGAGCGCAATGCTCCCAGCCTTTACCGCTATGCCAAAGAGCATGGGGTGCAGATTATTGAATACCTTTGGATGGAAGGCGGATGGCGAGAGTGTGAAACCGGTCGCGTTGTGGGGCCCCAGGAACATGTCTACGAATTTATCGACCGCTGTGTTCATTTAGGTTGGGAGCGTTACAAAGGCCCTCTCCATCTTTCTTTGGATCTCGATGTTTTTTCAGCGTGGATTGCCCCCGGCACAAGTGCCTCAACGCCCATTGGTGTTACCTTGGAAGAACTTTCTTCGGTTTTCTCGTTTTTTGCACGATCGCAAAATTGCCGTGTTCTGGATCTTGCAGAACTCTGTCCGCCTCGGGATCAAAACTCGCAAACGGCTCGACTTGCTGCATCTTTGGTGTACCAGTTTGGCCGAACGAGGTTGGAATTTGCGTCGCGATAACTTGTAGCGGGCTGAATTCTGAGATAATGGCATTCTGTTCTCCACGGTGAAGTCGAGAGACCTGTTTCAATTGCAGGTCAGTGCAAGGGTCCACCTAAAAAATAGTCAGGGCTGACGACGAGTGGCATTCAGTTTGCGTTTCGCGTTAGTATGCTATCTTCATCCGTCTTCTAGATCTCAGCAGAGTTCGTGGAAAATTCGAGAAGTGGTCAAAGAGCGATTTGTGTGTCGGAGTTAAGGTAATATGGTGACATCAGTGAGTCCGTATCTTCCCGTTCTTCTCGCGGCTGTCATCGGGTTTTTAATTGCAGGAGGGGCGACTGTCGCATCCCTCTTCTTAGGCCCGAAGAAGCCCAATGATGCAAAGCTTGATGTATATGAATGCGGCGTTCCTGTTGTGGGAACAGCGCGTCAACGTCTTTCTGTTAAATTCTACCTCACTGCAATTCTCTTTATTCTTTTCGATATCGAAACCGTTTTTCTCTACCTTTGGGCAACGGCATTCGATTTCTTGGGATGGTTTGGTGTGATTGAGGTTGGTCTTTTCGTAGCCACTTTGGTGGTGGGTTACGTGTATGTGATTCGTCGCGGTGCTCTAGACTGGGAATGATGAGGAACGGTGCCAATGACAGATTCGTCTTTTCAGATTCAGCTGATCGCCACTTTACTTAAGATCCTTTTGATGATCGTAATTGCGCTTCAAGTCTCACCTATTATGACTTGGGTTGAGCGACGCCAGATGGCGCTCATTCAACGGCGCGTGGGTCCCAATCGGGTTGGGATCTTTGGATTTCGGCTCTTAGGACTGGGGCAACCCATTGCCGACGCACTCAAACTCGTCTTTAAAGAAGATTTTGTACCGCGTCACGTGCACCGATTTTTCTATCTTTCTGCACCTATTATTTCGGCAACCATAGCAATAATAGCCGTCACAGGGATCCCCTTGGGCCGTCACGTTATGGTGGGTGGCGAAGTCATCAATTTGCAAGCTGTTTCCTTAAATGCTGGCTTTTTGTTTCTTTTTGCAATGTCTGCGGTAGGCGTTTTTGGTGTTGCGCTGGCGGGTTGGTCGTCAAACAATAAATACGCACTTTTAGGCGGACTTCGTGCTTCTGCTCAAATGATTTCATACGAAATTGCTATGGGAATGAGCATTGTTCCTCTTGTGTTTCTTTATGGCGAACTCGATCTGCAACGCATTATTGAATGGCAAACCTATGCTGTGAACGCTCAAGGTGTGGTCGAAAATAAGCTCTTTTTGGGGTTTCTTCCAAACTGGGGTGTATTCTATGCACCTCTGTCATTTGTCATTTTTCTCATTACTGTTTTTGCAGAAACAAACCGCCTCCCTTTCGACCTCGCTGAAGGTGAAGCAGAACTTGTAGCCGGATTCTTAACGGAATATGGCGCCATGCGATGGTCGCTGTTCTTTTTGGGCGAATACACGATGATGTTTACTTTATCTGCGCTCATGGTGTGTCTCTTTTTTGGTGGATATGAAATCCCATATCTTCCACAAGCAAAAATAGTTGAAATGTTAAGTAGTGGCGATGCCGCGCTTGTTACTCAGAATGTGGCACTTTGGATTGCTGCAGCTTTGGGATTAGGCGTCCTTATCGTTAAAATATGTTTCTTTTTGTTCCTTTTTGTTCAGGTGCGCTTTACCATCCCTCGTTTCCGCTACGATCAATTGATGCGGATCGGTTGGTATTATTTGCTTCCAATTGCGTTGGCAAACCTCGTGGTGATGGCGCTTGTTACCGCCCTCATTCGATTCTGATTGGTCTGTTGAGAGAGGCTTGTGAAAAATGGATCTTTCAACCATTTCTTTTCTGATTCTTGGTGTGTTGGCGTGTGTCCTCACGGGAGTGATGATCACACGACGTTGGCCTGTCAGTGCAGCAATGTTGCTCATCGCGATTTTTGCACTTCTTGCGGGCATGTATGGGCTTCTTGATGCACATTTTGCGGCTGCGGCCCAAATTATCGTCTATGCAGGGGCCATCATGGTGGTTTTTGTGTTTGTCATCATGCTCCTCAATATTCCCCCCGAAGAACTTCGCTACGGCCGAGTGACTTTAATGGAATGGGTATTGACGGCCATGGGCGTACTCGCAGCGCTTTGGTTTGGAACACGCATTGGACAAGGATATCTCGGATCTATTGCCGAGCACCTCGTTCCTGGATTGGGGCGCAAGCCTTTCTTTCCAGAGCATGAAAACGTTAAGAATGTAGCGGCACTTATGTTTACCGACTACCTCTGGTCTTTCGAACTCATCAGTTTCCTGATCCTTGCGGCTGTGGTGGGATCCATTGTTATCGCGAAGAAGAGGAGTCACAATGTTAAGCCTGCCTGAAATGGGCATTTATTTTTCGCTCGTTCTGTTCTTGGGCGGAATGTTTGCGGTGATGTTTCGCAAAAATATCATATTTATGATGCTGGGTATTGAGATCATGCTGAACGCAGCAAATCTAGCTTTTGTTTGTGCCAGCAAAATCACAAACACCATGGATGGACAGGTGATCATGTTTTTTGTCATGGCTGTTGCGGCCTGCGAAGCAGCGATCGGTCTGGCGATGCTCATCACTCTATACAGAGCGAAATCAAGTGTGGAAGTCGACGATCTGCGACTTTTGAGAGGTTAGTAGAATGAGTTACGAATGGATGCTGACCTTAATTGTTGCGCTGCCTTTGTTGGGTGGAATTCTCAATGGATTCTTTTTGAGAAAAGTGCCCCGTACTGTCACAACGATCGTTGCAACGGCGTGTGTTGCAATTCCATTTTTTCTCGGTTGCGCCCTGCTCTTTGGGCCCATTTATTCGGGTTCAACGCCTGTGAGCGTCAATCTGTTTAATTGGATTTCGCTCAAGCTTGTGAGCGGAACAGATTTTGTTATTCCGTTCTCCCTGACTGTAGATCGGCTTTCGGCCACACTTGTTCTGATTATTACAGGAATTGGAAGCCTTATTCACATCTATGCTGGCGAATATATGCACAGCGAAAAGGGTGTGTATCGGTTTTTTACCTATCTCAATCTCTTTGTCTTTTCCATGCTCTGCCTCGTGTTAGGCTCCAATATGCTGGTTACCTTTCTTGGTTGGGAAGGCGTTGGAGTTTGTTCTTACCTGCTCATTGGATATTGGTACGAAGAAGAAGCCAATGCTGCTGCAGGTATGAAGGCATTTATTGCAAACCGTGTCGGAGATTTCGGATTTTTAATGGCGATGTTTTTCAGCATCACTTTGTTTGGATCCATCGGTTACTCTGATTTAGCCGCTAAGGTGGGAACCCTTCCTGCGGAATGGTTTGTCGAACATAATATCGAACTCACGTTGCTTGGCCTTTCAGTGCTTTTGGGCGTCACCGGAAAATCCGCACAGCTTCCACTTTATATTTGGCTGCCGGATGCGATGGCGGGTCCAACTCCCGTTTCTGCCCTCATTCACGCGGCGACCATGGTTACAGCAGGGATTTATCTGATGACCCGGATGAGTTTTCTACTCGTCCACGTGCCTGTCGTCATGTACACCATCGCAACCATTGGTGGTCTTACTGCACTCTTTGCGGCAACCATTGGCCTCGTTCAAAATGACATTAAAAAGGTGCTTGCTTATTCAACAGTAAGCCAACTTGGTTTCATGGTGATGGCTTGCGGTGTGGGTGCCTTCCAGTATGGCGTTGCACACCTCATGACCCATGCCTTTTTTAAGGCCCTGCTCTTTTTGGGCGCAGGAAGTGTCATTCATGCGATGCACCACGAACAAGACATCCGAAAAATGGGCGGTTTGCTTGGCAAACTTCCTATCACGGGCATTACTTTTATTATTGGAACTCTCGCAATCATCGGTGTACCCGGATTTTCGGGCTTTTTCTCTAAAGATGAAATTCTCTACTATTCTTGGTCGGGCACCTTTGGAAGTCCGGTGTTTTGGGCAATGGGCGCTGCGGCTGCGGCCTGCACGAGCTTTTATATGGTGCGGCTTACAACCCTGGTGTTCTTTGGGCAAAGCAGGGTCGATCACCACACTGCAGAGCATCTTCACGAGAATCCCTTTTCCATTACCATTCCCCTCATGATTTTAGCTGTTCTGGCTATTGTGGGTGGCTACATTTCGTTGCCTCACGCAATCATGCACGTGTTTGGAATGGAAGGTGACAACCTCATCACGAAGTGGCTTGCGCCTGTCACAGGTCAAGCTTTTGAAACGATGAAGAACCTGCACGGTGAACATCATGGAAGTTCTGCTCTTGAGTGGACACTCATGGGAGTTTCAACTGCAGTGATGCTTTTGATGAGCGGGTTTGCCTTCAATCTTTACAAAGCGGGGCCTCAAGGAGGCGAACGATTTGCGAAGATGTTTGGGCCCCTCTATCCGTTGGTGCTCGACAAATGGAGGGTGGATGAACTCTACCAATGGGCGATTATCAACCCTCTTAAATGCGTGGGTGACATTTTTTACAAGGTGGGCGACCGCCTTGTGATTGAAGGAATCGTAAACAACGGTCCCAAGCTGCTGAGAGATGCTACTGCAGCACTCAGCGGAACAAACAGTGGACTTGTCAGAACATACCTTAAGCTGATGTTCGTGGCATTGATCCTTCTTGGTCTGTTCCTCTTTGTGTGACACTTTGTCGAAAGTAACGAGGCTTCCCCATGATTGACGCCATTTCTCAATGGATTCTGACCATTCTTATCGTGCTGCCGCTTGTGGGCGCAGGAGTGGTGCTTTCTCTTCCACAAGGTTCGAAGTCCCTGCAACGAAATGTTGCAGTGGGATTTTCTGTCGTCGAACTCCTTTTATCATTGCACCTTATCGCGCATTTTGTGCCGAGTTATTCCTCGTTTCAGTTTGCCCAGGTTCTGCCTTGGCTCCCTGCAGATATGGGAATTAAATACATTGTCGGTGTAGATGGAGTGAGCCTCATCCTGATTTTACTCACGACTATTCTTTGCCCTGTTATCTTATTGTCGAGCTATTCTTCCATTGAAGATAAGGTCAAAGAATTTCTTGCGCTGTTCCTGTTCTTAGAATCATCCATGATTGGAGCGCTTGTCTCGCTTGATCTGGTGTTGTTCTATGTGTTTTGGGAAGCCATGCTCATTCCAATGTATTTCATCATTGGGGTGTGGGGCGGCAAAGATCGCATCTATGCAACGACGAAATTCGTTATTTATACGGTTGTGGGAAGCCTTCTCATGCTCGTTGCATTTTCATATCTCTACTATGTGCACGGCAGCATGCCCGGGAATTCGTTTACAACAAATCTTACGGAACTGTATGCCACGGCCGCTTCATTGCCACTCGATACACAACTTTGGCTCTTTGGCGCAACGGCGCTTGCCTTCGCAATTAAGGTCCCATTGTTTCCCTTTCACACATGGCTTCCAGATGCCCACGTGCAAGCTCCAACGCCTGGCTCTGTGATTCTGGCAGGTGTGCTCTTGAAAATGGGAACCTATGGTTTGATGCGTTTTAGTATCCCGATGTTCCCTGCTGCCGCACACTACGCAGCGCCTTTGATGATGACCCTTGGTGTTATTGGTATTGTTTATGGTGCTCTTATTGCTTGGCGCCAAACAGATATTAAAAAGCTTGTGGCTTATTCTTCGGTCAGTCACCTTGGTTTTGTTGTCGTGGGTATGTTTTCTTTTACAGAAGCAGGCCTGACGGGTGCAGTCTATCAGATGGTCAACCATGGAATTTCCACGGGCGCATTATTCCTTCTAATTGGCGTGATTTATGAGCGCAGGCACACCCGAGAAATGAGTGATTTTGGCGGACTGGCAAAGGTGATGCCTTTGTATTCGTTCTACCTCGTCATTGCGACTCTGGGTTCGGTTGCGCTGCCCAGTACCGGCGGGTTTATCGGAGAGTGGCTCATCCTAGCGGGGACCTTCCAAGCTTCTCCTGTCTTTGGTGCCCTTGCGGCTTCGGGAGTTATTTTGGGGGCCATCTATATGCTTTGGATGGTTTTGAAGGTCATCTGGGGGCCATTAACGAACCCCGAAAATCAAAAGTTAACAGACGTGACTTTGCGAGAGTCGGTGATTCTTGGATTTCTCAGTATTGCAATTTTTGCCCTTGGATTTGGTTCTGCTCCCATCCTTGAGCATACCCAGGCGACCATTGTGAACTTAAGCAAGAGCGTGACTTCAAAGCGCCCCTACCGCGCTACTCTGCTCATTCCTGGGCAAGCCAGTGGCCTCGCAACAACTGAATCTTTATCAATTGACGGAGTCAGCAAATGACACCTGTGAATTTGGAACCCGCTGTGCAAGCGGTCCGTACACGACTGAGTGAAATTCTGCCTCCGCTAGAATTCTACGTTCATGCTTCGCCTATTCTGATCTTGCTGATTGGTGCTCTGGTTGCATTGTTTGTCGGAATATTTCGGTCTGACCCTGAAAAGCCCAATTATCCAGGATTTTGGATCTGCATGTTGTCGTGTTTAGGCGCAGCGCTTCCCCCTGCTTTAATCACGCTTGTAAAGCCCCAAGCCTATTTGGGCAGTGGTTTTTTGGTTGATGAACTGACTCAGTTTTCGTTCATGTTAATCGCGCTTGGGACCTTATTTACATTGATGGCTGCAAGCTTTACCACCGTTGGACGCCAGCTGCTGCGCCCTGACTTTCTGTGTCTACTGCTGTTTTCTTCCGCAGGCATGATGATGATGTCCTCTGCGGGCGAATTTATGACCTTCTTTACCGGCCTCGAAATCATGAGTGTTTCGTTGTACGTTTTGGTGGGCTACCAACGCCGCGAGAACCGTGCTTTAGAAGCTGCAATGAAATATTTCCTGCTAGGCTCAACGGCAGCAGCCATGCTGTTGCTCGGAATGGCGCTTCTGTATATGCACACAGGCTCCTTGAAGTGGGCAGACTTAAGATATCTCACCATTTCAAAAGAAAATCCCCTGGCGATGTTGGGGATGCTTTTACTCATCTGCGGATTTGCATTTAAGCTTGCCGTTGCTCCCTTTCATTCCTGGGCTCCAGATGTTTACCAAGGATCTCATTCTCTCCTCACGGGCTACATGACCACCCTGGTTAAAGCTTCGATTGTTATCGTCATGATCCGCATTTTTGGTGCTGGTATTGCGAACCCTTCGGGAGCCATGGTGTGGATTTTTTCACTCTTGGGTGGAGCTTCCATCATCGTTGGTTCTCTGTTTGGCCTTGTACACAACAGTGTCAAGCGCATGCTCGCCTATTCCTCAGTCGCGAATGCAGGCTATTTTTGTCTGGGTTTTGCTACTCTCGCAGTCAATCCGCGCAGCTTAATGGCACGTGAAGCTCTTGTTGCGTATGTCGTCATTTATGCTGTTTTAAATCTCGGTGCCTTTGCGGTGCTTTCCTGGCTTGAAGAAGGTAACCGCGAAGATCTGCTCAAGGATGAACTTGCGGGATTGGGTTCACGGCATCCCTTTGCTGCGTTTTCGCTTTCGGTCTTTTTACTGGGCATTGCAGGAATTCCGCCCGTCGCCGGATTTTTTGGGAAGTTTTTGCTGATAAACAGTGCTGTGAGTGAAGGCCTTTATGCCATCGCCATTTTACTTGTTGTGATGAGCTGTGCTTCTCTTTATTATTATCTTTCCATCATGGTCGAAATGTGGCTAAAGCCTGCATCCCGCAGCAGCATTCATCCTCTCATCACCGAAGAAACTTCTCCCATGAAGTATCTCGTCGGTTTGGCTGTTGCGCTTTCAATTCTTATCGGAATCTTTGGGCCTCGTTGGGCATCTCACATCCGCTTTACACCAGCTTCAGAAACTGTTCCCGCCGCTTCAGCGCAAATCATGCCATAATAGTTCCATCGTGGACTTTTATAGGCTGGGAAGAGTGTGAAACCTATTCTGTTTGAACTGTTTGGTGTGCCCCTTGCCTCTTGGTACGTTTTTTTTGCCATTGCCGGCATCGCCGCTTATTTTCTGTTTCTTTATCTCGCCAATAAAAGTGAAAATCGTACCGTCGCACAGAGTGTGCCTGTGATTTTCACGCTTTGTTACGTTGCGGGTTGGTTTGGCGCTCGGGGTTTAAGTATTCTTGTAGAACAATTTGAGGTCGATACCCTGCTGGGTTTTGTGGGCGCGCTGGGCAAGCTGGGTCCCATGACTTTTTATGGCGGTGCAGTTTTCGCCACAGTTGTGGGAGTCGCTTATGTGAATTGGAAAAAACTCCCTTTCGGGCTCCTCAGCGATTGCGCATTTCCTGCGGGAGTTTTGGCCCTGGGCCTTGGACGAATGGGATGTTTTTTGAATGGGGACGACTTTGGAAAAGTGGTTTCAATCGAGCAGCAAAACGCATGGTGGGCTGTTACTTTTCCAAACCTGGAAGATGGAGCACTGCGATACCCCGTGCAACTTCAAGAAGCTTTTTTCTCGGTCTTGCTCGCGGGATTTGCATCATGGTTGGTGCTTTGGAATTTTAAAACCGCGAAAGTGCGAGCCGCAACCTTCAAGCCCGGAGAAATTGCTGGTCTTACTGTCGCTGTAAGTGCAGTAAACCGATTCTTCAATGAATTCTACCGCGACGATGCGCGCGGACTTTTTCCAGGCACGGCCTTTTCCACTTCGCAGGGAATCTCTGTGCTTCTCATCTTCATTTCACTGCTTGTTTTGGTTGCCAATCGTGTTTTTTTCGCGAGAATGACCCCTAACGCCAAGCTGTGAGGGGGTGCGATGTCTTTTAAGTCTGTCCCATTTGAAACTTTGCATCAGACGCTGGAACATGAACAGGTGCTCTCACAGGGAGAGTTGGTAAAACTGGTTCCCCAGCAATTTTACGCACGAAACCTTGAAGAGTTTTTCACCGAATTTTTGAGCTTTTTAAGCGCACAAGCGTCGACTAAAAAATGCGTTGTTGTTTTTGTGGACGGTGTTTCAAAGCAAGTAAATGGAACGGATGCTGATTTAGACAGCGTTTTTTTGCATGAATTGCAGTTACGCTTTAAGCAGGTCAAAAAAGTCGACCTCTCACAACTCTTGAAAATAAAATCCGAAGATATCCACGCTTCTTTTGAGCATTTGCCCCTCATTCAAGATGTCATTCGAGAGTCCGCAGGCGGAGTTTTTCTTGCATTGGGAAGCGGCACACTTACGGATCTTGTAAAACATGCGCTTTTTCTTTTGAACTCAGATGATCTTTTTGTCGTTGTGCCCACAGCGCTTACTGTGACGGCCTTTACATCCGCATTTTCAGTGCTCGAAAAGACGGGTGCAAAAAAAACGCATATGTCGCGTCGGATCGATGCCACTTTTTGGATCGAAAATATTTTAAGCTGCGCCCCAGCTCCCATGTCTCGTGCTGGATACGGAGATCTTTTAGCAAGATTTGTTGCCTATGGTGACTGGTTTTTGGGGCATCAATTGGGAATCATGGAACGTTACGATGAACTCGCCTATCGGCTGATGGAACCCTTTTCGGAAGCGTTAAAGCAGATCGCAACCGGTTTTCAAAAATACCCACTACCTGCTGATGTGACCGAAAAAACCTGCGCTGCGCTTGCCATGGCGGGTATTGCAATGTCGGTGTCGGGGGAAACCACACCTCTGAGTGGTTTTGAACACGTGATTAGCCATGCCCTTGATTTTTTGCGCATGACTTCCGAACGAGATCTTGTTCTGCACGGCGAACAAGTTGCGTTAGGTGCGTTAACAAGCTCCGTTTGTTTTGATTGGTTGCTTGAACAAGACTCTTTTGATGAAAAAAAGTTTGTCACCATGGACGAAAAATATGCAAAAAAACTCATCTTTCGTCTGGTGATGTCTGCTCCTTATTTTGGAAGTGATGAAATAAATTGGGATGTGGAGGCTCGGAGTCGCTGGGTTACTGCTCGAAAAAGCCAATTGGAAGATGTTGCCCAACATTTTGTGGAAGAATTTCAAAAAAAGAACAGCCGCTGGATCGCCTTTGGGCCACAGTTTTCGAAGTTTCAAAGTCACTGGCCGGAAATCAAAAAACACCTCCAGTATTTGACAATGCGGGCAGATGAAATGGAATCACTTTTGAAGGCGTCGGGTTTACCTCTTGTTCCAGAGTCGCTGTCTTTGCGGGCAAGTGCACAAGAATATCGCTGGGCTGTTCGGTTCTCACCGTTCGTAAGGTCGCGTCCGAGTTTGGGTGATTTTTTGTTTTGGATCGGCGAAGATCCTGCCCATATTGCACTTGTTTAGTGATTTAAAGACTATAATCTTTGAAAATATCGTCTGCATTGATCTGCTGCATGCAAGTGAGATTTTTGAAGCGGCAGGGTGATTTTCCATGGCGGGTGCACGGACTGCATTTGAGGTTTGCGTAGTGAGCCGTGACGTTAGGAGCTTCTGGCAGGAATCCAAACAGGGGACTTGTGGGGCCATAGATAATAGAAGCAGATTTTCCGAGGGAGTGGGCGGCGTGGCCCGCAAAGGAATCGTTTGTGACGATATGCTTTGCCCCCTCAATGACTTTTAAAGTGCATGCCAAGGAAATTTTTCCAGCCAAGTTGTGTATTCTCGTGCGTTCTGAAAACTGAAGGTAATTTCCGACAGTTTTTTCATCCTCGCCGCCACAGATCACTATTTCAAGCTGCGTTTTTTTCAACGTCAGTTCGATGAGTTTTCGAAAACGTTCTTTGGGCCAGGTCTTAATAAAGCCGCTTGCACCTGGAAAAACTGCAATATAGGGGTGCGAGGGGATGAGCTCTTTTTCAGCTTTTGCGCACTCTGCCGGTTGCAGCAGTGGAATATTTTCGATTTTTATATTTGCAGGCTGAGTTGAGCCTTGTTTTGCCAGAAATTTTTCAATCAACTGATCTTGCAGCTTTTGAATATTAAAAATATTTTCTTTCTGAATTCCTTGGCTGCGTCCTTTTTGAGAAAAAGAAATCCAAGCCCACACCAGAAGAAAAAAGCGATAAAGCGTTCGTTTTGAAACGCTCAAGCATTCTTCAGCGCTTTGGCCTGTGCGTGCGAGTTCCTTGAGAATATTGCTGCGGCAGCGTGCACTTCGCGAAGTTTTTTGCAGATCGAGGATGGACACTTTTTTTGCTGCCCATAGACTTTGAAGGGTGTTCCCTTTGGGGCTTTGTGTTTCTTTAGGCAGCGGAAAGACGCCTAAAGTCAGTTCT
The DNA here is from genome assembly GCA_044237915.1 of Silvanigrellaceae bacterium. Lineage (GTDB taxonomy): Bacteria > Bdellovibrionota_B > Oligoflexia > Silvanigrellales > Silvanigrellaceae > JBIIEI01. Next base: position 5,082 of record JBIIEI010000044.1, on the reverse strand, counting down.
CGTTCTAGTAATTCAAATGTGCCGTCTTTGTTTGCAAGGACAAGCTTGTTCAAGTGGGGCATCGATCTTCCGATGTCTTTTTGCCCAGGAAACGTAACAAGCACAGGCTCGTATCCATTAAGTCGCAACTTGCGCAAGGCCCAGGCCGTGATGATGGTATCGCCAATGGCGGAAAGCCGGATGACAAACACAAGATGTTCAGCTTTTGCATCTGACGCGATCATTTTCTCATGGCTCCAAACAGAAAGAGTGCTCCCCAAATAGCAATGCAGAGGATATAGACGATTCCTCCCAGTGCCGTGACAGCCGTAACAAGAGAGACAGAACCGCTTTGCGGAGGAAAGTAAGCTTCGAGGACAAGGCCCAGCCCAAAAATCGGCAGCGATGCGCAAGCAAAGGCGCAGGTTTTGCTCACAAGCTTTTGACCGCCAAGCCCAAGAGCTTGGACATATGTCAAGCCCATGAGTATAAGCGTGATGCTCATGAGATTCATGTGGGCATGGGCAGTGCGCAGCAGGGTGCGTTCCCAGCTCTGGAGCCATGTGGTTTCTGCGCTCGAAGCCACAAGATTGATGCGTGCACCGATCAGGCTTCCAGCGATTGACCAAAACATCATCCAGCTAAAGCCGGTACCAATCAGAAATCGGGAAAGCCTCATTTCTCAGCTCCAGGGCGGTTCTGTGGATTTGCGAAAGCCAGTGAGGCTGTTTAATGTAAATCATGCGGCATTTACAAGCGGAACAAATGACATATGCATCTGCGTCTGGAAAGTTTTGATGGTCCCTTGGATTTGTTACTGCATCTCATCAAGGTCCAAGAAATCAACATTTTTAATATTCCCATTTTGCTGATTACGGAGCAGTATCTCGGATTTTTGCGTCAAGTGCCAGAGCTCGACTTTCACACCGCGGGTGAGTACCTTGCGATGGCTGCTCAACTCATTGAAATTAAAGCGTACTCTTTGCTTCCGGCGCTTCAGAATCAGCTGCCTGATGCTCAAAATTTAGACGAAATGGGCGAAGAAGATCCCCGTAAACCTTTGGTGAAAGACCTCCTCGAGTATGAATCCATTAAGATGGCCTCATTTCAACTCGATGCCTTAAAAATCTTGGGGCGAGATGTTTTTCCTTCCGGTGAATTTAAAAGGCGTGAGCTTGAATTTGAAGAGCTGGTTCATCCCATTCGCGGAAATTCTTTTGACCTTGTGATTGCTTTTGAGCGTTCACTTTTGCGTTTTGCCGAGCGCATGTCGGCTCCCACGGTAAAAGTTCGAGCTCAAAAAATTACCATCCACAAAAAAATGATTCAGCTCTTACGGCGCTTCGATAAGCTTCCGGAGTCGACCTTTTTGGAGCTGACTGAGGAATGTGAAAGCCGCTATGAGCTCATTGTCACTTTTATGGCGATGCTTGAATTGGCCAAAGCAAAACTTCTGACTGTGGAGCAAGAAGAACTCTTTGGTCCGATTCGCATTCTTCCGGGGCCAAGCTTTGGAGAAGACATTCCGGGGATAGAAGGTGAGGAAGTCGAAGACGAAGTTCCCGCTCCCGTTGTGACAAAGCCTCCTGCGCGCAATTCACGCAAGGCGTTATCTTAGTTCTTGGGCATACCGTTCAAACTTCAGAGTCCTGCGAGCTTTTGAGTGCGCAATACCCATTCCTTGTGCTTCACGCTTTGCGGATAATGAAAGTCATCGAGGCGCAAGGCCAAGCGGCTGTGGACCAAGGTCTCACGGTTGATGCGGGGATTGAGGCGAGAAACTTCTTCATCGAGCAGTTCTCGGCAGTCCACTTTTTTCTCAGCACTGTAAGTGTAGAGAGCGTCCACCAATTTATGGGCTTCTTCCAGGGGTTCTCCACGGCCGCGCAGTTGTTCCAGCAACGACTGGCAGTAAAGGCAGTTGCCTGTTTCTTGGGCTCCGCTGCGTGCGTGCGGGAGTAGAATTGTATTTTCAAACTGTTGCAACAATACCAAGGTGTCTTCTGCAAGCCGCAGGGAGGTAAAGAGCTCGACGCTCGTTTCCAAAAGCAGCCGCTTCACAATTTTTCTGCGCAGATGAGAAAAAGATTCCCTTGAAAAGGCCGAGACCGAATCCATGAGGCATTCGCGAAGGCGCAGGCCTTCTCTTTTCTTGCGCCACAGCGTGGGTAGTTCTGAAATACTTGTAGTGTTGTCAGGGACCTGCAGAAAGTGAAGCGAGAGATCTTGAAGAACCATCTGTGTCACTTCAAGAGAACTTGCGAGGTGAAAAAGCCTGGTGAGGCTCTTTCCGCAGTCGTGCGGGCTGAGTGTTTTGCGGAGATGCGCAAGATTAAAGCTCTCTAGAGACAAAAGCTCACAGAGATGGGGCCCGTATTTTACGAAATCCTGGTGGCTTGGAGTTTTAGGATCGAGTCCTGGCTCTCCAACGCCGTAGAACGGAGACAAATTAAAAAGGGTCTCCATGTGCGTTGTGACGAGGGAGCTTGTTGTGGGAATTTGTAACGTCACGTTGATATTGCGATTTGCGACCTGAGCGAGGAATTTAAGGGTGTTTGCCTCGAAGAGCGACTGGCGATTGGTCAGGTAGTGAGAAGCGAGCTCGGCCTCTGTGAAAACCCGTAGAGGGAGCGCCGCTTCGGTCTCAAACGCTTGTAAAAATGCCGAGATTGACGTGCCATTTCGCTCGGTTTGAGGCTGAAACGACAGCCTGAGCGCAGCAAATTCCAGATGTCCTGCTTTGGCCAATCGGCCAGCGAGTTCATAGGCGACAAAAGCGGCCTCTTCTACCAGCCAGGCAGCAAGGTCGCTTGAGGTGACAAAACTTGAAGATTCGGTATTGACCAATCTTGACTGTCCCGATATAAGGACTCCCTACGTGTCAGGAGCCGGTTCCACGATCTCCACTCCTTGTATAGTAGCAGGATTGTGCTATGTGAGGTCAATGCGCGGGTGTCAATACGGTTCTGCTTTGGGCAGCCCCGGGCTCTCGTGCGATCGCTCCAAAAATTATTATCAGCCTCGAGCATGGATCACGCGCAAAATGGAGCGCGAGCGGAGATATTTATGAAAACGTTTAGTGCAAAGCCTTCTGATATCCAGAAGAAATGGTTTGTTGTTGATGCTGCAGGAAAAACTTTAGGACGTCTAGCGACTGAAATCGCTTATGTTCTCAGAGGAAAACACAAACCGATCTTCACTCCTCATATGGACACAGGTGACTTTGTCATTGTTGTCAATGCTGAGAAAATTGAGTTGACCGGTAATAAAGAGCTGAACAAGCTCTATCATCGTCACACAGGCTACTTCGGTGGCTTGAAGACATTCACGGCTGCGGAAGTTCGCCGTTCACACCCCGAGCGTCTTCTTGAGCTCGCTGTGAAAGGTATGCTTCCTCACAATGTGATGGGACGTGAATGTTTCCGTCACCTCAAAGTTTATGTAGGCGGTGAACATCCTCATGCTGCACAACAGCCTGAGCAGCTTCCTCCTCGTACCCGTTTGGTGTGATTGAGGCGTGAGTTTTGTCGGTTGATTGAGATTCCAAGGGCGCTCTGAAAGAGTGGCCCTGCAAGGCAAATGTTTAAGGATATGAGGAAGTAATTATGGCGGTCCAATATTATTCCGGCCTCGGCAAGCGCAAGACTGCAATCGCACGGGTCTTGATTCGCGAAGGCAAGGGAACCATTGAAGTTAACAAGCGTGGATTTGAAGATTATTTCAAGCGCCCCACATCACGTATGGTTATTGAGCAAGCGCTTAAGTTAACTGACATGATTGGCAAAGTTGACATTCGTGTCAACGTTGTGGGCGGTGGATTGTCTGGTCAAGCTGGTGCAATTCGTCACGGCCTCACACGCGCGCTCATGGATTACAATCCTGAATTGCGTGGCGTTTTGAAGTCTGCTGGTCTTGTGACTCGCGACGCTCGTAAGAAAGAACGTAAGATGTACGGTCGTGCTGCGGCGCGTGCACGCTTCCAATTCTCGAAGCGTTAATCAGAACTCCGCTTTATCTTTTCGTTTTCGAACGTGGGGATGGAGCGAAATTCCAAAAAAAAGACACTTCTTGTGTATGCGAGAGGTGTCTTTTTTTTTTACGAGATTTCAAAAGAAACAATAGAAGATAAAAAAAGAGCCGCAACTTTTCAGCTGCGACTCTTTATTTATCTTCGAAAGGGCACTTGTGGGGCAGGGTAGCCACGCACAGGTCAAAAGCAGGTTTTACCTACCGCTCGTTCTTGCCGCGCGACGACGACGAAGTAAACGACGCTTCTTACGACCGACTTTACGTCGTCCCTTTGGATGCTTACGGCGATGACGAGATCCGTGCACAATGGCCTCCTTAGAAATTGGATTCGATTCAAGATTGTTATTGAATTCAAATGCACTTGCAAGCCGCAAGTGGAGAGAGTTGACATAGCATTGGAGTTAGGCCTTTGCAAGCTCAATAATTCGAGTGAATCTGAGAAGAGTCATCCAAAGCTGCCCAGCATATTGAGTCGTTCGGGATCGCGAACCTTGAGCAGCATGCGCAATTCAATCTTGATGCGAATGCGTCCAATAAACTCAATTTCGGATTCGAGGGGTATTAAATCGTACACTGTTTGGAGTGTTTTTAATTGCCGGAGCGTAAAAGAGTCTGCATCCACCATATGGTAACAAACTTTAATCATCCCTAATGAAGCAAGGCAAGCTCTGATTTTTTCTTCATCAGGATCCTGCCACTGTTCGTCCAGTGAAGAATTTTTGAGCCTTTGCTCTTGAAGCCAAGGCATGCTTTTTGCAGCGGCAATGTGTTCCCAGGGACGACATTCGTGCCAAGTTCCATCGGGGAGGATCCATCCACTGATACGGTGAGACATTAATTTCCATCTCTCCTCTCATGGGAAAATGGGTTTGCCTGAAGTGTAACAGATGAGCAACATAGGGACAATCGTTGCCAAAGCACCGAAGGATGGAAGGCTTAAAAAAGAGAATCACCCAGCGAAGCGAGTCGAGGGTGACAAGAACGACAAAGAGAAATGATTATTGGTTGTCAGCAGCCTGAAGAACAGGGTTAAAGATCCCACCGACGTTACCGGCACTCGTTTGCGGGCAGTTG